>CAZJCK010000028.1:0-41813 GCA_964544635.1 uncultured Ignavibacteriales bacterium | reverse complement strand
AGATAGGAACATAACCCTATCCTTTCGATGTGTCCACTATTCCGGGGGAGGGCCACCTCGCTCCCAAATCTGCCAAGGATCTGTTGAACTGCTCTGATGGGAGCGAAATCGCCTGACTTTCGCCGTTTCGTGCAGAAATCAGCTGGTAATTGGTTCCAGAGTATCCTTCGAGAGTTCGGAAATGTGAAGCGCGTGTCACTTCATATGCAGACAACCCTCCATCAAAGTGAGTTGCGCTGTCCAACATTTCCTTGTCAATTACCTGAGCGGGATCGAAGTTGAGGCTGATGAGCGGGTATGGCAGGTCAACCAAATCTCTACTGACCCGTATCTCCACCACACCCGGAAGGTAGGATTGTTTCTCGCGTTGTTGCGCCACGGCATCGCTGCAAGCCAGTGCCCCCCCCCTACCGTTAGAAGAATAAGGCAAGCCCAGAGTACAGGCCTGCGGCAGATTGAATGCAAAGTAATCATTCTTTCCCCTCCCATTTCGTCCAAGTGTTAACAACTGTGTATCTGCGAACTGGATGAGCTAACCTGGTGAAACGCCCCAGACACGTTTGATAAGGCAATAATCGCAAATGCAATATAAGCAGGACCACTGTCAAAACGTGTCAGTCACTGCTCGACTTTTTTGGACAAATATGAAAAAAGTTCGAGGCGTTCGCCGGTATCATCGGAGTTGCTTTCAAGCAGGGTTTTCCCTGCTTTCTGAGTCATGAGAACCACTGGAGTCAGAAAATGCCGTACTCTTCCTCGTCCACACAAGTCTGCGCCAAAAGAAAGGGCATCTGGCTTCTAATGGCCCATAGGAACCAGTGAGGCAATAACTTGTTGTGGGACAACAACCTTTAACCCGGCGGCTCAGTCGGGTACAGCGTCCGCCACCCGCACAGAGAACTTCAGCCCATGTTGCGCTGTTTAGCCGGTACAACCGCAAGAAGGGACCACTATTGAGCCGGACAACACAGCGACATCGGGTAGTCATCATCGGCGGCGGCTTCGGCGGCCTGTACGCCGCCAAGCGCTTAGGCAACAAGCCGGTCGACGTTATCTTGATCGATCGCCGAAACTTCCACCTGTTCCAGCCTTTGCTGTACCAGGTCGCAACCAGCGGCCTCTCGGCCGGGGATATCTGCTCGCCTCTGCGCGGCATTCTCAGCAGGTACAAGAACACGTCGGTGCTGTTGGGCGAAGTAACCGACATCGACCGCTCGGACCGCACCGTATACATCGGCGACACAACTGTCGAATACGACAGCCTGATTGTCGCCGCCGGATCGGGCAACTCCTACTTTGGAAATGAACACTGGTCGGCGCATGCGCCCGGCTTGAAGTCGGTGGAAGACGCACATGAGATTCGCCGTAAAGTCCTGTTCGCCTTTGAAGCCGCCGAATGCGAAACCGACCCGGAGCGTCGCCGCGAATGGCTGACCTTCGTGGTCGTCGGTGGCGGACCGACCGGTGTCGAACTGGCCGGAACCATCGGCGAGATGGCCAACAAGACAATGAAGGACGATTTCCGCAATATCCGGCCGGGCGATGCCACGATCATGCTGGTTGATCCCAATGACCGGCCCCTGACATCGTTTGATACCCGCCTGTCGGCCAAGACAGCACGCTACCTCGAGGAACTTGGGGTCACCCTCGAGCTGGGATATCTGGTTACCAATGTCGACGAACGTTCGGTGGAGTTGTCGCAGGATGGTCGCACCCGGACGGTGCCGTCGCGGGCGGTCTTGTGGGCGGCCGGCGTGGCCACCTCACCGCTGTCGGGTATGGTGGCCCGCGGAATAGAAGAGCATCTCGACCGCGCCCGACGGATCGTCGTGGAACCCGACTGCTCCCTGCCGGGGCATCCGGAAATCATGGTGATCGGCGACATGGCCAACTACTCGCACCAGACCGGCGAACCGCTCCCCGGCCTCGCCCCGGTGGCGATGCAGCAGGGACGGTATTGCGCGCAGCGTATCCTCGATCGGCTCAACGGCAAGTCAGCCAAGCCATTTCGGTATCGTGACAAGGGTACAATGGCGACGGTTGGTCGACACCGCGCGGTCGGCGTGTTCGGACCACTCAAGCTGTCGGGTTTCGCGGCCTGGTTCACCTGGCTGTTTGTGCACCTGATGTACGTTGTCGAATTCGACAACCGCCTTGTCGTGCTGGTGCAATGGGCCTGGAATTACGTCACGTGGAATCGGGGCGCCCGCCTGATCACCCCCAAGACGCTGCCGGAAGATTTCCAGCGGTCTGGCCGGGCAGCGGCCACCGAATCCGAACATCACCCGGCAAAGACAAAGAAATAGAACTTGTACAGGAACATCACCACCAGTGCGATGACCACGAGATAGCGTGTTGTCCGAAAGGCCGGCGTGTCCGGCAGATCAGCCGGCGGATTGCCTGCCTTGATCGCGACAAACCCACGGGCATACAACAGTGACGAGAGCACGATGAAGGCGAGCGAGACAACGGTCATCATCGTAATCCCGAACTCGAACCGAATGATGTAGCTGGCCAGCAGGACCGCGATGGCCGCAAAGGCGTACTTGCCGAGGATATTCGACGGTACTACCACGCGCTGCTTGCCGCCGAGCAACAACATCCCGAACAGAAGAATCAGCAGGTCGCGACCGACGATCACCACTGCCAGCCAGATCGGGAAGTCGCGATAAAGAATGAGCAGGATAATGAGTACGCCGACCATGATCTTGTCGGCGATGGGGTCGAGCATCTTCCCCAGTTTGCCGTCATAGCCGGTGCGTCGCGCCACAAAACCGTCGAGGAAGTCGGTGATTCCGGCAAGCACCAGAAGCCCCAGGCAGCCGAGGGTGGCATCGGTGGTGTCGATCGCCAGCAACCAGCCGATGAACGGTGTCAGGGCGATACGAGACAGGCTGAGCAGGTTCGGCCAGTTGCCCAATTCGCTCAGGTTGACATCGTTGCCGGTATCGAGTGAAGTTCCCGTCTTTACCATACACTAATATATCTGCCGATCGTCGTAAGATGCAACCGGTACCGGGGCCACCGCGACATCTTTCGGTTGATTGTCCCGGATGCCAGACCCATATTCGCCAAAATCGTACATCCGTTCCTTACATGATAGCGATGACGGTTTCAATCCATACCATCAATCGACTGCCAACGCGTCAGGAAAAACCATGAGGCCACGGCCCGTCTCACTCTTTGTCTTCATATTCATTGCTGTTTTATGCCCGCATACCATCGTTTAAGGAGTATGAAGCGCGCTGATGAAAGGTGTGGTGGAACGTGGAACTGCCGGTGTCATTCACCGATATCTGTCGATGGAGATTGAGGCTCGTTAGGGTCCAGCGGTATGGCGAGGGCGACCAGGGCGACGATTATTTCCGCTACCATATTCCAGATACGCGCCGCCACCGCCGTTCCGACTGCAATGCCGCCGAGGTAGGGAGTCAGTATGGCGGTCAGGACAAACTCCCGCACTCCCAATCCGCCCGGCGCGAAAATTGCCAGGTAGCCGATCTGGTAGGCAAGGACGAAAGCGCCGACGCCGACCGCGAACGGTGTCGCCGGGTCGGCCGTGATCGCCCGCAACAACAGCCAGAAACCGGCGCCGAACAGCCCCCAGCAAATGGCATAGCCGATATAGATCTGAATGGCCGTCGACACCCCCAGCCGAAAGACAATTGGCGGCCGCTTGATGACTTTGAGCAGAACGTTAAACAGCGCCAGCGAACGGTTCGGCAGAACGACCATGGCCAGCGACAACAGGACAATAACACCTGCAATCAGATACAGGCCGGTGGTTAACAGGCTGCCGAGTTGACCGGTGATCATGGTGGGATGAAGCGCCACCGCGACAACTGCGACGATGAGCGACGACGGTATGGCGAACAACTGGGCGATCCCCCAGGAGGCCATGGCCTCTTCCTGCTTGACGCCTACTTTCTTCGCCAGGTACATCATGCCTAAGACCGGCCAGATCTTGCCGGGAATGTAGCGGCCAAGGTTGGCGATATAGGCTATCTTGAAGGCCTGGGCGAGGCTCAGCCGATGCCCGAATCCCTTGATAATCAACGACCAGACCAACGCCATGCCGGCCAGCGCCACGACGTGTACGATAATGGAGAAGGCCAGCCAGAGGGGACGTATCTGCCAGGAATAGGCGGTCAGTTCGTCCCAGTTGGCGGCAAACCGCTGGACCACGAAATAGACCACCACCGCCACCAGGACCAGTTTGGCGACAGCAATCAGGATGGCGCGACCAGAACGGCGCGGTTGCACTTTCTCAGGTTCAGACAACGGTGACCTTTCGTTTGCTGGACGGATGGTACGGCCGGCGCTTCCGGCAGTCAATTAGAGCTTTTGGCAGGCAACAGGCGGCGCAGGGTCGTCTTCATGGCTTGACTTGTCGCCAATCAATGGCTATCTTTCTAACGGTGTCAACAAAGCGAACCGGCGTTCGGACCAAAGTCCATTACTTCTGGGGCAGCATGCCGCGCTTTCAACAAGAGGCGCACCATCATCGTCAATACTTCAATTCCCCTCGAACGCGGTACCGAAATACAAGGCGCTTACTGCAGGAAAAATAACGGATATACCATGAGCCCGAGCGAGGGCGAGTCTGGATAGTTCATACGTGATCGATCCGACTTTACGGGGAGGAATGTGCAATGGGTATGTCGAGATTTCTGGCGACGGCGGCCGTGACGCTGCTCTGCCTGGTCGGCAGCAGCAGTGGTCAGGCGTCGGATGCAAACGATCCCGGTATCCGGGATACGCTCACACTTGAAATTACCTACGTCCCAACCGCCGATCCGCTGAGCGACAAGTTCAGAGTCGAACTGTGGGTCTTCAGCGATTCTGTCATAAAAGTCGTAACAGGCGGATTCACGTGGGACAATCCCAAACTCCAGATGGATTCGGCCGTGGTCAGTGAGCTGGCCCGGGAGAATCTGGACGGCGGCACCTTTGTCTACAAGAATGCCGACCTGGCGACAACCAACAGCGACCGTCAATTCATGTTCGGCGGCTTTCGGATCATGAGGCCGGGCCTGCCGGGGGATGCCTCGGCGCGACGACTCTGGGCTACGTACTACTTCACCGCCACCAACTGGCAACCGGGCGATCACTTCGAAATCGATACCTCGCAGTGGGACACCGGCAGTCAGCACATGTATGTGTCACAGCATAACCTCGGCTACTGGCCGGAAACGAACTTACCGGTCCGCTTCGGCCAGCCGGACACGAGCGGCATGCTGGTCGAGGTGTCTCCCGATACGGTACGTCAGCACAACGGCCCGATTCCGCACTTGTTCACAATCATCGGGGCAGGTACCGACTTCACTTCAACAACCGAGCCGATTGTAGAGTTTGTTCATCCCGAGACCACCCTGGTGATCAGTGACACCGCCGATGTATTGGTTCGGCACGACGACACGCTGGTAGTGCAGCAACTGATGACCACCAACCTGCCGAGCGGTTTGTGGAGTATCCGGGTAACTGTCGACGGGAAGCTGTACAACGGTACGCACCTGTTGACTGTCCTGCCACCCCTGTTTGCTCAGGATCCAAATGACCCGGGGGATCCTGACTATGTCTTTTTCCGGTGGGCCTCCCCACCCTATGTGGCCGACCAGCCGCAGCCGCTGCAACTTCAGTTGTACGATTACAATGACTTCCCGGTTTCAGGCGCCAACTGCGTATTCCAGTGGGAAAATGACTACCTCACGCTTGACTCGGCAGTCGGTTCACCACTCGTAGTCGACGGCTTCGACGTGGTACTGGGGCTGTATGTCCAGACCCTGGAAGAGTCCAATCAGTTCCAGCGGTTTCGCTTTGGCGGCGCCGGCTTGAATGACGCCATACCCGGTGATTCCCTGCCGCACCTGCTCGCGACATACTACTTCACGCTGGATCAGTGGCAGCCACACGACGTGCTGCTGATCGATACCTTGAGCTGGTTGTTTGTCCACTACCCGAGGTTCATGGCCATGAATGTGCCGGATTACCGGATCGGCGCAGAAGTGCCCTACATCTATCATTCCTATGACACGCTCCATCCCCGCATCGTAAATGTCGTCCCTGACCAGGTACTGGCGGGCGACACGTTGCGCACCACCATCGTCGCTGAAGATACCCGGTTCATACCCGACAGCACCGACGTTCGCCTTGTCAACGGCAGCGATACCCTTGTCGGCTTCGAGCTTGACGTGCGTGATCACACTCATCTTGGCGCGGCTTTCGCGATCCCATTCAATGCCGAAGGTACGACGTGGGACGTCGAAGTAACCATGCCTCGACTGGGAACGGTAACTGGCGAGCAACTGGTATTTGTTTTAATCGAAGACTCGACCGGCACCGTACGCAGAGTTCCACAGGATTATCCGACTATCCAGTCTGCGATCGATGCCGCCCGGGAGCACGATACCGTTCTGGTGGCGCCGGGCCGTTATTATGAGAACCTCATCTTCCGGGGTGTCGACATCGTGCTGGCCTCGGAGTTCATTCTCCAGTCCGATTCGTCATTGATTGACAGCACCATCATCGACGGCAGTCACAAGACCCGCGACGATTCAGCAGGCTGCGTGATCAGCCTTGAGAACGGGGAAACGTACGAAAGCCAGATCATCGGTTTTTCTATCGAAAACGGCACCGGTCTGGAGTACCCGTTTACGGCTCAGTGGACGGATTTTCGCGGTGGCGGTATTCATGTCGCCAACTCCGGCCTGACGCTGTTGCACTGCTCAATCCGCAACAACCGGATGAGTGGCACTCACAACCGTGGCGGTGGAATATATGTCTCCGACGGGACCGGGAGCCATCGTTTCAATCTGCACCACTGCACTATCGGCAACAACGCGGTTTCGGCGACGAATTCTCGACATGGCGCCGGCCTCTTTGCACTCGGAGTCGAAGTCAGCATACGGGACAGCCGATTTGCGGATAATGACGGCATTGCCATGGCACTGTTTGACAATACCAGTGGCCTGGTAGGCGGCAATGAAATTGTCGACAACGACTCGACCGGTATCTACACCCAAACCGATATCACGCTGAACGGCAACGTCGTCCTGCGCAACGGTTCGGACGGCATATTCGCCAACTACTCTGAACTCGATCTGTCGCGCAATGTCATTGCCGACAACGACGGGTATGGCATTGTGAGCCGGGCATCGTTTATTACCTCCCGGAACAACACGGTTGTCAGCAATACGCAGGGAGGGCTATACAAGTTCTGGTCCAACGGCACGCAAATTTCATTGTACAACGATATCTTCTGGTACAACGGCGACGGTTCGGTCGGGTCGCAGGTTCGACTGGAGGAAGCAGTAACCTTCCACAGCGCCTACTCCGATATTCAGGGAGGCTTCGACGGCATTTACAAGGGTACCGGAGTTCAGGTCATGTGGGAGCCGGGCAACATTGATCTGCCGCCGATGTTTGTCGATATGCTGAATCACAACTATGCCCTGGCCCCGGGTTCGCCATGCATAGATGCCGGCGACCCGGCGTTGCAGGATCCCGACAGCAGCCGCATCGACATGGGCGCCATTCCGTTCCGTGGCGGCTTCGCCGTTTTCGCCCTGTCGCCCGATGCGTTTGACATGACGCTTGCTTCCGGGGAAACCGCCCAGCGCTCACTCAACATAACGAATCTGCTGGATACGACACTACTGGTCACGCTCGGAGTACTACCGATCTTTGGACCCGACTCGATCGGCAGCAACGGCGGGCAGTACGACGGTCTCGGGGCCGACCTGTACAGCGGCGCCGTCGCCTGGCCATCGGTGCTAAGCGATGAACCGGCGCAGCAACGTCGCCCCCTCCCGTTCAATCAAGCAACGGTGGCTAAGGGAGCCGTGTTGTTTCAGGATGACATGGAATCCGGCCAGGGTGGCTGGACAGTACTGCCCGGTCTTGGTTCTGCCGACTGGATGCTCCAGTTTGGGGTTGGTCTCGGCAACTCACATGGCTGGCATGCCGAACAGGCCCCTACCGCGGCCGACGTCCGTCTTATCTCACCGACGATTGACCTGCAGACCGCCGACGGTGCGGTGCTGTCGTTCCAGCATATGTACGAGTTCGATGATTGCGACCGGGTCGACTTTGAGGCTGATGGTGGTATCGTCGAAGTCTCGACTGACAACGGCGCCACCTGGCAGCAGATCTACCCGACCGGCGGTTATCCGTATACGCTCGATGATATCTGTGCCAACCCACTGGCGCACAGGCGGGCATACTCGCACAGCACCGCCAATGAGTTTGTGCCGGCCATGTTCGACCTGCGGGACTGGGTCGGGTCCGAGGTCAGGATCAGTTTCCGCGCCGGCTGGGATTGCGGCAACTGCAGACAGAATCTCGGCTGGGTTGTGGACAATGTTGTCGTACGCGAGGGTGCGGTCAACGACTGGCTGACTGTCTCTCCCGACACCCTCGTCATCCCAGGTGGATCAAGCCGCCAGGCAACTGTGTGGTTCGACGCTACGGCGCTCTTCCCCGGCGTCTTCCGCGCCGAGATCACCGTCAATGACGACTTCGACAACATCCCGGACGGTATCGTACCCGTGGCCTTGACGGTTACCGGCGGAGAACAGGTTCACCCGACCAACGAGTGGATATCAATCTGGTGCGGCGAAGCCTACCTGTCGGGCAACCGGCTTGTGGCCGGTACCGAGATCCGGGCGTACGATCCCGACGGTGTCCTGTGCGGCATCGACACGGTCCGCGCCGGCGGCGCCTATGGCTTCATGCTGGTCTACCGCGACGATCCGTTTACCGACTTCGACGAAGGCGCCGAGCCGGGCGATGAAATCAGTTTCACGATCGGCGACGTACGAGCGATGGCCCATACTCCGGTCACCTGGACGGGCAACGGTGATCGTAGCGAGGCCTGCTACTTCGATGCGACGATATGTCACCAGTTCGTTCTGTCGACCGGCTGGAACCTTATCAGCTGGCCGATGGCGCATCGGGAGTCGATCGAATCGTTCATCACCGATTTCGCCGACTGTATCGACGTGGTCATGAGCTTCGATCGTACCGGTCTGATGTACGATCCGCTCCTGCCGGAGTTCTCGACTCTTGACAGCGTCGACTACTACCACGGCTACTGGATCAGGGCCACCTGCCCGATCACGTTCCAGCTCTGTGGAACTGAAATCAATCCGCGGTCAGTAATTCCGCTACGGTCGGACTGGAACCTCGTACCCTACTGGCCGACATCCCAGTTGACCCCCGCCGTCGCGCTGCCCAGCCTTGGCTTTGATGTGGAAGTCGTCCTCGGCTTCGATGGCGGCGCCACCATCTGGCAACCCTCGGGCAATTTCAACACGCTTGAGTTCATGGCGCCGGGATTCGGCTACTGGATTCGGATGAAACAACCTCACGACCTTATCTATCCCGGCTTTGGCCCCCCGATCCTGAGCCCTGGAGTTTCAGACGATGTCGTCACGACACCAGCCTCCAGCCAGTGGATGAGCCTGTACGGCGAAAATATCCGGATCGACGATCAGCCACTGGCGGACAACAGCACGGTGTCGGTTTACACGGCCGGGGGCGATCTGTGCGGCCGGGCGGTCTATCGCAATAACAGCCTGAAGTTCATGCCGGTATATGGACGCGACCAGTCCGGCCATTCGGCCAAACTGGCTGGGGAAGGCGATGACTTGGTTTTGACGGTGAACGGTCAGCCGATCGAGACGAAGCTGGCATGGTCCGGGCACGGCGCGAGGATTGAATTGACATCGCTCAAGTCAAGTGGCAGACCGGGACTGCCGACCAGTTTCTCGCTGTCGCAGAACTATCCCAATCCGTTCAATCCGACGACCACTATCGAGTTTGGACTGGCCCGGGCGTCGGATGTCCACCTCGAAGTCTATAACATTATGGGACAAAGAGTTGCCACGGTAATCGAGCAGTCGATGGCGGCCGGTTATCACACTGTGGTCTGGGATGGCACCGATCATGCCGGACAGACCGTGGCAACCGGTATTTACTTTTACCGCCTGAGCGCAGGCGACTTTGTGAAGACCCGAAAGATGCTTCTGATGAAGTAGCGTTGTCCCGCTTATCACACGACACTCGCATCCGGCAGTTCGAAAGAGCTGCCGGATTTTTTTTCGCCAATGCCGCAAACGGTCCTCAAAAAAGCCATCTGTATGCCGATAAACCGTTTACGGGAAGGATGCTATTGAATTCCCGTGACCGTGTCGGGATGACATGCTGACGACTGAAACTGAGGATAAACAGTGCAATTGGATGGCGCCTGCGATGCGACACAACTTACTATTTCTCGACCGCCGTTGTGCGGTCGATGCTCGGGGCCGTACGAGACGCGGCAGTGCTGTCATGGGGGGAATGGCGAGGACGTGACGCAAATCAAGCGGCGAAACCGTTCCCATTCGAAAAAAACAGAGATGATTTTTGTACTGAACAGTTTTCGTGGTATACTTCGTCTACAAAATTGGATATGCCGGGCGGGAATCACTTCGTCTTCCCTGTGTAAGAACGTCGCCAAAGAGACCCGTCACTGTTACATTTTAGTTGACGCAAATAGTGCATTTGTTGTCAATGTTTTGAGTGTCACCCTCGGGGCGACCCTATGGATAGGACTATTTAGAATTGGGATAGCTGTGTGATCGAACTCATGGAAATGGAGGGAGTGCATCGAACAATCTCTAACAACCCAGGCGTCCGCAAGGAACGCACCGCAAATGCCGAGTTGGGAGAAGCTTTTAACTGGCACATACACAACCCAAGGAGGAGAGAGACAGGCATGAAGCTTAAACTTGTGTCTTTCGCCCTGGCGCTGATTTGCCTGGTCGCAGCAAGCTCGTTTGCATCGACGGTCGGTAAGATTACCGGTACCGTCATCGATGCTGAAAACGGCGAAGCGATCATCGGCGTTACCGTATCAGTGCAAGGAACAGCTCTTGGTGCCATTACCGACGTGAATGGTAAATACATCATTCTGAACGTCCCGGTTGGCACTTACACTGTCGTTTACTCCGCCGTTGGCTACGCCAAGGTGGAGGTATCAAATGTCCAGGTTTCGGCCGATCTGGCTGCCTATCAGGATGTCGATATGACATCGCAGGCAACGGAACTGGACAAGACTATCCGAGTCACCGCCGAGGAACCGATGGTGGTGAAGGACCGAACAGCATCGATTCGTCAGATCGATCGAGAAGAGTTGCTGCGACTGCCGACCCGTGGGTTCGAGCAGGTCGTCGGTATTCAGAGCTCAGTTGTTCGGGTCCAGTCCAACGTGGTAACCCGCGCCCGCGGCGCCCGCGAATCGAACCAGAGCGGTGAGCTCAATATCCGCGGCGGCCGGCCGTCGGATGTCGCCTATTATGTAGACGGCTTTTCGACCCAGGACCCGCTGTCGGGTATCTCAACCGCCAACATTTCGAACAATGCGATTGAGGAAGTCCAGGTCATCGCCGGCGGATTCCCTGCCGAGTATGGCCACGTCACCTCCGGTATCGTCAACACCATCACCAGTTCCGGTACCGACGACTACCATGCTACCTTCGAAGTCGTATCGGACTTCGCGGCGCCTGATCGCTACGACCAAAACTGGTATTCGGCCGACATCTCAGGACCCGTCCCTGGTCTTGACAATGCCAATTTCTTTGGCTCCGTCGAACGCCGCTGGCTGGGTGACCGGCAACCGTCTTCTATCACCAACGCCAGTCTTCCGGGCAACCCGGAGATACTGCCGAATAACGATTTAAGCGGTTGGACCTGGCAGGGGAAGCTCAACTTTGACGTTACCCCCAATATCAAGCTGCTTTTCTCGACCAACGGTTCACATGACGTCTGGCGCGAATACCAGCACAACTATCTATTCAACCAGGAGCACATTCCGATTTATATCGACGACAACATGTCGATCAATGGGAAGTGGACGCACACGATCAGCCGCAATACGTTTTACAACATCGCGGCCAGCTATTTTGTGACGGAGCGATTCCGCGGCGACGGCGTGCTGGGCGAAGATCTATTGGCCTATGGTCAGCCCGACGGTAACCCGCGTTTCGATGAGCGGGCACTGTTCTGGGATGAGGGGCACATCTTCGATGACTTCCTGCGTCGCAAATCGTCTTACATTCAGATCAAGGGTGACATCAACTCGCAGCTCGGTCCTTACCATACCATCAAGGTCGGTGCCGACTTCCAGCGCCACACCCTGCGTTACTACGAGCACCTGTTCCCGTCGCAGCTGGCTGGATCGTCGCCCAACTTCAACGACATCGACCGCTACGGCTACGATTCGCTGGGCAACGAAATTGACGAGGAAGCTGACGGCACCAATGCCGTCAAAAACCCTATCAATATTGCCGGCTACGTGCAGGATCGCTTCGAGTGGCAGGACCTGATCATCAACGCCGGATTGCGCCTCGACATATTCGATTACAAGGCGCGCCGGATTCGCAATCTGTCGAATCCGTTTGATCCCGATGACAATAACGACGCCGCCGGCAACGTGCTTGACGACGCTGACTTTCAGGACTCCGAGATCTTTACACGGCTCTCGCCACGACTCGGTATCGCTTTTCCAGTCACTGATCGGACACAGCTGCGCTTGAACTACGGACAGTTCTTCCAACGTCCCGACCTGGCGCAGTTGTATGTCGGCGACGCCTACTTTGAACACAAGGTCAATCTGGGCGGGTACTATTATCCGTTCGGCAATCCGAACCTGCAACCGGAGAAGACCACTCAGTACGAGCTCGGTCTGACCCATCAAGTGTCGGATCGGATCGTGTTCGAAGCGACAGCGTACTACAAGGACGTGATCGACCAGATCCAGGTCGTAACCGTTGCTGCCTCGCCGAATACCTACTCGACCTTTGTCAATCAGGACTACGGCAACGTGAAGGGCTTCGAGTTCTCGGGTGAAATGGTACGCACCAACAACATCGCGCTGGATTTTAAATACACCCTGTCGTGGGCTCGCGGCACCGGCTCGTACGCCAATACGCAGCAGAATATCGCCTGGCAGTCGGCTGATCCGCCGAAACAGACCGCGCCGCTGGCCTACGATCAGCGCCACAACTTGACGGCCAGTGTCGACTGGCGTACCGGCGTTGACGGCGGACCGAAGATCGGCGATTTTCATCCGCTTGAGAACTTTGGCGTCAATTTCCTGATCGTAGCCGCCTCCGGCCTGCCGTTCTCACCCGCCATCGTATATAACGAGGTAACACTGGGTGCGACCAGCCCGACGCCCAGCGCGCCGCGCAATTCGCAGTATGGTCCGTGGGCGTTCTTTATCGATATGAAAGCGGAAAAGAACTTCAGGTCCGGTAACTTCACGATCACGCCGTACCTGTGGGTGAAGAATCTGCTGGATCGCGAAAACGTGATCAACGTGTACGAGTCAACCGGTCGCGGTAACACCACCAATTGGCTGGCGACCGAAGCCGGTCAGGCTTTTGTCGAAGCCAACAATGAAGTCAACGACCGTGGGATTACTGGCGAACAGGAGTACCTGATAAAGCAGCAGAATCCGCAAAACTACAGCAATCCCCGACAGGTTATGCTGGGTCTGCGGGTCTCCTTCTAATCCTGGGCATAGGAAGTTAAAACTATGGTATACAGATTCATTACAATATGCCTCGTGTTGTTGCTGACCGCTTCGGTAGTCGCCGAACCGCCACTGCGCTCCAGTGGCGGTAAAGGTGACCGCACCGTCAAGTCGGCAAGCCTCGACACCGAGACATGGATTGATGTAAACAACTTGCTGATGTTCGTTACGAATATCGGCAACTTCGCGCATCAAAACGGCAATACGTTCGGCATTTCCGACGGCTTGTATTTCCCGTTCTCGTCCGTAGACGATATCGAGAGCGGCGTGAATGACAAGACCGTGATCTTCTCCGCTGGTCTGTGGATCGGCGCACAGGACAAGTCTGTTGTGCCCCCGGAGACCCTGACGGTCATCTCGGAGTTCTCTCACGAGTACTTCCCGGGACCGATGATCGGCGGCACATTTGATCCCGACGGCGTGTCGAAGCCGGAGTACAAGGTCTACAAGATCAACCGTTCCGACGTTACCGAATACATCAACACCAGCTCCAACGCCGTGGTTGAGGACTACCTGACCAACGCCGTGCCTCAGGGTGCCCCGACCCGCGACGAAGGCGGCGTTACCATCCCCGATTTCAAGGGCGACCAGTGGCTGTGGACGGTCTACAACGACGCTAACCCGGAATTCAAAACCAACACCTCCTCGGCAACCGATCCCCTGGGATTGGAAGTTGAACAGGAGGTGTTCGGGTTTGACCGGGCCGACGAACTCGGCCAGATCTACTTCATGCGCTACGTCATCCATAACAAGGGTGGGCGCAATCTCGACAGCATGTTCATTTCGCTCTGGGCCGATCCCGACCTGGGCGGCGCGTCCGACGATCTGGTCGGTTCGGACACACTGCTGTCGCTGGGATACTGCTACAATGCGACCAACAATGATGAAGAGTACGGTTCGGCGCCCCCGGCCGTCGGTTTCGACTTCTTCCGCGGACCGCTGGAATTCACCGGCATTCTGTCGGATACCGCCTTCTTGTTCGGCGATACCTTCCCGGAATATATCAACCTGGGAATGACATCGTTCCAGAAGTACATCAACGGTCAGGAACCGCAGAATAACAAGGACACTTACGAGTTCATGACCGGACTCGACGGCACCGGGCCGGGCGCCCAGCCGCTGGCCAACGGGACCAAGTTCTACGCACCGGGTGACCCGGTCACCAAGATCGGTGATCTCGACTTTGCGCCGGACGATCGTCGCTGGATGATGACAACCGGACCGATCAATTTTGCCGACGGCGACTCGACCGAAATCTGGGCCGCCGTGGTCGTGGCTCAGGGTGTCGACCGGCTGTCGTCGATCACCGCTCTGCGCTGGTTCGATACCTTCGCGCAGGAAGCGTTCGACAACAACTTTGTGGTGGCGCAGCCGCCGGCCACTCCGATTGTCTCGATCGAGGAACTGGACCAGCAGGTTGTGATTCAGTGGACCGATACGTCGGAAGTTGATTCCGGTTCCTATGCCTTTGAGGGCTACACGCTGTTCCAGCTGCCGGCCCTGGGAGCTCCCCAGTCGCAGTGGCGCAGCATCATCAACTTCGACGTCGTCAACGACATCACCCAGATCGTCGAAACCGACTTCGATGTCAACGCCGGTCTGCCGCTGCAGCGCCCGACCAAGCGCGGCAGTGACAACGGCATCCAGCGCTGGTTCGCCGTAACTGACGACTTGATAGGCGGCGGAACCCTGAATAACGGGACCAGTTACTTCTTCCGCCTCGAAGCCTACACTGTATTGGTCGAAACCGATACGCTCACCGGCGAGCCGGTTTTCACAACGCTCACCTCGCAGCGGGAATTCCGGGCTACACCGCAGCAGCCGCCGGGCGGTGAAGTCATTCCATTCACCTATAGTGATACGCTTGATGTCACCCATACCTGGGCGACCGATCCGCCGTCCGACGGCGTGGTTGCGCCGTTTGTGGTCAACCCTGCGTTGTTGTCGGGCCATACTTATCGGGTGACGTTCCAGGACACGGTGTTCGCCGAAACGCTTATTGTCCCGGATCCAATCTTTGTCGACTCTACCGATACGAACATCATCGGATTCAACTCGGTGTGGGATCTGTTCAATGTGACCACCAACACCCTGGTGATCGATGACGAGAAGGACCAGTCGGGGGGCTTCCTGTTCCTGCAGGATCTTTTGGCCGACGGCCAGGAAGGCTTCCTGCTGAACGTGCAGGGTCCGCCGACTCCGGGTGTGAAGCCGCTCGACCAGTTCGACACCGACGATGAGTCGCAGTGGGGCTGGAGCATACCGCAGGGCACGCGACGGTGGACATGGGCACAGGCCGACGGCTTCCATTTTGAGGGCTTCCGTGGCGCCATCGGCTGGGCCGGTCCGGCCGAACTTTTCGGGAGCAACAATAGTCGCACGCCGATCACCAACCTGGTGGCCGTAGAGTTGCGCCTTGCGACTGCCGATACCGACGGCGTGTTTGACCAGACTGGCGGCGACGAAAATGTTTCCTTCGCTTATCGGTATGGTCGCGGCTTCACGGCGCCGCCGGCGCAGCCGGAGTTCGCTCCCTTTATCGTCAATGCCGTCGGCGGCTACAGCTTCCAGGAGTTCGACCGCACCGTGCCGCTCTCGGCCTGGGATATAACGTCCGATCCACCGCGCCGTCTGGCTGTTGCTTACCTTGAAAACAATGCCGAGTTTGCGGTGCTGGATGGTAAGTACTGGCCGCGCGATTTCAACTTCTTTGAAACCGATAGTGCGGCAGCTGAAAACGGCGCCAATAATACCAGTAGCAACGGTCCGCGTGAATGGCTGTTCATCCTCGATGCCGACTATTCGGAGATTTCCAACCCGGCCTTCGAAGGTGAATTCCTCGACGATTCGATACCGGTATTGTACTGGTGCACTGTGAACCGTCGCGGCGACGTGCCGTATTCACCGGGCGGCACCGGTGAAGATCGCGTCCGCATCTTCCCGGCAATCATCAACTCGTCGAGTGATACCTTTACCTTCGTCGCCCAGGAGCCGTTCAATCTGGCGTCAGGTAACGAATCGGCGCTCGAACGCATCAAGGCGGTACCAAACCCGTACTACCTGGCATCGACGTATGATAACGGAGTGCTGAACCGTCGTCTGAAGTTCACCAACCTGCCGACCGACGCGACAGTCCGAATATTCACCCTGGCCGGTGACCTGGTCAACACCATTCCGCGTAACAACCCGGCTAACTCATTTGAGGAATGGGATCTTGAAACGCGCGAGGGCATTCCGGTTGCCAGCGGTGTCTACATCTATGTCGTCGAGTCGCCTCGATACGGCACCAAGATCGGCAAGGTCGCGGTGTTCATCGAGCAGGAACAGCTTGGTACGTACTAATGGGAAGGATAATAACAATGAAGCATAAAGTCGTAATCCTGATGATGGTGTTGCTTCTGGCAGGTGCGTCCACAGCGCTGGCCGGCAACTCCCTCAAAGTCGGTACGGCCGGTGCTCAGGAGCTGCTGATTCCAATCGGCGCCCGCTCGGGCGCGCTCGGTGGCGCAGTAACCGCCAGTTCATACGGCACCGAGGCTATCTTCTGGAATCCGGCCGGCCTGGCCTCTTTACGGGGTACGGAAGTGATGTTTACCCATTTGCCGTACCTCGCTGATATTAACGTCAACACCTTCGCCGGCGCGACCAGCATCGAAGACTTCGGCACGATTGCACTGTCGGCACGGGTAGTAGCAATCGGCGATATCGAAGAAACGACCGAGCAACAACCCGAAGGCACCGGCTCAGTCTTCTCCCCGACGTTTACGGTTGTGGGACTGAGTTATGCCCGTACCCTCACAGCCGCCGTGGAATTTGGCATCAGCGCCAATTTCATTCACGAGTCGGTCTTCGAGGTGGCGGCGAGCGGTGTATCGTTCGATCTTGGTGTCACCTACCGTCCGAACTGGCGGGGGCTGGCGCTCGGCATCGTTCTGAAGAACTACGGTCCGGACATGAAGTTCGATGGTCCCGGGTTTGGCCGCTCCTTCGAGGATGCCGGTCAGCGCCGGGTGTTCTTCGATGCCTCACCGTTTGAACTGCCGGCATACATCAATATTGGTATGTCGTACGATGCTATCGACCAGGACCGCAGTTATGTGGCGCTTATGGGCAACTTCCGATCAAATAACTTCGCGGAAGATCTCTGGCAAGGCGGTGTCGAGTACACCTATGATCAGAATTACACGCTGCGCGCCGGCTACAATTACTCGAACCAGGAAGCTTACCTGTACGGGTTCTCGTTCGGCGGCGGTCTCGGATTCGATCTGGGTGAAGAAACCCGGTTGATCCTGGAATACGCCTGGATGGAAACCGAGGTGTTTGACGATAACCAGTTCTTTACCGCACGGCTGCAATTCTGAGCGGGTAAAGCTACTGGCTTCGATACCAGGCCGGTCGCCTTATGGCGGCCGGCCTTTTTGTTGCCTGCCGGCGAGTCGTTGTCCGCCGCCCGAAAGCCGCGCCACAGTCGGTGCCAGATGTGCACAAAAGGGACATTTGTGGACGGCATTTTACATATTACACCTCGATAGTCCGACATTAACTAATTGCCCCACTGTATCTTAGGAGAGCGCGCCCGATCCGGCATTTTATCTGCTCTCTATTTTATGCTGGACCCGACTGTTGACAGCTATCTGGATTCGTCGTATTATTGAGATGGACGACAGTCCTGCACGACTGTTCAGAGGTACCTCGCCAGTCAGAACCCCCCAGATTCTGTGGCCACTCCAATGCGGCATTGCGCCACCCGCGAGGTACCCACCCCGGGCTCCACAGAACTCACCTGGCGCCGGCCAAAGCCGGGCAGGTCGAAACATTGCGAATCCTGGCACCGAGCCGGTTAGAAAGGAGGCAGCTATGGCAGCCACAAACGCCACTGCCGATGGCAAATGGAAACGCGCCCGCTTTGTCCTGAACGTGGACAAGATCGAGCAATTGAGCGATATCGAACGCGCGCGTCTCAAGGCAGTTCAAAAGAAGTATGCATTTCGTGCCAACGACTATTACCTGAGCCTGATCAACTGGGATGATCCCAACGACCCGATCCGCAAGCTGGTCGTACCACACGAGAGGGAACTCGAAGAATGGGGTCAGCTCGACGCCTCGAATGAAGGCTCAATCACGGTGCGCAAAGGCGTCCAGCACAAATACGCCAGCACCGTGTTGCTTCTGGTCAACGAGGTCTGCGGCGCCTTCTGCCGCTACTGCTTCCGCAAGCGGTTGTTCATGAACGGCAATGACGAAGTGACATACGACATCGACGCCGGCCTGCAGTACATCCGGGAGCACCCCGAAGTGAACAATGTCCTTATGACCGGTGGCGACCCGATGATCCTGAAGACGGAGAAGCTCGAAAAGGTCATCTCGCAACTGCGCCAGATCGACCATGTCAAGATCATCCGTATCGGCACCAAGATGCCGGCGTTCAATCCGTTCCGGTTCATCAACGATCCCGAGCTGTTTGAGATGCTGTCGAAGTATTCGACCCCGGACAACCGGATCTACTTCATGTGCCACTTCGATCATCCGGTCGAGCTGACCGAGTACACCCGCAAGGCCCTCGACATGATCCAGCGGTCCGGTTGCATCGCCGTCAACCAAAACCCGATCATCAAGGGTGTCTCCGACGATCCCGACGTGATGGCGAAACTGTGGAACGAATTGTCGTATATCGGCGTACCGCAGTACTACGTTTTCCAGGGACGTCCGACCGCAGGCAACGAGCCGTACGAAGTGCCGATCGTCGAAGCCTACTTTAAGATCGAGGACGCCAAGAAGAAGTGTTCCGGTCTGGCCAAGCGGACGAAGTACTGCATGTCCCACGAGTCGGGCAAGATCGAGATTACCGGCGTTGATCACCAGCACATCTACTTGCGCTATCACCGCGCCAAGCATCGCCGCGACGAACAGCGGATGATTGTCTGTCATCGCGATGACGATGCCTATTGGCTGGATCAACTCAAGCCGGTCGACGGTTACGAGAACCCGTACTACCAGGATCCTGAAGAAATGGATTCGGAAAGCGCCGCCCAGGCGGGGTAAGCTCGTTTGTGTAATCGAATATGACGGCCGCTCATTTCTGGAGCGGCCGTTTTTTCTTGCCCCCGCGCCGCCTGATATGTGGTCAAAACGGTTATCTGGTTGTATACTATGGCAAACCAACCGGAGAAATAGTGTGGCCGGGAAAAAAGTACTCTGTATTGAAGACGAGCTCGATATCCGCGAACTGCTGACCTTCAACCTCAAGCGCGAAGGCTACACGGTCGAAACCGCTGCTTCGGGCGAAGAAGGCATCGCCATGGCCCGTGCGCAGAAACCGGATGTCGTCGTGCTCGACCTGATGCTGCCGGGCATTGACGGTTTGTCGGTCTGCCGGGTGCTCAAGTCGGATGAAAAAACCCGGCGCATTCCTGTCGTCATGCTGACCGCCAAGAGCGAGGATGTCGATGTCGTCACCGGCCTCGAGGTGGGCGCCGACGATTACGTCGTCAAACCGTTCTCCCCCAAAGTACTGGTAGCCCGCATTCGTGCCGTCATGCGCCGCGGCGATGACTCCGAAGACGACCGTTCGAGCATTATCTCCGTCAACAACCTGACCATCGACCCCGGCCGTCACGAGGTAAAAATCGACGACCAGCGCATCGACCTGACCCCGACCGAGTTCGATATCCTGGCCTGCCTGGCATCAAAACCGGGCTGGGTGTACAGCCGCAGCCAGATTGTTGACGCGGTGCGCGGCGAGACCACGATCATCACCGATCGCGCCGTCGATGTCCAGATTGTCGGTCTGCGCAAGAAGCTGGGCGAACATGGCCATCTGATTGAAACTGTTCGCGGCGTGGGGTACCGCTTCCGGGAGGTATGATGCAGGGCAAACGCAAGAAACTGCTCTGGCAGATCTATCCCTGGTATATCGCCACCATTTTTGCCGCCCTGGTGGCGATGACCCTGTTCGCCTCCAGCCAGATGCGCTACCTTTACCTTCGCGAAGTGGCGGGCGATTTGGAAGCCCGTGCCCGCCTGATTGCCGACTGGTTGCGTCCCGATCTGATGGCCGGCGATGTCGTTCATATCGACAGCCTTTCCAAAGCGTGGGGCGAAAAAACCGGCACCCGCATCACGATTGTCGGGCCGTACGGCGAAGTGCTCGGCGATTCCGACGAAAGCCCCGCAGTCATGGAAAACCACGGTACTCGACCGGAGATTCTGGAATCGTTTGAACGCACCACAAATATCGGCACCGCCACCCGTTTTTCCACCACCGTCGAGCGGGAAATGATGTATGTCGCTCTGGAGTTGGAGCGCGATGACGGTTCACCGCTGGCGGTGGTACGGACATCGCTGCCGGTCACCCGCATCGATGCCGCTCTGACCAACCTCAACCTGCGTATCGCCCTGGGCGGACTGGTGGTGGTCGTCCTGGCGACCTTGATCAGCCTGTTTACGTTTGGACGGATCAGCCGGCCGCTGGGCCGTCTCAAGGAAGGCGCCGATCGATTCGCCCGCGGCGAATTCGAACCGAAACTCCAGTTACCGGATACCGAGGAGATTGCCGCCCTGGCTGAATCGATGAACCGGATGGCGGCACAGCTCGACGAGCGGATCAGCCAGATTGTGCGCCAGCGCAACGAACAGGATGCCGTACTTTCGAGTATGATCGAGGGCGTATTGGCAGTCGACAGCGAGTACAATATCATTAACCTCAACCAGGCGGCGTCGCAGCTGTTCGGCGTCGAGCCCTATCAGGTGCGCGGGAGCAAGGTACACGATGTCATCTGGAATATCGACCTGCAGAAGTTCGTCGAGAAAACGGTCAATTCCGAGAGTCCGGTTGAAGGCGAGATCGTGCTGCAGGACGACGAGATGCGGTATCTCCAGGCCCACGGTACCTTACTTCGGTCGGCCAGCCAGCGGGCTATCGGCGCGGTGATTGTGCTCAACGATGTCACGCGTATTCGCAAGCTCGAATCGATTCGCCGCGACTTTGTTGCCAACGTCTCGCACGAATTGAAAACACCGATCACGTCGATACGCGGCTTTGTCGAGACGCTTCTCGACGGTGCGGTGAGCGAACCGGAGGATACCAGGAGGTTTCTCAAGATTATCATCAAGCATGCCAGCCGCTTGAACGCCATTGTCGAGGATTTGCTTACCCTGTCGCGTATTGAGACGGAAACGGAACAGGGCGCCATCGATTTGATTCGCGGCCGGTTGCTGCCGGTACTGACAGCGGCGGTGCAAACGGTTGAAGGGCATCGCGCCGACAAGGCGATCAACATCGAGATATCCTGCGATCCAGATATCTATGTGCATATGCACTCGCGCCAGTTGGAGCAGGCAGTCACCAACCTGATCGATAACGGTATCAAATACAGCGGCGCCGAATCGACCATACGCGTGTCCGCCGATCGGATTGACGATGAGATCGTGGTATCGGTAAGCGACCAGGGAATCGGAATCGAGCGCAGCCACCTGCCGCGCCTGTTCGAACGGTTCTATCGTGTCGACAAAGGGCGCAGCCGCGAGGTCGGCGGCACCGGGCTGGGCCTGGCCATTGTCAAGCACATCGCCATCGCGCATGGTGGGCGCATCAGTGTGACCAGTTCACCCGGCCAGGGCTCCACCTTTCGGATTCATATTCCGGCCGGCGTCCAGGAACTTGCGGCCGGGAAGTCGGTTTCATCGTGAAATTGAGACGGTTACCGCCACGGCGCCTGGTTGCTGCCGCCCTTATCTGTGGCGTCGCGGTATCGTCGCTTGTAGCCGCCGAGTATCTCAGTATTACCGGCTCCGATTCCATGGTCCTGTTCGGGCAGCGGATTGCCGGCCTGTTCATGGCCGAGTATACCGAGCAGGTCGTATTCGTGTCAGGAGGCGGTTCGCGTCTGGGGATCGCCGAGTTCCTGCGGAGAAATGCCGACATCTGTGAATCCTCGCACGATCTGACGAGACGCGAGTATGAACGGGCCGCCGAGCAGGGGATTGTTCCGTTTCGTATTCCCGTCGCGCTGGATGGTCTCGCCATCTTTGTCCATCCCGATAATCCAGTCGATAGCCTGCAGATCGAGCAGATACGCGATATATATGTCGGCCACATTACAAACTGGCGGGATGTCGGGGGCGACGATCGCCGCATCGCCCTGTATGGCCGTGAGCCGAGTTCCGGTACCCAGTCATACTTCGCCCAGCAAGTGTTGAACGGCCAGGATTTTGCATCGGAAACGCAAACCCTGCCCGGTACGGCATCGGTGGAGCATGCCGTTGCGAAGGACCTGAGCGGGATCGGCTATGGCAGCCTGGTCTGGACCGAGACGGCCAAACTGGTGGCGGTGAGCGCAGGCGACAGCGCCGGCGCGGTCATACCGACCCAGGAGACGGTTACATCGGGGGCCTATCCGTTATCCCGGCAGTTGTATTGGTTCACCGACGGCCGCCCGACCGGTACCGTGCGGGACCTGGTCCTGTTCGCGCTTAGCGAAACCGGACAGCAGGCGGCGCAGCAGTTGGGTTACGTACCGCTGCCCGACGATACGCTGTCGGCGCTTGTCGAGCGACTGCATATGGACTGAGATTCGGCTACTGCAGCATCGGCGCAACCAGCGCGATCAACAAGATAATCAGCAACACCCCGACCAACGACACAACCGATCCATACCTGGCCAGTTCGCCGGTCGTGATAGCGCGGGTGGCAAAGGCTATGGCATTGGGTGGCGTCGAGATCGGCAGGCTCATCGCCAGCGAGCAGGCGAACGCGACACCCAGGGCGCCGAGTTCGGGACGTATGACGACCAGCGACGTGACAATCGGTATCATCAGGTTGGCCGCCGAGGTATGACTCATGAAATTCGAGAGTATGAGCGCAAGGATGATCATCGCAACCAGCAGGGCCAGCGGCGACAGGCCGGCCGAGGTAATCAGGCCGACGAGAACGTCGGACAGCCCCGACTGCTTCATCGCCACACCGAGAGTCATGCCACCCGCGATGAGAATGAGTACGTGCCATTCGATCTTGCGCAGATCGTCTCGTGATATGATGCCGAACATCGTAAAGACCATGATCGGAATCATGGCGGTTACCGCCGACGGAATGCCGTGGACCGGCTGCAGGAGCCACATGAGTATGGTGACGGCGAAAGTGATGACGACAATTACAAAGTCCCAGGTTATCTCCAGTTCATCCGGAAAGAGCACCTTGAAATGGTCGGTGCGCGGTTTAAAGGCGCGCAGCAGGAAGAACCAGAGAAAGAACAACAGCACTGCCGCCAGCGGTACACCGATGATCATCCACTGCAGGAACGAAACCGGGTAACCGACCTCATTGAGCACGCTGGCCGCCACGGCGTTGGGCGGCGTGCCGATGATGGTGCCGATACCGCCGATGTTGGCGGCGAACGGAACTGACAGAACCAGCGCCTTCTGGAACGGATCGCGCCCCTCGAAATGCTTGAAGAGCGGCGTCAGAATGGCCACCATCATGGCGGTGGTGGCGGTGTTGGACATGAACATCGAAAACAGCGCTGTCGTGAGTATGACGCCCAGGAGCACCATCTGCGGATGAGTGCCGAACGGTTTGAGTAGCGCCTTGGCCAGGCGAACGTCAAAACCGTGCTTGGCCGCCCCGATCGCGAGAATAAAGCCACCAAAAAACAGTACCAGGACAGGGCTGGCGATTGGATTGAGAAAGATCCGGTAGCTCTCTTCCAGGCCGTGTTCACCCAACCCGAGCGGGCCTCCCGGCTGACCGAGCACATAGGTACAGACAACAATTACCATGATGCCGGTGGCAAACGGCGGGATGGCTTCGGTTACCCAGAGTCCGGCGGCGCCGACGAAGATCATCAGGGTGATCCGACCAGCATCTTCCAGCCCGGGCAGGGGCAAGAAGTAGCTGGCAATCGACAGCCCGAATACAATGAGTACTTTCAAGGCATGGCGCCAGTTCACCTTCAGGACAATATTGCCTGACTTATCGATCAGTACTGGTTGCGGCATATATAGGTCGTGTCTTCCGGGTTCACAATGAGCCGACGATAGGCCTGTTGATGGCTGCCTGTCAACGACTTTCGAGCCAGGCGACAGCCCTGCAGCAAGGCTGCGAAATTGCCGATAGAATAATAGGGCGGGCTATGTAAATTGGCCCCACTTTGAATCTTATGCTGAAACTTTATCGTAACAGATTTGTCGAGGCTATTCGCAGCGCCGATTTTTCACCGGAGCTGTTTTATGCCTTCCAGCGAGAGATAAGCGGCCTGCCGGCACTCGTGATTGAACTCAAAAAAACGCCGATCAAGTTTGCCGTCCTCCGCTCGAAATCGGATTATCACCAGTTCTTCCATCGATTCACCCAGTTTGCCCCCGGATTCCCGGATACCGGCTCCCGGCCGCAACAGGATGAATTCGGCGCAACGACCAACTGGGAGACCATCGATTTTATACTGGGACAATTCGTCGGCTGGCTCGCCATGCACGTGCAGCCATACCTTGACGAGCAGGCGGCGCCTGACTTATGGAGTCGCATCAACGAGCTGCGACCGCTGCTGTCGCCAGACGCCTTCGACGACAAGAACCGTGCCCCGCTCGACGGCGAGGAGCAGAGCCTGATAGCGCTGGCAGTCAATGAGTACCGAGTCACCCTGCACGGCAGGCTCACGCTCTCGGCCGAACAGAAGAACCTGCTCGATGCCCGTTTCCGCTACCTCACGACATCGCTGGAGCGCCTGAGCCGTCACGACTGGCAGGCGCTGGCGATCTATAACGTTCTCTGCCTGGCGGTCAGCTTCAACCTGAACGCTGAAACCGAGGCGGCCATACTCAGGCAATTTCAGCAGACAATCACGGTGGCGATGAAGACACCGCGGCGCCTCTTACGAACCAAAGCCTAAGTTCTTTTCCGGCCGGATCGAGGTCGGCTCGGTATCGACGTCTGCAGTCGCCTGTTCATCCCCGTCGCCCGGCAAAGTCAGTTTCGTCTCCGGCAGTTCTTCCTGCACCTTCTTTCCATCGCGGCGCGTAATCATCGCCGGTGTGCCGGCCACGGTGCAGTTGGCCGGGATATCACGCATGAACACAAAACTGTTGGCGCCGATGCGCACGTTGTCGCCAACCGTCACCGGCCCCAGCAAAATGGCGCCGGTACCGACCAGGACATTGTTGCCGAGGGTCGGATGGCGCTTGCCTTCGTGCTTGCCGGTACCGCCGAGGGTAACGTTGTGAAACAGTACACAGTTGTCACCGATCACCGTCGTTTCACCAATGACCAAACCGGCGCCGTGGTCGACGAAGAAGCCTTTACCGATTTGCGCGCCGGGATGGATCTCTAAACCTGTAAAGAAACGCGTCACCTGCGACAACAGGCGCGGGAAGAACGGCAGGCCGATCCTGTAAAGAAAGTGTACGAACCGGTGCATGGTGATGGCGTGGAAGCCGGGGTAGAGTAAGAACTCGATGTTGCGCGCTGCCGGGTCGTTCCGGTAGATCGCCTTGATATCTTCAAAGAGTGCCCGCATGATCTATTCCTTGCTTTCTCTGCTACTGGTTATCGTGTTCAAAAAGCGGTGTCGAAACATACCGTTCGCCGGTGTCACAGACGAAGGTAACGACAGTCTTGCCTTCGCCGAGCTTCTTTGCAACTTCGAGTGCTGCCCAGACGATAGCGCCGGATGAGATCCCGGCAAGGATGCCCTCCCTGGTGGCCAGCGCCTTTGCCGTTGCCACGGCGTGGTCGGCCTCGACCGTGATAACGCGATCGACGACATCCTTATGGTAGTTGTCCGGCACGAATCCGGCGCCGATGCCCTGCAGCGGATGCGGCGCCGGCTCACCGCCCGACAGGACCGGGGACGCGGCCGGTTCAACGGCGATGATTTCGGCGTTGTAGCGGTCCTTGAGTACGCGACCGGCGCCACTGATGGTGCCACCGGTACCGACGCCGGCAACGAAAGCATCAAGAGGGATGTCGCCCAGGTCTTCGATGATCTCCATAGCGGTAGTCCGTCGGTGAATCTCCGGGTTGGCCGGATTGGCGAACTGCGAGGGCTGGAAAGTATCGTCGCGCTGGGCCAGATCGGCCGCCTTTTCAATAGCGCCCTTCATGCCTTTTTCTTTCGGTGTCAGCACCAGTTCGGCGCCGAACTGCTTGAGGATGGCGCGGCGCTCGATCGACATCGATTCCGGCATCGTGAAAATCGTCTTGTAGCCCTTGGCGGCTGCAACCATAGCCAGGGCGATACCGGTGTTGCCGGAGGTTGGCTCGACAATCGTCATGCCCGGCTTCAATCGTCCATCCTTCTCGGCGCTCTCGATCATTGATACGCCGATGCGGTCCTTGACCGACGAACAGGGGTTGAAACTCTCCATCTTGGCGAAAACAGTTGCCGAGCCCGCAGCCGGGACCCGGTTGAGACGGATGAGCGGGGTACGTCCCACCGCTTCCACAATGTTATTAAAACGCATAGTCGATTCTCCAGTGAGAGGGTTCGGATCGGCGGCGGATAGCTTGCAACCGCGGATCAGAAAGTTGGCTGTTTCAGTTGGATAGTGTCAGGCTGCAGCCTGACAGACGGAAATATGCAGGGGTGTCAACATCGCCCGCCGGGCAGCGGGAAAATACGCAGGTGAAGCTGCGAGAGAAGGTTGTGTATGTCGATGTTCTTAATCAGCATAAACATGAACCCAAACCGTCCATGACGGCCCTGGTCCATTATACACCAGAAGCCGAAATTTCAAAGAACTTTTTTTGCGCAGACCGAGGCCCGAGTTTGCTTGACGGTCTCCTGCGACCGGGCTATCCTGACCGCACCATGTTCCACCACCTGCTGATCTGCGTTCTGCTGGCCGTGTCGACGACAATCGCGGCCAATCCACCGCTTACCGAGGCCTCGGGGATCTGCCGGGTCGGCGACAGCCTGTATATCGTCAGCGATGATGTCCCCGGCGGCTACTTTGTGTATACGATCCCGGACCCGTCAGCGCGCATCATACCGATTGATACGGCGCAACTGACCTTCCGGACCCTCCCCGGCGCCGAAAGCGCCATTGACCTGGAGGCGATTGATATCCTTGCCGACGGCCGGATCGCGGTGGTATCCGAACGCTCGGCATCTTTGTTGGCGCCGGGCGATTCCTGCCGCGGTGACTATCGGATGATTACCGCCTTCGGCAAGAAGATGACCGAACTGGGCAATCGCGGGGTCGAGGGACTGGCGGCGATGGCGCTGCCGGACGGCTCGACGCGGGTGGCCGCTCTGTGGGAGGGTGGTTTTCCGGTCACCTCGTTTCTGCCGGACTCGGCCCAGCCGCTTTTGGACGGTGTCTGGATGGCTCCGCGGCTGGTTGTGTACGACCTGCCGCCCTGCGGCGGCGACGGCTGGTTGACCGAGGCGCTGTCGTATGTCGAACTGCAGGTACCGCTGCCGGAAGTGTCGGGGCGGGACCGTTATCCGCAGCGATTGCGCGGCTCCGACCTGGTGTGGTATACATGGACAGCCGACGACGGTAACGAAGAAACCGGCCTTATCGCCGTGCTCGGATCGGAGAACGGTCCGCCCGTCTTTGATCCCGGCGCCAAAGAGTATCGCCACCAGTGGCTGCTGCGGTTTTCGATCGGCGGCCAACCGGTCGGACAACGGGTCGACCTGCGGGCCGAACTGCTGTACTCTCTGAGGACGCTTGACCCGGATTTCTTCTCAGAGTTGCCGTCCCATGTTGCCGAACATACACAGCGGGTGTTTGATGAACTCAAGCGCAACCAATACAGTGCCAATTTCGAAGGGATGGGCTGGTATATAGAGGGAGAGTCGGTCATCGTCATTTACGATCGATACCCGCTCGACCCGCCGATCGCCTTTGTAATTCCGATCCCCGATTTCTGGCGTTAACTGCGAGGGAGTGTCGTGATTCGCGGACGTACCATCATGCTCTTTATTGTACCGACCATACTCGTCTTCCTCGCCATCCTGGCCGTCGCCATCGGCGGATACAACGCATGGGTAAAACGCAAGACCGACCGTGAAATCGAGCGGCTTCTGGAATCCGGTGAGATTCGCTACTTTGAGGAACGTCGCGCCGACGGTCGGGCGCCGGCGGTACTGCTGGTGCACGGCTACGGCGGATCACCCTTCGACCTGACGCCGATCACCCAACGGCTCGACACCCTGGGCATGGCGTATCATGTGCCGGTGCTGCCGGGCCACGGCGAGTCACCGTATGAGATGGAGAACGTGACATACCAGGACTGGCGGCAAACCGTCCGCGAGGTGCATGCCGGGTTACGGGCGGAGTATGGTCGCACCATTATCATCGGTTTTTCAATGGGGGCATCACTGGCGCTTGCCGAGGCGGCCGAACAGCCGCCGGAGCGACTGGTGGTAATTGCGCCCTACTTCAAACTGTACCGTCCGCCGCTGGTCCCCGGCTCGGTCGAGAGTTGGGCGCGGACACTGGGGCTGGCTATCCCGGTGGTGCGGCGAATGTCGAAAGGGAATATCAACCTGAACGACCCCGAGGGGCTAAAGCGCTACAAGGCGCGCAAGGAACTGGCGATCACGGCGATTGCTGACGTTGTCGAGGCGGGCAAACAAGCTCGGTTGGCGCTGAACGACATAGACTGCCCGGTATTATGGCTGCATTCGTCGCAGGACGGTATTGCGGATTATGACGCCTCGATGGCAGCGTACGAGGAATTATCCGCACCGGGCAAAAACATAGTGCGCTTCGAAAGAAGCGCACATGTCGTGCTGTTCGACTACGACGCCGAGGCGGTGGTCGACAGTATCATGAAGTTTATATCGGAAGCGACGATGACCGAGTAACGGTCGCTTACTTCGCCAGCATCTTCTCAGTATTGCGAATCGTCTCTTCAGCCGTAAACCAGTCGTTCTGTTCATTGCCGGGCGTGAAACCACGACGTTCGGCCAGACTGTAAGCGATCGTTTCGATTACCCGGCGCTGCATTTCGTTCGGATCGGTCCGGGCCAGTGTCACCGTCACTTTGGTGCCGTCGTCAGCCTTGATCATTATTTCGTTCGGGTTGCCGTCGCTATCCTGTTTCAATATGATTTCTTTGGGCGACTTTACCGACACCAGCGGTTCGCCGATTTCCTCCGGCTGGGTACGGGCAACATGCAGCTCGACACCGTCGATGTACCGACCGCTCTTGGTAATACGAACGCCCAGAAACGGCATGTCGCGTTCATCCATAAATGTAGTTTTCCCCCGCTCAACCGTCACTGTCGCGGTGCGGTACTGGTTCTGGGCGCTGAACTGCTTACAGAAACGCGACCAGGTCGATCGTTTGATTTCCTTCTTCATGAGAATGTACTCCTGTTTAGTCCACTGGACGTCGGGCAAGGGCAGACAGACGCCCGGACCGACAACAAAATCTGCTGTAGTAAGTATCGGCAGGTTGAAAAAACAGCTTTATCCGATCCACTTAACGCTGATCATGAGCTGTCGGCAGCGGCCACATGCCTACGCGGCGGCCCTCGGTCGATCCGACCAGGCCATAACGACCGTCCAGTATACGCCCCACCACCTGCGAAAACCTCGACGGGCTGAGCTGCTGAAGATGATAAAGGTGCCAGTAGTCCTTTTCCGGTCCGCTCTTGATTATGTCGGAATTATCCATGGGAAGTCTCCTTGGCAAATTGTGCATTGGGTCGAATGCTCATGCCAAGGCTACCATCCCCATATTAGCGCAGTGTGTGGGTTCCTTGAGAACTGTGTGAATATCCAGAAAGACCGCAATTCACCTGACCTGTTGACAGGTCGGCTGCTTCAGGCAATCTTGTCTGCCTGACCCGGTCCCGGATTAACCTGGACCGGCTTGTTACACGGGAGCAATGATGAGTGGATTACTATTCTTTAAGACCAAAGATCTCAACAAGATCACCGAATTCTACACAAAACGGATCGGCGCCCGTATCTGGCTTGGTCAGCCCGACTGCACGGTGTTCAAACACGGCAACTTCCTCTTTGGCTTCTGCCAGAAGGACGACCAGCCGGCCGACACCAACGGCGTGCTGACCTTCTTCTTCGAAAGCGACATCCAGGTCGACGACCGATACGACGACCTCCAGGACATCGCCACCACCGAACCGGCTTACAACGACAAATACCGCGTTTACCAGTTCTTCGCCAAGGACCCGGAGGGGCGGACTCTCGAGTTTCAGCAGTTCGATCACCCGCTCCCGGTCTATTACTCGGCCGACGAGCTGCTGACCCGACGCCGTTCGGTGCGGGCATACGCCGACCAACCGCTGTCTGATGACCTGTACGATGCCATCCTCAATTTGGCCCGCTTCGGCCCGACTGCGCACAACAAGCAGTCGTACTACTTCAAACGTATCAACGACCGCAGTGTGATCAGCAAGCTGGCGGCGATGGGCGGTGAGATGTATGCGCCTCTGGAACGTGCCCCGGAAGCAGTGGCAATTGCCGCCGACCCGAACCTGTCGACCCAGCATGTGCAGGACGGCTGCATCGGCGCCTACCAGTTCATGCTGGCGGCGTTTGCCTACGGCGTGGGGACCTGCTGGATGGCCGATATGGACACCGCCGACGTCAAGCGGTTGGTTGACATACCGGATGATCACTACCTCGTGACCGTCACACCAATCGGCTTCCCGGTCGGTGAGATCCCGGAAGCACCGGAACGGTACGATCTGTCGTGGTATCGGAGGGAATCATGAGCATCGAACCAGGAAAAGCCTGGGCGGTTGATCTGGACGAAGCTGCCGAACGCGAGCCGGTGCCCGGCTACAAGGTCAAGTTCGTGCATACCGATAACATGACGGTGGCTTTCTGGACAGTCGCCCCCGACCGCCCGCTCGATGAGCACTCCCACCAGCATGAACAGGTGGCAACATGTATTGAGGGAGAGTTCGAGTTGACAGTCGACGGCACGGTGCACCACATGACACCGGGGACGGTGGTGGTGATCCCACCGAACGTTCCACATTCGGCGCGTTCTGTCACGGCTTGCCGGTTGATCGATGTCTTCCACCCGGTGCGCGAGGACTATCGCTGACTATTCGACGAACGTAGCGATTTCGTCGAGCGACTTCTTGGTCAGCTTCGGTACGGTAGCATCCTCTTTCGGATAACCGGCGACGAGTATGAGATAGGGTGAGTCTTCCTTGGGGCGATTCAAAACGTCGCGAAGGAAATTCATCGGTTGCGGCGTGTGTGTCAGCGTGGCCAGCCCGGCGTTGTGCAGCGCCGTGATCAGCATACCCGTGGCGATACCGACGGACTCCGAGAGATAGTAGTGCTTCTTGATCGAACCGTCGTCTTCGAGGGTGTGACGTACGGTGAAGATGACGATCAGGTAGGGCGCTTCCTCGAGGTACGGCTTGCTGGCGTCGGTACCGAGGGGAGCCAGGGCATCCAGCCAGTACTGCGGGGCGCGACGGTTGTAAAAATCGGACTCGACCTTTTCGGCCTCGGCACGAATCTTCCGTTTTGTTTCCGGATCACTGACGACCACGAAATGCCACGGCTGCATGTTGGCGCCGTTGGGCGCGGTACCGGCGGTTTGAATACAATCTTCGATAACTTTGCGGTCGACAGGACGGTTTGAGAAGTCGCGCACGGTACGTCGGCGCTTCATCAACTCGAAGAACTCGTGAGCGCGGCGCTTCATTTCGTCGGGATCGTATTCCTTGTATTCTTCCAACGGCACTCGCTGATTTGCCTGCATGGTTGTCTCCCCGTTTCTTCTCCGTTCAATTCAGGCTGCAATATAATACAATCGGCCCCGGCGATCACACAGATTCACCGGGGCCGGGATATGCCAGGCGGTTAAGCGCTGGTGTCTTTAGTACTTGACCGAGCAGCCATACGGCTTGGTGGCCTGTACTTCTATCTTCTCGCCGGCCATTCCGGCTTCGAGCGCGGCCCTTACATAGTTGATCGAGCCGCCGATGTCACCGACTTTGGTCGCCGGCTTGTCGTCGATCGCACCCATATAGACCAACTCACCCGCTGGATTGATCACATACATATGCGGCGTTGTCTGGGCGCCGTACGTACGCCCGACTGTCCCGTCAGAGTCGATCAAATACGCCCCGGTGTGGCTGCCTTCGGCGGTCACCCGGCTGATCAGCGTCGAGCCTTCAAAGTAACCCTGCTTTTCAGGCGCCGAAGAACAGATCGACAACCAGATGCCACCCTGAGCAAAGACCCATTTCTGCAATTCCGGGATATTGTCGGACTCGTAATGCGCCTTCACGAAGGGGCAATCATAGTTGACCCACTCGAGGACCACCCACTTGCCGTTGAAATCGGACAGGGTGTGTTCGATGCCGCTCATGTCGGTGAGGGTAAAGTCGGGCGCGGGCTGCCCGATTTCCGCCTGCTCGGTAGCGGTGGCCGACGCATGTTGGGCGTCGACCGATCCTTCATCTTTGCCGGCCTGGCTGTCGCCTGAGCAACCAACCAGGGCAAGAATCACCAGCCCGGACACGACGGCGTTCAGTTTCGTTTTCATTGGTGTGTCTGTCTCCTCGCTCTCTGTTAGTAAAACCGGGTTGCGGTCGACATCAAATCGCCTCAACCCTCTATTTTATTCAAAGCATCCAGTACAATTCCCGGAGTGAGAATCTCCGGCAGAATAATCGGCTTTTCGTCCCCTCGTCCGCTATATAACACATACAACGGCACAGAGTTTCGGCCAAATTCGGCCAGCGCCCGGGTGATCGTTTCATCGCGGCCGGTCCAGTCGGCCTGGATCGGCACCACGCCCAGCCGTGCCATCTGCTGTTCAACTTTGTCGGTGCGCAGCGCCACCTGCTTGTTGACCTGGCAGCTCAGGCACCAGGCAGCGGTGAAGTCGATAAAGACCGGCGTACCGTTGGCCAACAGTGATTCAACTCGTTCGGGCGAATACCTCTCCCAGGTGACGGGACCGTCGCTGCTGTCCTCAACAGACGAAACCGCCGTACCGTACCGTTCAATACCCATGAGTCCGAACGCCAGAGCGACCGTTACAGCAATTCCGGCAACCGTCCAGGCAACCCGCCGGCTGGCGGTCGAGGCAGCCAGTGTCCCCCACTGCCCCAGCACCCAGGCGCCAATACCAAGCACGAACAGCACGGCGAGCAATATGACGACGCCGTTAGGACCGGCTTGAATGCCCAATACCCACGCCAGCCAGATGACCGTGGCCAGCAACAGAAAACCCATGATCTGTTTCAGGGTCTCCATCCACGGCCCCGGTCTGGGCACGAATTTCAGGAGGGCGGGTGAAGCCGAGAGGACAAGGTACGGAAATGCCATCCCCAGCGCCAATGCGGTGAAAATGAGCATCGATACCAGCGGCGGCTGACTGATCGAAAAGCCCAGCGCCGAGCCCATAAATGGGGCGGTGCAGGGGGTGGCGACGATGGTGGCAGTTACGCCGTTGAGGAACGAACCGCTCCGGCCGCTGCTGCCGGCGGTTTTGCTACCGACCGTGGTCAGCGAGGTACCTATCTCGAAAACACCGAGCAGGCTGAGGCCGAAGAGGAACATGAACGACGCTACCACCACGACAAAAGCCGGCGACTGCAACTGGAATCCCCAGCCGAGTTGTTCTCCCCCGGCCTGCAGGCCGAGCATCACGCCGGCCAGGATCCAGAACGACAGCAGCACGCCGGCGGTAAATATCAGGCCGTGGCCGAGCGGTGAATGACCGGCTTCTTTCGACTGGTTGACAAACCCAAGAATCTTGAGCGACAGGACTGGCAGCACACACGGCATCAGGTTGAGGATCATACCGCCGAGGAAGGCGAAGGCAAGCGCCACCCAGATCGACAGATCGGCATCCTCGGCGACGGCAGCCGTTGTGGTCGGCTGATCGGATGACGCCGCCGCTTCACCGGTTGGTGCCGCAATTTGGATAGCCGTTTCCGACCCGGGACCGCGGAACCCCGAGGTCGATACCAGGATACCGTCGATCGTGCCCGGGTCGTTCAGGCTGTACTTGGAGCGTGTCACTGTCAGCGTGTAGAGACTGTCGTCAACCGTCAGCTGCTGTTTTGCGCCGTGATTGATCAGGCTCTTGTCATACGGCAGGAACAAGAGGGAGTCGAGCCGACCGTCAAAGTAGTCGGGTGGTTTGATCGTCAGTACAATATCCCGGTCGATCAGGTCGGCGGTAGCCAGCCAGCCGGATTCGGCAAGCGGCAGTTTGTCACGCGTGGTGGCGAACAGGTCGGCGTGTTCATCGACGATATTCGGAACTTCGCCGGTCACCGGCAGTTCGAGCGACAGCTCGGCCTCGCCAGGAATACATGCGACCTTGCAGACCAGCCACTGGGCCTCGGCCGCGATGGTGACCGTCCGCCCCGGCGGTAAGTCGTCGGGCGGAGTAATGCGCACCGGCAACAGCAGCTCGCCGTGATAGCCGAGGCTGATCAACGGTTCGACAACAAAGCGCTCCGGCTGGGGCCACTGGATCGGCGCGACTTCAAAACCGTCGGGAAGATCCCATGAAATTTTGGGTGGAATACCGGCATCCCCGGGATTGCGCCAGTAGACATGCCAGTGCTCATCCATAACGAAATGAAGCCCGACCGTGAACGGTTGCCCCGGGCGGATACCGTCGGTTTCACTGATCAGGTCGATCCGGACGTGGCCGACCTGTTGCGGCGCAGCCATAGCGGATGCTGCGAGCAGCAGCACGGTTGATATGATAAAGAGAAGGCGATTGATGCTTGTCATAAACTGTCAGGTCAGGAGCCGAGGTGGTTGTTGCGATGTGCAATTATTAGACACTAATGATCCATGTTACGGGTCTGCTCCTTAAACCACCGGCGTGAATTCTGGTTCCAGCGAATGGCTTACATCTGTCGGATCGACAGCCGGTTTCAGTTTTCCGCGGCGGGCGGCGGAAATGAATGGACAGATGGCCGCCCGGCCGCGTCTGTGCCATAACCGCGCCTCACTCGCGGGCAGAACTCCCCTTAAAGAACAGCATGAAGATGACGTTGGACTATACCCGGCCCGTCGCTGAAACCATCGCCGGGCAAACCCGCAAACTTCGCAACCGCGACTGTGCTCGCAGATTGAGGGGTGCGTTATGCGCGAACGGTATCGAGTGCTCTATTCGCCCTACGGAGCGGCGGAACTCAAACGTGTCTATCAGCGCAATCAGATAATCGGCAGCTTGTCGTCTGTCGGACTGGTTGCCTTCCTCCTGCTCGTCTACTCGCTGTGGCCGGCGCCACCCGCCCATGCCGGCACCGGTGGCGGCGGCTTCATGCTGCCGCTTCAGCCCCGGGATCCAGAACGGACGACCGGTCCGTACATGGATTACCTACAGAATTGAATTCGTACTCGGTCGATAGTTTCGGGGGGCTTATTGGGGGAGGGGGTGGTCACGCCGGATGGCACGCCCGGTAGTCGGCAGTCCGATTGTGGGGGCCGGAGGTGTCGGATGGGCGTGGGAGCAAATGAGACTCGGACAGTCGTTATCCCGGACTTCTCCCGCCAAGAAACGAGACGAAATGCCGAGTGTAAATGAATGAGATGTCAAACTGCCGACAAACAGCATTTTGGGAATCGAAATATCTAATACTATTCTAACAAACCGCTCACGCATCTCTAACCGCTGAAATCTACCGTCTGGCTGGAGGTTACATGAACGCCAGACTGTCCGACAAGTCCGCTCCCGAACGAGTGACCCAGAAGATCCTCGTTGTCGAAGACGAACCTGATATCCGCGAGTTGATCGAACTTAACCTGCGTCGCGAGGGCTATACGGTTCACGGCGCCGCGACGGGCGAAGAAGGCGTCGACTTGTGCCAGAAATTGTTGCCTGCGCTGGTATTGCTCGACCTGATGCTGCCCGGCATGGATGGTCTTGAAGTCTGCAAACGACTCAAGAGCGACGGTCGCACCCGCAATATCCCGGTGATCATGCTGACCGCCCGCTCCGAAGAAAGCGACATCGTATCAGGCCTGGAAGTGGGCGCCGACGATTATGTGACCAAACCGTTCAGCCCCCGCGTGCTGGTGGCGCGCATCCGCGCCCGGCTGCGCGCCCAGGCGGAAGGAGTCTCCGACTCCAATTCGGCCATCCGACGCGGCCGCCTCTATATCGATCCGGGGCGTCACCTGGTCAAAGTGGACGATTCCCAGGCCCCGCTGACCTCCACTGAATTCAAAATCCTGCATCTCCTGGCGCAGAAAGCAGGTTGGGTCTTCTCGCGCTACGACATCGTGGATGCCGTGCGCGGCGACGGTACCATCGTGGCTGACCGGGCGGTGGATGTTCACATTGTCGGTCTGCGAAAAAAACTCGGGCCGTGCGGCGAATATATCCAAACCGTGCGCGGCGTGGGCTACCGCTTCAAGGACATTCCGGGACAATGAGTTACCCCGGCGCTGTGGATAACTTTAGAGGCTGCAATGGGTTGCCTCCCTATTTGTAACGCAAAAAACATACAACCCTAACAGTGACCTAACATTTCGGGAATTAGTTTCCGCAAGACGATACGGTAAAGAATCAGTAATGCACGAACCGCAAACATGAAGGGATCGGGGTAATACGGGAAACGACGCGATTGCAATGACCGCACCATACGGCACCAATGATTCGTCACCAATCCCATTCAGTACCCAAGGATACTACAAGCCACGACAGAATTCGGCAGACCGGTAAGAGCCGGTCACAGCCTGTTGCGGCGCGCAGTATCACTGAATGGCGACACCCCCGAGACTGACACTGATAGCACATCAACTAACGCAGTTCAACTGACTCGCATGCATGTATGGAGAAAAGAAAGGTGAACATGTTCAACTGCTTTGACAAATCGGCACGGAGGCCGCGACGATGGCTGGCGGTGATTACCGCGATGGCCGTTGTCATGCTGGCATCGTCGGCTCTATGGGCCGCCGAGACCGGCATCATCCAGGGAAAGGTCGTCGATAAGGCGACCGGTGAAGGATTGATAGGCGCCAATGTCATGCTCAAGGGCACGAGTATGGGCGCCCAGACCGACCTGGACGGGAATTTCCGCATCAAGAACATCACCCCCGGCAGCTACACCCTGGTCGCCAGCTCCGTGAACTATGAGAAGGTGGAAGTAACCGGCGTGGTGATCGCCGCCAATGATTCCAAGACCTTCAACCTGTCGTTGCAGGAGGAAGCAACCGAGGTGGAAGGGATCACGGTGACGGCCAAGCGCGTGGAAAATACTGAAGCGACGATCTTGAAGAATCGTCAGAAAGCAACGGTGGTTTCGGACGCCATCAGCTCCCAGGAAATCTCTCGCTCCGGGGCCGGAGACGCTGCCGAGGCCATGACCAAAGTGACGGGCGCCTCGGTTGTCGGCGGCAAGTACATCTATGTACGTGGCCTGGGAGACCGCTACGCCAGCACGCAACTTGACGGATCCCTGCTGCCATCTTCCGATCCGGACAGGACAGCTGCTCCCCTGGACATGATCCCGTCGAGCCTGCTTGACAATATCACGGTGGAAAAGACATTTACACCGGACAAACCGGGCAACTTCGCCGGCGGCTCGGTCAACCTCGTGACCAGGGACTACCCCGATACCCGTATGCTGGAGGTGTCGAGCGGTGTCTCCTATAACACCAACACCACGTTCAAGACTGTTATAGGGCAGGAGCGTTCGGATTCCGAGTGGCTTGGTAAGGACGGCGGCCTTCGTGACATCCCGTCGATTATTACCGACAACCAGGCTCTCTCCGACCGCGCAGGTACAACCGGAAGTCCGCCGGCGCTGCCGGCAGTGAGTGCCACCGATCCAAATCCCGGCGACATCGCTTATGTACAGTATCTGGAAGACCGTACGAAGCTACTGACCTCCAGCCGGATGACCTCGCTGGAACGAGAAGCTCCACTCGACCAGAGCTACTCTGTATCCTTTGGGGATCAGTTTCAGCTCTTCGAGCGGCCGGTCGGTATCAGTGCATCGCTGAGTTATTCTCGATCAACGAATTTTTACGATGATGGTTTTGTCGCGGAGTATGCCGCCAATCCTGCTCCTGTCGACACCCTCGATCCGGTTCGGGGATACGAGCTCAATGAAGTTCGTACGCGCGAGAACGTCTTGTGGGGAAGCATGCTTCGCCTGGTTTATGGGATTCACCCCCTGCACAAGATCGGCTACGGTCTGGTTCGGAATCAGCACGGCGAAACCGACACCCGCGAACTGACCGGCGCGTATCAGGAGTTCTTTAATCTGGACCCGGTGGAGTATCGAACGAGAGCGCTGAAGTACTTCGAACGCAGCCTGACGGCCCACCGTTTCTTCGGCGAACATCAGGTCTTTGAATTTCTCCGAGGGGAATGGCAAGTTTCCCGAGCGTCGTCTGCCCGTGTCGAACCGAATATTCGTTTCTTCAGCGACGCACAGGACACCCTTTCGGGCAACCTGATAATGGACGCGAACGGGGTCGAGCCGTCGCAGAGCTGGCGCGATCTCGAGGAAACGAATAATGAATATCGCCTCGACCTGATCTTCTCACTTGGCAAGACGTCCAAATTCAAGACCGGCGCTTACTTCCTGGACAAGGACCGCACCGTTTTTGAATCCGAGTTCGAGTATCGGACCCGCGGTAACAATCAGGCGGCATATCAGCAGTTGCAAGGTGACGTCGAGGCATGGTTTGATCGTTCCGGCGTGGACGAAGCTGTCGAGGTTGTTACCGACAGCGGTAGTTATTACCAGTACAACGGCGTTAATCTGCCGTACGAGGTGTTCCTCCCCTCCAACAACTACGACGCCACACAGCAGGTCACCGCCGGTTACGGCATGGTGGAGTTCCCCGTCTTCTCGCGCTTGAAGATGATCGGCGGCGTTCGATTCGAGCACACCAAAATGGAAGTTATCACGACTCGCCCCGATACCGGACTCATCGACGTTACGGACGCTCTGCCGTCGGTCAATTTCGTGTATCCGTTGAACGAGAGCATGAATCTCAGGGCTGCCTACGGTCGCACCCTGGCGCGCCCCACTTTCCGCGAGATGTCGCCGGCTATTGTCGAAGAATTTTCGGTCGCTCGTATCTACCAGGGCAATCCCACTCTGGACCGTACCATTATCTCCAATTTTGACACTCGCTGGGAGTGGTTCTTGCGCCCGGGTGAGGTCCTCGCGTTCAGTGTCTTTTACAAGGAACTGACCAATCCGATTGAGCTGGCCTTGATAGGCACCAACGGACAGGTTCAGCCGCAGAATGTCCCGGGCGGTACCGTCTATGGCGTGGAGTTTGAATTCCGTCGCCGCCTTGACCACATTCATTCCGCCCTTGCCAACTTCAAGATCGGCGGCAACGTGACGCTGGTGCACTCCGAGGTGGATATACCCGAAGACGAATTGAATGAAGTCATTCCAATCGGCCTTGATCGCCAGGAAACCCGGCCCCTCTACGGACAATCACCGTACATCATTAACTTCGATGTGGCTTATGACAATCTCAACACAGGGACACAAATGAGTCTGTTCTATAATCGTTTTGGTCGCCGCTTTGCGATCAACAATGAGAATGGTGTTCCGGATGTGTACGAGATGCCGCGTAACGATGTTGACCTGATTGTTAAACAACGGGTCTTTGGAGACGGCGGTCCCACCCTCAAGTTCGCGGCGAAAAACCTGCTGAATGAAGACTTCGAACTACAGTACGACGATCCGGAACCGATAACCCTGAGTCGTCCGCATTATTACGAGCGTTACTCCCGTGGTGTGTCCTACTCCTTCGGGATCAGCTACAACATTTTTTAGGAAAAACCTCGTGGGGGAGGAAACTCCTCCCCCGCGCTTTACTAACAGAGCGTGTGTTAGAACCCATGACGGAGGCACTGAACAAGAAACATGAGAGCCACACCATGGATGCTGTTCATTGCGACTGTCGACGACCCTCTGATATTAGGTAACCCGAAATGCTGAAAGGAGGAAGCACCGACCGATTGACAGGGAAACATGTAGAGAGTTCACAGAAAGGGAAACGATAGTCTCCAACTATTGTACCCACCGACTTAGAAAACACGAGTAACTAATCAATTCCGCTTATCAGTACAGGAGGTTGTACGTGATTCGCAAACTAATGGTAGCTCTGATGGTCCTGGCCCTGCCGGTCGTTGCCTCTGCCCAGGTAGACGACGACGGCAAGTTCGTCAAGGTCATCCAAGATGCTGATATCGGCGCCCTGAATTACTGGTCGTCCGATACTGTCTACAATCTCGATGGTTTTGTCTTTGTCGAAGACGGCGAAGTGCTGATCATCGAAGCCGGTACCATCATCAAGGGTAACCAGGGCCAGGGCGAAAACGCCACCGCCCTGATCGTTGCCCGCGGCGGTAAAATCTACGCCGAAGGTACTCGCAACAAGCCGATCATCTTCACCACCATCATCGACGATGTCGGTACGGTTGATCCGTTTGAATCCAGTTCCCCAACCGGCCAGTGGGGTGGCGTTATCGTGCTCGGTAATGCTCGCACCAACGACGGTGTGGACAACATCGAAGGTCTGCCGGTAACGACGCGTTCCGAATACGGCGGCACCGACGACACCGACAACTCCGGCGTCATCAAGTATGTGTCGATCCGTCACGGCGGTTCGAACATCGGCGCCAACAACGAGATCAACGGCCTGACCATGGGCGCAGTTGGCAGCGGTACCGTCATCAGCCACGTTGAAGTCATCTTCAACCAGGATGACGGTTTCGAGTGGTTTGGCGGCACCGTCCGTTGTAACTATCTCGTCGCTGCGTTCTGCGGTGATGATTCGTTTGACACCGACGAAGGTCTTTCGGTCTCCGGTCAGTTCTGGTTCACTATTCAGGCGCGCAGTGACGGCGGCAATCTTGGTGAATGGGATGGTGATGACGTGACCCTGGCCACGCCGTACACCACTCTGCATGTATCCAACATCACCGCGATCGGCCGGGGTGGCGACGCCAACTCGACGTCGACCCAGGGTCTGAACATGCGCGCCAACTTCGGCGCCGGCGTGTTCAACTCGATCTTCGCCGAAGCCAACTACGGCGCTCAGATCCCGGATGCCAACACGCGCGATCGCTTGCGCGACGGCACCTTGTATCTGTACAACAACATCTGGGGTGCTTTCAAGACCGGTACGACCGCTCTTGATGCCACCAACGGTGATGCCGAGCTGGCCGACTCGCTGGTCAACTGGAACAACTACTTCCAGGATCCGGTCTTTGCCGGTTTGGACACCTTCCGCACGACCAACAACGTGCTCAATCCGCGTCCGACCAACGTCCCGACCG
>CAZJCK010000027.1:0-43956 GCA_964544635.1 uncultured Ignavibacteriales bacterium | reverse complement strand
GAAATGAGGAGATGAGTCGTAGGTCAGGTTGCTTGTCAACCTGACGAACACTCAAACCATGTCAGAGCGTCAGGTTCACAAGGAACCTGACCAACGAAAAATGAGCGGAGCAACCCAGAGTAAAACGATTCGTGGGATGAGATTGTCGGGGCGGTAGAGGAGATTGACAAAGATAGGATAAGAGAGTAATAGATGCCCGCCGTCGCGGGCACGACGTATTAGGAGGACGGGGAGGGCGTTGCATAGACGTGAAAGACCACACCAGTCGCTCCCTAAAACTACTTGTGCCACGTACGGGCGGGGCGATGTCAAGAGGCGGCTGCGCTTGCTGCCAGGGCGCAACATATGAGTGTGATTAAAACAGCACGTAACATCGAATCCTCCCCTCAGACAGATTATCGTCCAGGGCGCCGCAAGGCGCCGTCATTACAGACTTCTGATGTCGATTCGTGTTGAATAAATGCGCCTGTTCATGTATAATATAGCGAATGGTAATAGATCTTACGAAGAAAGAAATCGAGAAAGCCATCCTCGTCGGCCTGGCGCGTTCTTCGCGCGAAAGAGAAGAGGTCGAACATTCCCTCGCCGAATTAGCCGAATTGACCCGCTCCGCCAACGCCAGAGTTATGGGGCGGCGGATCCAGGTCCGTCAAAAACCCGATCCGGCGTTCTATATCGGTAAGGGGCTGGTCCAGGAGCTTAAAGATGAGATGGCAGCCAAGGGGGCGAACTGCCTGATCTTCGACGAAAACCTGTCGCCGGCACAGCAGCGTAACCTCGAGAAGGCGGTCGACGCCAAGGTGATCGACCGGACAATTGTCATTCTCGATATCTTCGCCAGCCGTGCCCGTACTGCCGGCGCCCGCCTGCAGGTCGAGCTGGCCCAACTCGAATATACCCTGCCCCGCCTGACCGGCGCCTGGATCCACTTCTCCCGGCAGTTCGGCGGCATGGGCGCCAAGGGGCCGGGCGAAACGCAGCTCGAGGTCGACCGCCGGATGGTCCGCACTAAAATCGCCAAGCTCAAAGAGCGGCTCGAAAAACTGTCTATCCAGCGCGCCACCCAAAGGAAACGTCGCCAGGACCTGTTCAAGGTCGCCCTGGTCGGCTACACCAATGCCGGCAAGTCGACCCTGTTCAACCGTCTGACCAAGTCGGATGTCCGGACAAGAAACATGCTGTTTACCACGCTGGATTCGACGACTCGGGTGATGTCGACCGGCTACCCGATCCGGGTGGTCTTTTCCGACACCGTGGGCTTTATCAAGAAACTGCCGCACCAGCTGGTGGAGTCGTTCAAATCGACGCTTGAGGAGGTGTCGGAGGCCGATCTGCTGCTGCACGTGGTTGATTGCTCCGATCCGCAGCTTGAAGAGCATATCCGTCAAACCCGCCTGGTGCTCGACGAAATCGGTGCCGGCGACCTGCCGTACCTGCTGATATACAACAAGATAGACACCTGCCCCGAATTCATCCCGCCGGTAAACGGGGAAATCAAGTACTTTACCACCTCGGCGCTCAAGGATCTCGGCATGCCTGCCCTGCAGGCCGAGATCGTCGCCCGGTCATCTGCCGTAAGTCACGAAAATTCTCACGCTTAGGCTAAGTTCCCCGCTTCCGGTGCCGATATATCAAGTGAGGTTAACTATGGCCAAATCTATTCTGATCGTTGATGACAACCCGAACATGTCCTCGCTCTTAGCCGAGATGCTGGAGCTGTTCGACTATGTATCGGAACGGGCGGGAGACGGTACCGAGGCTTTGGAGAAGCTGGAAACGCACAGCTTTTCGATGGTGATCACGGACCTGCGCATGCCCACCATGACCGGCCTGGAGCTTCTTGAGAAAGTCAAACAGAAGTATCCGAAGCTGCCGGTGGTGTTGATCAGCGGTTATTCGATGGACGATGTCGAGGCCGAGGGCGGTATGTCGCCCGACGGATTCCTGGCCAAACCGTTCATGATGTCCGACATCGAAAAGCTTCTCAACTCGCTGCTGTGAGCGCGCCTCACTTCTTACTTACATTGTCCTTCGAAAGCACGCTGAAGAATTCGTTGAAGTGCAGTTTGTCCGGTCTGGCCTGAAGCGGACCGAGCACAAATTCGGTAGTTCCGGCGGTGACGGTTTCGCGATGATAGGTTGACGTGCCGGCGTCGGCCTCCACCCGCATCAATACCGGCATGGTGAAATTCTCGCGCGCGCTGGTCGTCTCGACCCGCACCGGCACCATATAGCTGCCGTCCTCCTGCGCCTCGACCGAATACTCGACATTGAACTTCGGCAGGTTGGTGGCATACAGCCACTGGTTGAAGAACCAGTCGAGATCGCCACCGTAATGCTTCTCGGCGATGCGCACAACATCGGCGTTGGTGAACGGTTTGCTGTTGGCGGTGACATAGATTTCGTGCATCAGGCGGTCGAACTTCGCCACGCTCTGCTGTTCAGGATCAAAAAACAGGAAGCGCAGCATGTGCCAGAACCAGATCCCCATGTTCGAGAGGTAGGTTTCGTTGGCACGGTCGCCGACGGCGATCGGCATCTGCCGATCCTGGTCATAGATCGTATAGATTGAGTCGCGGCGGGCCAGCAGGTTGGAGTAAAACTGGGCGCCGGCGACACGGTTCTGCAGGAACATGAGCGAGAGGTACTGCGGCGCCGACTGGTGGATCCAGCGCTCACGGTATGACATGTTCTGCAGCAGCGGCCCGAAATATTGCCGGGCGACGGCATGGCCGGCCAGCTGGTTGAAGCCGCCCACCGCATCCATCGTCCCTTCCCGCACACAGGCAACCTGCGGCAGTTCCACGATTCCCGGCATACTCATGAACCCCTCCGGGTAGACCCATAGTTCGAAACTGCCCATCGGCGGACCGAAGGTCTCGGAAAGATAGTTGATCGCGTTGATTGTCGACGACCGGTAGATGTCATCCGGGATATAGCACGACGGATAGTAGCGCTTGTCGATCGATGCCAGGTCGATGATGTTCACCGTCAGGCCGATACTGCTGATCTGGCTGATGGTGTCGGCGCCGGTGGCGTACGGCTGGAAGTACATCGTTGTCATCGGTTTGTCCGGGGCGGCGATAAAGCGATCGGCGCCGTTGGTAGCCTGCGTTTCGGTCTTGCCCGGCACCAGATAATTGAAGTCTCGGCGAATGTTGAATTCAACATGGTGCATCGCCGGGGCGGGGTTTTCAACCCACGGCAGGGCGTAGTCAAAGTCTTTCCCATGATAAAAGAGGGTGACCTCGACCGTATCGTTGCGGTAGACATACTCCGGCAGGACCACACCGACAAACTCGAAGTCCTCCCGCAGGAGCAGGTCGGTGGGGGCGCCGTTGAACCAGGCGCTGTCGACACGCAGGTTGAAGTGTTTGAACAGCGACATAAACCGCAACGAATCGGCATTCACCAGGATCGACAGGCTGGCCTGGCCGCGTTCCAGTTTCTTACCGTCGAGGCCGCCCAACTCCAACCGGCCGTGCACTTCGAGACGCGTGGTTGGATAATCGAGGTTCGACATGCTACTGTCGACGTATACCTGCTCTTCCATACGCTGCATGCGCACACCGTCGATCACATCGATGTCGCCCCCCTCGAACTCGTAGGAAAGATAGGTCTCTTCGGGGCGGTTGGGATCGAAACTGAAGACATACCGCCCGAAGTCGGCCCAGAAATAACCGTCAGCCGAACGTTCGTAACAGGAACGAAGGAGCTGGAAGTAATTGTCGTACTCATGATTGATGATCGGCTTGAAGAATACTTCACCCTGCGCCTCTTTGATTTTCGAAAAGGTCTTCCATTCCAGTTCGCGAGTCTCGAAACTGTATTGCTCCCTGAGCCGTTTGTCGAAATCGTCGCCGATACGCATGAAGCAAATGTCGAACTCGGTGGTGATGGCTTCACCGATCAATTCACTCTTCTGCAACACGCAGGTCATCGATTCACGTTCGACATGCGACGGTATCCGGATCTCGGCCCGGCCCTTGCCGACAAACAGGGCGGTGGTCGGTCGATCCCACACGTAGCGCAAGAGGAAGATCTCACCCTCCTCAAACGTAAAGGTGGCGACGTCCTTTTCGTATACAAAGTTGCTGACAGTGGTCACCTCACCCGGGTTGTTCAACAGGTCCTGGTTGAGGATCGAGTAGTTCACTTCGAGTTCCTTGATGAACTCCGATTTCTCCTGCGCCATACCGGCAATCGCCGGTAACAGGAGCATCAATAGTGTTGTGGTCAGTGTTTTCATCGTATCTTGCTACCCCGTAAATGTGTAATTACCCGGCATATCAGAAAAGACGTATCAATTGTCGGTTTGTCAACCACCATCACGGTTCGTGATCTCCAGCATAACATCCGTGAACCGGCTGAACTTCTCTTCAAAATCGGGCATTGCCGCAACCGCGCGAAAGCCGGGATGATCCTGCCATACCCGGCGGGTGGCACCGTCGATTGTGAGCACGTCATCGAGCGGCTCGGTACGGACCTGGTCCTGACGGTAGTAATCGGCGCCGAGAGCGGCGGCGGTCTGCAGGTAGATCACGTGGCTGTAGCGAGCATATTCGGCGTCACGACTCGTCCCCAGCTCAACAAGCAGTTCCGGGTGAAAGGCGTAGGCATCGAGGCTGCCGCGGTCGGTGATGAGCGGCCGGTCTTTGCTGAGCGCGGCCTCCTGTTCGGTCTGGGCGGCATAGATCAGGCGGTGAAACCTGCTGCGATCGCTGCGCAGCGACGGGTCGTCCGAGAGCAGTTTGCGCGCCACCTCGTCGAAAAAGGCAAAGCGGTCGAATCGCGGGTCGTGCCGGAGTCGGTCGAAAAAGTCGGTTTTGCCCGACGCCGGGCCGCCGGTAATGACTATACGCAGCGAAGCCATGACCCTAATATGCGCGCCGCAGTGCGGCGGGGCAACCGTTTCGATATATTTGCCGTTTTGCCATGAACATCTACCTGTTATACTCGCAAAACGACCATCAAGCACGAGGATTCGAGCCATGAACATCACCGAAATACAGGCTTATCTCAACGAACATGATCTGGACGGCTGGCTGCTGGCCGATTTCCACGCCCGCAACAATATCGCCGTCGAAATGCTGCGCCTGAAAGGCATTGTCACCCGCCGCTCGTTTTACTGGATCCCGGCCGAGGGAGATCCGATCGGCATGGTGCATGCCATCGAGCGCGACAAGTATCACGGTCTGCCGGGAGAGATGCGGCCGTATTCCGGCTACAAGCAGCTCGAGAGTGAACTCAAAGCGATCATGTCGCGGCACAAACGGGTCGCCATGGAGTACTCAGCCATGGGACGGCTGCCGTATATCGGGCTGGTCGATGCCGGCACCATCGAACTGATCCGCTCGTTCGGCTGCGACATTGTCAGCTCCGCCGATCTCGTGGCCAATTTCGATTCACGGCTGCAGGTTGAGCAAATCGCCTCGCACCGTATGGCCGCCCGCAACCTGATCGAAATAAAGTCGGCGGCGCATGAGTTTATTTCGAAATCTCTGCGGGATGGTCGTGAGATCTCGGAGTACGACGTCCAGCAGTTCATTCTGCAGAAGTTCGATGAATATGATATGACGACCGCCATGCCGCCGACCTGCGCGGTCGATGGCAACGCCGGCAATCCGCACTACAGCCCGACCGTCGATGCCACCGTCACCATCAAGAACGGCCAACTGGTGCTCATCGACCTGTGGGCCAGGCTGAAGATTGATCGGGCGGTGTACGGCGACATTACCTGGATGGCGTACACCGGCGCTAAAAGCGAGATACCGTCGAAGTATGTCGAGATGTTCGACATCATCAAAATCGCACGCGATACCGCGGTCGATTACGTACGCAAGCGGATCGACAGCCAGCCGGTATACGGGTCGCAGGTCGACGACGCCTGCCGCCAGGTTATCGAAGAGGCCGGTTACGGGGAGTACTTCACGCATCGTACGGGGCACTCGATTACGACTTCGGAGCACGGTACCGGGCCGAATATCGACAACCTTGAAACTGAGGACAAACGCCGGTTGCAGCGCGGCCATTTATTCTCGATCGAGCCGGGGATATATATGGACGACTGCGGTTTCCGCACCGAGATCGATTGTTTGATAACGCCCGAAGGGATCGAGGTAACCACGCTGCCGTTGCAGAACGAGATCGTCGCCCTGCTGGAGTAATATATGTTCGTAACCGATGACATGGTGTGGGCGATGATCGAGAAGTACGGCGAGCCGGTGCGGGAGTCGTTCCGCATTCCGCTGTCGGATCAGGAGCATGCCTACATCCGATCGACACAGCGTCGCGGCCGACGCCACGATGTCACCCTCTACATCTTCAAAGATGATCAGCTGATCGTGACGGCGAAGCACCCCTACCCACCCGGGCTGTACCGCCCGCCATCAGGCGGCTGTGACCCGGGGGAGCCGATTGAGGACGGCGCCAAACGTGAGGCGCACGAAGAGACCGGCTGCGAGATCGAGATCGAGCGGTTTCTCATGATCACCAATGTCGAGTTCTACAAGCGGACTGATCCGGACGATATCATCGACTGGAATTCGTTTGTTCTGAAGGCGCGGTACGTGAGCGGCGATTTCAACTTTACCGACACGCATGAGATTCGCGAGGTGCGCCTGGCGTCGCTCGACGACTTTGACGAGTTCGAGCGGTTGGCGTATGATACCGGCAAGGGTGGCTTGAATTACCGCGCCCAACTGCACCGGGCGGTGGAAAGAGTATTGTAGTACGGTGCTGCAATGCAGCACCCGGATTGGTTGCAACGTTCATCACACTTTGCCGCCTCTTTGCCATTACCATGGACGTCAACATTCTACTGGCGCCGACCCGTATTCCACCGTAGCCTGAAACGCTATGGCGAACGAACACCCGCACCCACATCCCGGCCTGCGTAAATTCACGCTGCTGGCAGTCAGCGCTCTCACGATCATGTCGGGTGCCACCATCTCACCGTCGCTGCCCGACATGGCCCATGTCTTCGCCGACAGCGAGCATGTCGATGTCCTCGTCAAACTGGTCCTCACCATGCCGGCCATCTTCATCGCCGTCCTGGCGCCATTCGCCGGCTGGATTGTCGATCGTTTCGGCCGCAAACGGCTCATGCTCTTCTCGGTCATTCTCTACGCTGTCGGCGGCGGCTCGGGGCTGGTTCTCGACTCGCTCGCGACCATCCTCGTCGGCCGCGCCGTGCTCGGCCTGGCGGTGGCCGGCAGTATGACCACCGCCACCACGCTCATCGGCGACTACTATTCCGGCGACGAACGCGAGGGCCTGGTCGGTTACCAGGCGGCGTTCATGGGACTGGGGGGGGTGATCTTTCTCGTCCTGGGTGGTATCCTCGCCGACCTGCACTGGCGGGCCCCGTTCGCTATCTATCTCTTATCGCTGGTCATCGTGCCGCTGGTTGTCACATCGATTTACGAACCGGATCGTACGACGCGCCCAAACCGGAGACAGCCTCCACGCCCGGACGTAACCTTCCGCCCCGGTCTCGCGGTTCTCATCTATGCCCTCACTTTCATCGGTATGGCCATCTTTTACATGGTGCCGGTACAACTGCCTTTCTTCCTGGAGGCAAACTTCGGCGCCACCGGCACGACTGTCGGCCTGGCCATCGCCTCGCTGACGTTCATTGCGTCGGGTATGTCTTTGGCGTTCGGTAAACTGCGCCACCACTTATCGTTCATTGCCCTGACCATTGTCGTGCAACTGTCGATGGCGGTCGGCTACACGATCATGTCGCAGGCAAGTGAACTGTGGATAGTCTTCGCTGCAACCGTCACCACCGGTCTCGGTATGGGGCTGATGATGCCGACCTACAACTTGTGGATGTTGTCGATTGCGCCGCAGCAGATGCGCGGACGGCTGGTCAGCGGTGTGACGGCATCGGTGTTCGCCGGCCAGTTCGTTTCTCCCATCCTGACGGCGCCGCTCATAGAAAGAACCGACATCGCCCAAACGTTTGGCTATGCCGGCTACCTGTTGCTTGGCATCGGCGGCCTGTTCGTGGTCTGGCTGCTCGCCAGGCGCCTCAGCCCACGATCAAATTAACCGAACTGCTTCTTCAGCGCGCCGAGTACTTGCTCCCAGGCTGAATCGAAATATTCGTACACCTGCCGCCAGTCATCACCCTCTCCCCAGCCAAGATGCGACAGCTTGACCGCAATGGTGCCGTCGTCGCGCTCCTCGAATGTCAAGACCACCCAGGTACGGTAGGGTCGCAGTTTTTCGAACTGCGGCGGCGCGTTCCAGGTGAACGAGAGCATCGTCTGCGGCAGATACGACAGCACCCGGCAGCCTTCACCGCCGCGCCGGCCGAACGGCGCGTCGTCGACAAAGTACCATTCATACCGTCCCCCAGGACGCAACTCGATCGTGCTGTTGATCCCCATGAACTGCTCGAGGCCGTCCTCGGTAGTAAAGGCGTTCCAGACATCGCCCAAAGTGGCATTGACCGTCACCGATTTGTCGATCCGCTGGTCGGCAATCGGCTCGGGCAACTTGTCGCGACCGTGCACGAGCGAGGCGACGAACGGAAACAGGCGGTAGGTATGCACACCGGCGGTCACTGACGGTTCGTTGTCCATGATCCGGCGCGCCTCGGCTTCGTCGGCAGCATTGAGCACGACGATACCGCCGAGGCCGAAGGCCGGCCCGGCCAGGAGCATCTTTCCTTCATACATGAGGTTTCGCAGATACACATAGTGCCTCTGCATCGCCTCCAGCTCGGTCTCGGTCATGTTCTCGGGCCAGCCCTCGCGGGTACCGTCCAGAACGACCATGAAGTGCTCGGTTTTCACGGGTGCCTCATCAGCGGTCGCGCCGCTTACCAACAGGCACAACAGTGCCGCGACAAGACAGTGCCGCATTGTGAAAGTCGATTGGTTGGGTTGCATCGCTCGCATTCCTCATGTTCGATTATCCGAATGGCCGCTCGCGGCCGATGGCGCGGCGGATTGTCACCATCTGGCCAAGGTGATAGAAGTCGTGCTGGCAGAAAAACATCGCCATCGCCGCCTTGTTCGGAAACATCGACTGCTCACCAGCCGGCTCGGCCCAAACATCGTCGGGGACTTTCAGCACATGATCCTGCAGTGCTTTTCTCAGTTCAAACAAGGTAGTGCGGAGTTCGTCCATCGACGGATACTCGTCGGCATTTTGGGAGGCCTCCCTGCCCGTCTTGAAGGCATCGCCGAACGACTTCGGGAGGTCGTACGACCCACCCAGCGACGTCAGCAAATAGTGCATACTTTCGGTGAGATGGCCGGTCAGCCAGCGGATATGCGACGAGTTGTCGGCGCCGCGCACCAGTGGCTCCTCATCAGTGATGTCGTCGATTGCCCGGTGTATGGCCCCGCTATTGAAGCCGATCAGGAACGCTATCTGTTCGTTCGTGCTCATGCAGTGGTCCTTTCGGTTGGGTCACTGTCGTTTGAAGTTCAGACGGAAGGCCGACCGTTCGCCTTTACGCCGGCCGGTAACGATGGCCGTAACGGCGCTGTCGTCGGTCAGGTAATACTCTATCTTCTGCGGAAAGTCGTGCTCGGGATTGGCAAATACCACCATGCTGTCGTTGATAGCCGTCATCCGGAACTCTATCGGCGCCGGGTTGTGCGGGACATCGGCAACATAAATCAAGGTATCATCTTTCGAGCGTATCATCAGCGATTCGCGTACGACGGTGTCGCCGCTGTTACTGATACCGAAGCCTGTCCCCGTGTAGCTGGTGTCGGTGGCGCGCCGCCAGCGCTCGAAGTCGCCGCGCTCGGTCGACCAGGTGCCGGTCAGCCAGCCGATACGGTTGATCGGCTGATTGAGCGCCGCCACCGGATCCTCGAGATCGATGAGAAACTGCTGCACCGTCGCCTTCGGATTGAGAAAGACCGACGCCAGCAGCCGTATGAAGGCGTTGTCGACATACCCCGCTTCCGAAATCGTCACCTCGGTGCCGCCTTCGACGGTATCCAGCCGGTAGGTCCAGGTGCCGCCGAACGGCAGATCGGTATCGTCGATCCGCACCACCCATTCCGAGATCGAGTCGCTCGATGCCACGATAAACGGCAGGACATCGCCGCTCTCATACGTTTCTTTCCACGACAGCACATCACCCTCGACCGAACGGCTCCGCACATTCGTTACGTTACTGCGCCAGTGCGGGTAGAGCTCGACATTGGTGATGATCGTCCAGAGTTTTTCCTGCGAGATGTCGTAGGTGCGCGACCCGGAGGCTTCATGCTCGCGCGGCAGCGATGCCCCGATGAAGTAAGCTGCCGTGACAATGACTGCGATCGCGACCACCAGGCCGATAAACCATTTCATATACATATCCTCTGTCTGTGAATAAACGTACGTATGTGTCGCTTACGGCGACGCGCGGCCGACTACAACCGGTGCAGCGCCTCGTAGACAAAGATAAACACCGCCTCCAGCGCCAGAGTCACATACAGGAAGCGTCGTGCAATCTTGTTCGACCTGTCCGGTTCCAGGATGTAATCGGCTATCCGCTTAAACGGCGCCCAGAGCGGATTGGTTGCATAAGCGGCGGGAACAACCGGCCCGAGCATCACAATGAGGAACAAGAGCAGCATTACGCCCATCAAGCCGAAGGCATAATTGTTCAGGTTAGCCAGCAGATGACCGACGAAGGCGCCGCTCATGAATTGGCTTCCTCGATCAAGCGCAAACCATCCAGCGTAAGCGTCGGCTCAATCAGCTTCATGTGGCGCGAGTGCTTCTGGATCTCCGGGGCCAGGCCGCCGGTTGCCACGATAGTGGCGCCCTTGAAGTTACCCTCCTCAATAATCTGCTCGAGCAGTACGTCGGTCTGCGCCACGGTGCCATAAAACATCCCCGATTGCAGCGCCGCCTGGGTCGACCGGCCAATGACGTGATCCGGTGGCTCGATGCGCACCTGGAACAACCGGGCCGCCTTGCGTGCCAGTTCCGCCATGGCGGTATGCGGGCCGGGGAGGATCACACCGCCAATGTACCGTCCGTCGCCATCCACGACATCGAACGTGGTTGCAGTGCCGAAATCGACAATGATCACCGGGCCGCCGAACTTTTTATAGCCGGCCACGGCATTGGCGATGCGGTCGGCGCCCAGTTCGGCCGGGCGCTCGATATCGATCTCGATCGGCAGGTTGATATCGTGACTGACAATCGTCGGTATGCAGCCGAAATAGCGCTGTGCCACCTGTGCGAACATCGGTGTAGCCCACGGTACCACCGAGCCGATGACGACATGGTCGACCTCTTCGTTTTGCACCTTCATGTTGGCCAGGAACTGGCTGACCAGCAGGCCGGCTTCGTCGGCCGTCATGTGCTGACGGGTGGCCAGGCGGATATGATCTTTCAGGCGAACATCGCGGTACAGGCCGATCACGATGTTGGTGTTGCCTATATCAACCGCCAGCAGCATCGGGACCTCCGGGCGGCGGTGGCTGTTGCTGATTCATCCGCTGGCGCATCACAATGTCCTGATTGATGCGCTCGGCTGCGCGGTAGGCGTCGTACATGCCGTAAATCCACAATACAGGCGTGGTGATCAGGCCAATGACCACGATTGTCAGGATCCAGGATATCGAGTAGATCACCAAAAAGACGACTCCCTTGGCAATCTGGCCATTGTAGATCTGGCCCAGACCCATGTAAAAGAACGACAAAACAGCCGCCAGGCCGGGGTTCTTGAAGATCGGCGGGGGCATGTAATTCATGTCAGCTGTTTCCTCCGTAAGAATGCGTTCAAACCTCTATAATACCGGTGTAATGTGCTGAAATTCAACGATTTTTACCGCTTGCTGTGGATAGGCCGGGTGCCTGCCGATAGACAGAAAAAGGATATACCGTAATATTCGGGGGAGTATTCGACGTGGCTCGTATACTTGCTTTCTTGCTTCTGCCGGCCCTGATCGCAGGCTGCGGCAGCACCACCACAATCAAATCAACCATCCAGCCTACCGAACGACAGGCTCAGGCGATACTCATAGCCGACCAACAGGCGGCCGTCGCCCACCTTGATTCCGCCTTTACCCTCTGGCTGTCAGGCGAGACGCCGGCCGCCCTGGTGGAGTTGGATCTGGGACGTCGGGCCGATCCGACCAACTGGGAGATTCACCATTACCGTGGCCTCATCCTGATAGAGCTGGGCCTGTACGATGAAGCCGCCCGTGCCCAGGAAGAGGCGCTGGCTGTCGCCCCGGCGGCCGAACGTCGGCTGCGCGGACGAATCTACCTGGCGCTGGGTGAAGCCCGGGAACGAAACGGCGACCTGATCCGCGCCCGCCAGCACTACCAGACCGCCCTCGATCTCATGCCGGGCTGGGCGCTGGCTTCGCTGTCGCTTGCCCGCGTGAGCTGATGTCGTGAATTCGTTTCGGTCTGCGCAGCTACGGGGGTATAATGGGCGTATGGACTGCCCCGGACCGACATACAACCTGACCGACGACTTCCGCGGACGGCTCAACCGCTTCGTTGATTCGTTCCTTGCCGGCGGCCTGACCGAATTTTCGGCCGACTTTCAGCGCATCGGCGAGTTCGTCCACAACGCGCAGCAGGAAGATCCCGACCGCGACGCCCATATCCTGCGCCTCACCCCTGAACCGATCTACCTGCTCGAAGCGGTGGCGTTCGCTATCTACGACCGCGTCAACACCGAACAATTCAACAAGGCTGCCCGCACCCTCATCGTGCTGCCCGACTGTTTGTCGATCCATGAGGTTGATTGCCAGAAGATCGATTCCGAGTACGGCGACCTCTGCCGCCAGTGCCTGCCCTCGTGCAGCGCCAACGAGATACATGAGATCGCGGCGAAGTATGATATCCCGGTTGTGTTCTCCAAACGCAAGCTGGAGGAGCAGCTCGAGCACTACGCCGGCAACGCCGACGGTGAGTTGGGGGTGATCGGCATCGCCTGCCTGATGATGCTGGCCCGCGGCATGCGTACTGCCGCCGAACTCGGTATCCCCGCCCGCGGCGTGCCCCTCGCCTGCACCGGCTGCGAACACTGGAACGACGAAGGGTTTGCCTCGCGGCTCAGCCTCGATTGGCTCGATTCAATCCTGAAAGAAAAGTATGAACCGGACAGCGACCGTAGTACGTCTGACGATTGACGATTACGACGATATCGTCAACCTCTGGATCGACACCGGCCTGCCGTACAAACCGCACGGCCGTGACGGTCGCCAGATGATCGAAACCGAGATGCAGCGCGACGGTGTGGCGTACTTCGGTATCCACGACGACGACATGCGACTGATCGCAGTCGGTATCGCCAATTACGACGGTCGCCGCGGCTGGATCAACCGGGTGGCAGTAGCGCCGGCATATCGTGGCCGGCGGCTGGCGCGACAAGTCATCGATGCCTGTGAGGAATTCCTGAAGGCGCAGGGGGCGATAGTGATTGCCGCGCTGATCGAGGAGATCAACGAACCGTCGATGAACTGCTTCCGTCATTGCGGCTACCTGCCGATGCGTGAGATTGTCTACTGGTCGAAACGCGACTCCGACAAATCGTAAAGCGCCTCGTTGAGGTGCTTCCACCCCGCCATTCTACCGGCTTCTAAATCACAGCCCGTCGAGCTGCTCCTGCAACGCTTCGGGGGTCGTCACCGGTAAACGGCAGGCGGAGTTGATGCACACGTACACCGTCGCCTTGCCGTCCTCGGCATCGCGCCCCTCGAACAGCGGGCTGTCGTCGGACTCACCGGTGCCGATCGCCACCACGCCGTTCGGCAGGTAGCGGCTGTGAATCTCCGCGAGCATCTCCTCGCGCACCTCACCGTTGCCGACCACGACAATCTCCAGCTTGTTCGACACATAATAGTCGAGCGCCAGCGCCGCCGAGGTCATGCCGCCGGGGAGTCTCTCGAGCAAACCGGACACCGCACGAATCGCCTTGCTCGCGGCATCGTTGAATACGTCGCGGCCGGTCAGACGGTGCAGTTTGAACAGCGACGCCATCATGATCGAGCCGGGAGCAGGCAGGGCGCCGTCGGTATCCTCCTTCGGGCGCATGATCAGATCCGCCTCACCGTCGGGCCGCAGGTAGAAATTGCCGGTGTCGTCGAGGAACAGTTCGATCGCCCGTTCGGCCAGCCGGGTCGCCATCGTCAGCCAGCGCTGGTTATTATCCGAGGCATCGGTCTGGTACAGGTCGATCACACCGCGGGTGTAGTAAGCATAGTCTTCGAGAAATTCACCTGCCGAAGTTTTTCCATGGCGCCAGGAATGTATCAGGCGGCCGTCCTTGAACAGTTCGTTCGATACAAACTCGGCATTGTCGATTGCCGCTTTCAGGTAGCGTTCGTCGCGGGTAACCTGGTAACCGCGGCAGAAGGCGCTCAGCGCCAGGCCGTTCCAACTGGTCACCACCTTGTCGTCGGTCTGCGGGCGCTGACGTTTCTCTCGTGCCTTGAGCAGCGCCTTCAACGATGTTTCGAGGTACTGATCGAAGTCGGCCATTTCGGCGTCGGCGCGGACACGGTCCGACTCGGGGGTAATGTGCAGGATGTTTTTTCCCTCGAAGTTGCCGGCGTCGGTGACATTGAAGTAATCCATGAACGGCTGGGCGGCGGCGCCAAGCACCTGTTCGATCTCGGCCTTCTTCCAGACATAGAACTCACCTTCTTTGCCTTCACTGTCGGCATCGAGGGCGCTGTAGAAGCCGCCCTTGTTGTCGCGCATTTCGCGAAGCATGAAGTCGAGGGTGCGCACGGCGATGGTGCGGTACAATTCGTTGTTGGTCATCTGGAAGGCTTCGACATAGACCGGCACCAGGAGGCTGTTGTCGTAGAGCATCTTTTCAAAGTGCGGCACCAGCCAGCGGGCGTCGGTGGAATAGCGGGCAAAGCCGCCGCCGACCTGGTCGAAAATACCGCCTCGTGCCATCGCACTCAGCGATTGCTCGGCAGCGTTACGATAGTCCAGCTCACCACTCCGCTTGAACACGCGCAGGAAGAGCGACAGTTCGACCGGGTGCGGAAACTTGGGCGCCTGCCCGAGGCCACCGTAAGTGTTGTCGAAGTTCTGCATCATCGAACGGGCCGAGTTGATCACCATCTGCTGGTTCAACACGGCGTCGGGCAGGGTTTGACTCAGGCGGGCATTTACCTGCCGGAAGATGTCGTCCGACGACTCGAGGATCTGTTCTTTCTGCTCCTCGTACGCCTTCGAAATTTCGGTGATCACCTTGCGGAAACCGGGACGTCCGAAATTGTCTTCGGGCGGGAAGTAGGTACCGGCGAAGAACGGCTTGAGATCAGGGGTGAGAAAGACCGACATCGGCCAGCCGCCCTGTCCGGTCAGGGCGGTGGTGAACGACATGTAGATCTGGTCAAGATCAGGACGCTGTTCGCGGTCGACCTTTATGTTTACGAAATTTTCATTGAGAATGCGGGCTATATCGCCATCTACGAACGACTCCCGCTCCATTACGTGGCACCAGTGACACGAGGCGTACCCGATCGACAGGAAGATCGGCTTGTCCTCGTCCTTCGCCCGCTTCAGCGCTTCATCCGACCACGGATACCAGTCAACCGGGTTGTGGGCGTGCTGCTGCAGGTATGGTGACAGTTCGTCGGCAAGTTTGTTGGTATGTTCTGCTTTGCCGCCTGGTTGGGCAGTCATGGCGTCTTCCCCTTCTATGTTCAGCCATGGCGCCGGCAAAAGGGCTCATCCGCAAAGAAAACGAATGGCGGCGCGATGCGGCATGGCTCGGATTTTCGGTAACCTGTATCGAAGACATTGCTGTCGTACCATTACAACAGCAAGAGGGATTGATTGTTCGAACGCCCCTGTTGAAAAACTATTCGGCGACGCGCACTGAGCGACCGCCCAGCAGTGAAAAGCGGAGGTTAACAAACGGCAGGTCGCGGTCGTCACCGTCGACATGCCCGGTGTTCTGAATCAGCTCGATACCGCCACTGATATCGACATACAGGTGCGACCAGACCAAACCCTTGCCGCCGATCGTAAAGCGCTGAGTGCGTTCGACGGTCCCCGACGGAAACGACTCGCTGTAGTCACCGTCGGTGTCGAGCCACGGTGCGCTCCAGTCGGCATCGATCCGCCCCTCGCCGCGCCGCAGCAAATCGGCCTCGGCGAACAGTTGCGATGTGGCGGTCGGCCACCAGATACCTTTCAACGTCAGCTGATCATAATCATTGCCGGACGCCGCCCCCAACGGCTTACCGTTGAGCAGGTAGCGGTTGCGCTCCAGCGGCTGGTTGAAGGTCCAGTTGTTTACGCGACTGTATTCAAGGCGGAAGTCGAGATCGGGAAGTACGTCGGCAACGTAACCGCCGGCCAGCCACGCGATCTGGTTCGGCTCCTGGTCCGACTGCTTGTCGTCGTCGACCTGGAAATCATCCACCACCACCTGGCTGTAGAGGCGGACGTTATTGGTCGGGTGCAGGCTGACGTCGCCTCCCAGGATGGTGTTGTCGTCGGTCCCTTCGTTGAGCTGCCAGGCATGGAAGAACAACAGCGGGTTGAGATAGGTCAACTCGACTGTTCGCCCCGGTCCGCCGAAGATGACGGTCTCGAACAGGCCGATCTGCAGCCAGTCGGCGGCATGGATATCCAGACGGTGCCCCGCCAGAAACCGGTTTTCGAATTCACTCACACTGTCGCGTTCCGGCGACAGGCCGTCGAGCCGCGTTATCAGGTAGGTCAGTTTGAGCCGGCCGTAGCGATAACCGACCGACAGACCGTCGAGTGCCTGCCCCGGCGCCAGCAGCGGGGAGCGACGTTCCCCCCAAAACGTGCTGAACCGTCCGAACAGGCCATCGAAACCACCCGTCTTCACGCCGGCGAACATCTGCTCGACATCTCCGGCCAAACCGCGCCAGGTGTGACCGGTATAGGTTGAATCCCTGGCCAGCGCTTCGTCGAGGGCAAAGTGACCGTAGATCGACAGCCACGGCCGTGGTTGCAGCGCTACGCCGCCGCGCAGCGACTCGAGGCCGACGGTTGCCGCCTGTTTGCGGGCAGCCAGGCTTGAATTACCGATACCAAAGAGCCAGATCGATTCGTCGGTATGACTGGTGAGCCATCGATACGGCGTGCTGTCGGGCTGGATGTGATCCAATCGGTATGGTCCAAGCTGGAAGTCGGCTTTGTCGGCTGACATCGCCCACTGACGTTCGAGGCGGTCGTACACCAAATCGTATTCCGGGATACCGAGGGGGAGAGGTTCGGCGGTTGTCGAAACAACGCTGAGCAGTACCAGCGCCGTGCAGATGGGGGCTATTCGTTTCATCACACAAATCCTATGTGTTGTCGCGGCCGCCGTCATGACGGCCGACCGATTTCAACGGCTCGTCAACTGGCGCCGTCGCACTTGAGCACAGCCGGTATGGTCCGGACCAACAGCGAGGCGTCTTTTTTGAGCGACCAGGAATCGATATAGTCCAGGTCGAGGCGCATCCAGTCCTCGAAGTCGATATTGTTGCGGCCGCTTACCTGCCAGGAGCAGGTGATTCCCGGCTGGACCGACAGCCGTCGATGCTGCCATGACTTGTATTGGAGCACTTCGCAGGGAAGCGGCGGGCGCGGGCCGACCAGCGACATGTCGCCCTTCAGGACGTTGAAGAACTGCGGCACTTCGTCGATCGAGTACTTTCGCAGGATGCGTCCGATACGGGTGACCCGCGGGTCGTCGGTGATCTTGAAGACCGGTCCCGACATCTCATTCTGTTTGGCCAGGGCACGTTTCATGTGCTCGGCGTCGCAGCACATGGTGCGGAATTTGTAGAGGTCGAACGGTTTGCCGTTCCGTCCGGTGCGGCGTTGCTTGAACAGTATCGGGCCGCGACTGTCGCACTTAATGGCGATGGCAACACCAATTATCAGCGGCGCCGTCAGGATGATCCCGACAATTGCACCAAACTTGTCGATGATCCACTTGGCAAACAGGCGCAGCCGGTCATCCGAAACCTGCTGATATACGATCGCCGGCTGATTGCCGAACCATTCGGTTTTGACCGGGCGGTCACCGAACCGGAACATGTCGGGGAGAAATGCCACCGGTATTCCCATTTTCTCGGCGGTTGCCATCACCGACCGCAATCCGGTCGTATCTTCGGGGCCGACGGCGATGAGGATGAGGTCGACCTGGTTGGCGGCAATGATATCGCGCAACTGGTCGGGATGGCCCTTCAGGGCAATGTCCCGGTAGCGCCATAAATTGGAACGATTGAAATCAAGGAAGCCGACGACTGAACTCTGCAGTTCCGGGTGGTCGATGATATGGTCGGCACAGTCGCGGGCGCGTTTGCCGGTGCCGATGATGATCACCTGCTGGGTCGCATCGGAGTTTTCCTTTGCCTGCGTGCACAGGATCTGCAGGCCGATACGCGCCGTGCCCAGCAGCAGCAATTGGGCAACCAGGTTACCGATAATAAACAGCGCCACTGATTCGCGCGAGACCGGGAGCGCCGGCAGATACACCGCCGCGATGAGCATGACCGAAAAGAACGCTTCCCGCTTGACAACATCGTTGCTGGTTCGCCGGACATCGTAGCGATTGAGATACATCGGGCGTGACTCGACCAGGGTTATGAACAGACGCCCGACGGCGGCAGCGACAACGAACGCAATGGCGGCTGTGACTGAAAGTGAAGTCGTCGTGACCAGCAGCGACAAACCGAGCGTCCAGACAAACAGGCGTCCCGGTTCACCGAACAACAGTACGGCGATGTTTTTGGCTGGTTGTGTTAGCGATGCTTCGGCCGGATTGCCTTCAGTAGCTGCAAACCGTTCCTGTTGAGCATCCACAGTCCGTGTGGCGACAGATTCCATGATCCCCTTTTCCCTCTTCAGTCAATACGGATAAGCCCCGGTGGTTGCGTCGTGCAATCACCTGTTGCCCATGTATCGACCGGGGGACCGATTCCTTTAATCGGTGGGCTGATCGGTTGTTTTTCCAGTCAGGCTCTCGATAATGCGGTCGAGACCCCGTTCATTAGTGACAATGTCGGCCGTTTCGGTCGACTTCTCCACCGGTCGCGGCAATCGCACCATCCGCCGATCCATCGTCTTCATCACGAAGTACTCGGCCGGCATTTTGGCGAAGGCCAGGAGCATTCGTTCGTTCGACAGCGGCGACTGAATACGGTAGCGCATATAATGATCCATGCCCGGATAACCGTCGAGCGTCTCGATCGGCGTTTTATGCTGAGCCAGGAAATTACCAACTTTGGTGGTATCGTTGACACGCAGCAGAATGAAGTCGGTGGCGGTGATACGGCACTGCGCGCCGAGCTTGGACAACTGCTTGGCCACCGACAGCGATTCCTCGTGCACCTCGCTCAAACGATTGGACAGGGCCTGTTCGTTGGTCAGGGTGGCCCGGATGATTTTCTGGTTGGTGCGCGAGATCGAGATGTCGCCCAACTCGGCGCGGATCCGCCGCGTCGTCTTGCTGCCGGCCATTATGTAACCGGCATCCGAGGAATAGATTCCGAAGGCGGCCGCAAACGAACGCAGCAAGACCAGGTTGTGGTGCTGTTCGAGGAGCGGCCGCGCCGACACACCGTGAAACTCAAAGTAGTGCTCGTCCACAACCAGCAAACCGCGCGGCACCGCCGCCAGCAGCTCTCCCAGCTCACGCAGCGAATAGGAGGCGCCGGTCACCCGGTTGGGATTGGCCAGGTAGACGATGTCGGTCGGCTTGACCTGTTCGAGTACGGCCGGGATGTCGGGATAAAACGGGGACTGCCCGATTTCCTCCCACAACTCGATCCTCGCCCGGTCGGCGGCCAGCTCAATCTCGGGGGTAACGTGGCCGGCGCCAACAACTCGAATGTCCGGGCTGTCCCAGACCCTGAAAACTTCGCTGAGAAATGAGGTGAGATCGGCAAACGGAATGATCGTATCGAGCGGCGCGTTGATGCGCTGAGCGACCATTTCCGATATGCTGTCCGACTCGTAGACCGTGGCCGTGGGGAACGTAATCATCGTGTATGCCTTTCAGCTTCATTCATGTGCGTCACTCTCCAAATCCCGGTCTCATGGTGAGGTTAACCGGTATGGGAACTTATCGCTCCAATTGTCACCAGAGTGAAAAGCAAGCCGGTTGCCAATCTGCACAAACTTTGCACAGATGAGCTAACTTGTTTCAATTGAGAACGTTACACTCACGAAAGCGCTCTTGCCTCAGGTCAAGACTGGACTTTTGAGGCAATAATAGACCGAAGAAACGGGAAATGGTTTCCGGGCAAACAAATAACCACTGGCGCAGAAATTCCACGCCAGTGGTTTGAGGAAGGCAGGAAATGAAAATGGTCTTTACAAGTTGCTGATGATGTACACCGAGGTCAGCACCCCGGTCACGGCGCCCAGGGCGGTCGTGGCAGTCTTCAGCCAGTCGCGTTCATACTCAATTTTGGTTGGGACGATAATGGCGTCGCCCAGCTTCACTTTCATATCCAGGGTGCCGCCGCCGGCAAAAACCTCGCCCGAGGCCCGGATCAGGCGGGTTTCGTCTTTGTCTGACTGGCGGGTGAAATTCCCGGCACGCTCTATATAGTATTTTACCTTTTTCTCGTCGTTGTAATTAATAGTGCCGTTGGCGCCGACCGCACCCATCACCGAAATACCGCTCGGTACGCTCGGGACGTAGATCCGGTCGTTTGGCTCCAAAACGACATCACCGTCCCGCCCCTGGCTGGCCAGCAGCTGCTCCATGTCGATAATCACGCGCGTGACTGAGGACGGATCATACTGGAAGACCTCATCTTTCACCAGGTTGCCGAGCGAGTCGCGGACGATCGGCTGGGACCGTTCCAACAGTGACGGTACCTGCATGCGGCGCAGTGATTCGGCAATCTTCTGGCGCTCGAGTACCAGACCGACGGGGAAGGCGTTGCGGGTAAAACCGCCGGCCCGCTGAAGGATCTGGTAGAGCGTTTCGTCGCGGCGCGACAGCGTGTACTTTCCGGGGTACATGACTTCCCCCGTCAACTCAACCGTCCGGTCGTGCTCCCATTCCGGGATCTGCCGGATAAACAGGCGGTCGTCCTCCTGCAGTGTCAGGCTGAGGGAGCCGGGATCGTCGAGATCGAGATAAATCAGATTAACCTCGCCCAGCGAATCGACACGGGCCAGTTCGGCACGCAGTCGCGAGGCGCTCCGGGTATAGGAGCCGGCGAGGAAGATCAGGTCGGCGGCAGTCATGCGGTCGTAGAGCGGAAACTTGCCCGGCTCATTCACCTCGCCGTCAACGTACACCGACTGATCCCGCTTAATATCCTGAATCGCGTACACGTAGAGCGAATCGCGGTCCTGCAGAAAAATGTCGGCATCGGAATTACCCGACAGGATCTGTCGTAAATCGATTGGAATTATTTCTACTCGCTTGTCGGGGTAACGGCGAAACAGGTTGGCCCGCTCGTAGTAGACATCATACGGCTGCAATTCACCGGCGGCGATCAGGTCCGAGATACGAGTCGAGTCGGACCGTTCATAATAGCCTTCACGTTTGACCTGTCCGGCGATCGCTACCATATTCTTGCGGGCTTCGAAGATGGAGTAGACCGTCATGCGGTCACCGTCGCGCAGTTCCAGGCCGGCATTTTGAGTGGTGCTGTCGGTCAGGTCGATATCGAGCACCTGCCAGTCTTCATTGGCGATGACCCGTTCGAGCATCACCCGCTCGAGATGGGCCAGGGCGGTGGCCTGACCGGCCAGCATTAAGAGGTCGGCTGCGGTTTCGCCACCGGCCAACTCGAAGATGGCGCTGCGCTTGACCTCACCGCGAACTTGTACCTGCGGGCCAACCACCGGGACGAAAATCAGGTCGCCGCTCTGCAGGCGTATGTCGCTGGAGTTGTCACCGTGGAGAAGCAGGCGGTACAGGTCGACTGTCGCCACCTCATCGCCATTGCGCATCAATTTGATCTTTCGCATCGAGCCGCGCTCGTTCGGGCCGCCGGCTGTATATATGACATTTAACAGCGATGTAACTGCCGGCACGTTGAAGGCGCCGGGCTGCATTACCTCGCCGGCCACAAAAACGCGGATCGAGCGAATCTGCCCGAGAGTGACCGTACACTCGAACTCGGTATAGATCTCGCTGAGACGCCGCTTGGCCGTGCTTGCAAACTGCTCGAGTGTCTGCCCCCAGCCGGTAATTTCGCCGACCTTCGGAATAACTACTTTGCCCTCGCGATCGAGCACCAGGTTGTATTCTTTTTCCACCCGTCCCCAGAGAAAGATGATAACGTTGTCGCCGGGGCCGAGGACGTACTGCGACGGTGTGGCGATATCGACCGGCTGCGCCTGGTCGTGGTCGGACTGGAACAACTCCTGACCGAACGGCTTGAGGTCGGACCACCTCGGCAGGTTCTCGCGCTCCGTCGACGTTTCTTTCAGCCACTGCTTGAACTCGTCGGATTGCATGGTCTCCCAGTCGAGGCTGTCCCGCGCTGTCTTGAAGACGGAGCGGGTGGTATCGACGGGTGGCCGGCTGGTGTCTTTGCGGTGTTCTTTTAAGAGCCGACGGTGTTCGTCGGTGACCGCCGGTTGTTGCGGCTCGAAGATGCGGGGTGACCGATAGCTCTCGGCGCCGTCATCCTGCTGCATCCGACTACGGTACTTGTCAAGCAGTTCGGCTTTTTGCTTTTCAGACAGGCTGGACAGGTCCTGTGCCTCGGCCGCCCTGAACCAGTTAACGCTCAGGAGGACGATAATCAGGATGATCAGCCAGAAAATCCGTTTCGCCATTTCTACCTTCCTTATCCATTTTCCTCTGCGACCCGGGGTCGCGCTGCTTCCTGCATGCTGTGGGGTACCCGTGCAAGCCCGATGCCACAAATCGCAGGCGGTCGTTAATCGGTTATCGTTTAAGTGGTTACCGGAGCGGTGCAGCAGCGCGCCGGGGCTGCAACGGTGCCTCATTAGGCAAAGCGGTCCCGGTCGGACGGGAATTCTTTTCCGTGGACAGTCATGTCCGGACTTGCCGGACGGAGAGAAACAGTTTCACAAAACGCCCGGGTTGTGCGTCTGAAATGATGGTGGAAAAGTGGTGACGACAGACCTCGGCTGATCCCGGTAACTCCCTGTTAAAAAACGGGCTTGTTCCTTGACAAGGGTTGGCATGTGTAGTAAACTGGACGTCTTATTTTGACACCTTTGTGTGATAGAGGGACCGACTTGTTGAGGGTAGCGAACGACGTGGGAATAAGCATGGGGCAATCGCCGACTTCCGCTTACAGCTCGGTAGCCAAACAGAAGATTATTAACATGCATTTACTGTAGATGGAGTGAGGAATGGGGAGTGTTAAGTGTCGCTTAGCAGCATTCCTGTTGGTCGCCTGTACGGCTGCCGGCACTTATGCCAGTGGCTTTGAGGTCTCCTCGGTCGGCTTGAAGGGGCGCGCCATGTCCGGTGCCTTCCGAGCCATTGCCGACGACTGGACCGCGGCTTACTACAACCCTGCTGGGTACGCATTTGTCTATGACAATCAGTTCGGCGCCAACGCGGCGTTCGTTCACCATCGCCATGAACTCGATCCCGATCTTGTCTGGCGCAGTCCCGATGGTACCAGCGGGTATCCGTCGGGCGTTATCAGCGATCGTGAGCTGTACAATCATCACGAGATCCTGTCCAACCCGTCTGGTGGCATCGCCTTCCGCGTCCCGCTGTGGGGCGAATCGGTCATCGGCTTCTCCATTTACCAGCCGTTTGACTACAACATTGATTGGGAGTTGTTCCAGGTCATGCCGACCTACAACAGTCAGGTTGCGCTCGATGCCAGCCAGTACCTGAACAACATTGATGTCGTCGCTTTCCAGCTCACTTTCGGACGGGAGTTCATTCCGGACCAGCTCGCCCTCGGTATCGGCCTGCAGTTGCTTCGTGCCGACGTTCTGTTCAACCAGGTTTTCCTGCGCGACAGTCCGTTGCGCAGTGTCGATCCGCAGTCGCCGCTGGTGCAACGTCCCGCCGATAAAATCGTACAGTGGTCGAACAACGACGGTTATGGTTTCGGCTTCGGTCTGACAGTGGGCGGCATGTATCAATTGAACGAAGATCTGCGACTGGGTATCACGGCGCGACTGCCGTTTGATATCACGGTTGACGGTGAGACCAATCAGAACTTTATCATGCCGTACAACCCCACGCTGCTGGCGACCGGCGACAGCGGCACGGCCATCGTGCCCGGCTCCGTGAAATACCTGTTTGTCGCCGGCGACGAGATCATCGATACCGCCGACTTCGAGAGCAGCCTGTCGCTGCCGCCGTCGATCGGTTTCGGTCTTGCCTACAACGTGACCGAGAAGCTCACAGTGGCGCTCGATGCCGAGTACACCTTCTGGTCGCAGTTTGAAGGCCTCGAGTTCCTCTACTCCAACCACACCGGGTTGACCGGTGCGGCTGATACGGCGGCACTGGCCAATGATTTCTTTACCGCCGACATGGCACAGAAAGTCGACTGGGACAACACCGGGAAGCTGATGCTCGGGCTGCATTATCGCCACAACGACCTGTTGACACTCATGGCAGGCGGTTCGGCCGATCAATCACCGGCCCGCAGCTCCGGGCTGTTCAGTCCCCACTTCAATGATACCGGCGACAAGTATACCGTCAGCGGCGGCGTGATGTTCAGCTTCGAGCGATGGGACCTCGGCGTGGCCGGTGGCTACACCATACTGCCGTCGGAGGATTCGTACGAGCAGGTCGACCTCGACGGTGACGGTGCGCTGGACAACATGCCGGGGCTTTATTCCGGTGAAACCTTTGAAACCACGCTGTCGGTCATACACCGCTTCTAAGGAGAGTGAGAACAATGCGTAGCAGTTTATACCGCTTGATACTCGCCACCCTTTTGGCGGTGGCGATGGTCGCTGTCATCAGCAGTTGCGAAGACCGCGGCACCAACGTTCCCGATCCGGTGGTGGTGGACGAAGGCTTTCCGTCACCCCGTAACCACGATTTTGACACCAGCCTGATCCTGCAGATCAACAACCCGACGCGCCAGTTGCGCATGGTCATGTATGTGCCGGCAGTCTCGATTACTCCGATCAACGACACCGTTGGTGATCCGGAGCGCCTGCCGCTGCTGGTCCTGCTGGCCCCGCAGGATATGACTCAGTCGTTCTACTTCGACAATGGTTTGAAGCAGATTGCCGACGAGTTGATCGCCACCGGCGAAATCGAACCGATGGCCATTCTGTCGATATCGAACGACCGTCGCTTTGTCGGCGGCTACTTCTATTCCGGTCACTATGAGGAAATGCCTCCCGGCCCGACACCGGATACGGCCGGTCGCTGGTATGTCGGTCGCGGCTTCGGCGCCGGCAACTGGGACAAGATCCTGACCGAAGACATACTTGAGTTCGCCTACGAACAATACCCGTTCCTCCTCGACTCGCTGCAGTGGCGCGGTATCGGTGGTGTCGGCCAGGGTGGCTACGGCGCCCTGCGGGCCGCTGTGCTCAGCCGAAAGTTCGCATCGGTCTCGGCCATGGATGCGCCGCTTGATTTCGACGGTCCGACCGGCAACGGCGGTCTTATTCCGCTGATGCCGCAGGTCCTGACGGAACAGGGATTGACCTCAACGACCTTCAAGGACTCCCTGTCGGAGAACCTGATTTACCCGCTCGCACGGCTCTTCATCGGCGGCGCCCTGGCCTTTTCGCCGGAGGATACCGGAAGCTATATCGCCATTGCGACCAACTCGCTCACCGGTGAATTGAATGTGCGTACGCCGCTAACACCACGATACAAGCTGACCGACAGTGTCAACTTTGCCGGCTCCGATCCGTCGGTCTATCCCGATTCGTCCACCCTGATCACCACGGTCGTGTCGGCGTCGGATCGCAACCTGCACTTCCACCTGCCGTTCGATTCGACCGGTACGCTCGACAATACGATCTGGCCGCTCTGGATGGAAAACAACCTGGAGAACATGATTGCGGCTCGCGGCGGCATCCCGGCTCTCTTTGGTGGTGTCGACCTCTGGTTCGCCTACTCGCCGCAGCATCGCTTCGGCTTCGGCGACCAGACCAAGGCGTTTGCCGACTGGTTTATCGCCTCGGGGTACCCGGGCAATATCAAGGGACTGGAAGAGTACACCGGTTATGACGGTTTCCCGGCGACGTTGCATCAGTATGTTGCCGATCACCTTCGAGACATCCTGATCTTCCACAACAACAAGTTCCGGGCCGGCGAATAACCGTTGCCATAAAAACAATACCGGCCCGGAGGATACCAGCTATCCTCCGGGCCTTTTCATTTACCAGGATTTGTGTATGAGCGACAGTTACGACATTCTTTCAATTGGGGCGCATCCCGATGATGTCGAGGTGGGCAGCGGCGGTGTGTTGATCGACCTGCACAAGCGCGGCTACAAGACCGGCATTGTCATCATGACGCAGGGGGAAATGGGGACCGGCGGCACGCCCGAGATTCGCGCCAAAGAAGTGGAAAACGCGGCGGCGATACTCGGGGCCGATATCGTGGCGCAGTTCGACTGGGGGGATACGCGACTGGCCGACGCTTACGACAAGCGCAAGGCCGTCGCCCGGATCATTCGGCAGTGCCGTCCCAAAATCATCCTCGCGCCGTACCCGCACGTCGGTCACGGCCGGCGGCAGTCGCATCCCGATCATGTCGCCTGCGGTGTCATCACGATCAACGGCGCCAATCTGGCAGCGCTGAAGAAAGCCGATGTGCCGGGCGAGAGACACCTGGTCACCCGCATCTTCCATTATTTCCTGCCGCCCGGTGTGGCGCCCAACTTCGTGGTCGATATCACGCCGCATTTCGATCAGTGGATGGATGCGCTCAAGGCGCATGAGTCACAGTTCCTCAACCCGGAGAAGTCGCGCGACTATATCGAGAGTTTGACGAGCATGGCGCGGAGTTTCGGGCAAATGGCGCGGTGTCGGTACGGCCAGGGGTATTATGCGGTCGAGCCGATTCTGGTCGAGGACATGATGACGCTGGCGGTGGGCAGCGACTTGATGATGCAGACAACACAACCCGACCCGCACGGGTCGTAATCAGGCAATCGTCGCAAAGGCGGTGCGCAGGTCGATCAGGATATCGTCGATGTTCTCCAAACCGACCGACAGGCGTATCAGGTTGTCGTTAATGCCGTGCTTTTCGCGCACCTCTTTGGGTATCGAGGCGTGGGTCATCAGCGCCGGATGGTTGATCAGCGACTCGACACCACCAAGCGACTCCGCAAGTATGAAGACTTTCGTTGATGTCGCGAACTTTTTGACTGTCTCCAGATCGGCGTCAATCTCAAACGACACCATACCGCCCGGCAGTTTCATGTCGTTCGGCACCGGTTTACCGTCCTGCCCCGGAAAGTAGATCTTCGTCACCCGCTTCACCGTCTCGAGATACTCGACCACCTTCATGGCGTTGAACGAATGACGTTCCATGCGCAGCGGCAGCGTCTTGATACCGCGCAGCACCAGCCAGGATTCGAACGGATTGAGCTGGGCGCCGACGGCATACTGGTTGAAGCGGACCTGCTCGGCCAGCTCTTTATCTTTCATGACCAGCGCGCCGCCGATAACGTCGCAATGGCCACCGAGGTATTTCGACAGCGAGTGGTGCACGATATCGGCGCCAAGGTTGAGCGGCTGCTGGATGAACGGCGTGGCGAAGGTATTGTCGACCGCGAGAAGGACTTTGTGCTTTTTGGCAATCTCCGAGACGGCTTCAACGTCGATGAGCTTGAGCAGCGGGTTGGTCGGCGTTTCGACCCAGTAGAGCCTGGTATTGTCTTTGGTGGCTTTTTCGAAGTTCGACGGTTTGGTACCATCGACATACGTAAAGTCGAGTTCGAATTTGCGCATGAGACGTTCGAACAGGCGGTGGGTACCGCCGTAGAGATCGTCGACTGCGACCACATGATCGCCCGCCTTCAACAGGTCGAGCACAGCATTGACCGCTGCCAGACCGGAGGCAAAGGCGTAGGCGGCGACGCCCTCTTCCATCTCGGCCAAACCGTTCTCCAGCGCCTCTCGGGTCGGGTTGGCCCAGCGGGAATAGACGAAACCGGATTCGTCGCCCGGCTCGCTGACCCGGTACGTTGACGAGGGAAAGATCGGCGTGGTCACCGAGCCGGTGTCATCGCCGCGCACGGCGCCGGTCTGGACCGCCACTGTTTCGAACTTCCGATTGCGCTTATTCTCGCTCATTTGCCGTCTCCATCCAGGAAGCCCTTGGCGCGCATCCACTCGTCGTTGAAGATCTTGCTGATATACTTCGAGCCGCCGTCGGGAAGAATGACCACCATGATTTTGTCTTCGTCAAGGGTTTTGGCATGTTCAAGAGCGACGTGGACCGCCGCACCCGACGAACCGCCGCCGAAAATTCCCTCGGTGCGAGTCAGTTCGCGCGCCGCCAGGAAACACTGCCGGTCGTCGACCTGGTACACCTTGTCGATAATCTCGAAGTCGATCGTCGGGCAGAGCATATCCTCGCCGATCCCCTCGACGAAATAGGCGTGCGGTTCGATGAGCGTCTGATCGCGGTGATACTGGAAGTAGACCGAACCGATCGGGTCGGCCGCCACCACCTCGATGTTCTTGTTTTGCTCTTTGAGGTAGCGCGCCGTACCTGACACCGTGCCACCGGTACCGATGCCGCCGCAAAAAACGTCGATCCTGCCACCGGTCTGACGCCAGATCTCGGGGCCGGTCTGGTGGTAGTGCGATTCAATATTGTCGCGGTTGAAATACTGGCCGATCAGGTAGCTGTTCTCGGTCTGGCTGTGAATACGCTTGGCGGTTTCGTAGTAGCTTTCGGGTGACTCGGCCGGAACGGCGGTGGGGCAAACATGCACCTCGGCGCCGAAGGCCTTGAGGGCGTTCACCTTCTCGTCCGACATCTTGTCCGGAATCGTCAGGATCGCCTTGAAGTTGTTGGCAGCAGCAAACATCGCTACGGCAGCGCCGGTGTTACCGGAGGTTGCCTCGATGATCGTACCGCCCGGTTTGAGTTCGCCGCGCTGCACCGCCTGCTTGAGCAGGTAGACCGCCATGCGGTCCTTAACCGAACCGGTCGGGTTGAGGAATTCGAGTTTGACCAGCACGGTCGCCTTGATGCCTCGTTTTTCGGTCATTCGGCGCAGGCTGACCAGCGGCGTGTCACCGATCGCCTCGGTGACGTCGCCATAATAGAACTTGTCGATTTCCGCCCGCGACGAAGCGGCGGGCATCTTCTGTTGCTTGTGCATTTCGGCGCTATCCTCCTGCTATCGAACGTACATTATTTTCAGGTAAATTATCTGCCGCTTCCCCGCTCCCCGGCTGCATCTGATGGTAACAGCGGGGGAGCCGGAAAGTTTTCTTCTTTATCGGTCAAATTGGACTAAACTGAGCCACCGGTTCTACGTCTGAGCGACAACCGCCTCAGGCCGGCGGCCCGAATGTCGAAGAAAGTGTTGACAAGGCATTAAGGGCGTATGTATATGATTCGCCCAGAGCCAACAGCTCGCCGGGCTGCCGGCCGGTAAACGTCGGGAACCGGCAGGCAGGGTTGGCGGTACTGTACGGTGACAATAACGAACCAGGCAACGACAGCACGGTAACTGGAGGCGCCGTTATGCAATGCTCCAACTGCGGAGAAAAAATCGTCGGAAAACCGGTCAAGCAGACCGGAGAATTCTACTGCTCGCTGGAGTGCGCCAATGTGGCGGCCGGCATTGACCCGGCAGAAGAAGAAGAGGATTACTTCGAAGAAGATGAGATCGAGGGGCTGTTCGACGAGGACGAGTAAACGTCGCCTCGACGCTGCTCGGCTGCTTTGTCAGTCGCGACTGATCCGCTTTATTTCATACTTCAACGTTCCCGCCGGCACCTCAATATCCACCTGATCGCCGACTTCTTTACCCAGAAGCGCTTTGGCTACCGGTGAGGCCACCGATATGATGTCTTTCTCGACATCGGCCTCTTCGGCCGGGGCGATGGTGTATTCGATCTCCTCGCCGTCGTCCAGATCCTTCACCAGCACCCTGGCAAACAGATAGACCTTGTCGGTCGGGATTTCATCGATATCAACAGACGCCACCCGGGAGAGTTTGTCCTGCAGTTCGGCGATTTTCCGCTCGAGATGGCCCTGCTCTTCTTTGGCGGCATGGTATTCGGCGTTTTCGGACAGGTCGCCCATTTCGCGGGTGCGTTTTATTTCGGCGACGACGCGGGGGCGCTCTTCATATTTGAGCCGTTTGAGCTCCTGTTCGAGCTTAATCCGGCCCTCCTTGGATAGGTATATCTTGTCAGCCATAATCGACGAATATAGGCGATTACGGTCCTGAAGGCAACGAGGAACGGGGAGATCGGGAGTTGTCGCCCGAAATCTCAAGGCCGCCGACGGCGGGTGCAGAGTTCCGGGATCCTGAGAATCACGACGACGCCAGAAGTCCCTGCGGGACATTCTGGCCTACATTCACGCGTACGCATTAAGTTTGTAAGAGTGGATTCTGGCCTTCGCTCAGAGATGATGATTTCTTGTTGGCGATCCTGGATCAGATTCTCAAAACCGGAAGTCTCCTGCGGGGATATTCCGTCTACACGTTATGCCGCCGCGCCGTCATTAGATATATCCCGACCGACAGTACCAGCCCCGGGAAGATCGGTTCCCACCCCAGCCAATACGCACCATCGCCTGTCACATGTTGTGACAGATACCACAAAGTCGTCACAGCGCCCGACACAACGACACACCAGAAGGCCGCCCACGGCGGCATGCGCTTCTTACCGACAAACGAGAAAAAGACCGGCACCAGCAGTGCCGGCGTCCCGATCGACCCCAGCACATACCAGATGTCGATCACCGAGCGAAAGAGTGCCGCGATAGCTATCGCCAGTACCACGGTCAGCACCAACCCGATCCGGGTGTAGAGCGTCACTTTGCGTTCGGGGAGCTTCAACAGTGGCCGGGCGATGTCGTTGCCAAATGTCGAGGCGGCCAAAAACGCATACGAATCGACTGTCGACATGACGGTCGCCAGCAGCGACAGGAAGAACAGGCCGAGCAGGCCGACCGGCAAAACAGCCGTTGCCAGTTCGGGATACGACGTTACCGGGTTGGCCAGATCGGGGAGGATGGCGCGGGCGTACAGACCGGTGGTGGTCGTGAGAAAATCAAACACCGCCCAGCATCCGATCGAGACGAAGATACCGTTGCGCGCCACGCTTTCATTCTTCGCGGCATAGCAGCGCTGGTGGAACGACGGCTCTATCAGTGTCGCCAGCGCGATAAAGTACCAGCTCACGATATAGAGCGGGGCGTTGCCGCCGTGCCAGGTGAAGTGTGACGCCGGCACATTCTCTTTTAAGAACGACAACCCACCGTAGCTGCCGACCAGGATACCGAGCAGCACGGCGAAGCCGACGAACATCAGGCCGAACTGAAACAGGTCGGTGCGTATCACCGAGCGAAAGCCGCCGAGGTAGACATAGACAACACTGAACGCCGTACCGGCCAGTATCCCGACCCATAGCGGCCAGCCGAACAGCACCTGCCCGAGGGAACCAAGGATGAGAACATACGCCGCCGGCACGGTCATCACGAAGATGATCACCGAGCCGGCAATGCCGGTCGCCTGGTTGTAACTGCCGGCCAGGCGCTCGGGGATAGTCAGTACTTCCGACTGCCGCGCCTTGCGTGCCAGGAAGATGGCGAACAGCGCCGCCGCCAGATAGTATGGCAGCCCGAAGACCAGCCAGTTGGACAGGCCGTAGAGATAGGTGTACTCCCCTACGCCGAGAATGCCGCCGTACCAGGTGGAGACGAGCGAGGCGACAAAGGCAGGCAGCGTGAGCGAGCGCCCGCCCAGGATCAGTTCGGCAGCGGAGGTATCGCCTTTGATGCGATGGATAACACCGAAGCCCAAAAGCGCAACGAGATAAGCGGCGATCAGTGAATAGTCGACCGGGTGCATGGCGCAAGGTACAGAGAAAAGGGCGGCGGACGCAATCGGGGGGAGCTGCGAACCGCCGCCTTAGGGTAGCCCTGTAACGCCTCCTCTACCGTGACGTTAATACAGCTCTAATTCAATCTGGCCGTAGAACCAGCGTTCCGGCCCGGGATAGTAGTCCGCCCAGCCGGTCACGGCGCCACCGCCGTCCAGATAATTGCCGCCGTAGCCGGATGTCAGGTACTCCTGGTCGAACAGGTTGTTGACACTGGCCCGCAGCGTGATATTGCCCAGCTCCGGCAGGGTCCGGAAGGTGTACGACGCCGTCAGGCTCGACACCGTATATGCGTCGATTGCCAGATCCTCGATGTTGTACAGCTCCATGTACTGTTTACCGACCGCCTGAAAGGCGTAGGTGAGGCGGACGTCGTTGCGCCGGTAATCGACAATCAGGTTGCCGAGGACGTCCGGGAAACCGCTGATCGTCTTGTCCTCGAAATCGACCAGCAGTGTATCGACAAAGGCCTCATACTTAAGGATACGGTTGTAATTGTAGGCCAGGTTGCCGTCGATCCGCAGCCATTCGATCGGTTGGACGGCACCGTTGAATTCGATCCCGGCGTGCACCGAGCGATCGGCATTCACCGTCACCGGTATCCCAAGATTGGGATTGAGACCACCGTACGGAATGATCTCGTCGGTAAAGTCCATCCAGAAGAAGTTCAGGCCGAGGGCGTATTGCTCGGCGCGGTACCGTCCACCCAGCTCCAGGTTGAGAATACGTTCCGACCTCGCAGTCGGATCGCCGAACACGAAGGTAGTGTCGTTGCCGCCGGCGCTGAGGATGGTGTTGTCGACCTGAAGCGACGGAAAGGCGTTGGGATTGCCGGCGTCGAAGATCGAAAACAGCGTCGGCGTGCGCGACGAAACCGCGAAGTGCGTAAACAGGTTGAGCCGATCAGTAGCTTCATATGTCAGGCCGATCCGCGGGCTGAAGTAAAGCCAGTCGAGGTCGAAGTCGTAGCCGCCATAGGCGCCGCGCTCGACCTGGTCCATTTCATATGTTTCATACCGCAGTTGCGCGGTGAGCTGGGTCGAGAGCTTGTCGGTGAGACGGTAGTACTCCTGGGCATAGATCGATCCAACCCACTGGTCGCCGTAGAACTTGTAGTACTCCTTGCGGGGTACGAACTCGTTGTTGACCCGCGACACCGACGGCAGCAGTCCCCAGTGATCGGACGTGAAGTAGTACACCGATCCGCCGAACGAGTGCCGGCCGCGATCGTGATCGATATCGAGCCGCGGGTTCCAGCCGAGCTGGTTCTTCTCGACATGCTGCTGCTGCACCAGCGAGGTGGAATCGTACGGCGTGCCGGTGGCGGTGTCGATGGCGCGCTGCGACGGTGCGATGCCGTAGTCGTCGAACGCGACGCCGGACATGAACTGCTCGTAGTACCCCTTGCCGCGGATGTAATACAGCGTGTTCTGCAGCGTCGTCTTCTCGTTTACCCGCCAGGTGTTGTGCAGGTGGTAGTGCGGCTGGTTGAAGTTGTCGGTCTCGTTGGAGTAAGTCAGCGGGTTGAAGCGGCGGTTGGTATCGACGATGTATGACGGAATCCCCCAGTAGGAGAGGTGCATGCGGATAGGCCCGCCGTACACGTGCAGCTCGGTACTCATGTTGGGATCGAGCCGCGCCGCACTGAAGTAGTACGACCAGCCTTCATACCAGCTGTTGTCACGGTAGCCACCTGTCTTCTGTTTGGAGAAGCGCCCGGAGAAGGCCCAGCGACCGTCGATCAGGCCGGTGGCATACTCGACCGACTGCTTGTAGATGTCGCTGACGCGCTCGCCGTCGGAGGTAAACTCGCCATAGCCCGCCACAACTTTTGCCTCGCGCGGCTGCGCTAAGGCGTCGGTGACAATATTAATGGAGCCGCCGAACGAGGCATCGCCGTACAACGAGTTCCCCACACCGCGCTGTATCTGGATATCCGATACATTGGCCGCAAAATCGGGCAGGTCGACAAAGTAGGTCGCCTGGTCTTCCGGGTCGTTGAGCGGCACGCCGTTGATGTAGGTACGGACACGTTTGTCGTCGAAGCCGCGCAACCGCATGTAACTGTAGCCGAGCGGCGCACCACCATCGGAGTACGAGTGCAGGTTGGTAGTTGTGTTCAACAGCAGCGGGAATTCGCCGACCGTGTAGTCGCGCACGATCTCGTTCTTCGAGAAGTTTTCAAACGCCACCGGGGCATGGCCCGGATCGGCGCGGTCGGCGGTGACGAGAATGTCGGTGCCACGGTAGTACTGGCGCTCCAGTTCAAGGCTGTCGTCGATCTTACCGACCGACAACTGTCGGGAGCGGAAGCCGATGGACGACAATGTCACCCACTTGATGCCGTCGCGATCAGGCAACGTGAAGTAGCCGTCGTCGTCGGTGACGGTGCCGACACCATTAATGTTGGTCATCACGGTGGCGCCGACAATGGGATTGCCGTCGGAATCGACCACCCGTCCGGTGATCGCGTCCCGGGCGTCAACGGCGCCGGCGATGAACATGAAAAGAAGGGCTGTCAGTACAAGACAGCGGGACAGGCGCACAACAGCGCCCGGCCGAGGGGCGAAAGGTTTGGTCATGACAGTAACCTCGCGTGTTTATGGGTTCACACCTTGCAAGGTTCCGTCCTGAATCGATAGGTTATGCCGCGCCTGGCGGCACTGGGGATGCTACTGACATCTCCGTTTCCCTACGCCGGCATTATCCGGATCAGGTCGAGGGGGTATGATCTCAGGCGGGTTTTTACGCCACCCCCAACGGAACGTCTGCTCGTTCACCGGCAAGTATATGTGATTTGTTAAGAAAATGCAAGTGGCTCGATGTGGTAGAAGTCACATCGCGACAATGGAGCACTGTGTCCGCATGCACCTCATGCGCCGCCACGCAGCACCCCTCCCCGTCCCCGCTATGTTGTTTCACGACAACGAGTTGGCTGATTGCGCCAATCCCGGCATCACGGTTGCAAACATTCCCCATCAATTCCACGATTGTCCCGGCTCTCTCGGCCGCGACGGCGACTTTGCATACGACAGCATTGAGGGGATCAACAGCTATGAGAGTCATGAGAGCAGGCAGCGGTCGCTCGTATCATCATTTTGTTGTCATTATCATCGGTATGTTGACCACGCTGAGCAGCGCACCCGCGCTGTCGGAGGTTCCGAATGCAGGCTTACTGTTGCGGCCGGTGAGCGGTTTTCACCGCCCCTGGCTGAGCGGCGCCGACAGCATGGTAACCATCGCTCTGCTGGTGGAAAACCGTGCGGTGAGGAGCATTGTCGACCTGCCGGTCGGCCTGCGATTCGAGAACATGGCTGCGCCACCCACCGTTCAGCCGACCCACACCGCCCGTACCTTGTTCGATGACCTGATACTGGTCGATACGGTAGCGCAGTCTGACTCGACCGCACATATCACGTTCCGCGCCATTTCACTTAAGCGAACCGGCTGGCCATCGAATCTTACCGACACCATCGCCTACATCTCGTTTGCAGCCTCCGACGCTGAGGTTTCTATCGATACTGCCGCCCCCGCCGGCGTCGAGTCCTGGGCCTGGACCTTCTCTGACAATACGCGCCACGCCTTCTTATGGCCGGGACGGCACCGGATCACGTATCTCGCCGATTGCGGTATCGAGGATACCGACGGCGATGCCATACCAGATAGTTGCGATAACTGTCCGGCACAGGGGAATGCGTTACAGGCCGACGCCGACTACGACGGCATCGGTGACCGGTGCGATAACTGCCCTGACCTGTTCAATTCGGGTCAGGGCGATTCCGACGGTGACGGCGTTGGAGATGAGTGTGACGCGTGCGACGGATTCGATGATGCCGGAGATGACGACGGTGATGGCATTCCCGACGGCTGCGACCCCGGAATTGTCTATGTCGTGCACGCCATCGATACCGAGCCGCGCGGCTGGTTGTCGGATGTGTACTCCCAGGAACTGCGGCTGGAGGATTACGACGCGGGCGACGAGGTGTCGCGCACGATGACCGACAGCTATCGGTGGGGAAATCGCGATGCCTTTGGCGAGCCGATCAAGCTGTCATGGTTCCTGATGAGCGCGCAGGCATTGTTCTACACTACCCAGGATGAACCGTCGATAATACTCTCCCGCATGAACGATTATGCAACGGAAGCCGAACGCTGGGGCGATCACTATGGCTGGCATTACCATCACCACGACTGGATAGATTCGGACTCCAACGGTGTGCACTGGTGGGAGCAAGTGAAGACGTTTGACGGCACCCGGTACACGCACGGCACCGACATTGAAATTGCCGAGCGAAACCTGACGGAAGTGATTGTCGAAAAGGGGTTTTACCCGGCAACATTTCGGTCGGGATGGATCTGGATGAACACCGACTTCTCAAACTGGCTCGATTCGCTCATTCCGTTCGACTTCAGCAACGGCGCTCCCCTGGTGCGAGAAACCTACGACTGGGGTCGGGCGCCGGACGACTGGTCGTGGTACCACCCTAATCGGAACGACTACCAGTCTGCGGGAGACATGAATCGCGCCATTTTTCGCTGCTATGCATCCACCTCCGACTTTGAGTCGGCATTCGAAAGAGCCGAAAATGGTGACGACTGTTTGACCTGCGTATCGACTCATTCCTACCAGAAGCCCTCCCAGTATACCGCCACCTTTCGGCTTAACAATGTTTCGAAGGACTTTCCAGGGATACGCTACAAGTACGTAAACGCCCTCGAAGGCGCCCGTCTGATGCTCGGGCTTACCGATACGATATCACCATATCTCGAAATCGACCGGCTTGATCAGGACTTTGTCATTACCGCCGACGAACCGTTGTTTGCCGCCCCCTATGTAGCGGTCCGAACGCTTGACCGCGACTACGTGCGAGTGCGGCCCAGCCTGATCGACAGCCTGCCGCCACACCCGACCTGGCAGTTCAGCCTGGCCGACCTGCCGTGGGAGTGTGTGGTAATCGCCGGTATCGATCCGGCCGGAAATACGTATGTATCGGAGCACATTCGTTACGACGACGTTGCAACCGGAGTCTCTTCGAACGAGCCTGCGGGTGTCGAACTGGGCGAGCCGATCGTACGGCCTAATCCGTTCAATCCGAACACCACGATCAGTTTTGAGTTGGCCCGCTCTGCCGCTGTCCGTCTTGATATCTTCAATATTGCAGGACAAAGGGTCACCACGCTCATTGATCGGCCACTGGCAGCCGGGCATCACCAGGTCGAATGGAATGCGACCGATTCAAGCCGCCAGGCCCTTTCATCAGGTGTCTACTTTTATCGACTGGTGGCAGAAGATATCACCTGGACCGGAAAAATGCTTCTGCTGCGCTAGCCGCCATCCCGCATAAGTAGTTGATAAAACGTCACTTGAAAGGCTCCTCCCGGTCCTCCGGATTGTGACAAAAATCACTTGCATCATTGAGGCCGATTCACCATCTAATTAGGTGAACGATTACTAACAAGGAATAACTCTTAATAGACAAGGAGCCTTACACAATGACTGAAATCATCGAACAACCCAAAGAAGTAACCAGTATGCCGCGGCTCGGCTCGCCGGCGCCGACTTTTGAGGCCGTCACCACCCACGGCAAGCTCCGTCTTGAAGATTACAAGGGCAGCTGGCTGATCCTGTTCTCCCACCCGGCCGACTTCACCCCGGTCTGCACCACCGAGTTCATGGGCTTTGCCGAAATTTTCCCGGAGCTGCAGAAGATGAACACCCAGCTTCTGGGCCTGAGTATCGATTCAGTCTACTCGCACATCGCCTGGGTGCGCAACATTGAAGAGAAGATGGGCGTAAAGATCGAGTTCCCGATCATCGCCGACCTCGACATGAAGGTGGCCAAAACGTTCGGTATGATCCACGAGGGTGAATCGAACACGGAGACCAGCCGGGCGGTGTTCATTATCGACGACAAGCAGGTGCTTCGCGCGATGATTTACTACCCGCTGTCGACCGGCCGCAATATGCAGGAAATCCTGCGCACGGTGAAGGCGCTGCAAACCACCGACGCCCATGGTGTGGCGACGCCGGCCAACTGGCAGCCGGGCGAAAAGGTGATCGTACCGCCGCCGAAAACGCAGGAGATGGCTGAAGAACGGGTGAACGACAAGAGCGCCGAATGTACCGACTGGTACTTCTGCAAGAAAGAACTGGCAGTATAAGGGAGCGATTTCATGGGATGTGTCAATCCGGATGGTTCGATAACGTCGTCTGGAAAACAAATGCTGCAACTGCTGCAGCAGCCGCATTCGGCTGAGGATGCCGCCGCGCAGTCGGGGCAGCCGCTGTTCAAAGTGCGCAGCAGCCTGCGCGAGATGGTCGAGGCCGGGCTGGTTGAGGAGACCGACGGCCGTTACCGCGCGACTGACGCCGCGTCAAAGTTCACCGGCGACAGTTAATCGAGCCGAAACGACGTATACACAGAAACCGGGTGCGCGCGCCCGGTTTTTCTGTTTATGACTGTCAAACTTGAACAGGGCTGATGTTATCCATATACTGTACTGCGAACGACAACTGAGTCCGACCGGGAGGTAGATATGCAGAGCAAGATCGCGCAGGCCATCAAACTGAAGACCGAGCCGGTGGCGGTCGTCTGGTCCGACGACAAGCCGGACGGCGCCGTGGAATTCAAACCGGGCAAGTTCGGCTGTGTCGTCAGCCTGTTCGCCACCGCCGCCACGAAGGGACGTCCCGGTGCGTTCAGCCGCGAAACGTTCGGCTGCTGGGGCGGCGGCGTGGGCCTCGGTTTCGGCAATCGCTATGAGGACTTCCCCGGCGGGGTGGAGGGCTTCTGTTACTTCCTCTCCGAGGGAAACGAGCAAACCGAACGCGGCCGCGCCATCGCTGAGCAAATGAAACAGGATCCGGCCGGCGCTCGCTTTGCTGATACCTTCCTGCATGGCGAACGGTATGTCAAGGACGCCGAGCTGACACGGCAGTTCGTCGACGAAATGCCGATGATGGAGATCCCCACGAAGTATGTCGTGGTCAAGCCGCTGTCGCAGACAATTGAAAGCGACAACATTCAGAACATCTCATACTTCGTCAATCCGGACCAGCTCTCGGCGCTGGTCATTCTTGCAAACTATGCCCGCAAGGGTTTGGACAATGTGGTGATGACCTACGCCGCCGGCTGCCAGGTGATGGGCATCCTGGCGTACCGTGAAATGCAGCGCGTACAACCACGCGGCCTGGTGGGGATGGCTGATATTTCGGCGCGGCGCAATGTGCGCGCCTCGCTGGGCAAGAACATTTTGTCGTTCACCGCACCGCTGCCCTTGTACCATGAGATGGAAGGAAATGTGGCGGGCAGCTTCCTCGAGGACCATGTCTGGCAGGGGCTGCTGGACGACGAGGATTGACGAATTCAACCGGCACATTCGGCTGGCAAACGGTTCGGTGGCTGCGTATCTTATGGGCAGGTCGAGGGAGAACCTTGTATGGACGCCGATGCCCTCAAAAATCATCTGAAATCCCAGGTCGCCAGTTCCGGGCTGCCGCAGGCGATGTCGCAGCTGATGCAGCAGAAGCCGGACAATATTTCGGTCGGTGACTACTGCCGCCTGCTGTCGGACATGATGGCGGAGCAGTTGCGCGAAGCGGCGTTCGAGGGCCACGAGGTCGAGCCGGAAGGCGATATCGGCGCGAAGTTTTCCAGTCTGATCCAGACAATCCTCTGCGAGGTGCGGCAGTCGTTCATGACCTCGTCACTCCAGATGCTCTCGGCGCTTGGCCAGGCGGTGGCGATGCGCGACACCGGCAACTCCCTGCACAACAGCCGGGTGACGCTGTACGCCATACGTTTGGGTGAGGCGATGACCCTCACTACCAACCAGATGCAGGCGCTGATCAAGGGATCGTTCCTGCACGATATCGGCAAGATTCGCATCCCCGACTCCATACTGCTCAAGCGCAGCGACCTGACTGATGACCAGCGGCGGGAAATGTACAACCACCCGCTGTACGGTGCCGGTATCATCAGCGATGTCAAGTGGCTGGAGGATGCCGTCGACGTGGTGTTGCATCACCACGAGAAATATGACGGTTCGGGGTATCCGGCCGGCCTGGTGCGCAACGACATTCCGCTGCTGGCTCGGATCTTCGCCGTGGTCGACGTGTTCGACGCCCTCACGTCGAAACGACCGTACAAAGAAGCCCAGCCGGTCGGTGTCGCCATCGGCTACATGGCATCGCAGACCGGCATGCATTTCGATCCGGAAGTGTTCAGTCGCTTCGTGCCGCTCGCCGAACGCATCTATAACCGGTACCACCGGATGACCGAGGAATCGCTGCAAACACACATGCTCGTCGAGTTGACACGCTATTTTGAGGTCGACCCGTCATCCGAGCGCTTCCGTTCGCGCTACAGCGAACTGTGAGCACGCTTGCCCTTGTCGTGGTCATTGCCTATCCTCTCATAGATAATCGTTTCAGTTCAGGAAGGAGTTCTCATGCAGCGCCTGCCGTTGATTCTCATTGTACTCGCAATCCTGTTTTCATCATACGCATCGGCTGATACTCTCGTTGTTGCGACCAAACCGACCGAACCGTTTGTGATCAAGAACAACGACGGTTCCTACACCGGGATCTCGATCACCCTGTGGCGGCAGATGGCCGAGCAGTTGCAGTTGCCCTACCGGTTCGTCGAGGCGGATCTGGAGGAGATGGTCGACGGCCTGGAGGCGGGTTCATACGATGCCGTGGTTGCAGCCCTGACAATAACCGCGGATCGCGAAACGCGCTTCGATTTCACCCATCCGTTCTTCAATACCGGGCTGGGAGTGGCGGTATCGGCGCAGGATACCGGTGGCTTGCTCGCAACGGTCGGCAAGCTCTTCTCGACCGAGTTCATGCAGGCAGTGGGGGCGCTGCTGTTGGTGCTGCTGCTGGTCGGGATTATCGCCTGGCTGGTCGAACGCAAGGCCAACCCGGAAGAATTCGGCGGCTCACCGTGGCACGGTATCGGCGCGGGGTTCTGGTGGTCGGCGGTGACAATGACGACGGTCGGCTACGGTGACAAGGCGCCGCGTACCTTCCTCGGTCGGCTGCTCGGTTTGATCTGGATGTTCGCCGCCATCATCATCATCTCCGGTTTCACCGCCGCGATCGCATCGGCCCTGACGGTGTCGTCGCTGGAGTCGCGCATCAGCGATCTCGACGACCTGCGACACGTGCGGGTGGCCACCATCGAGACATCGGCAGCCGGCGCCTTCCTGCGCGACGAAGGGATCGGCTTTAGAAACATCGCAAGTATCGAGGACGGACTGGACCAGCTTCATGAAGGGCGCCTTGATGCGGTGGTGTACGATGCCCCGATCCTGCAATACCTTATAAAGAACGAGCACAGCAGCGTTTTGCGCCTGCTGCCCCGGATTTTCGGATCACAGGATTACGGTATCGGCCTGCCGGCCGGTGATACCCTGCGCGAGTCGATGAACCGCGCCTTGCTCGAAGTCACCAACTCATTGGAGTGGAATCGAACACTGACCAAGTATCTCGGCGAGTAGGCGACGCTTGAACACAAATTCTCGCTTGACAGGCGAACCGCTTCGTTGTATATCAGTATCCGACGATGCGCAGGGATTTTTCCGCTTTCCGATTTAGATGAAACCAAACAAGGCGTGAAGCGTTTACCTTTCAACGCGCAGGAACGTTTCAGTTCATAAAGGCAATGGAAAGGAGGAACCACCGTTGCCATACAATACACCATACCCCCGCCTTAGGAAGGGCAGGTTCTGCCTGCCGCCTGGCAGGGGATCTGAGAGCCTATGCAGGGTTGTCGAGATAGATGATCCGTTGTAGGTCGACGGTGGCGTAACCCGCGCAGCACAGGGGGAGGGCCGCTCTCGAGGCAGACCGCCTCATACCTTCGATCTCTTCGTTTCATCCCGTATTTCGACAACTCCGATACGTTTTTTTCGGGCGCAGGTGCGTGAATGGACTCGTCTGCCCGACGCTGCCGTGGCCTGCCCGCCCGAAAAGTAACAGCTAACCGCCTTCACCGCTGTGCAGGGCCATATCGTCCGGCACAGGGATGGTGTGAGTCGCTAATGATGCGCACGGTGGAGGGGAGGGCCGGAGTATGCCCGGCGCTGCTCCGGCTCGACACATTATCATGCGTCGGTATGACACTGCCGTCGCACAACGCAAACGGTATCACTCGAAAGGACCGGGTATGAGCACTCAGGTAATTCGTTTCGGCGAGGACCATCCCACGATGGCCGCTTTCTGCAACGTCGCTCTCTACGGATTGCACCTGCATGACTGCGCCTGGCCGAGCGTGGCGCACTACCTGGTCGGTCGCGCGTACGGTCCGGCGATGGTGAGTCGCGAATCGTTCTGGACCGCCTCACCCGCCGCCTGCGAACGGGTGATACGGCGACTGGAGCGCGGTGGGGCCGCACGTGCCCGGGCGCATCCGAAGTGGGCTGTCTACAAAGACGAGTGGTTGCGCGAGGCGCTTGAAGCCAAGGTCACGCAGCACCTCGACCTCGAGCGCATGCTGCTCGATACTGGCAAGGCCCGCCTCGAGTATGTTCGCGCCGGCACTCCCGATCGCTGGCTCAGTATCGGCGAAAACGGCCACGGCCACAACATGCTCGGCCGCATGCTCGAGCGCGTCCGCCGCCGCATCAGCGGCTCGGAGCTGTACGAGCTGAACCGTCGCCACCTCACGGCGATCGAGAACGTCGAAAAGCTGGCCCGCCGGGACAGCAACCGGGTCAAGTACCTCAACCTGCTGGGCCGCTATTACTACGACGCCGGCTGGTACGAGCGGGCGCGGGCGGTTTTCCGTATCTCGATCCGTATCGAGCCTGACGACTGGGTCGGCTATTACTGGCTGGCCTGCGCCCACATCGCGCTGGGCGAAGATGAACAAGCGGTCGAGCCGCTCAAGTGGCTGATCCGTGACGATCCGGAGGATACCGATTTCTACCGGATGATGTCGGATGTCTGCTTCCGGCTGGGCCGGACCGTGCAGGCGAAAGTCTATGCCGTCCGTGCCGACCGCATCGACGAGGCCACCGACTAAGCAGGGGCATGGGGGGGATGCCCTGCTGCGCGCCGGGAGTTCTACACTTCCGGTGCGCTTTTTTATACTTGCTTCGTCAAAAGCGTAACGTGAATATTTTCACAAGATTTTACTCGACAACACGACTATTTCCCTCTATGTTAGCGTTTACTATACGAAAGCGATAGAAATCGTCAGGAGGTATACGTGCATTATCCGTTCTGGGATGTCGCTATCGGCTATGGCCCGTTGATGGCGATCATCGCCGTTGTCCATGTCTTCATTTCCCATTTCGCCATCGGCGGCGGCCTCTACCTGGTGGTCGTGGAAACGTTCGCTCGAAAGGCCGGCGACACGGTTCGCCTCCAGTTCCTCGAACGCCTGAGCCGTTTCTTCGTGCTGGTGGTGCTGGTCGCGGGAGCCCTGACCGGGGTGGGGATATGGTTCATCATCGGCCTCTTGAATCCGGCCGCAACCGAACTTCTGATTCACAACTTCGTATGGGGCTGGGCTACCGAGTGGGCCTTCTTCGTTATCGAAATCGCTGCTGCCATCCTCTATTACTATGGCTGGAAGCGGCTGTCTGCCCGCAACCACCTGATCCTCGGCTGGATCTACTTCATAGCCGCATGGATTTCGCTCTTCATTATTAATGGTATTCTCAGTTTCATGCTCACCCCCGCAGGGTGGATTGAGAATGGTGAGTTTTGGAGCGGCTTTTTCAACGATACCTTCTGGTCATCGCTGGTCATGCGCACCGGGGTGTGTGTCATGCTGGCCGGACTGTATGCCCTGCTGGTTGCCTCGCGCTGGGACGACGCGGTCGAGAAAGCCCGCCTGGTTCGCTACAACGCCACCTGGGCGATTGCCGGACTGATTGTCACGGTCCCGACTTTCTTTTGGTTTACCGAATCTATTCCCGACAACGTCACCGCCACCGCTGCCGAAATGATGCCGGAAGTGATGATGTGGATGAGCCGTACCATATGGATCGCCG
>CAZJCK010000026.1:41611-44915 GCA_964544635.1 uncultured Ignavibacteriales bacterium | reverse complement strand
CGTGCGACGCCGAACCGTACCAGCCCAGTCCATACCCATAGAACAGCAGCGTACAGATCACCGACTGCAACAGGTAATTGGTAAACGCCATCCGTCCGACTCTGGCCATGACCCGCTTGAAGCCCGCAAATCGATCCGACTTCACAATCAGCATCACGATTCCAATATACGCCGCAGCGACAAACAGCGCTCCCCACAGATTGAACTGCATGCCGGCGAAGAAGGAATACGCTATATCCCATTCATGCGCAAAATTCTGATGCAACCCCACCGCGATGATCGCCAGCCCCACCGGCAAGCCGGCACCGACCATCCAGCCATAGAATCTCCTGGAACGTTGTGCACTCAGCACTTCCCACTTCATCAGCGCCATACCGAAAAGCATCAGTGCCGATATCCGCCAGAACGCCCAGAATGCATAGCCGCCGGTATGCATATACAGAGCCTCTTCGACACGGTTGCCGAGGCTGTCGGTGTAACCACCCCGATACGCCTCGAGTACCGTCGCAACCTGTTCTGGCGTCGGCGCCCAGCCTTTATTTATCTGCGCAGTCGCCTCGGCCGGCCAGAACTGTATCGACCAACTGAAGAACAGATACAAGAACGTATGAAACACCGCTACACACATCGCGATGATAATTAACGTCCTGGCCGAACGTCGCCACAGCCGATAGATAATCATCGCCGTCAACGCGTACATCACCAGGATGTCGCCCGGCCAGATGAAGTAGGCATGCACAATCCCGATCACCAGCAGCCAGAACATTCGACGGTAATGAATGCGTCCGGGCTTGCGGCCCGACATCTCCATGCGATAACCCATCAGCACGATCCCCGCCCCGAACAACATGGAGAAAATCGCCAGGAACTTACCGTCGGCGAAGATCGACGTCAAAAACCAGACGAACCGGTTCACCCCCTCCATATCACCGTATGCCATCGGATTGAAATACGCCTCCGACGGCATTGCGAACATACGTATGTTCATCAGCAGAATGCCAAGAATCGCTACCCCGCGCAGAACATCGAGCGATACAATGCGATCCTGTAAAGTCACCGGGGCCGGCCTGAGTTCCGGTGCCACAGGCGTTGTTGCCTGTTCCACATACCCTCCCGCACTTTATATGTTCTTCAAATATCCATGTTAGTTGCCCGGTGTCAAGTCCCGATGACGGTACTTCGGCATGCCCGCCGAAAATTCCGTAAACTTCAGCTTCAATTCTCGGTTATGACAACACAAAGACCTCATTACTGAATCCGAGCACGAATGGACGAAAAACAGAAACCCTCGCCATCGACATTGTCCGATCCCGCCACCTGGGTTACCGAGCACGGTGACTACCTCTATCGCTATGCTCTCAAGCGCCTCCGGAACCAGGCCACCGCTGAAGACATGGTCCAGGAAACACTTATGGCGGCCCTCAATGCGCGCGAACAGTTTGCCGGCCAGTCCAACGAACGAACCTGGCTGGTGGCTATCCTCAAGCACAAGATCATTGATTACTTTCGCAAACACGCCCGCGAAGTCGAAACCGACAGCGAGATCATCGCACAAACAGTGGCCGAGGACGACTTCCATGCATCAGGACCGTCCGAGGGACTCTGGAAGAAAGAGCGGCGCCCCCTCGACTGGATAATCGATCCTTCCGACGCCGCGGAACAACGAGAGTTCTGGAAGTACCTGACACTGTGCCTGGACGGTGTCGAGCCGCGCCTGTCGACCGCCTTTGTCCTGCGCGAAATCGAACAACTCGACAGCAAAGAAGTGTGTAACACCCTCGATATCTCCGCGACCAATTTGCGAGTAATGTTGCACCGCGTCCGCAAACACTTGCGGCACTGCCTGGAGAAAAAGTGGATGGGAGGTTCACGCTCATGACCACTGATAACAAGCCCTCGATGTCACCGCTGCGACGAATGATGGTCGGCGCCATGAACCGGCTCATGCTTTCCTGCGCCGAGGCCTCTCGCCTGACCTCGGAATCCCTCGATCGCAACCTGTCAGCGAGCGAGAAGATGCGTCTGAACATGCACACCGCCATGTGCCGCTGGTGTAAGCGCAATCGCAGGCAATTCGAGCTCATCCGGGAGATCATCCATCGCCACGAGCATACCCCGCCGACCGAAGAGGAAAGCCTTTCCGTTGAGGCCCGCACCAAAATCGACGAGGCCGTCAGGAAGCACCGCGACCTTTCATAGCTCGCTCTTTAAACTTATCGGAACCTGTATGTAAAAACTTGTAACGCCAACCGTTCTGCAACGTCAAAGAGGTGCATGATCAGTCTCCGTCCATGATGGAGCGCGCTCGACGGGTCCCACTGTTGTTGCACCCTGTATTCCCCCCGGGATGCCGTCGAGTAAATCCCCCCTGTGCCCGTATTGTGGTAAGGGCGCCGGTCCGACTGGGCCGGCGCCCTGTGTATTAACGATTCCCACTGCCCAATCCATGAAAACACCAACACAGTTCGGTACTTCGTGTAACGCTTCGGTTGCACGTTCGTCGAATATATGTAGCTCTCAAGAAGCAACAGCCGGCAAGAAACGGTCAACCACGCAAACACCTGGAGGAAGATACCATGAAAGTTCTTACCGTGGTCACGGCGGTCGCAGCCGCAGTCATTTTGACCGGTAGCGCCACCGAATCCGCCCCCAATCCGTGCAATCCCTGCGGTCACCACACCTTTACAGTGCACGATCCTCAGGGCCGAAATCATGTCACCTTTACCAGTACCGCGCCTCTCGAGGATATTGTCGGGACCAGTCGCACCATCTCGGGCGAAATCAGCTTCAATCCCAACAAACCGTCATCCGGTGGGCACGGCCATCTGGTTGTTCCGGTTGCCAGTATTAATACCGGCATACCGCTTCGAGACGAACACCTGCGCAGCGCTGACTGGTTGAATGCTGCGGAATATCCAAACATTGAGCTGGAGATTGAGCGCCTTAAGGACATACGAGAGGTGAAGGCGTCGAGCGAGTTCAAGACGTACGACGTTACTATTGAAGGCCAGCTCAGCCTGCACGGCAAAATGCGACATGTCGTTGTACCCGGCCGCATTACCTATCTCAGGGAAAGCGAGCAGACACGCCAGGCCTTGCCCGGTGATCTTCTTGCAGTTCGCGCCACCTTTGATGTCCAACTCAAAGACTTCGATATCTTCGGCCCCAGCAATGCCGGGCTGATCGGTTCCAAGGTGGGAGAAAAAATCACCGTTGAGGCCAGCTTCCGGGCTTCCAACGGCATCGCCAATCTTGCTGGAAATCCCTGCAACCCATGCGGCGGAAAAGCCATGAATCCCTGCAA
>CAZJCK010000026.1:0-41511 GCA_964544635.1 uncultured Ignavibacteriales bacterium | reverse complement strand
CCATGCGGCGGAAAAGCCATGAATCCCTGCAACCCATGCAGTGGAAAGCACTAAGCGCCGGCCAACGAGTCAACGCCCCACTGTCGGCGTCAAGGATTTCTCGATTATGAAACACTCAAATACATACAAGTACCTGATAACCGGCATCCTCTGTGGCATGGTCCTGCTGACGATCAGCAGCGCCTACAGTGCCGACCAAACAAACCGTGTCGACAGCGACATGATCCTGATCGAGGGTGGTCGTTATTACATGGGTTCCGACAATACCTATGCCGATGCCCGACCGGTGCACCCAGTCGTCATCAACAGCTTCCGCATCGATCGCTACGAGGTTACCAACGCTCAGTTCAGTGAATTTGTCGACGCCGCCGGATATGTTACCACGGCGGAGAAGGAGGGTTTTGCCTGGTGCTACCTTGAGGGCGAGGCCGACTTTCGCGCCGTCGAGGGCGCCAATTGGCGACATCCTTATGGCCCCGGCTCGTCCATATCCAATCGGATGAATCACCCCGTCGTGTGCGTCAGCTGGGAGGATGCCACCGCCTTCGCAATCTGGGCCGGAAAACGCTTGCCCACCGAAGCGGAGTGGGAATATGCCGCCCGGGCCGGTGGTGAGCGCCACTTCGAAGCCCACCAGCCGACGAGTAACGCCGACGACCATTCCAACATCGACTTCATCGATGCCAACGTCTGGCAGGGATCATGGCCCGCCACCAACCTCGAATCGGATGGCTTCTTCTACACGGCGCCTGTCGGATCCTATCCTGCCAATGATTTCGGCCTGCATGACATGGTCGGCAACGTGTGGGAATGGACCGCCGACTGGTACGATGGTGACTATTACGCCGTTTCACCAAGCCGTGCTCCCACCGGGCCAGACAGCGGTAAGAACCGGGTCGCTCGCGGTGGCTCCTGGTTCTGCAGCTCGAACTATTGCGGCGCCTACTCCACTCACTACCGCGGTGCATCACCACCTAACCACGCCTTTAACAACGTTGGCTTCCGCTGCGCCGCTGACCAGAAATCTGAAGGTCAATCAGAGACAGCAGAGGCATCAAGATGAAAAAGTCAACCCTCGTCATTGCGATCATCGGTGCCCTTTTCACGGTAGCTTCGCTCATCATCTGGCAAACTACCGGCGGTGATTTTTACACCAAGTTCGAAATAGTCAGACAGGTTGCCGCCCCGACCGATCCGGACGACCCGCTCGCTGCCACCGGTTTCTACGACGACGAAGCGAGAACCCATACGGTCGTTACGGAAGAATTCCGCTTTGGCCTCTTGCCGTCAGCCATTGGCCTGACCGACAAGCACCTGCTTTCAGTCGCCACCGTGAATCTCGCCATCTGGCTTCTGCTGGCTGCTCTCGTCAGTCTGCTTGGTCGGACGTCCCCGCCGCAGCAAATATAAACTGCCTGAACCACAGATACCTCTGATAACCACCCTCCCCGCACGAGCGGCCGTCCGAGCAATTCGGCGGCCGCTCCCCTGTATGCGGCGGTCATGCGCCCGGCAGCTAACAGGGAACTTGCTCCGGCTTGATGCGTTCCAATACATTACCACATGCCGACCACACGATCCTTTCGACCAAGACCTGTTCGCTTTCTGTGCAGTGTGCTCGCGTGCGCCATCACCTTGCTCGCCGCCGGCGCCAACGCTCAGTCCGGTTATGAAGTACGCGATGTATCCTTCGACGGAAATGTCACCTTCTCCGACGACCGTCTGCAGGAAGTTGTCGCCGTCTACGGCGCCGGTTGGATCACCCGCACGTTTTTCGGCAAAGACCCTTACACCTACGATGAGCAGGTTATACAGACCGATATCACGCGGCTCACCAAGTTTTATCAGCGCAACGGTTTTCTCTCTGTCGACATTTCCTTCAACAGCCGCGAAGTCAACCATGATGATCGCTCCCTCTCGGTCGCCTTCACCATCGACGAAGGCCCGCCTGTAACCGTCAGCAGCCTCGGCTACACGTATTCCGACACCTCCACCGCGCCACAAGCGACGCGTCGAGAACTCGAGTCACGATTCGGTCATGATCTCGCCACCCGGCCGGGCAATCGCTTTCAGGATGAAACGGTTGAGCAGGACCGTCGACGAATTGTCGAATCCTATGCTCACATCGGCTACGCCTACATCACCGCCGAGCCGTTATTGGATGTCGACACAACCGACAACACCGTCGCCATCACCTGGCAGATCGATACCGGCCCCGTCTGCAGTTTTGGCGATATAACGGTGGAAAACGAAGGCCCCATCGCGCCATCGCTGGTTCGCAAACAAATGGCGCTCGAACCGGGAGAGCGCTACGATCGAGCGCTGCTCGACGAATCCCAGGAGCAGATATACCAGCTCGGTGTCTTCCAGATCGTGACCGTATCCGGGCGCCTCGACAAAATCCACAACCCCGTGATCCCGGTCCACGTCAAGCTCAAGGTCGCCCCGATCTGGTCGTTGCGACTGGGCGGCGGTTGGGGGAGGGAGGACGGTTTCCGCGCGCTAACGGATTTTCAGCTCCTCGATGTGTTCGGAGGCGCCCGTCGACTCGACATTGCCCTCAAGCGCTCCGGCCTCGAGCCGTACAGCGTCTCGGTCACCCTCACCCAGCCGGGACTCTTCACGCCCCTCACCACCGGGTCGGTCAATCCGTTCCTGCGGCGCCAGGATGAACCCGGCTTTACCGTCAACCGCTGGGGGACCAACGTTAGCCTTCGTCACCGCTTCAACAGCTTCCTGACCGGTTCCGCCACCTACACCCTCGAGCGGATCGAGCTTGATACCGCCACCGTCTCCGACGAAGTCGTCCTCGATGAAAACATCGATGACCTGTACAACCGCAGCAGCATCACCGTCGGTATCACCTTCGACGACTCCCGGCCGATGTTTTCGCCCGGCCGGGGCTGGTTTCTCGGCAACGCCACCAAGGTTGCCGGCCTTGGCCTCGGCTCGCAATACAAGTACATCCGACCGCTCGTCGATGTCCGCCACTATCGCCCGTTCATCGGAATCACCCTCGCCCTGCGTGCCGAGATCGGCGCCATTGATTCCTGGGGTGGTACCGACTTTGTTCCGATCGAGGACCGTCTCTTCAGCGGCGGCTCACAATCGATCCGTGGCTGGGCACGTTCTGAACTGGGGCCGGTCGACGCTGCCGGTACTCCCCTCGGCGGGAACAGCAAGCTCGAACTCTCGTCGGAACTGCGCTATCCGATTTACGGTCGCTTTTCCGGTGTCGTCTTTTTTGAAGGCGGCAACGTCTGGCGTGATTCTTTCGACTATGACCCGAGTGACCTGCGCTACGCTACCGGCGCCGGCCTCCGCTTCCGCACCCCCGTCGGACCGATACGCCTGGACCTGGCACGACCGGTATTCGACGATGAAACCACCCTGCAGTATCACATCAGTATCGGCGAGGCATTTTAGGCGGACCTATGAGCGAACCACAAACGCACAACGATTCCGGCAAGCCTGCTCGCTCCCGCTGGAAATACGTTCTCTACCCGATCCTCGGCCTGGTCGGCCTGCTCATCTTTGCCCTGATCATCACCCAGACCGGATTCTTCAAGAGCTGGCTCAAAGACAAAATCGTAAGCATCGCCAACGATTCGCTCCAGGCTCGACTCGAAATCGACGATCTCTCCGGCAGCCTCTTCACCAACCTCCAGCTGAACGACACCCGCCTCCTGCTTGAAGGGGACACGCTCCTTACCGTGGCATCAATCAGCGCCGAATATTCACCGCTCGATCTGCTTGGCGGGCGACTGACAGTCGAGAGCCTGCTCATCGATTCAGTCCACCTGTATTTGCGTGAAGATTCAGCCACCGGCTGGAACATGACACGCATCACCCAACCCGATACCACCGCCATTCCCGGTACCACCGGTGACGAACCACTGCACCTCCCGTTTGAGATTGACCTGCAGCAACTCACCCTCACAAACTCCACGGCCGACATTCGTTCCGGCGTCCGCCTCATCCCCCGGCGTATCATCGAACTGCACCTCGGCCTCTCTGCTTTCCTCGTCAACGACTCGCAAACCGTCACCCTCGACAGCCTGCATTTCCAAACGCAGGAGCCCGATGTTCACCTGAAACAGCTCGGACTCCGCGTCTATCGCGACGCCGACGCCGTCCAGCTTTCCGACTTTGTCGTTGTTACTGAGCAGAACCGCCTCCACGCCCGCGGCGCCTATCGCGAACCATCCGGAAAGCAGTCCACCGCTTCCGCTACTACCGAGCCGCTCTATACCGAGGAGTTCTCCTTCGTCCTGCCGACTGTCGACATCGGTGTGTCGCCACGCCTCTCCTTCGCGGGCGAATTGCTGCGCGACACCCTTGCCATTGATCTCAAACTCGACACCGACACCAGCTCGATCCAACTCACCGGCCGCGCGATCAACCTCCTCAGCACCGGCGATGCAACCAACGGCGACATCACCTATCAACTCCGCGTCCTCTTTGACAACGTCGCGGCGGCCGAGTGGCTCGCCGATACCAGTTTGAACTACCATGTCAATGGCTCGATCGATGTTGACGGTCGCGGTATCGATCCCGACAGCCTCAGTGCCGGCGTTGTCGCCAGCCTGTACAACTCAACTGTCTACGAACGTGGCCTCGACACCGCCGGTATCACCCTGACCTACCGCGACGGCAACGCCACCATTGATGCCCTCCTGTCGTCCGCCTTCGGCGCCGCTACCATCACCGGCGCCGTCGATGACATAATGTCCGAACGGCGATACGATCTCGAATTCACCATGCATAACGTCGATCTGGCAACGCCTTTCAACGATTCAACCCTGGTGTCAAATCTCACCGGTGGCGGCCGGCTTTCCGGCCAACTCGACACTTTCCCGCCTGAGCGCTCGCAGTTCAGTCTCTATTTGAACCGATCGAACATCTATGCCACCGATATCGACAGCCTCGATGTCGCAGGACAAGTCAGCGACGGACGGCTCCGCCTGGATACGCTTTTGCTCCACAGCAGCGCAATCAAACTTGCCGCCCGGGGCGACTACGAGTTCGACGGTGCCCTTAGTGTCGATTACGGCATCGAAGTCATTGATCCATCAGCCCTCGCCGACCTGATTGGCGCCGACAGCCTGGTCGTACACGGTACCGTCAACGGCAGCGCGAGCGGCAGTATCGATTCGCTCGCCACTATGGCGCAACTGAACGTCGACAGCCTCCAGTACAATACTTACTACGTCGGCGGTCTCAACGGCACCGCTCATGCACAGTTTGCGAACGATCAGTTGACTTACAGCACTGACCTTGCCGCCACCAGCGTCCTCGCCGCCGGCTTCGACGTCGAGACTATTGACGCCACCATCGCCTTCGACAACGAACGCTACACCTTCAATGTCGCGGCCCGGCGCGGGGAGGAACTCTCCGCCGGTGTCGCCGGCAAAGTCCGCCTCGACTCTACGATAGTTGCATCGCTCACCGGCCTGCGCGTTCAGCACAAAGACAACACCTGGTATGCCACCGACACTGCCATGCTGATTGAGATTACCGACAGCGACATTCGTATCGACGGCCTCCGGCTCACCTCCGAGCCGGAACAAGCCGATACTACTCAGCTCATTGATATTGAAGGCCTCTACAGCTTCGAGGACTCCTCCAGCCTGTCGGTTAACATGCAAAACATCCATCTTACCACCATCGCCGCTCTCATGGACAGCACGGCCATGTTTGGCGGCAATCTTTCGGCTGAGATTCAATTGAACGGTCGCACCGAATCACCCCGTATCGACGGCAGCTTCGCGGTCCGCGATGGCAGTTTCAACAAATACAACTTCCGCCTGTTTGAAGGGAATATCGATTTCCACGACGTCCGACTTGATGCCGACGCAATCCTGCAAACGACGAGCAACGACTCGCTCACGTTACTGGCATCGCTCCCGGTTGACCTCATGGCGGCCGATGGTGACTACCTCCGTTACCACGATTCCGTCCACATCGACATTCTCTGGGACCGCCTGCCGCTCACTGTCCTGTCTGCTTCCGGCGACCAGTTTGAGGACGTCAGTGGCTTTATCGACGGCAACCTGCGCATTTACAATACCCTCGCCGCGCCGCGTACGGCCGGCAGCATCTCTATCGTTGACGGCGCCATCAGCATGCCCCGGCACGGCATCGACTATCGCGAATTTCGCGCCGGCATCCGTTTCGACTCCACTCGCATGGAGATTGACAGTATCATCGCACGCACCGAGGAAGGCTATGCGCTCATCGACGGCTTCCTCAACTTCGACAGCACCCTGCTCGCCGGTCAGTTCCGCGAGCGCCGCCTGCAACTCACCGCCGACGACTTTTTCGCCCTGCGCCACGCCCACTACGAAGTCAAGATTACCGGCGATGCCGTGGCCGAGGGGAGTGCTCAGGATTCCCGTTTCTCCGGCGACATTACCGTCAACCGCGCCAACCTCTGGCTGCCGGCTCTCACCGGCGGCACCGAGGCCGCTGAGTCTCAGGGTGTGCCCATGCTCGTACGCGCTGTTGGCGATACGATCAGGCCGAGCGACACATCAGCACAAGATGCTCCCACGGCTGCCGCGGCTGATACCCTCTTCAAATGGTATGAGAATCTGAGCGGCAGTATTACGCTCAACATGCCGCGCAATACCTGGCTGCGCAGCCCGGACATGCGAATCGAGATTCAGGGTCGCATCGATGCCGTCAAGCAACAAGAGGCCTTCGAGCTCTTCGGCACGATCAGCGTCGTTCGTGGCTACTACGAACTGTTCGGCAAACGATTTGTCTTCGACGAAGGGGAGTTTACCTTCGACGGCGGCGATGAAGTCAACCCCCGCATCGACCTCACCGCCCACTACAACTTCCGGACGCCCGAACGTGAACGCAAACAACTGAAACTCCACGCTACCGGCCGTGCCTTCGCGCCCGAAATTCAGTTCAGTCTCGACGGAATGGAAATCACTCAGGGCGATGCCGCTGCCTACATCGTGTTCGGTCGCAGCCTGGATCAACTGACCCAGGGGCAGCGACGCCAGGTCGCCGCCTCCAGTGGCCCCAGCGAGGCAGAGGTCGCCGGCCGCCTCGCCGCCAACCTCCTTGCCGACCAGCTGGCGCAGGCGCTGGGGGCATCGTTCAATCTCGACGTTATCGAAATCAAGGCTCAGGAAAGCCTGGAGGGCGCCGCCGTCGTCGTCGGTAAGTACATCGCCGACCGTCTCTTTGTCAGTTACCAGCGGGGCATCGGGGTGGGTCGCGACGAAGAACTCGCACCGGAAATCGTTACTATCGAATGGGAATGGACCGATTGGCTCATCATTCGCGGTATCGAGGGCGATCCCCAGGAAAGCGGCTTCGATATTATCTTGAAATTTCACGAATAGGGACCGATTATACGTATATGAGAGATCCTGTCGATCTATATCGCGATTCTATCCACTGGCTTGAAAACGACCTCTGGCAAATCCGCTCCGCTACGATTGGAAAGTGGAGAGCCTTCTTTATTCACAAACTGCGCGTCCTGGTGCTGGCCGTGCGCGGTTTCCTCCTCGACCAGGCCCCCATTCGCGCTTCCGCCCTGACCTACTACTCGATGCTCTCGCTTATACCGCTACTGGCCATGATTTTCGGCATCGCCAGGGGCTTCGGCCTCGACGAGAAACTGCGCACCGAACTGGTCGCGCAGATACCGCAACAACAGGAATTCGTCGAGCAAATCGTCCTCTACGCCGAACGCTTCCTCGAACAAACCAAGGGCGGGCTGATCGCCGGCATTGGTATCATCCTCCTCATCTGGGCCGTCATACGGCTCCTTACCCATATCGAGAAAGCCTTCAACCATATATGGAAAGTAGAGCAGGGGAGAAACATCTTCCGAAAAGTAGCCGACTTCGTATCCATCGCTCTCCTCGGTCCGCTTCTTCTGCTCATCTCATCCTCCATCACCGTCTATGTGAGCTCCCGCGTCACCGACATCGCGACTGCTGTCGACCAGATCGGTCTCATCTCGCAATCCGTCGAATACCTTCTCAACTTCACACCCTATGTCATCGCCTGGATCCTTTTCGCCTTTGTCTACATCGTCATGCCCAACCGCAACGTCCCGGTCGAATCCAACCTCATGGCCGCCATCGTCGCCGGCACCCTGTTTCAACTGTTGCAGTGGGGGTATGTTGAGTCGCAAATCGGCGTCGCCAAGTACAACGCCGTTTACGGCAGCCTGGCCGCCCTGCCACTCTTCCTGATCTGGCTGCAACTGAGTTGGATGGTGGTCCTGTTTGGCGCCGAAATCGCCTACGGCATCCAGCACGTCAAGACCTACGAAGGCATCGCAACGGTGAAGGAAATGAGCCCCAGTTGCCACCGTTTGATCGAAATCACGGTCGTACACCATGTCGTCGTTGGCTTCAGAGACCATCAACCGCCACCCGACGCCGAGGCGCTCTCAGAAGGACTCGGTCTGCCTGCGCCCATTGCCGACCAGGCTCTCGAAAAGAGTGTCCGCGCCGGATTGCTCCGACGTGTTAATTACGGTGATGATGAGATCGGCTACCAGCCCGCCATGCCGCTCGAGGAGTACACCCTGACTTATGTTGCCGCCAAGCTTGACTCGATCGGCCAGCACAAGCCACCCATCGCCGATCGCAAGGAGGTGCGCGCCATCTCCGACGCCCTCGACCAGATGCACCAGGCTATCTCAAACAGCGATCACAACCGTAAGCTCACTGATATCTGATCAGGCGGTCGTAACCTCGGCTGTCTCCGCCGCCGGCTCCTCAGTCGCATCGTCCATGCAACTCGACCAGATCGAGTACATCTCGTCCTCACGCGTTCGTGAATTGATCACGAGATCGGCGCGACCCGATTCGATCAACGCCTCGAACCGCTCCAGCAGCACCGGGTCAAACGATGTCCCCGATTCCTCGTTCATGATACTCAGCGCCTTCTCCGGCGAGAACGCCTTGCGGTAGACCCGGTCCGACGTGAGGGCGTCGAAGACATCGGCAATGCAGACAATCTTTGCCCCCAGGGGTATCTCTTCACCCTTCAGCCCCACTGGATACCCGCCGCCACTGATCTTCTCGTGATGCAGCAGGATGATCGGCTTGATGTCCCACGGAAACTCGGTCCCTTCCAGCAGATCGATTCCATACTGCGGGTGCTGCTTGATCTGGGCAAACTCGTCATCCGTCAGACGCCCCGCCTTCTTCAGCACCGTATCATCGATCTGCAACTTGCCGATGTCATGCAGCAATGCCCCCGCCGCGATCGTCTTTAGTTCGTTCGACTTCAATCCGAGGTCACGGGCCAGCAGCAGCGCCAGCGACGCCACCCGATCGGAATGACCCTTCGTATACGGATCCTTGCGATCAACCTCCACAGCCATCGCATTAAAGATGTCCAGGTACAATTCTTCGATCGAACCAATCGCCCGCTGGGCCTGTTTCCGTTTACCTTCAGCGCGAATCGTACGATAGATTTGATACGACGCCTCGAGGTCTTTCAACGCGGCAAATGTATCATCCACCGCCCGGTACAACAGGCCGCGCTCGTGCAGCACCTGCGCCACCAGGAACTGCGCCCCGATCTTCTTGCCGAGCGTCAGCGCCTCGTTAAAGTACCGCAGCGCCGTTTGCTTGTCATTCCGCCGTATGGCGATCATGCCCGCAAGCTTCTGCACCTCGACCAGGTGCCCGTTGTGCAACCGTGCCGCTACAAGGTGCTTCTCCGCCCGTTCGCAATGTAACCCTGCCTGCCCGAGGTTGTCCCGTGACAGGTAAAGGTCGGCAAGGTTGATATCGACTATCAGGCCCAGCGATGAATCCTTGATCTGCTCGGCAATTTCATGGACCGCCTGGAAGTATTCCTGTGCCTCACTGTACTGTCCCTGCTCCAGCAGCGTGATCGCGACGTTGTTCTTGGTGTAAGCCGACTTGCGAATCTCACCGAGGGACTGGTAGATCTCCAGCGACTCCCGATACAACTCGAGCGCCGGCTTCGGTTCACCCCGCATGTTCATGATAGCACCGAGATTGTTGACCAGGTCGGCGTAGATGATGCGATCTTCCAGACCATCGGCCAGCTCGATCGCTTCTTCATACGTCGCCACCGCCTCGTCAAACTCGCCCAGCTCGACATACACCACCCCGAGGTTGCGCAGCGCCCGGCAGACGCCGGCAGCGTCGCGCAACCGACGGTAGGCATTGACCGCTCGCTGGATGTAGCCCAGGGCCCGGTCGTGCTCACCCTTCTTGGCCATCAGCTGGCCGATCTGGGCGAACATTTCAGACTTGATCGACAATTGCTCCTGCCCCCGACAATACTCCAGCACCTTCTGGTACTCGCCGATCGCCTCCCCGAGATTCCCCAGCGAGGATTCGGCTTGTCCCAGCTGACGGTGCAGCTGGATACGTAATTCGATCGAGAACTCCGGCAGCTGCTTGGAGTTCCACAACGACTCGGCGTGGCGGAGGTACTCCACCGCCTGGTCGTAGTCAAACGCCTCGCTCGCCCGGGCCGCCAGGCCGATCAATTCCTCGATCGTCCGTGTCCAGTCCGAGCCGGCCGCCGGCCCACTCGGACCGGCGGCCACCGGTGGGGGAGAGGAGTATTTCGAAGATTGGTGCGTCATGATCTCGCCACTCCCGAAACCATAGCCTTGTCGAGGCTGTCAACCGCCGCTATGGCCTCCTGGAATTTCTTGTCCATGCCGAGTTGACGGTACTGCCGCGCTGCGGCCGTGAACTTGACCATGGCGCGGTCGCGTTCGCCGGTCGAGCGGAACAGCACGCCCTGTTCCATCAGTACCTGCGCCATCAAGGCATGCAGCCCGTTCGATTTGGCCAGGTCAAACGCTACTCCTGACATCCGCGCAGCGCCGTCGGTGTCGCCCATCAAACGCAGCGACTGCGTTTCCAGGAGCTTCAACTCGGCCTCCAGCGCCGGTGCGTTCAGTCCCGGCAGGATTTTCGACGCCGTCGCCAGTACCGACTGCGCCAGCAACACTTCTTTTTTCTCCAGGTACGCTTTGGCAATATTCTGGTAGCAGATTTCGACCAGTTGCAGGTCACGCTCGCTCAGGCCGATCGCCAGGGCGTCGTTCAGCCCCTCGATCGCTTCGTCGAACTGGCGCAGTTCGATATGTGTCAAACCAATGTTCAAGAGCACATATCCCTGGCGCAGCACGTTTCCTGCGGCCTGGAAATCGGCCAGGCACAAGCGGAACACCCTGATCGCTTCCGACAGTGACCCGGTCGCCGACTTGATTGCCGCCAGCGTGTTCAATATGGTGGCGCGAAGTTGATGATCATCAGTCTGGCTCGACCACGACAACGCCTCCTCGCACAACCGCTCCGCCGCATCAAAACGTCCCTGCTGAAACGCCATGTTGCCACGGTTGCGGGCACACTCGGAAGCGCCAACCGGATTCGTCAGATCGCAGAACAAACGCTGCGCTTCAAGGTAGTATGTCTCCGCGGTCTGCCAGTCCGACTGCATCATCTTGACCCGACCCGTTTCCTTCAAAATCCGCGCCCGCAACTCCGGCTGCGACGACGCTTCCTCGGAATCAATGGCCGTGCGCAATAACTCCTCTGCAACCACCGTATTGCCCTGGGATAGCCAGCCCCGCGCCAGTTCGAGCAATTGAGCGCCGTCTTCAATACTGCGCCGCTCGGCAGCTGCGGGAGGTTGTGTGACAATTCGGTTCATCTTAAATTCCATTTGCATAGAGCTTCTTGGTTGCATCCAGATTCACTTAGTCGGATATCAGGCCGTAGGCGGAGAAGTGCCACACGTGGGCCGTTACCCGCTTACTGTCTTGGTCGACATCACAAACCAGGTCTTCCCACACACCGAGGCGCTCGTTGTAGTACCCGATGCGAATCGTCGATTCGTCTACATTGCTCAGATCGGCGCCACGGTACGACATCGTTACCTTCACCGGCTGCGAAAAGACCAAACCGTCGGTTCCAAACTCATTGAAAAACTTCTCGTCGTCTGGAATGAAGATCGAGAACAACGTATCCTGCGGCACCGCGCCGGCCGGAACCTCCAGGACCACATCCAGCAGTTCAAGACGGCCACCCTCGGCGGCGGAAATTACCTGCTCCGCGTAGAGGTTGACCGGCGCCGCCGTCAGCGATTCCGGACCTGCGGCTCGCGTCAACACTTGCGGCTCAGTGGCCGTGTTCCCAGGCTCCAACGGTGACTGGCTGCACCCGATCACCAGCGCCAGCGAACTCAGCGCCACCAGACCGGCTACGATCATACGAAAATGCTTTGACTTACCCATTGCGTTCTCCTTCCAAAGATGACAGGCTTCACGTTTCATCGTGAGTCAAAGGAGTGCAACCCCGATGCCAAACTGTCTGTAGTGCCGTAATCCGCAGTCTTGCAACAGTTTAAGTTGTTCTGTTCGCCCCCGAACCAGCCGCCGCAACCGCTTCAGATCGGAACATGCCGTTCCACCCGGCCTGTGCAGATTCCGGCAAACCGATGATCACCAATGAAATAGGGGAGAGTGGAACAGATCGTTCCAGCGTTACACCGTCCGACGGTCTCGCTCCAGCCCGGCGTTATCAATAATCCGACGCAGCCGCGGACGCGAAATCCCCAGAAACCTCGCCGTCTCGGTCTTGTTCCAGTCGCACGCGTTCAGTACCTGCTTGACCACCTGGACCTCGATCTCGGCAAGCGTGATCCCCTGCGGCGGCAATTCGATAACCAGCTGCTGCCGTTCGACTGCCGTCAAACGGCTGTCCTTGAGCACCACCCCGATATCATCGACGCCAATCCGCCCCGATCGATTCAAGAGCACCGCCCGCTCGATTACGTTGCATAACTGACGTACATTCCCCGGCCAGTCATACGAACACAACCGCGACATCGTCTGCCGGGATATCTCAATCCCGGGCTTGCCGTAATTCGTCGAGTAGTAGCCCAGATAGTATTCCGCCAGATCAGGGATATCTTCCGGACGCTCTCGCAGCGGCGGGATTTCGATTGTCAGCAGGTTTAAACGGAAGAACAGATCCTCACGAAATCCACCGTCACGGATCGCCTCTTCAAGATGAAGATTCGTCGCCGCCACCACCCGGGTGTCGATATCCTTGTCGACCACACTGCCGACCGGGCGAAGCTTCTTGTCCTCGAGAATTTTTAACAGCTTCGCCTGCGCCGAATTCGACAGGTTACCGATCTCGTCAAGGAAGAGCGTGCCCCCTTCGGCATACTCAAACAATCCGGCCTTGTCGGATTTGGCATCTGTGAATGCCCCCCGGGTATGACCGAACAACTCCGACTCAAACAGTTCATCCGGGATCGCCGAGCAGTTCACCTCGACCAGGTTATGCTTTGAGCGCACCCCGGCGTTATGGAGGATCCTGCAGATCAGGCTCTTGCCGGTACCGGTCTCACCGAGAATAAGCGCGCTGGGGAAATCGACATCCGACAGCACCGCGATCGTCTGACGGATCGAATCTATCTGCGGCGACACCCCGATCAGCGCCTGGCTGCTGTCAAAGGACGATTCCTTGTCCGGCCCCGGTTGGTTTGCCTGCCCCTCCAGCTCGGCCAGCAGCTTATCGATCCGGTCGACACACTCGTCCGGGGTGATCATCTGGGACACCCCCAGCTTCGCGACTTTCAGCGCCGTGTCGACACTCGGATCTTTCGATACCCCCACGATCCGAACCCCTTCACCTGCTGTCGCCAGCGAGATCAGGAAATCCGAACGGCAGAACCGGGGATCATCCAAGTCGACAAAAACGGTTGTACTGTCTTCCGACGGCGCGAACGGTTCGGCGTCGTCCGACCACGCCACCGCCTCGGCACCTCGGCCGTTCAGAAGGTGGGCGCGCTGACTCTTGTCAACAGCTTCTCCATATATGACACAGCGTTCCGGCATCTGTTCTCCCGTATCTTCTTGCTATCGGCCACTTTGCCAAAAAGCTGAGGATGCCGGACATGCCCTCTTTGCACGCCGCCAAAGCCCCCTGAAGATCGCCATAGCTCGATCCGCCTTCGGCGGATTGAGCGGCTGACATAGTCGTTTACAGAAGGCGGAGAGCGGTCGGCTATTCTCCGTACGATACCAAAAACACAGACCTCTCCGTCCAGCGGCTGCCGGACGCCGAGGTCTGCGCTGCGAATCAACCGGAGTAGTCGGCCTTCCCCAACCAGGTCGACTAAGCCGAACTCATTTTTCCTTCTGCATCTTCGCCCAGGTGTCCCGCAGCGATACCGTGCGGTTAAACACCGGCAAATCCGGCTTGCTCTCCGGATCCACACAGAAATACCCGTGACGCAAAAACTGAAACCGCGTCTCCGGCTCAGCGCTGCCCAGCATCGGCTCCACCCGACAACCTGTCAGTATCTGTAACGAATCCGAATTGAGCGAATCCAGAAAGTTGTCCGTGCTGTCCGGATCAGCCTCGGTAAACAGGTGATCATAAATCCGTACCTCGGCATCGACCGCATGGCGCGCCGATACCCAGTGCAACGTTCCTTTCACCCGACGGCCGTCCGGCGTCCCGCCACCGCGCGACTCCGGATCATACTCACACCGCAACTCGACGATGTTGCCCGACTCATCCTTGATGACATCCCTGCACGTTATATAGTACGCGTGTTTCAGGCGCACCTCGTTGCCAGGATATAGACGGAAGAACTTCTTCGGTGGCTCCTCCATGAAGTCGCTGCGCTCGATGTAGATCTCGCGGGAGAAGGGCAGCATTCGCGCCCCGGCCGATTCATCCTCCGGATTGTTGATCGCCTCAAATTCTTCAACCTGGTCCTGCGGGTAATTCTCGATGACCACCTTCAATGGATCCAGCACCGCCATCACGCGAGGCGCCCGGATATTCAGATCTTCACGCAAACAATGCTCCAACAATGCGATGTCGACCATGCTGTCGCGCTTCTTCGCCACTCCGATCTTGTCCGCGAACACCCGGATCGACTCCGGCGTATAGCCTCTTCGACGCAAGCCCGAGATCGTCGGCATCCGCGGATCATCCCAGCCTCGCACGATCTTCTCTTTAACCAGTTGCAGGAGCCTGCGTTTACTCATGATCGTATGACTCAACTCCAGCCGGGCAAATTCTATCTGCTGCGGACGGTACTCTTCGAGCTGTTCCAGGAACCAGTCGTACAGGGGGCGGTGATCCTCGAACTCCAGCGTACACAGTGAGTGGGTTATCCGCTCGATCGAATCCGACTGCCCGTGGGCCCAGTCATAGGTTGGGTAGATACACCAGTCATTCCCCGTACGGTGATGCTTCGCCCGCAATATCCGGTACATCACCGGATCGCGCATGTTGATGTTCCCCGACGCCATATCAATCTTCGCCCGCAATGTCCTCGAACCATCCGGAAACTCACCCTTCTTCATCCGTTCGAACAAATCGAGATTTTCTTCCACCGCACGGTTCCGATGCGGCGACTCCCTGCCCGGTTCAGTCAGCGTGCCACGGTACTCACGGATCTCTTCAGCCGTCAGGTCGCACACGAAGGCCTTCTGCTTCTCGATCAGCCGCACCGCCCAGTCGTAGAGCCGCTGGTAGTAATCCGAGGCATAAAACTCCCGGTCCTCCCAGTCGAACCCGAGCCACGACACATCCCGCTTGATCGCGTCGATGTATTCCTGCTCCTCTTTGATCGGGTTGGTGTCATCGAAGCGGAGGTTACACCTGCCGCCGTAGTCCGCCGCCAGTCCGAAATTCAGGCAAATCGATTTGGCGTGGCCGATATGCAGATACCCGTTAGGCTCCGGGGGGAAACGTGTTTGCACCCGGCCGTCAAACCGACCCGTCTCATTATGCTCATCAATAATCGTGCGAATGAAATTCGATACCCTGGTCGTTTCTGTATCAGCCATTTCGCTATCCACCTGTCGGGTTGTAAAGTCAGCGGTTACCAGTCAACCGGTCGTACCACCGGTACAAGCGCCTAAGGTACAGCATTCGGGTCCACAATGCCAGTCCCCAGTTAGGTTTGACATTCGAGCCCTGGCCCGATTTATTGCCGCCATGCTGAAATCCTTCGACCACCGCTTTCTCTGGGGCGCCGGCACCTCGGCATTCCAGATCGAGGGCAGCCTCGAGAATGACTTCACCGACTGGGAGAACGCCGGACGCTTCGACACCTCCGACCACACGCCCCGCGTGGGACGAGCCGCCGACCACTGGAACCGCTGGCAGGACGACTTCGATCTTATCTCAGACCTCGGCCTCAACGCCTACCGCTTCTCGTTGGCCTGGTCCCGCATCGAACCGGAACCGGGTCTTTACGATCAGGAAGCCATCGACCGCTACAGCCGCATGATCGACAACCTCCTCGAACGCGGCATTACGCCGATGCTCACACTTCACCATTTCACCCACCCCCGCTGGTTCCACGAACGCAGTCCGTGGCATGAAGGACGTTCCATCGAGTCTTTCGTCCGCTATGTCGAACGGATCGCCCCGGAGCTGCTCGACCGCGTCCCCCTCGTCGTCACCCTCAACGAACCGCTCGTCTGGGCGCTCGGCGGTTACGGCGAGGCCAGGTTCCCGCCCGGGGAACGCGACCTCGACCTGATGATGCTCAGTTTACATCACATGCTGGGGGCCCACCGCGAAGCCTACGACATTATCAAGCACCACAACCCCGCCGGCCAGGTCGGTATCGCCCACAACTTTATTGTCTTCAAGCGTGCCCCCCACGGTCTGGCGATCGACCGCAATATCAAACGCCTCATCCACCATTTCTATAACCGGATGATCATCGAGGCTTTCGAATCCGATCGGCTGCGGGTCTGGTTTCCGCTCGTGCTCACGTATGATGAACCGATCCAACTCGACAACGCCATCGATTTCTGGGGCATCAACTACTACTCCCGGCTCCACGTCCGCTTCAAACTAAACTTCGAGCGCCCCTTCGACCTCAGCTACATTGCCCGGTCATCAGGTGAGGGGATCAACGACCTGGGCTGGGAAATCTACCCTCGCGGTCTCCACAAAGTCGTCCGCTGGGTGGGGGAGACCGGCAAGCCGATGTACATCACCGAAAACGGCATCGCCGTCGCCGACGATAGCCGACGCCTCGCCTTTCTGGAATCCCATTTGCAGGCGCTTGAAGAGATTGTCCGCGACGGCTACGACATCCGCGGCTATTTCCATTGGTCGCTGCTGGATAACTACGAGTGGCTCGAGGGTACCCGCGCCCGGTTCGGCCTCGTCCACGTCGACTACAAGAATTATGCCCGCACCGTCAAGCCCAGCGGCCAATTCTACCGTGACTTCATATCGCGCATAAATCAAACAACCACCGCAAAAAAGACCTGATTCTCACACTTTTCTAACCAACGTCTAACCAGACAATAGTTTAAACAGTCGACAATAGCGCCAAACCGATGAGGGAAAAACCGCTATGACGATACTTGTCGACTACATATTGACCGCCGCCGTACTGTTCGGCCTGTGCTACTTCGGGCTCTCTGTCGCCATGCTCTGGTTACAACGACGCCGCCAGCGCCGCGTTCGCAGTGTGCCGGCCAAACAGCCGGCCGTTAGTGTATTCAAGCCGCTTAAGGGGATCGATAATCACCTCGAGGAGAATCTCTCCACCTTCTTCGAACTCGACTACCCCGAATTCGAATTGCTCTTCGGCGTGAACGATACCGACGATCCGGCGGTCGAACTGGTCCAAAGGCTGAAGCGGCGCTACCCCCGCGTCCAGGCCCGTCTCGTTGTCGACGACAGCCGCGCCGGCCTCAACCCCAAGGTCAATAACCTGATCAATATGTACCCGTACGCGCACCACGACCACCTCGTCATCTCCGACTCCAATGTCCGCGTCAAACCCGACTACCTGGCGAACATGATGGCCGAGATGCAGGATGATTCCGTCGGCCTCGTCACCTCCGTCGTGCGCGGGGTAGAGGCCGGTACCTTCGGCGCTGTCCTCGAAAACATCCACCTCAATACGCTGATCGCCGGCGGTGTCGCCACCATCAACCGCCTGACCAGAGTCCCGATCACGATCGGCAAGTCGATGCTCATGCGCCGCGACATCCTCGAACAACTTGGCGGCTTCATGGCCTTCCGGATGTACCTGCTGGAGGACGGCCTGCTGGGCCAGGCCATCCGCAACCTCGGTTACGAACTGCGCACTTCTGTTGATCCGGTTGAAAATGTCAACTCCTCCTGGAGCCTGCCGCGTTTCTTTAACCGTCACCATCGCTGGGGGATGATGCGACGATACCTCAATACCGGCAACTACCTGACCGAGATATTTTCCTACCCGATCGCCCTCGCCACTCTCATGTCCATACTGCACCCCACCTCCCTCGCTTTCACCTTCCTCGCAGGTGTAACTGTACTGAAGATCGCGCTCGATGCCGCCGCCGGCCATCTCATGGATGCTGACACGCCCGTCTACCACTACCTGTTCGTCCCGGTGAAAGAAATCGCGCTCGCCATACTCTGGCCGGTACCCTTCTTCAGTCGCACGGTCGTCTGGCGCGGCAACCGCTTCAGGATCGGCAAGCGCACCAAACTGGCTCCTGTTGGCGACTCCGTCGCCCGAACCGATTTCACCACCGGCTGATTTGGGCCGGTTTTTTGAAGCTGTGTTGTACGCCTGCAACCAGAACAAAGGAGAACAGCCGATGCAGCCCATCCACACGAACGAACCATACAGCCTGTGGACGGCCAATTCGATCGATACCCTGATCGTCTCCGACATCCACCTTGGGTCACGCGTCAGCCGCGCTAAGGAATTGGTGCGCCTGCTCAAACGCTACCGCGTCAGCAAGTATCAGTACCGCTTCAACCGCCTCATTCTGCTCGGTGATGTGTTCGACGACCTCAACTTCAAACGACTCAAGAAGCACGCCTGGGAACTGGTGGGCCTCTTCCGCCAGATCACCAATAAGAAGTGCAATGCTGAAGTCGCCTGGCTCCTCGGTAACCACGACCTCCAGCTTGCTGAACTGATGACCCACCTGGTCGGACTCCCCACCCACCGCGAATACGAATGGACCACCAACGGCAAACGTTACCTCGCCATGCACGGTGACCAGTTCGATCGGTGGATCGTCAACTTTCCCAACCTCGTCGAAGTCCCCTGCTGGATCTACGCCCTCATCCAGCGCCTCGATGGTCCGGAGCAGCGCGTCAGCCGTTTTGTAAAAGAAAAGAGTAAGGTCTGGCTGCGCATTAACGACGAAGTCGCACGCGGAATTATCAATCACGCTCTCAAGAAAGATCACGCCTACGATGCGCTCTTCTGTGGCCACACCCATATCGCCGAGTCTATCGACTACCCCGAGTACGGTATGCGATACGTCAACACCGGCTGCTGGACCGGCAAGCAGGCGCCCAACTACGTCACCATCGACCATACCGGCCATGTCAGTCTGCACGAATATGCCGAGCCTCGCACGGTTACCATGCCCGCCGCCGAAGTTTCGGTCGCATAATAACTTATCCTCGTCCATTGACTCGGAACCAGCCACCCGCTACATTGTTGTGGTATACAGAAGGCGCCCTTCGGCGCTTTTTTGATACCGTGACCACTACCGCGGTGTGGACCTCGTAAGTCGCTAATTAGATAAAAGATAAGGTGTGTGATGGCGAAACGACTTAGCCATTTGCTCGATCACTTACATGCATATTTCCCCTATGGATTTCCTCTCAACCGGCATAACTGGGAGGCCCTCGATGTTACCGAACTGCTGAAACTCCACCCGGAATCAGCTAAACCGGGCGGCGCCGTTATCGGTCTGCGCAAACTGGCCGACCGACTCAACGAAAAACGGCACCAGTCCACCCATCGCGATCGACCCATCCACGGCGGTGAGCTCGCCTCCGTTGGGACAATCGTCGATATCCTGCGCTATGTCACGTGGTACTACACCTTCGAACAGATCCCCGGTATTCTCGACCGCGGCCTCGAGTACACCCGCATTCAGCGCGGGGAAGCCGTTGCTGAACTTCCCCCCCCGGCCTTCGTCAAACTTTATCCACCACAGCCGGTCATGCTAAAGCGCGAGAAGGAAGAACGTTTCCTTTCCTCAGAAACCGAAAACCAGCCCAACAGGCATTACACCGCTATCGAGCTGATCCTTCTCGCACTCTCGATGGAAAACCCCGCCTTCGTCCCCTTCCAGGACCTTTTCGACCATTCCGACCTTCGCGTGCACGCCCCCTACGAACCGTTCGTCGAGGGCCTCGAAGGCTTCTTCAACGGTCAGCCCGCTGTTGAGCAGATCGGCGAACCGTTGCTCAAAGCCCTGCGCGGTCCGATGCGCGCAGCCCCCGACTCCCTTGAGGGCCAGCTCGCTTTCATCAAGGAGAAGTGGGCCGACATCCTCCCGGACAAGCTCCTCGAGGAACTCCTTCTCGCCCAGGATGTTCTCCGCGAAGAACGCACCCTGCGCGGGATTGGCCCCGGCCCGATCGAAGAGCTCCGCTTTGGGCGCTACGGTTACGGCGGCCTGCTCGACTACGACTATCCCGAGCCGGCCAACTTCAGCCGCGACGCCGACTGGATGTCCAACGTCGTGCTGCTCGCCAAATCCGTCTATGTCTGGCTCGACCAGCTGTCGAAGAAATACCAGTGCGAGATCAAACGCCTTGACCAGATTCCCGACGAAGAACTCGACACCCTGCAGCGCTGGGGCTTCACCGGTCTCTGGCTGATCGGCCTGTGGGAACGCTCCAACGCCTCACAAAAAATTAAACAGATTATGGGCAATCCCGAGGCCGCCCCCTCTGCCTATTCGCTCTACGATTACATCATTGCCTCCGACCTCGGCGGGGAAGAGGCCTACCGCGATCTGCGCGACCGTGCCGCCCGCCGCGGCATTCGCCTCGCCTCCGACATGGTCCCTAACCACACCGGCATCTTTTCGAAATGGGTTATCGAACATCCCCACTGGTTTGTCCAGTCCGACTACCCGCCCTACCCGAACTACCAGTTCAACGGCCCCGATCTTTCCGACGACGAGCGGGTCGTCATACAGATTGAGGACGGTTACTGGGATCGCCGCGATGCCGCCGTTGTCTTCAAGCGATATGACAAGCAATCCGGTGACAGCCGCTACATTTACCACGGCAATGACGGTACCTCGATGCCCTGGAACGACACCGCCCAGCTCAACTACCTCATCCCGGAGGTGCGCGAAGCGGTCGTCCAGACCATCCTCCACGTCGCCCGCATGTTTTCGATTATCCGCTTCGATGCCGCCATGACGCTCGCCAAGAAGCACTACCAGCGTCTCTGGTACCCGCAACCCGGCGACGGTGGCGCTATTCCGTCGCGCGCCGAACGCGGTATGACCCGGCAGGAATTCGACGAGGTCTTTCCCAAGGAGTTCTGGCGCGAAGTTGTCGACCGCGTAAAGGAAGAAGTTCCCGACACCCTGCTGCTGGCGGAGGCGTTCTGGCTCATGGAAGGTTACTTTGTCCGCACCCTCGGTATGCACCGCGTCTACAATTCCGCCTTCATGAACATGCTGAAGATGGAGGAAAACCAGAAGTATCGCTCCACCGTCAAGAATGTCCTCAAGTTCAGCCCCGAGGTACTCAAGCGCTTCGTCAACTTTATGAACAACCCGGACGAACGCACTGCCGTCGACCAGTTCGGCAAGAGCGACAAGTACTACGGTGTCGCCATGATGATGGCCACCATGCCCGGCCTGCCCATGTTCGGCCACGGCCAGGTAGAGGGCTTCACCGAAAAATACGGCATGGAGTATCGCAAGGCCTACTGGGATGAACAGGTCGACGAACACATGGTCCGCCGCCACGAACGCGAAATCTTTCCACTGTTGCACCGACGCTGGCTCTTTTCCGGCGCCGATAACTTCGCGTTGTACGATTACTTTACGCCCGACGGTTGGGTGAACGAAAATGTCTACGCCTACACCAACCGGGTCGGTGACCATCGCGCCCTCGTGCTGTTCAACAACTCGTTCGAATCGACTCGCGGCTGGGCACGAGAGTCGGTTGAAATCAATGTCGGCACCAGTGACGACGAGCAGATTGTCCGCAAGACCCTCGCCGACGCCCTCAGTATCAATGGTGCTCCCAACCACTGGTATCGCTTCCGCGACAGTCGCACCGGCCAGGAATTCCTGCGCGAAGGCCGTCAGCTCGCCGAAGAGGGTATGTACGCCGAACTCTCCGGTTACGAGTATCATGTCTTCCTCGAATGGCAGGAGGTCTACGACCACGACGGTTCCTGGCGACGCCTCGCTGATCGCCTCCAGGGGGCGGGCGTGCCCAGCATGGAACACGCCTTCCGACAGATGCACCTCGACCCGATCCACGAACCGTTCAGCCGCGTCATCAACGGCCCGATGCTGCACAAGCTCGCCGCCGACCCGAAAGACACGCGCGAAGAATTCCGGGGCGCGCTTTACAACCTCCTCGATGCCGCCACCCGTTTCGTCAACCGCGAAACTGACTTCACCAGCATCGAAGAACCGCTCCTGACGCATGTCGAGAAGATCTATCCGAAACCGAAGGCAAAGAAGAAAACTACCGCGAAAAAGACGGCTGTAAAGAAAGTCGCCACCAAGAAGAAAGTCGCGGCCGGCGAACCGGAAGCGGGCAGCTCGATCGACCATCGCAAGCGGGTCGAACATGTCGCCACCGCCTGGTCGCTTATCCACCATCTCGACCACGCTGCCGAGAAACAGACCGACGACGACGCCGTCGCCGAACCGGTCAATCACGGCGAGAGCTGGCTGCTGTGGCAGCCGATCCGCTGGGCCTTCAGCGAATTGTTGCAGGACGAAGGCTTCGGCTACAACGACCACTTGCTGCTGCAGGTCCTCGTCGAAAATGAAGAACTGGTGCAGCTCAATGGCAAGAAGTCGATCCACGACCTGCTGGCGCCACTTCTTGAAGATCCCAAGGTGCGTGAATACCTCGCCCTCAACACACATGACGATCGCCTCTGGTGCAACAAGGAACGCCTCGAACGGCTCGTTGCTGCCCGCGACAAGATCGTGACCACCATGCCAAAGAAGGCGGGAAAGAAGAAGAAGGACGACACCACTGCCGAGCTGGGCGACCGTGTGCTCGACGCTGCCGAGAAGGCCGGCTACGACGTCAACGCCATGCTTGAACTCCTCGAAACCTGATAGCATTCTCCGGGTTACCCCACCGCGCGCTTCGCGCGGGGGGCGCCATCGGTCCGATACAGCAGATCCACCGCAGTACCGCCATCTTTGACTATCACATGATTCTCTTGAACTGGACACACCACGGCCCGACACGTTCGATTCGGTTCTTGACCTCGAAACCCGGAAGATCAGGCAATGACAGAGTCATCACACCACATTACACAGCAAATCCCCCACCCTTCCATCATCCAGGCTGCGACCCGCGCACCCTCCAGCCATAACACCCAGCCGTGGCTCTTCTCAACCACCGACCGTAGCATCGAACTGTATGCCGATCGTTCTCGCGCGTTGCCGGTGAACGATCCACACGACCGCGAACTCCATATCAGTTGTGGCTGCGCCATCAGGAACATAGAAATAGCCGCCAGTGCACTCGGCTTCGAAACGTCGGTAGATCTACTGCCCGACAGCAACCAGCCGAATCTCCTGGCTTCAGTCACGCTGACTGAAACCCAACGCCCCCCCGATCAAAAAGGGGATCTTGCCAAAGTCATTAATGATCGCCGCACTCATCGACAGTCGTTCGACGATAGGGCCGTCTCACACCGGATCGTTGACGATCTAAAAAACGTCGCTGCCGGCGAAAAGACCAGACTCGAGTTCATCGATGGTTCACAGGACCGAGCAGTGTTCGCGGATCTGGTCGCACAGGGGGATAAAGCTCAGTGGGCCGACAGCCGGTGGCGCGACGAACTTGCCACCTGGATGCGAACCCGTAATGCGGGCGACGGTCTGACAGTACCGGGGCTGCTCGCCCCGCTCCTTCGCTTTACTGTAAGACATGTGAATATGGGCCGAATCGTCAGTTCCAGAGACAAAAAGCTCGCACTCGATGCTCCGATCCTCGCCATACTCCTGAGCGACCGTGACAGTCCACAAGACTGGCTGCTGACCGGTCAGGCCCTCCAGTCCGTACTGCTGCGCGCCCGGCAAAACGGTGTGCAGGCGTCCTATCTCAACCAGCCGATTCAGGTTGCCGATTTGAGAAGCTCCCTTAGCAAAGCCCTGAACCAATCAGGATCTCCACAAATTGCGCTCCGTCTGGGTTTCCCCCAAAAAGACCTGCCGCTCACTCCTCGGCGTGATGTTGAGTCAGTAATCAACAAGTAGCCGGACACCCCGCTGGGCGCATCGCGCGGTGGGGAACTGCCGACCCTCAAATCCCGCGAACCAACACAAGCAAAATCTGTTACATTTCGCGAGACCGTTTCACCCGCCACGGTACTCGAACCCGACAACTTTTGAGGTGACGGCGTCCGCATTATTGCGTACCCTCACCAGCACAACGGATATGACTGTGAACGGGCAGCGAAAGGGCATACTGTGAAAATCAAACCGGGATGGATCGTCGTCCCCGGCGTCTTTGCCGTGGGTCTGGGACTCATGTTTCTGTTCCTCAGCATGCGTGAAGAACCGGCGCGGCGCACCCCTGAACCGCGACCCCGCAGCGTCGCCTCCGAGGTCGTCTACCGATCCACCATTGAGTCGCGGATTGCCGCCTTCGGGCGCCTTGCCTCCGCTCAGCCGGTGGATCTGATCGCCGAAGTTCCGGGCGAACTGACGCCGGGCGACGTTCCTTTCCGGCCCGGCCAGGAATTCCGGCGCGGCCAGACCCTCGTCGTCATCGACCCCCGCCAGGCCCGCCTTGACCTTAATACCGCCAAGGCCGATCTGCTCACCGCTCTCGCTCAGGTCCTGCCCGAAATTAAAGTCGACTTTCCTGACGAATACCAGGTCTGGCAGGACTACTTCAACCGCACCGAATTCGACCAGCCGCTCGACCCGCTCCCCGAGGCGGCCAACCAGCGCATCAAGCTGTTCCTCGCCCGATTCAACGTTTTCAAACTGTACTTCACCGTCCGCAACCTCGAAATCCGATTGAACAAGCACTATATCGAGGCGCCCTTCGACGGCGCCATTACCGGGGCCAGCCTCCGTGTCGGCTCCAATGCCGGCGTCAACACCCGCCTCGGCAGCATCATCAACCTCGAAGACCTCGAGGTTGAAATCCCCGTCCCGACCGAAGAACTCCGCTGGATCAGCGTGAACGAATCGGTCACCCTCACCTCAACGGAGGTGAAAGGTCTCTTCTCCGGTGAGATTACCCGCATCGGCCAGGCTCTTGACTCCGGCACTGAAACCGTACCCGTCTTTATATCCGTTGATCCCGACCCGGATAACCGCCTGTACGAAGGCCTCTTCCTCGAAGCTGCTATTCCCGGCGCCGCTGTCGACAGCGCTTTTAGACTGCCCCGCACCGCCCTGTACGACGACCGCTTCGTCTATGTCGTCGACGAAGGCAAACTGGAACTCCGTCCGGTCGAAATCGCCCGCCGCGAGCAGGCCACCGTTATCATTACCGACGGCCTCAATGACGGTGACACTGTCGTCATCGAACAGCTCCAGGGCGTCGCTCCCGGCATGCTGGCCAATCCACGCTTCCCGGTGATGCAGCAGGAGGATGCCGTCCGATGAAACGCGTCGTCGCTTTCTTCGTCCGCTACCCCCTCTGGGTTACCGTTCTCATGTTCGGTGTCATCGGTTTCGGTCTGATCTCCCTGAACCAGCTCCGCTATTCGTTCTTCCCGGAAATCACGCCCGACATCATCACTGTCCAGGTACCATACCCCGGCGCCTCTCCTGAAGAAGTCGCTGAAGGCGTGGTACTGAAAATCGAGGAGAACCTTGACGGGCTCGAGGGCATCGTACGCCTGACTTCCGTCTCCCGCGAAAATATTGGCACCGTCACCGTCGAAATTACCAAGGAAGCCGATATCGACGAGGTGCTCAACGACGTCAAGAACGCCGTCGACCGCATCTCCGCCTTTCCTGAAGGCGCCGAAGAACCGATCATCTTCGAGCAGAAATTCCGCATCCGATCCCTCGAAGTTATCGTCTACGGTAACACCGATCTGTACAACCTCAAGTATATTGCAGAAGGCTTCCGCGACGACCTCCTCGCTACCGAAGAAATCTCCCAGGTGACCATCGCGGGCCTGCCACTCCTGGAGTTCTCTATTGAAGTATCCGAGGCCAGCCTGCGACGGTACAACCTCACCTTCAACGAAATCTCCAACGCCGTCCGTGGCGCCAACGTCAACATTTCCGGCGGCAAGTTCGAAACCGACGAGGAAGAAATCCTGATCCGTGCCTGGGGACGCGACTACTTTGCGCAGCAGCTTGCTGATATTGTCGTGCGCGGCCGGAGCGGGGGAGACGTTGTCAGGCTCGGCGACGTTGCCAATATCGACGAACAGTGGGAGGACAATCCCAACAAGCGATACTTCAACGGGCAGGCCGCCATCGCCCTTAATATCGACCAGACCAGCGCCGAAGACATCCTCGAGATCGCCGACAAGACCAAGGCCATGATCGACGACTTCAACGCTACCCACGAATCGGTGCAGATAGCTATCCTCGACGATCAGACCGTCCCGCTTGTCCAGCGCGTAGACCTCCTTGTCAAGAACGGCATCATCGGCCTCATCCTGATCATCATCGCTCTCGGCTTCTTCCTCAATCTCCGCATGTCCTTTTGGGTCGCCGTCGCCATTCCCTTCTCCTTTGCCGGCATGTTCATCATCGCCAACTTTGCAGGTCTGACTATCAACGTCATCTCGCTCTTCGGTATGATCATCGTCGTCGGTATCCTCGTCGACGATGCCATTGTCGTGGGGGAAAATATCTTCGCGCACTACGAAGGGGGGAAACCGGCGCTCAAGGCGGCGGTCGACGGTACCATGGAGGTCATCGCACCCGTTACCACCTCCATCCTCACCACCGTCATCGCCTTCATGCCGTTCTTCTTCCTCGATGCCTTCCTCGGCAAGATTATCTGGCAGATGGCCCTCGTCGTCATCGCCTCGTTGCTGTTTTCGCTCGTCGAGGCTTTCCTCATACTGCCGTCGCACCTCGGCCACTCCAAGGGATTGCATCCACACGAGAAAGACTCACCGGTACGCAAGAAGATCGAAAAGGGCATTAACTATCTTACCAATAACATCTACGCCCCGTCGCTTCGCTATGCCCTCAAGCACAAGTTCACTACCGTCATGCTGCCGATCGCCCTGGTTTTTGTCACCGTCGGTCTTGTTGGCGGCGGACTGATCGGCGCCACCTTCTTTCCGTTTATCGACGCCGAAACGCTGCCCGTAAATATCTCCCTCGTCTCCGGTCGCCAGGAAACTACCACCGACTCACTCCTCGCCGAAATCGAGCAGGTGGCATGGGATCTCAACGAAGAACTGAAGCAGGAGCGCCCCGACGGACAAGATGTCTTCCTCGGCATGATGCGCGAAATCGGCGCCAACGACTTCGGCGAGCAGGGGAGCCATACCGGACGTCTGATCATCCAGCTCCTCGACGGAGAGATACGGCAGATGGACAGCTACGTTCTGGCCAACCGCCTGCGCGAAATGGTCGGACCGGTTCCCGAAGCCCAGGACATTACCTTTGGGCAAACCAGCCGCTTCGGCAAACCGGTTTCTATCAGTCTTCTGGGGAAGGACCTCGACGCTCTCAACCGCGCCAAGGCAATCCTCAAGCGCGAACTCGAAGATTTCAGCACGCTTAAAGATGTCACCGATACCGACGCCGAAGGTCGCCGCGAGGTCAATATCGAACTCAAACCCCGCGCCTACGCCCTCGGCCTCACCTTGCGCGATGTCGCCGGCCAGGTACGCTCCGGCTTCTTCGGCCAGGAAGTCCAGCGAATCCAGCGTGGCCGCGACGAAATCAAGGTATGGGTACGCTACGGTGAACAGGACCGCGCCGCCCTGGGCTTCCTCGACAACATGCGCATCCGACTGCCCAACGGTTCCGAGTATCCGTTCAGCGAACTCGCCACCTACAGCATTCGACGCGGCATCACCGCCATTAACCACCTCGACCGCCGCCGCGAAATCAGGGTAGAGGCGAATCTCGCCGACGTTAGCGACGATCTCCCGCCGATCCTTGCTGAGGTCAGGCAGGACGTCCTGCCGCGCGTCCAGGCCCAGGTGCCAACCGTCGACTTCTCCTTCGAGGGCCAGTCACGCAACCAGGAAAAGTTGATCGACTCGATGCGCTCCGCCTTCCCCATCGCCCTGCTCGGTATGGTCATCATGGTCATACTCGTTTTCCGATCCTACGCCCAGGCCGGCATCATCTTTTCGCTCATACCCATGGGCGTACTCGGTGCGATCTGGGGACACGGTATCCAGGGCATCCAGCTCAACACCTTGTCGATCTACGGTGTGATTGCGCTCTCGGGTATCATCATCAACGACAGTATCGTTCTTGTCGATCAGGTCAACCGCAACCTGCGCAGCGGTGACTCGGTATTCGACGCCGTGTACAAGGGCGGCCTGTCGCGTTTGCGACCCATTCTGTTGACCACCCTGACTACCTCCCTCGGTCTTGCCCCGCTCATTTTCGAAACCAGCCGCCAGGCCCAGTTTCTCATCCCGATGGCCGTCTCCGTGGCCTACGGTCTCATTTTCGGCACCTTCATTCTGCTCCTGATACTTCCTGCATCCTTCCTGGTGCTCAACAGCACGCGCGTTGCCGTAGCCCGCCACATTCTCAGGCAGGAAAATGTTACAGCCGAATCTGTCGAACCGGCCGTGAAGGAACTCGAAGGCCCCACCCTCAAACCGTCCGGCGAAGCCCAGGTCGAGTCAGGGAAATAAACATGCGTCGCATCATACTCAGCCTTGTCCTTTTGTGCGCCCTCGCCGTTGCCGGCCGCGCCCAGGCGCCCACCGACACCGTGCTCACCATCGAGGAGGCCCTCCGCATCGGCCTCGAAAACAACTTCGCCATTCGCATCGCCCGCACCGATGCCGAAGCGGCTGAAACCCGGGGTGGCCTCGGTACTTCCGGTTTCCTGCCCACTCTCGACGTGACCGGTGGCTACACGCTGGGCACCGAGGACGAAGAAACCAACTCGCCGTTTTCCTTCGGTTCCACTGACACGGAAAACCTTCGCGCCGGCGTCTCGCTCAACTGGACCATCTTCGACGGCTTCCGCATGTTCGTCGACAACCGGCGCTACGACGCCCTTGCCCGACTCGGTATTGACCAGGCCCGCGCCCGCATCGAGGCCCAGGTTGTCGCCATCACGTCCACCTACTTCAATCTCGTTCAGCAGCAACAATTGCTCGATATTGCCGGTGAATCCCGCGCCATCTCAAAAGAACGGCTCGACAAGGAGCGGGTGCGACGTGAACTCGGTGGCGCTTCATCAACCGACCTCCTCAATGCTACAGTTTCTTACAACAACGACCAGGCACGTTTCCTCGATCAGCGACTGCAAGTCGAACTGGTGCGCGACGATCTCAATGTCCTGCTCGGCCGCGAACCCGGTACGTCGTTACGCGCTGCCAGCGAGATTGTCGTGCCGCCACTCGAACTGACCTACAACGAAATCTACACACAAGCGGAGTCCAACAACGCATCGCTGGAGGTCGCGCGTCGGAATGTACTGGTCGTGCGCAACGCCGCCAAAGCCGCCCGCGCCCCCTTCATGCCGCGCCTCAGCCTCAACGCCGGCTACGACTACACCGACATCAGCATCTCACCCGACGATCGTGACGACATCGAGACGCAGAGCGATGCTTACTCGGTCGGTCTCAACCTCAGCTACAACCTGTTCAATGCCAACCGCGACAAGATCGCCCTGGAACTGGCGCAGCTCGATGCCCGTGCCGCTGAATATGAATTGAAACAACAGCGGCTCGAACTGTCGCGTCAGATCCGCGAAAACCTGACCACCTTCCAGCGTCGCATGGAACTGGTCGAACTTGAACAGCAGAACCTCGTGGCCGCCCGCCAGAATCTCGAGCTGCAGCGCGACCGCTACCAGACCGGCGTCGCGACCTCGCTTGATTTCCGCGACGCTCAGCTCAATCTGTTGCGCGCCCAGCAGTCGCTGACCACGGCACGCTACCAGGCTCGCATCGCCCGCCTCCAGCTCGAACAACTCATGGGCACGCTCGAGATCTCGTTGTAGGTGAACGTCCCGGGTACCCCGCTGCGTCCCCCGCGCGGCAGGTAATGCCGGCCCACGCTCCATGAGGACTCTATCCGCGTCGGGCCGGGCGTAGTCCCGCGATTTCCGGACAAAGATCCCTTAGTCCAGTGCTCATACATGCATAACGTCGCTCACTGCTTGCCCTCCTCTGTTAACCCGTCATTATTTTCCCACCTGCACGCCCAACGCACAAATCGTGCAAACCTCTGCCTATCCGTACGTGCAACCGGCGTCACAGTTGTAAGCTCGAACGCCCTTGTCAGCTTGCTAATAAACGACAGTCCGCCAACAGCTTAGCCGCTGCGTCCAACTCTCCGCGCCCTTTGGCACACCACGTGTACATATCACCCCCGGAGAACAACCATGACAGAGCGCCGTACCATGACATCAAAACGCAGCCTGGCTATCCAGCTCATTCTCTATTCCATAGTAGCCACCCTGTTCGTCATTGTCGCCGGCTCCGTTGCCAACGCCGCCGTCGTTTACCGCTTCGACCCCCGAGAAGGTAAAGAGGATCTCCTCTTAGTCGGCTTCGGGGAACTGACCTTTCACACTCTCGATGTCGACGGCAATGTGTCCGCTTTCGAGAACGCCAATCCCTGGTTGAAAAAAGACTTCGCCGCCTCCTACCGCGCTTCGCTGTTCACCAACGGCAACCTCGGAAATCATCTCCACCTCAACGGCACCGGCATTCTCGACTCGCGCATCGACGACGAATACCGCCCCGTCGATCCGAACATCTTCCGCCTGCGCATGTCGTTGGAAACAACTGAGCCGCTCTGGGACACTTGGCGCTTCACCGGCCAGGGTACCTTTGATCCCCACAATATCTGGGAATTCGACAACCTTGACAGCCGCCTTCTCACCCAACCTCAAGAGGAAGCCCGCCTTGAATTGCACGCCCGCCTTGAATCCGACGAACACGGTTATCTCGAGGGCGGCACCCTGCAACCAAGCTTCTCCAATTCAAGGTTCACGCTGCACCGCCGCTCTATCTTTGGAGTCTACGCCAACTTGAAAGACGGCCCGGTCGGCGTGGAAACCGTCGCCGGTAAACTTGAAGGGCGACGTTTCCGCGAGGGCGATGTCGTCGGTATCCGCGCCAACGGTACCGCCGGTCCGTTTGAGCTGGTCAACGCCCCGGTCATTCGCGGTTCCGAGGAAGTTCGCATTGAAATCCGCGACCGCTTCAACCAGTCTACCCTGCGACGAAGCGCTGCGCTCACCCGCGATGTCGATTACACCATCGACTACCTCCGTGGCCGCATCATACTCAACAAACCGGTCGGCAGTGAAACCGATGAGCAGGATCCCATCTACATCGTCATCACCTATGACTACCAGCGCGAAGAGAACGACGATATCGTCGGTGGCAGAGTGAGAGTCGATCCAACCGATGCCTCCCGGGTCGGCGCCGCATATCTCTACCGCAATATCGACGATGGTTCCGGTGTGGCCGGCATTCCCGAACCGAAGGGGCTGTACTCGGCCAGCGCCGCCGTGAGACATGGCAAAGCTGGGGCTTCCGTGGAAGTCGCCGGCTCCGACAACCCGAACACGTCATCCGACTACTCTGCGCTGCACGGTGACTTCAGCTTCTCGCCAACGGACCGCCTCAGCTTTAAGGCCGACTACCAGCGCATCGAAGACGACTTCCGTTCCTTCACCAACAGCAGTCTCAACCCGACCAAAAACCAGCAGCGTATATGGGCGCAGGCCGCATACCGTCTATCGAGGACCGGCGGTGTTGCCGCCAATTTCAGTCAATACCAAACACTCGACAGTAGCGGCCAATTCAACGCTTCCAACGGCCGACTGGATGAGAAAGTATACAGGCTGACTTACAACAGCACCTGGACCGGCGGGCCCCAGCTCGAACTCGCCTACGAGCACCGCGACATCGAAAACCGCGACGACATCTCTCTCTTCGACCGTAACCAGAACCGTATTATCGCTGATCTACGTGGCTGGGGTGATTCCGTCGGTGTCCTCGGCGACGTTCACTGGACCAGCCACTACGAGTTCTACACCCAGCGCAACAACCTCCACAGCGCCCTGGGCGACGCCAACACCAACCAGATTGCATTCAGCGTCACCTCCGTGCCGGCCGACGGGTATCGCATCCAACTCACACCCAAGTTCCGTTTCGAAAAGAACGTCGACACCGACCTGTGGTCGGACCGTGAAGACGCCCTCTTCACCAACATCCAGCTCCGGCCGTTCGAACCCTTGTCGTTCCTCGTCACGACCGAGTACAAGCGTTTCAGCACGCCCGGCAACGAACTCGATGTCTGGCAGGATGATGTCCGGCGCATCGACCGTGCCGGCGCCCTGGCCGTTGAATACCTTCCGTTCGAGAAGATCAAGGCGCTCGGCCGTTACACCCGCTACCAACAAAATAACTGGTGGACAGACTCGACCGGCGAACGCACCGATGATTTTATCTTTGGCCAGCTTACCTGGTTCCAGGCCCACCACCTGTCGTTCAGCGCCGAAACCGAATACCGTCGTACCCTTGAGTACATCGCCGGACGTGACGAAATGCGCACCTTCGACCTCGGCGCCCGCATCAACTGGAACCGCACCCGCTTCGACCAGGCCACCATCGGTGTCATCCGCCGCTGGGAACAGTCGATCTATCCGCCCAACCCCGAAATCACCGCCACGTCATACATCCTCCTCGTTTCCGGCGCCGCCGGATTCGGTAACGGCTTTTTCGGTCGCGGCTCCTTCAAGGCCAGCCTGCTCAACGAACCGATCAACGACGACAAGACTATCGGCCAACTCGAGATCGGCTATGAATACCCGAAGTACTTCCGTGTCTCGATCGGCTGGGAACGGTTCGAAAGCGAAGCCGATAACCGACCTGATGAATACTACCGCGGCCAGGGCCTCTTCCTGCGCCTGGTAGGAAAGATGTAACGGTGAACGGCATGACTACCATGAAACAGACCATCACCAGAACAGCCATCATACTCGCAGTCATCTTAATGCTGCCGACGATCGCTTCCGCCCAGTTGCTCAGCCTGACCAAGACTGTCAACGCCGACACCGCCTCAGTCTACGACACCCTCACCTGGCAGCTCACGTTCACCAACAACGAACCGTTCGAGCTGCAAGAGGTCATCATCATAGATCAGTTCCCGGTCAACGCCACCTATGTTGATGGAAGCGCCGGACCCAACGCCCGGTACTACCCGGATATGAACTTCGTCGTCTGGACCATACCGACAGTCGGCACAGGGGAGAGCTTCAGTCTCAGCCTCTCCGGCATAGTGAACATCAGCGCCCTGGCCAATGCGAGCGTGACCAACACTGCCTTCATCGGCTCGGCCGACGATCTCATCGGCGACTCAGTGACCACCGTCATCGACTCCCTCGGCAATCCCGCCAATATGAACTTCTCGGTAACCAAGACCGCCGGACGCGATGTCGCCTACGGCCTCGACACCATCGATTACACCATAACCGTCGCCAACAACAGCACCGCCCTCACTGCCCCCGAACTGCCGCTGGTCGACACCATCCCTGACGGTCTCCGGCTCGTTAGCATCGATCCCAACGGCAACCCGCAGATCGACATCAATCAATTGTCGATCCGCTGGACGGTGCCGCAACTGTTCCCCGGCGCCGCCGAAGAGTTCCGTTACACCGTCGTCGTCGACACTCCCGTCGTCGATACTACCATCGCACAGAACATCGCTCTCTACGGCACACCGAATGCCGCCTTCGCCGATACCGCCAGTGTAACCTTGCTCCCGGACACACTGGTCGAACCAACCATCCCGGTTCTCACTATTGGAAAATCGGTCGACTCGACTGCCATCAGCCCCGGCAATGAACTGTCGTACAACCTGGCTGTCGCCAACATCGATACGGTCGCAGCCGATACAGTGATCGTCGTCGATACCCTGCCGCCCTTCGTACGGGTCGTAAGTTTTGGCTATCCATCGGAAGCGATCATAGCCGACGGCATCCTCACCTGGACCTTCAGTGACCTCGGCGCAGGGGAGAGCCGCACCCTCGAGATCACCACCCGTGTAGACGATACCACCACCATTGGCGCCAGTCTGACCAACTACGCGACTATCACGACACCTGACACCGTCTACTCCGATACGGTTGTAACCGATGTCGTCGCGCCACCGGTACCAACCCTGACCCTCGACAAAACCGTCGACTCAATTCAGGTCCGCCCCGGTTCATCGATGTCCTACGAGCTGACAGTCACCAACACCGATAGCTTCACCGCCGACTCGGTCATCGTCATCGATTCACTACCGATGTTTACGCAGCTGACCAATGCGCTTCCATCCGACGGTATCGGCTACAATGCCGCCACCAACCGGATTACCTGGACACTGACCGATCTCACTCCCAACGAGAGTCGCAGTGTCAGTCTCAACGTCAGCATCAGCGACACCGCCACTGTCGGCACGCTCCTGAAAAACTATGCCGTCACCACCCTGCCCGACACGGTCTTCTCCGACACTGTCACCACTACCGTCGAGCAGCGGACCGGTTCGCCTGATGACCTCGAAATTACCAAGTCGGTGTCGCAAACGAGCGCCTTCGCCGGAGATACGCTTGATTACGGCATTACCATCCGCAACACCGGCATCGACCCGATTGGCCCAATCGCATGGAATGACTTCCTGACCGACGAACTGATATATGTACCCAACTCCGCCACCGGCAACGCCGTCTTTTCACCTGAATTGAACCGCCTCGGCTGGGACTGGGCCAACCTCGATGGCGGTGATTCCGTAACCGTTGCTTTCCGAGCCGTGATCGATCCGACGACCGCAGCCGGCACCGACATGCGCAATCAGGCCAACATCTCTGATCCCGACCTTATCCCCGGCAACGAGGTCGTCACCGTCGTCCAGGCCGGCGAATTTACACTGGTCAAGAATGCTGACAAGTCACTCGTTCTGCCAGGTGATTCGGTCACCTTCAGCCTGACCTACACCAATATCACCGGCCCGAACCTGATCCACGTCGTCATTAGCGATACCCTGCCCTCCAACCTGACCTACATTCCCGGATCCGCCACCGCAGGCACCTTTGATCCGACCGGTCGTGTCTTTACTTCTGATTCGATGACCGTTCCTTCGGCAGGTTCCGGTAGCATAAGTTTCGCCGCGCGCGTTTCCGAGGACATTGAAGACAACCGTACGATAACCAACACCGCCTGGGCGGTTGGCGACAACCTCGGCCTTACCGCCAGCAATGCTGTAACCCTCACAACCAGCGTCCCCGGCCTCGATCTGCGCAAAGTCGCCTCGCTCGCCACGGCGCAGCCCGGTGACACCATTACTTACGGCATCACCCTCATCAATACCGGCAGCTCCGCCATTGGCGATATTGAACTCAGCGACGATCTGCCGCTTGATGTCGCCTTAGTCGACGGCTCCATTACGATCGACGGCACTGCCGTCGAGCCGACCACCGTCAACCCGCTGCTCATCCCCATCGGCAGCATGGGGGCTGACGATCAGCGCACCATAAACTACCGCGCCGTCGTACTCGAGTCGGCTACCGATAACGACTATCTCGATAATACCGCCGCTGCCGCCGGCACCGACCTGTCGGGCAACAGCGTAGCGTCGCCCGTCGCCACCGCCTCAGTCCTCGTGAACCGACCACGCCTCGAAATCACGAAATCCGTCGATCGCGCCCGCGTCCGCGTCGGCAGCGTCGTCCGCTACACCATCACCGTAACCAACACCTCCAGCGTCACCGTGAACGACGCCCTCATCGTCGACCAGATGCCGATTGGTTTCCTGTATGTTGATGGTTCCAGTTTGCTTGACGGCGCCCCCTTCAGCGATCCGACCGGCCAGAACCCGTACGAATGGAACCTCGGTGATCTCAACCCCGGCCAGACCGCTGAACTGAACTACTCCGTCGTCATCGGCAGCTCGGCCAGGCCCGGCAGCTCCGACAACATCGCCTTCGCCCGCGGCGGCGTCATCTCCATCATCCGTCGCTCGCCGAAAGCAGTTGCGACCGTCGACGTCATGACCACCGATATCGACGGCGCCATCCGTGGCCGGATTATCGTCGATTGCGACGGTGACGGTATCCCCGATACCGACCAGTACCCGCGCGGCATCGACATCTTCCTCGATGACGGTGGCCGCTCGCAGAGCAACGACTCCGGTATGTTCTATTTCAACCCGGTGCGAACCGGGGAACGCCTCGTCACCCTCGACATTCGCGACCTCGAGAATTACCGGCTCGCCGATGGGGAAGAGGCCAGCCACTTTGCCTACGTTCACGAAGGCGGCGAGACCTACCTCACCTGGCGTGTCTGCCCGCGCTACCCGCGCCTCGAGATTGTCAACCATATCGCGGCCGTGCCGCAGGTCAAACTGACCAAGACCGCCAAACTCGATCGCCAGGCTACCATCGACTCGACTAACGCCGTTCTCGATTACACCCTGCGCCTGCAGAAACTCGACGGGTACTCTGTTGCCATTGAAATTCTCGACTCGCTGCCGACCGAGATCCGCCTCGAAGGTGTCGACACCGCCCGCGCCTCTATCCGCGACTGGTTCGTCGATTTCTCGCAGGCCGCCTTCGACTCCGCCTTCACGTATAGACTTCACGACCTCGCTCCCGGCACCCGCGAGTATCTGACCAACCGCGCCTTCCTGCGTAACCTCTCGCGCGAGCTGTCCGACTGGTGGCCGGCCATTTCCGATCCGGCTGAAGTCAGCGCCGGCGCTTTCAAACGTGTCCCGGTCGAAGAGATCACCCTCAATCTCGTTGGTGCCTACTTTGCCTCCGGCCGCGCCGTATTACGTCCCGAATCGCGCCGAATGCTCACCCAGCTCGCCGATTCCCTGCAGCGGTATGCCGATGCCGATGTCCATCTCGGCGGACACACCGACTACCGTCCCATCAATACCGAACAATTCCCCTCTAACTGGGAACTCTCCCGCGCCCGCGCCCTCGCTGTCCTTAACTGGTTTGCGGACTCCGCCGGCATCGATCGGCAACGCCTCACGTATGATGGCTACGCTGACACACAGCCGGTCGATACCGGCCACACTGCCGATGCCTGGCGTCAGAACCGCCGCGTCGAGGTCACCCTGCTACAGGACCACAACATCATCGACATGGATAACATCGGCGACGGTACCTGGACTGACTGGACGTCATTGCCCCTCCCGCCGCTGGTATTTGGCAATGCACCTGCCGCACCCGACACCATCTTACCCGGCCTGAACGATCTCTGGATGGTCAAGCTCAGCATCACTAACACCGGGCCGGGCCGCGCCGACAGCGCCATCGTCACCGCCCAGTTGCCCGGCGGCGTCGAATACGTCGACGGTTCCGCCCGCATCGACGGCCGGCAGGTCCCTGCCACCATTAACGCCGACGGTGATCTCGTCCTGACGATCGAACGCATCGATGATCGGGGAGAGGTGGAACTCACCTACCTGGTCCGCGCGATCAACGGCGCGACGCCAACCGGCGGAGCTGAGACCAGGATTGAACTGAACACCCCGCTCAACGAAACGGTAATTCAGCGTTCCAACCCCATAAATTTCCGCTGACCTGCAGGCGGCTCTCCAGCCTCGTCGCCCCGCCCTTCAGAATCCGAGCAACACATCAACGGTACCCCCACTGTCCGGCGCCGCCGGAGCGTGCGGGCCGAACCCAATCCCCCCGTTTTGCCACTTGACCTTTGTCCATATAATGCAGACACTACCTGTCACAGGAATCGACAAAGAAACACTGACATGTGATTGGATATGACTGAAAAGAACGAGCCCGACCAAACCAAACCAGACACCAGCCCTCTCGTTGAGCCGGAGAACGCTCTGCCGTCAGTAACCCTCGACGAACTCCCCCAGACAATCCAGGACGCCGCCCGCCGCGCCGGCTGGGACGGACTCATGCCTGTCCAGCAGCATGCCATCCCGTATATGCTGAAGAAGCGCAACCTGATGGTGCAGTCACGGACCGGCAGCGGTAAGACCGGCGCCTTCGTGCTGCCCCTGCTCGAGCAGCTCGACTCCTCCCGCGCCGAATGCCAGGCCCTCGTCCTCGTCCCCACCCGCGAACTTGCCAAGCAGGTTGGCGACGAAGCCATTCGACTGTTCGGCGACTCCGGCATGCGCGTCATCTCCGTCTACGGTGGTGTCGGCTACGGCGCCCAGATCGACGCCTTCAAGAAAGGCGCCCACCTCGTTGTCGGTACTCCCGGCCGCATCCTCGATCACCTGCTGAAAGGCACCCTGTCACTCGATCGTCTTCGCGTCCTCATCTTCGATGAAGCCGATCGTATGCTCTCTATGGGTTTCTACCCCGATATGCGCGAAGTTCAAAAGTATCTGCCCAACCGCGAGATCAACGGCTACATGTTCTCAGCAACTTTCCCGCCGAGCGTCGTGCGGCTGGCCTCACGCTTCCTTCGCGACCCCCAGATGCTCAGCCTCAGCAAGGATGTCGTCCACGTTCCCACCACCGCCCAGACCTATTACCTGGTGCCCGGTATGGAGAAAGACCGCATTCTTGCCCGCCTGATCGAAATGGAAAATCCCGACTCGGCTATCATCTTCTGCAATACCAAAGACCAGGTGCGATTTGTCGTTACCGTCCTCCAGCGCCTCGGCTTTGATGCCCACGAAATGACTGCCGACCTCAAGCAAACCCGCCGCGAGAAACTGCTCGACCTGATGCGCAAAGGCAACCTCCGCTTCCTCGTCGCGACCGACCTGGCCGCCCGCGGTCTCGACATTCCGGAGATTTCTCACGTCGTCCAGTACGAACCGCCCGAAGATCCCGAGGCCTATATCCATCGCGCCGGGCGTACCGGCCGCGCCGGCGCTACCGGCACCGCCATCACCCTGGTGTCGCCGCAAGAGCGACCCGAAATCAACCGCATCGCTAAGAGGTTTAATATCGATATGCAGGAAAAGACACCGCCTACTACCGAGGATGTCGAGAAGGTCGTCGCCGAACGCACCACTGTTCTCCTCGAATCCAAACTCCGCAACCGCGACCGGCTGCAGCGCGAACGGATGGACCGATTCTTGCCTCTGGCCAAAGCGCTGGCCGAGAGCGAGGAAGAGCGATCCCTGATCGCCATGCTCCTCGACGACTTCTACCAGCAGTCACTCCACGCAACTGACCAGCCCCCCCCCGAACCACCGTCGCAGAAAAAAGAGCGACACTCCGGTGGTGACCGCGGCGGCGGCGGCCAACGCCAGCGACGTCCGGGAGGACGGGGGAGAGGGCGCGGCTCCCGCTAAACGTACGCAGTGGAGCCCGCCTCGATGCTGTTCCTCGCCCTCGCCATTCTCTCCAGCTCCTCGATCGCCCTGATCTTCAGGCATACCGAGACCCGTGACATGAATCGGTATGTGGTGACGACCGCCAACTATGTCACGGCGTCGCTGCTGAGCCTCCTGCTTTATATCCTCCGGCCGCAGGTTGTCGAGGACTCGGGGGTGTCGCGGAGTATTACAGAAATCTTCGAAGCCTTCCTCGTGCCCCTCTCGCCACCGTATGGTGTCGAGTGGGCGATCTTCATGGGCATCTTCGCCGGGCCGTTCTTCATCCTCTCGTTTATCTTCTACCAGAAATCGATCCGCAACAACCCGGTTGGACTTACCGGCGCCATCGCCAAGCTCGGTATCCTCCTGCCCATGTCGCTGTCACTGGTTCTCTGGCGGGAACACCCGACTACGCTGCAGTGGCTCGGTATGGCGCTGGCGGTTGCCTCGCTCCTCATCGCCTACCTGCCCAAAGCAAAAGAGGGAGCGGCCGGCAACCGGCTGCTCCTCATCCTGCTCTTTCTCTTCGGCGGCCTCGCTGAGTTTTCCAACAAGGTGTTTCAGAAGTATGGCGCCCTCGACGATCGCTCCCTCTTTCTCGCCGTCAACTTCGCGACCGCGTTTCTTATCGGCGCCGTGATCGTTGCACGCAAACGCATCCGGCCGTCACAACGTGACATCGCCATTGGCCTCGCTGTCGGCATCCCCAACCTTTTCTCATCATACTTCCTCATCATGGCACTGAATACCATTCCGGCCGCCGTCGCCTTTGCCGCCTTTGGCGCCGGCACCATCGTGATCATCAATATCGGCAGTATCGTCCTTTATCGCGAACGTCTTGCTACGCATGAGTGGATTGCCGTCATCGCCACCATCATCGCCCTTATCCTCATGAACCTGCCATCTTGACTATTCGCAATTAAACCTACACTTAAAGTACAATCTTAATCTTGTCTAACTTCGCCATCGTCGCGTGACCTCATCGTGCAGCTCTCGGGCGACGCCACCGGCCTCAGTCCTCACATCCGCCTGACATTCTGCCCGGTAGCCCATCTTCCAAGTGGCCAATTGCTCCCTCCCGATTTCGGGAACATTTTCACGTACTTTGTTATTCTAAGGCAGTGATGCAGATAACGACTATGGATAACCTAAACTTGCAAAAGGAGACGATTGCATGAAACGCATTCTAGTTTTGACACTTGCCGTCCTGTTCCTCGTTCCCGCGTTCTCGAGCGCCAAGGATCTCACCGGCCGCTTCGGCCTCGGTTACTTCAGTTCGGAAGCACCCGTTGGCGCCCGCTACTGGGTTAACGAAAAGGTCGGTCTCGATATCGGTATCGGCTTTGAAGGCATAAACGATTTCTACACCGACACCGCCGGTGTCACCAGCAAGGAAACCGCCACCAGCTTTTGGGTGGAGGTCGGTGCTCCGATCATTGTGTTTCCAAGTGAACGTGCCAACTTCGCCGTTCGCCCCGGGGTTGTTTTCGCCCAGCTCGATGACCGCGTCTACGGCCTGGGCAACTACGACGAAAAGTGGACCCAGATCACACTTTCACTCATGCCCATGGCTGAAGTCTTCTTCGGCGACCATTTCTCCCTTGAGGCGGGCCACGGTATTGCCGTGAACATACTCAGCCAGCCCGACGCGCTGGGCGGCGAAAGCTTCACCGACTTTAGCACCTTCGACGCCAGCATTACCCACATCGGCTTCCACTTCTACTTTAAATAAGACATCCAGCGTCATCTGCAGACTGAAACAGCCCTCGGTTGCAAGCAGCCGAGGGCCTTTCTTGTATCGAACGCTGCTAAATGCGTGTTGTCAACTGTCAGGTGTGTTTCTCGGAATACGGGCACCCCAGCGTTCAGATGGGGCTTTATGTCCCGAGCCTTTGTAGCCCACCGCTGTCGCTCGATAGCTCTACCTGGTATGATACTTTCGGACAAACGAAATGTCCGCAGCATCCTCACACGTTATACCCGCTAAAGGAACAGTGTAGCCCACCGCTCGCAATGGGTAGCTCTTTGTTGTTCGAGCCAGATATAGGTTG
>CAZJCK010000025.1:0-44933 GCA_964544635.1 uncultured Ignavibacteriales bacterium | reverse complement strand
TCTCGGCGGTCCGTAACTGCCGCTTGCCGTTTGCCGCCAGCACTTCACCGAGGATCTTGTTCAGCCGTACCGGATGAAAGACGACCTTGGCGTGATACAGGTTAATGTCGTGGCTGGTCATCGTGATCAGATCGACATCGGGATGCGCATCATTGCGATAATCGCCGTACGTCTGCCCGGTCAACATGTAGCCCATCTGGCGGGCCCGATCGGACCGAAAGTTGAAACTGACCACGACATCACCGTCGCGAATGGCGCCCTTGCCGTCACCGACATCGATTACCGACGGTACAATGAACTCATCGGTGACATCACCGGCGTATGATGCTTCGATCGCCTTCACCGGGTCGTCGAACCGTTCCCCCTTGCGGTGCACCATTGCCTCGTAAGCCTGGCCGGTGCGTTCCCAGCGACGGTCACGGTCCATGCCGTAGTAGCGGCCACCGACCGTTGCAACCTTGCCCAGGCCGACTTCCGCAAACTGATCGAGCACCTGCTTCATGTAGCCGGCGCCGGAGTGCGGGGGCGTGTCACGACCGTCCATCTGGGCATGCAGGTAGAGTTCCGGCACGTCGTATTTTTGGGCCAGTTCGGCAAGGGCGAAAATATGGGTCATCGAGGAATGCACCTGGCCGTCGGAAACCAGTCCGAATAAGTGCACCGCCGCTCCGCGTGTTGCCGCGCGGGTCATGGCGGCAACCAAAATGTCGCGTTCGAAGAAACTGCCGTCTTCAATCGCCTTGTCTATACGGGTAATGTCCTGGTATACGACGCGGCCGGCACCGAGGTTGAGATGACCGACTTCCGAGTTCCCCATCTGTCCCGGCGGCAGACCGACTGCCAGCCCGGAACCGTCGAGTGTCGTCATCGGACACTCTTTCGCCAGTTTGTCGTAGTTCGGTTTTTTTGCCGCGGCCACGGCGTTGTCGTCGGTTGCGTCGCGCAGCCCGAAACCGTCAAGAATACAAAGCAGAACCATAGGTGTAACTGTACGATCAGGCGAGAACGACTGATCGATCCCCTTGCTCGATGTTGCCGATAATCCAGGCTTCTTCGCCGGCCGCCCGTACGCGCTTCAGCGCCGCCTCGGCTTCCCGCTGGGGGACGACGAGGATATAGCCGATGCCCATGTTGAAGGCGCCCCAGATATCGTCGCTGTCGATGTCGCCGGTCTGTTTCAACCAGGTAAACAGCGGCGGGACGGTCCAGGTGGAGCGATCGATCACGGCCCGGCAGTTGTCAGGCAGAATGCGCTTGAGGTTGCCGGCAATACCGCCGCCGGTAATGTGCGCCATACCGTGGACAGTCGTATCATCAAGCAGCTTGAAAATCGTCGGGGCGTAGCAGCGATGCACCGCCATGAGCGCATCGGCAACGGTGGCGCCTAGTTCATCCACCCGATCGTTCGGTTTCAAACCGGCGATTTCGAAAGCAACTTTGCGCGCCAGGGTATAGCCGTTGGTATGCAGGCCGGTGGAACCAAGCCCGATACAGACATCGCCCGGCTCTATCGTATTGCCGTTGATGATCCGGTTGCGATCGACGACGCCGACGACAAAGCCGACCAGGTCGTATTCACCCGGCTGGTAAAAGCCCGGCAGCTCGGCAGTTTCGCCGCCAATCAGGGCGCAACCGGCGTTGCGGCAGCCGCGCGACAAACCGTCGACCAGGGCCGCAATCGTATCCGGCACCACTTTGTCGATCCCGATGTAGTCGAGAAAGAAGAGCGGCCGGGCGCCGTGCACCAGGATGTCGTTGATACAATGATTGACCAGATCTTCACCGACGGTATTGTGGATGCCGGTCATAAAGGCGAGCTTCACCTTGGTACCGACGGAGTCGGTTGACGACACCAGCACCGGGGCAGGGTAGTCGGTGAAATTCGGCTGAAACATGCCGCCGAAGCTGCCAAGGTCGGCCAGTACCCGCGGCGTGAATGTTGATCGCGCCAGCGCCTTAATACGCTCGACCGCCTCTTCTCCGGCAGCTATATCGACACCGGAACCGGCGTAGGTCAGCGGTTTCTTGTTTTCGGGTGTTGTCATGGCTCGATATATACAGGGGGTACCCGGCTGTGTCAACAAAACGCTGCCTCAATCAGTCGGTGCGCCCCGTCCCGGGGCCGTGATCGGCAGCGTGACCGTAAAACTACTCCCCTCCCCTTGTGTACTTCTCACCGCAATGTCGCCCCGGTGCTTCTTGACGATATTGTACGACGTAAACAGCCCCAGGCCAGCCTTCACCCGGCTGCCCTTGCGCGAGAAGTTGGGGTCAAACAGACTGGCCAGCTGCTGCTCGGAGATACCCACGCCGGTATCGTCGATGGCAATCGTAACGTGACTGTTATTGGCTGAGGTCGTGATGGTGATCCGCCCGTCCTCGTGAATCGCCTGGGCGGCATTGCTCAGCAGGTGCATGAACATCTGGTTGATCTCAGTCGGATAACAGCCCACCAGCGGCAGGTCGCCGTACCGTTTTTCGATAGTGATCCGCTGCCTGATCTGTGATTCCAGCAGGGTGAGGGTGGCATCGAGCCCTTCGTGGAGATCGAACTCCCGCCACCTGGCGGCATCGAGTTGGACGAAACTCTTGAGGGAGTTGACGATTCGCGTCATCCGCTCCCCGACCGACACCGCCACCGCGTTGTTTTCCGAAAGCGCCTTGACGGAGCGCTGCAGCCGGAGCGAGGTTTTGAGGTCGTCGATCGATTCCGCCTTCGACATCTCCTCGATGATGATGTCGATGCAGCGTCCGGCAATATCGACCGCCGAATGGAGCGCCCCGACCGGCGTGTTCAGTTCATGGGCGATGCCGGCCACCAGGTTGCCGAGCGCTGCCATCTTCTCGGACTGGACCAGTTGTGCCTGGGTGGTCTGGAGTTCGACCAGAAGTTGCTCTAGTTCGCTGTTCTTGTCGCGCAGATCGACATTGCGCAGGCGCTCGATTTCGGCGTCGCGCTCCGACCGTTCAACTTCGCTGGCAATCTCGATGTTCTTGATTCTCACAGTCGCTTCGTCGCCCGTAACCTGCTCGCGCAGTTCGTGAAACATCTTGTAATGCGCCAGGGCATTGTCGTGCTCGCCGAGGCCCTCATAGACCTCGGACAACGCCAGATTGGCCTGGTACTGGCGCACCTTCGACCGGATCTCCATGGCCAGGGTGAGGGCGCGGTGCAGATGTTCGAGGGCGTCGTCGCTGTCCCCCATCCGCCCGAGTACGCGACCAATGGCGATCAGGGAGGTTGCCTGGGCCTGCTTCATACCCAGTTCCTGGCGCAACACCAGGGCCTGGCGATAGTAGTCAAGGGCCTTGTCGTACTCCCCCCGGAGATCGAACACGTTGCCCAGGTCGTTTCGCGCCCGAGCCATGCCAATCTTGTTCTCGGCCTGCTCGAACAGGTCGAGTGCTTCGGTCAGATGGCGCTCGGCCTCTTCGAGCTTGCTCTGTCGAGTCAGCACCGAACCGATCCCGGAGAGACCGCGGCCGATGCCGACATCCAGCTTCAGCTGGCGGAAAATATCCAGGGATGCCTGGAAGTACTCGCGCGCTCGCGGCAAATCCCCGAACTCGAGGTAACCGGTGGCCAGGGCGTAGTGGCACCAGGCAATCTGGCGCTGGTTACCGATCTGCTCGGCAGTTGCAAGCGCCTGCAGGGCATGCTCGAGCGCCGGTTCAAAGTCGCCAAGGCTCAAATAAGCCCCGGCAATGCCGCTGAGCACCTGGGCTTTTCCGAACGGATCGGTCAGGTCGCGCTCGAAGAGTGGCAGCGCCACGAGAAAATGCTGAATGGCGGTCTGGTGATCAGAAGTCAAGTAGTGGACATGGCCGCTCAGCGCATAACCATACGCTTTCGCACGCGGATGGTCGAAGGTCTCGCCGATGGTTCGCAGCCGGTCGCAGAATTGCTGTGCTGCCGGTATATCCGACGGTACGTCGTAGCTGATGACATCGATGATGGCGTCGACACGCCGCAGCGCCTCGTCCCGCTCGTACCCGCCGTCGATGACCGCCTGAAGCCGCTGGTTCAGTTCACTGACCGGACGGCGCGTCTCGGCAAACGGCGGGGCTTGAGTTTCGATATCAGCGTCATGCTGACTGGATTGCTTGTGCGTCATGTCATGTTTCTGTCGTTCGTGTTTTCACGTAACAGGCGGTATACGGTTCAGGTTTCCAGCTGACGGGAAACAGCGGCTGCCATCTGCCGATAGCGTACGGTTTGCAGGGTGTAGATGACCCAGAGTACAGCTATGCTGGCGACGAGGGTGACGAAGGACACGACAACTTTCCCGAACAGCCAGTAAGAGACATAGGCCATGTACGGCGGCAGGATGAGGGCCAGCCAGTTGAGGCGGCCTATGATTTCAACCGAGCGCTGTCTGTCGAGCATGACGATATGGCCATGCATCAGCGGCGTGTACATGATCTTGCCGAACTGCCAGAGCTTTTCCCGGAAGGCATATTCGTTCTCGGCGATCATGCGAACGAACATGGCGGCGAAGCGCTGATCGGCGACCTCATCCTGCAGCCGCCTGACATCAAGTCGCATCGGCGGGCTGGTTTGCACCAGCACCCGTTTGAAGATAGGGAATCCGGATCGATAGTAGGAACGTTGCCAGAACGCGGTCAAAATAATCTCGATAATACCAGCGGCCAGAAGCAGGCCAAAGAGGACCAGAAAACGTTCGGCCGCCTCCGGGGTAACCTGGGCGGCGCCGGCGGAATACCAAAACATATTCGATGGTAGCGGTATCTGATGCTCCTTACAAGCTGATTGTCAAACTATGCTGTAATTGCTTATACTATCGGACGAACGATGGGAATCAGATAACCAATGGGAGAATGAAGGTGAAGGAACCGATTATTACCACCGAAGCACCGCAGGCGATCGGACCCTATTCGCAAGCCATCAGCGTGTCCTGCTCCAACATGATCTTCTGCTCCGGACAGATCCCGCTCGATCCGTCGTCCGGCGAGATTGTCGGCCAGACCACGGCCGAACAGTGTGAGCAGGTACTGAAAAACCTTCGCGCCGTTCTCGCCGCCGCCGGCGCCGGCATGGACCACATCGTGAAGACGACCGTCTACTTGAAGGACATGAATGACTTCGCCGCTATTAATGAGGTGTATGCCGGCTTCTTCAAGGGCAACCCACCCGCCCGGGCGGCTGTGGAGGTATCCCGCCTGCCCAAAGATGTCCGCATTGAAATAGAGGCTATCGCGATGATCTAATCTGGTCAGTCCCGTCTGACCCGAGCGACTGACGCCGGCCGAGGACTGAGAATCGTGTCCCGTTAAATTGATTCTGCACAACCAGTTAAACGAGACCGATTCTACCCGGTCAAAAAATCTCTTGACTTGGTTGGACCAGCCGATATCTTCTGCCGATGAAGCTTGTGACGTTTGTCACAAATAAAAAGACAGGACTTTGGTGTGGGAGCTATGTCCGAATATTTGGCAGTTTTGATATTCATCTTTGCGGGTATAAGCCTGGTCCTGGTAACCTTCTTTATTGCCCGTCTGATCCGACCGCACAATCCGTATCCCGAAAAAAACGTCAACTACGAGTGCGCCGAGGAGCCGATCGGTACGTCCTGGATTCAGTTCAATAACCGGTTCTACCTCTTCGCCCTCATATTTGTGGTCTTCGATGTTGAAGCGGTCTTTCTTTTCCCCTGGGCCGTGGCATTGGGACAACTCGGAATGTACGCCTTGATCGAAGCGGTGATCTTTATCCTGATTCTCTTCTTCGGTCTGTTTTACGCCTGGCGACGGGGAGCCTTGAAATGGGTCTGATAAAAAAACTTCCGGCATTTGTAGAACCGATACCGGGCGGCAACCTGGTAATAACCAAGCTTGAGGCGGTGCTGCACCACGCCCAGGCCAAATCGCTCTGGTACCTGTTGTTCGGAACCGCCTGCTGCGCCATCGAATTGATGTGTACCGGGGCCTCCCGCTACGATTTTGACCGCCTCGGTATGATCTTCCGGCCGACACCGCGTCAGGCCGACCTCATCATAGCAGCCGGTACTATTACCAAGAAGATGGCGCCCCGCCTGCGCAAACTGTACGACCAGATGGCGGAGCCGCGATATGTAATCGCCATGGGCGGCTGCACTATTAAAGGCGGTCCCTTCTATTATGACAGCTATGCCGTCGAAAAGGGTATCGATCACATTATCCCGGTAGACATTCATATACCCGGTTGCCCGCCCCGCCCGGAAGCGCTGCTTGAAGGCTGCCTGCACTTGCAGGAAAAGATCAAGCGCCAGAAACTGTCCGACTGGCAGGAGAAGAACTGAGTATGACCCGCGACGAGCTGAAAAACTATCTCCTCGAGGCGTTTGGCAGTAAAATGACGCCGCTGGAATCGGGTCGCTATGATCTGCTCATGGAGATTAAGCCGGCCGATCTGGTCGAAGTCTGCAAACGACTTCGCGATGACCAGAAGCTCGGTTTTGACTTTGTCTCGAATATCGGCGCCATCGATACGGGCGAGGAGTTCCAGGCTGTGTACAACCTCGTTTCCTACGCCCAGAAGCACCGCCTGGATTTGAAGATGACGCTTGATCGCAAGAATCCAACGGTGGATTCGGTTATCGAGATCTGGCCGGCCGCCGACTGGTATGAACGAGAAATGTGGGAGCTGTACGGCTTCTCGATTAATAACCATCCCGACCTCAAGCCCCTGCTGCTGCCGGAGAACTGGGACCAGGGATGGCCGATGCGTAAGGACTGGGATGCTCCGGACTTCATAAGGATGCCGGAACTGTAGCGAAGGAACCTTTGGTGTCAGCGCTAAGGACAGAGGAATTTCAAGTTAATATGGGGCCGCACCACCCGTCGACGCACGGGGTGTGCCGCTTCATTCTCACTATGGACGGTGAGAAGGTTGTCAGACTCGAACCGGTTATCGGTTATCTCCACCGTTCCCTTGAGAAGATGTGTGAGAACCGGTTGTACTCCCAGTGCATCCCCGTGCTCGACCGCTTTGAGTACGTCACCGCCATGTCAGCCAACTACGTCTTCGCCCTGGCGGCGGAGCGGCTGGCCGAGATCGAGGTGCCGGAGCGCGCCGAATACCTCCGCGTTATCATGCTCGAACTCAACCGTATCGCCTCACACCTGATCTTTTTCGGGGTGACGGCTATGGACGTGGGCGCCTACACTCCGTTTCTCTACGGCCTGCGCGAGCGCGAACTGATCATAGATCTGTTCGAGATGACCTGCGGTCAGCGCCTGACCTACAACTATATCCGTGTCGGCGGTGTCTCGCGTGACATCCCCGACGAATTCGTGCCGAAGTGCCGTGAGGCCTGCCAGATCATCCGCGGTAAGGTGAAAGAATACGAAGATTTGTTGCTTGGTAATCCGATCTGGGTAGTGCGCAACCGCAAGATCGGCATCCTGACGCCGGAAGTTGGCATTGCCTACGGTGTCTCCGGTCCGTCGCTGCGTGCTTCCGGTGTCGACTACGACATTCGCAAGGATGATCCGTACTCTATCTACGATCGCTTCGATTGGAATGTCCCGACGCTTGACGGTTGCGACTGTTATGACCGCTTTATCCTCCGACTTGAAGAGATCAAGGAATCGCTCAAGATCGTGGAGCAGGCGCTGGACGGTATGCCCGATGGCCCGGTGCGCGCCCCGAAAGTGAAAGACATGACCTTCAAGCCGCCGGCAGGCGAGGCTTATGCCCGCATCGAAAACTCGCGCGGCGAGATGGGTTGTTACCTGATTTCCGACGGTACCAAGAAACCTCTGCGCATCAAGCTGCGCGGCAGCTCTTTCAACCACCTGATGGTCATGCCGATAATCGGTGTCGACTGTCTCATTGCCGACCTGGTGGCGATCTTTGCGTCGATGGACGTAATCATGCCGGAGGCTGACCGATGACACCGATTCTGGCGCTGGAACTGGCTCCCGTATTTGTCTGGATGGAAGGCATCCTGGCCGGACTGGGCATTCCGGAACCGTGGCTGACAGTCATCGAATACTCACTCCTGGGCTTGACCGTATTCGGTCTGCTGTCGTTAATAGCCCTCTTTCTCGTGTGGTGGGAGCGCAAGATCGCCGGTCACATGCAGCAGCGGTTTGGTCCGATGATGACCGGCTGGCACGGCTGGTACCAGACAGTGATGGATGCCATCAAGCTGCTGCAAAAGGAAGATGTGCGTGTCGACACTCGCGACAAAGGCGTTTTCTTCTGGGCGCCGATCGTCGCGTTCGTTGCCGCCTTCGCCGCCTATGTCGTCATGCCTTTCGGCGACGGCCTCATTGTCGCCGATCTCAGTATCGGAATCCTTTATATCATCGCCATCACCACCTTCACCGTCATCTCGCTGTTGATGGCCGGCTGGGGTTCCAATAACAAGTATGCGCTTTTAGGCGGCATGCGTTCGGCAGCACAGGTCGTAAGCTATGAAATCCCGCTGGTTGCTTCCATCCTGACGGTCGTCATCTTTGTCGGCTCGCTCTCGATGATCGATATCGTTCATTCACAGGCCGGGGGCATCTGGAACTGGTTCGTTTTCCGCCTACCGTTCGGACCGCTGGCCTTTATTACCTTCCTGATCGCCGCCACCGCCGAAGCCAACCGTACACCGTTTGATATTCCCGAGGCCGAGCAGGAACTGGTGGCGGGCTACAATGTCGAATATTCCGGCATGAAGTTCGCCATGTTCTTTCTCGCTGAATTTGTCAATATGTTCACTGTCTCTGCCATCGCCGTCACCCTGTTCCTGGGTGGCTGGAACGGCGGCATACTGCCGTCGTGGATGTGGTTCTTGGGCAAGACATTGTTGATCGTACTATTGCTGATGCTCATGCGCTGGACTTATCCGCGCCTGCGCGTTGACCAGCTTATGGAGTTTTCATGGAAATTCCTCGTGCCACTGACATTCGCCAATATGGTCCTGGCCGGGCTCCTGAAGAAATTGGGCTGGTACTGGTAACCCCGAGGACTAAGATGGGCGTAATCAAAGACTTCATAGAACTGATCAAGGGGATGGGGATTACCGGCAAATACCTCGGCAAACACGCTGTCACCCTGCAGTATCCGAAAGAGCGGATGGAGATGTTCGAGCGTTCGCGCGGCATCGTGGTCCTCTTGTCGGACAAGGAAACGGGTGAACTGAACTGTACGGCGTGCATGCTCTGCATGAAGATTTGCCCCACCGCGGCGATTCGTATCGACGCCCCGATGGATGAAAATAAGCGTAAGCAACTCAAGACCTTCACGGTCGATAATTCGCTCTGCTGCTACTGCGGCCTGTGCGAGGAAGCGTGCAACTTCGACGCCATCAAGCTGGCCAATAAGTATGAGTGGTCGACCGAGAGTATCGACGATACCTTCTGGGATATCAACAAGTTGCAGGAAATCGGCCGCGACGTGCCGTACGAAGTGACGCGCAAGAAGAAAGCGGCCAAGCCGGCGCCCAGGAAGACTGACGACGCCGAGCCTGAAGCGAAGAAAGATGCCGCCGCGGCGCCGGCCCAGGAGCAGAAAGCCGGAGGCGACCCAAAGCCGTCGGCTGAAAAAGATGCCGCCGCGCCCAAGACGGCGGCAAAGTCGGAAGCAGAAGAGAAGTCTGACGAAAGAAAAGCCGGGACAGATGATACCGGCACGCCATCAGATGACACACCGTCGAGTGAACAGGGCGGCGATGCCGCAGACGAGGAAAAGAAGGACTGACTGACATGGAATCGACCGGTCCCGGCATAGTATTCTGGATTATTGCACTGGTGATGATCGTCTCCGCCTTCATGGTGGTAACCCTGCGAAACATCTTCCATTGCGCCCTCTTCCTTATCCTGTCGCTGTTCAGCGTGGCCGGGATCTTCGTGTTGTTGCACGCCGAGTTCCTCGCTGCGGCACAGGTGCTGATCTATGTCGGCGCCGTGGCCATACTGGTGATATTTGCGATCATGCTGACTTCCAATCTCTCGTCGACCGTTGTCCGGCAAACCAGCGAAAGCGCTGTCGTTGCCGGTTTTGTTTGCCTGGTCTTCGTGGTCGGTGTCGGTGTCGCTGTCATGATGCAGAAAGGGACACCATCGACTGACCCGTCGGTCGTTCGCGGCATCTGGCACAATGTCGGCGGTGACTTGCCCGAAGATAACGTGATGACAATCGGCAAGTATCTCATGACCGACTTCATGCTCCCCTTTGAAGTAGTGTCGATCCTGATTCTGTCCGCCATGATCGGCGCCATCATGCTGGCCCGAAAGGAGCGTTCCTGATGCTGCACTATCTCATGCTGGCGGCGCTTTTATTCGGTGTCGGTATGTTCGGCGTCCTGACGCGACGCAACATCATCGGGATCCTCATGTCGCTCGAACTGATGTTCAACGCCGTTAACATCAATTTCGTGACCTTCAACCGGTATGTCGCGACCGACGGCCTGGTGGGGCAGATGTTCGCCATCTTCGTAATCGTGGTGGCCGCGGCCGAAGCGGTGGTCGGACTGGCCATTGTCCTCCTGATCTACCGTAACTGGCGCGGCATTCAATCCGATTACGTGAATGTGATGAAGTGGTAGGAGCTATATAGATGACACAACACGCCTACATAATTCCTCTTCTGCCGCTTCTGTCGTTCCTGATGATCGTCTTCTTCCTGCGCTGGAAGGAGAGACTGGCCTCCGGCTTCTCGATCGCCAGCATCCTGCTGGCCTGGGTATTTTCGATCTGGGTAATGTTCGAGGTTATCGGCGCCCACGGTGTGCCGTATGAAGCCTTCTACACCTTCGCCGCCTGGGGCAGCTTTGAGCTGCAAATCGGCATACTGGTTGACGGTCTGTGTGCCGTCATGCTGGTGGTGGTGACGACCGTCGGGGCGTGTGTACAGATCTATTCGCTCGGCTACATGAAAGACGACCCGCGCTTCAGCCGCTTCTACGCCTACCTGTCGCTCTTCCTGTACTCGATGCTCGGCCTGGTCCTGGCCAACAACTTCTTTATGATCTTCATCTTCTGGGAGCTGGTCGGACTGACGTCATACCTGCTGATCGGTTTCTGGTTCGAGAAAAAATCCGCCGCCGATGCCTGCAAAAAAGCGTTTCTCACGACTCGCATCGGCGATCTCGGCTTTCTGGTCGGCCTGTTCATGATCGCCTTCTTCACCGGCACCTTCAACTACGGCGAGGTCTTCGACCAGGTGGCGGCCGGCGCCTTTCCCACTATCGCCCTGACCTTCGCCGCCATCTTCCTGTTCGGCGGCGCCATCGGTAAGTCGGCGCAGTTCCCGCTTCATGTCTGGCTGCCCGACGCCATGGAAGGCCCGACTCCGGTGTCGGCGCTGATCCATGCTGCTACTATGGTCGCGGCCGGTGTCTATCTCGTCGCACGATCGATGGGCGTGTTTGTCGCCACCGCCGACGCCTCGATGGTGGTTGCGATCATCGGCGTGGTCACGTCGTTCATGGCTGCATCCATTGGCCTGGTACAAAACGACATTAAACGGATTCTCGCATATTCAACTGTCAGTCAGCTCGGTTACATGATCATGGCGCTGGGGCTGTACGGTTACGACACCGCGCTCGGCCATCACTCCGCCGGTTACTACGCCGGTACCTTCCACCTGATGACCCACGCCTTCTTCAAGGGCCTGCTGTTCCTCGGCGCCGGTTCGGTCATCCACGCCGTACATACCAACGACATCCAGGAAATGGGCGGGCTGTGGAGCAAGATGCGCATCACCGCGCCGACCTTCTGTATTGCGTCGCTCTCGATTGCCGGCATCCCGCCGTTCGCCGGCTTCTGGTCGAAAGATGAAATTGTCGCCGCCACCCTGCACCACCCGATCTTTTTGGTGCTGACCCTGCTCATCGCATTCATGACGGCCTTCTACATGTGGCGGCTCTGCTTCCTGACATTTTTCGGTAAGCCGCGCGACGATCACCGCTGGGAGCATGCCCACGAATCCCCCAAGACGATGGCCTACCCGCTCGTCTTTTTGGGCGCGCTGGCGGTTGGCGCCGGCTGGGTCGGCATTCCCAACATCAGCCCCTGGTTCTCCGAGTTTGTCTATCACGCCGAACCATATCACCCCCATTGGTCAATGCTGATGGTGCTCGGTACGTCGGTCGGCGTGGGCGGTATTTTACTCGCCTGGCTGATGTACTACAAGGGTGCAATCGATCCGGTCAGGATGGGTCAGCGGTTCCGCCCCATCTACAAGCTGCTGTACAATAAATATTACATCGACGAGTTCTATTTCGGGTTCATCATCAACCCGATTACGCGGTTCGCCAAGTGGATGTGGTCGTTCGACGCCGGCGTTATCGACGGCGCCGTCAACGGCACTGCCTGGCTGACCATCTTCCTGAGTGACGTGAAGATGTGGTTTGATAAATGGATTATTGATGGTCTCGTCAACGGCTCCGGCTGGCTGGTCCGTTCGATGGGATCGGTGCTGCGTCTGCTTCAGACCGGTTCGTTCCAGTTCTACGGTCTGTTCATACTGGCGTCGGCGGTCATACTCGCCCTGTGGAAGTACGATCTTGCCTTCTCCGCCCTTGACTGGCCCTGGATTCCCACCATCATCCTGATCGGTATTTTGGTGCTGGCCCAGGTCGGACGCCTGACCCTACGATCGCAGCGGCAGCGCCGCATGGCAGAAGAAAAGTAATCGTGTGCGTGGAGGATATATTCGCTTATGCTTAGTTCACTGATATTCATACCCGTTATCGGCATGCTGATTGTGATGCTCCTGCCCAAGGACAATCACAAACTCATCCGCTGGACTTCGCTGATCGTATCGATCTTCCCGATGATCCTGTCGTTCTGGCTGACCTGGGACTACTTTGTCAACTTCTCCGGCAGCGCCGCGTTCGCTTATGTCGAGGGACCGTACGACTGGATTCCGATCCTTCACATACAGTATTACCTCGGTGTTGACGGTATCAGTATTCCCATGCTGTTTTTGACCGGCCTGCTGACGACCCTGTCGCTCCTGGCTTCATTCAACATCAATACCCGCGTCAAAGAATACTTCGCCTTCTTCCTCTTACTGGAAGCGGGTATGATGGGTGTCTTCTGCGCTCTTGATTTCTTCCTCTTCTATGTCTTCTGGGAGATCATGCTGGTGCCGATGTACTTCCTGATCGGCGTCTGGGGCGGTCCGCAGAAAGAATATGCGGCGATCAAATTCTTCCTCTACACCCTGTTCGGCTCGATCTTCATGCTGGTGGCCATCCTGATTCTCTACTTCACGGCCGAACCGCATACGCTGAACATGGTCGAACTGATTCAGTCCGGCTCGACTTTGCCATACACACTGCAGATGGTCTGCTTCATCTTCTTCTTTATCGCCTTCGCCATCAAGGTGCCGGTCTGGCCGTTCCATACATGGTTGCCCGACGCCCACGTCCAGGCGCCGACGGCGGTGTCGGTTATCCTTGCCGGTGTGCTGCTTAAGATGGGAACGTACGCCATGCTGCGTATCAGCTGGCCGATGTTCCCCGAGGCGCTCAGGGCGCTGTCGTTCTGGATCGCGGTGCTGGGGGTGATCGGTATCATCTATGGCGCCCTGGTTTCGATGGCGCAAAAAGATCTGAAGAAGCTGGTGGCCTATTCATCGGTTTCACACATGGGCTATTGCATGCTGGCCCTGGCGGCCTTCTCGACGCCGCTGGCGATCACCGGCTGCATGTTCCAGATGGTCTCGCACGGCCTGATCACCGGCGCCCTCTTCCTTTTGGTGGGCGTGCTCTATGATCGCGCTCACACCCGCGAAATCGCGGCCTTCGGCGGCCTTGGCGCGAAACTGCCGGTGTATGCCTCGCTGATGGTTTTCTTCAGTATGGCGTCGCTCGGCCTGCCGATGCTGTCCGGCTTTATCTCTGAGTTCATGGTTTTCGTCGGCGCCTTCATGCAGCTCAACAAGTGGCTGGTCGGCATCTCGGTGCTCGGCGTGGTGCTGGGTGCGACCTATATGCTGCGCATGGTGCAGCGTGTTTTCCTCGGTGAGTTCAACCTGGCCCGCTGGGGCGGCCTGACAGAAATCAATGCCCGCGAACTGATAACCGTCTCGCCGCTGGTCGTACTGACCCTGGCGGTCGGCGTCTATCCCAAACCGCTGGTCGATATGATGGCGGCCACGATCGATAACCTGATCATGCTGATGGCGCGGTAACACTATGGAATTCCAGCTTCCCCAACTGAACATATGGCTGATGTCGCCGGAAATATTTCTGTTTCTCTGGGCGCTGGTGGTCTTTGCGGTTGATCTCGGTACCAAGCGCCGGACTGCCACGCTTGTTCCCTACCTCGCCATGTTCGGTATCCTCGTTGCCGGGGTGCTGCTGGCGACAGTCGGGTATGGCCGCGGCTTCGGCAATATGTTCGTGCAGAACCCCACCTCGGTCTTCTTCAAAATCATCTTCCTCGGTGCTGCCTTCATGGCGATCGGTTCGTCGTTTGGTATGCTCAAGCAGAAGATCATCAATCATCGCGGTGAGTTCTTCGGGTTGCTGTTATTCTCGACGATTGGGATGATGTTCCTGGCATCGTCGAATGAACTGCTCTCACTCTACATTGGCCTGGAATTGACTACTATTCCGCTGTTCGTACTGGCGGCATTCTTCAAGGATGACCGTTTGTCAGTCGAGTCGGGCGTCAAGTACCTGATCATGGGCGCCTTTTCGTCGGCGTTGCTGCTGTACGGGCTGTCGTTTCTGTACGGCCTGAGCGGCACCACTGATCTGCTGCAGATGAAGGTGAACATTGCCATCACGCACCTGACGTTCAGAGACATCGGGGTGATCATGATCATTGCCAACATCACCCTGCTGGCCGGCCTTGGCTTCAAGCTGGCCCTGCCGCCGTTTCACCAGTGGGCGCCGGACGTGTATGAAGGCGCCCCGACTTCGGTGGCGGCGTTCCTGTCGGTTGGTTCCAAGGCTGCCAGCCTGATCGCCTTTGCCAAGATTTTCATTTACGGCCTGTCGGCCTTCTGGGGACCCGAGATGCTCCCCAACGACTGGGGCAGCCTGCTGGCAGTCACGGCGTCGGCAGCGATGATCTACGGCAACGTGGTGGCGATCCGCCAGTCCAACATCAAGCGTATGCTCGCCTACTCATCGATTGCCCAGGCCGGCTATATCATGATCGGTATGCTGGCGATGACCGAGCACGGCATGTCGTCGGTGGCGTTCTACATCTTTGCCTACATGTTCGCCAACATGGGCGCCTTCGCCTGCGTAGCGGTGTTTGAAGACCTGACCGGCTCCTGCCAGATTCACAGCTACCGCGGCCTGGCCCGTACCTCGCCGATGCTGTCGATCCTGCTGATGGTGTTCCTGTTGTCGCTGGCGGGGATACCGCCGCTGGCCGGATTCCTCGCGAAGTATTACGTGTTCTTTGCCGCCATCCAACAGGCCGGCAACGGCCAGGGCTGGCTGTACTGGGTGGTCGGTATCGGCCTGGTAACATCGGTGTTCGCATTCTACTACTATGCCAACATCATCAAGCAGATGTTCTTCTCGAAGGAAGAGTCGCCGTATCGGGTGGTCTTCTCGCCTCCGGCCATGACGGTGCTGATGATCAGCCTGATCGGTGTCATCCTGTTCGGCCTCTACCCGTCGCCGGTCATGGAATTTGCCGGGATGATCTCGCGCGACTTCGGTTTTCTCATCAACTGAGCCGTACCGAAAAAAATTGACACCTATTTTTGGCGTCGGTATACTCTGCCCATCTTAAGACGAACGAGTTAGAGAGGTATTCGCCTGTGGTCCCGGCCGCACTGAAACGATATTTTCTTTCCGGCATCCTGGTGGTCGTCCCGATCATCCTGACCTACATCGTCCTGCGCTTTCTCTTCACCACCATCGACGACATCCTCCAGCCCACCCTGGAGCATTTTCTCGGCTACTATCTGCCCGGACTGGGGCTGGTGACCACGCTCCTGTTGATCCTCCTTGCTGGTGTCGTTACCCGCAGCTATGTCGGTCACAAGCTGTACCAACTGGGCGACCGCCTGCTGGCCAGGCTGCCGATCATCCGTACCGTCTACATGGCGGCAAAGCAGCTGCTCGAAGCGATCACCGGGCCGTCGATGGAATCGTTCAAGGAAGTCGCTCTCGTTCAGTACCCGCGCCAGGGCGCCTGGGCGCTCTGCTTCATCTCGAACCGTATTGCCTATCAGTTCCGCAACGACAGTGGCAAGTACGTGTCCGTGTTTATTCCCTCGACACCGACCCCGATTTCTGGTATGGTAATACTCGTACCGGAAACGGACGTGATTTCCTTGACGATGACGATCGAGGAAGCGGTGAAGTTTCTGGTGTCCGGCGGAGTAGCGTCGCCGGCACTGTTTCAGCAACGAACCGGTGCGCCCAAAGGCGCCAAGCAAGAGGTGAGCGGTGAAGCTGGCTAATTTGCTCATGGAGCGACGTATCAATATCGATCTGGTCGCTCGCACCAAGGATGAGGCGATTGTCGAGCTGCTCGATATGATCAAGCAGGAGGGCGTCGGCCTCGAGTACGACAACGTCCTCGAGTCGATACGGGAGCGCGAGGAGATTGAGGATACGTCGTACGGTCACGGTTTTGCCTTTCCTCACGCCCGTACCGACAGCGTGAATGAGATGTACATCATCATCGGCGTTTCGAGATCCGGGCTGGAGAATCGGACCCCGGATGGCATGCCGCTGCACGTCATCTGCCTCTTGTTGACACCATCGACTATTGCCAAGCTGTACCTGCAGATGCTTTCCGGCCTGGCCTATTTCGGCCGCAAGCCCGGCACGCTCGAGATACTTCTTAATGCGACGGCGCCGGCGGATGTCATCAAGGCGGTATCCGACGCCAATGTGACGGTTGACAAGGAACTGATGGTGCGTGATGTTATGCGCCACAATGTCGCCACCGTCACGCCCGACGACACGCTGAAACAGGTGGCCAACGAGATGTTCCGCAACCGGCTTTCGGCGGTGGCGGTGGTGGACGGTGATAACCGGCTGGTCGGAGTGATCAACGACCGCGACCTGATCAAGGCGGCCCTGCCCGACTACAAGTCGCTCATCTCCAACCTGAACTATTCGCTCGATGTCGAGCCGTTCGAGGAACTGCTGAAGCGTGAGGATAAGATCAAGGTCTCGCAGCTGTATCGCACTGAATACGAAGAGACGACGCCGGAGACGCGCATTGTCGAGGTGGCTGCGATGATGATCTTCAAGGATATTCGCCGGGTCTTCGTCACCAGGCATGACAAACTGGTCGGAGTGCTGCTTCGCAAAGACATCGTGAACATGGTCATTCGAGGCTGACCGTCGGACCCACTGCATGACCCTCGTCGAACACAAGTACATCATCCAGCCGTCCCTCTATGTCGTCCTCATCGTCACCTTTCTCTCGACGATTCCGGGGCTGTATTTCGGCTTGTCGCACCAGCACATTAACCCGGTCCTGGGCGCCATCCTGTTTGGAATCGCCATCTTTGGCGCCGCTTTCATCCTTTCCTGGGCGGCCGAACTGGCGCAGATCGACATGTCGGAATCGCTGGCGGTGGCCATTCTGGCGCTGATCGCGGTGCTGCCGGAGTATGCCGTCGACTTTGTGTTCACCTGGAAAGCGGCGCACGACCCCGAGTACGAGCATTACGCCATCGCCAACATGACCGGCGCCAATCGCCTGCTGGTGGGGCTGGGCTGGCCGATGGTGCTGTTCATCTACATGCTGGCGCGCAAGGGGAAGAAAGCGATTACACTGGACAAGTCGCAGCGGGTGGAGATCTTCTACCTCGCCATGGCCACCCTGTACTCGTTCACGATTCCGCTCAAAGGCAGCCTGACACTATACGACACCGCCATCCTGGTGGTATTGTTCGGCTTGTACACGGTGCGGGTGGCGCAGATGGAAACGATCGAGCCGGAGCTGGTAGGACCGGTCAAGATCATCGCCAATTGCAGCACGGGGGTGCGACGGTTCTTTACGGCTGCCTTTTTTGTGTTTGCCGGCCTCGTCATCTTCTTTGTCGCCGAACCGTTCGCCGAGTCACTCATCGATACCGGCGCGCAGCTCGGTATCAGCAAATTCTTCCTGGTGCAATGGCTGGCGCCGATTGCGTCGGAGTCGCCCGAGTTTATTGTCGCCGCGACCTGGACGCTGCGCGGTCACGCCGGCTCGGCCATGAAGGCGCTCATTTCGTCCAAGGTCAATCAGTGGACCCTGCTGATCGGCACCATACCGCTCGTCTATGCCGTCTCCGGTGGAGCCATCAAACCGTTCCCCCTGGACCATACCCAGGTCGACGAGCTGGTGCTGACGGCGGCGCAATCGCTCTTTGCGGTGGCCGTGCTGGTGAATATGCGGATGTCGGCCCGCGACGGCACCCTCTTACTGGTGTTGTTCCTGGCACAGTTGATCGTCCAGGAAATCCACCGACCGGTGGCGATCATCTACATGATGCTGGGCGTACTATTCCACATCCTGCACCGCAAGCAGTTGCTGCCGGCGATGCGAATGGGATTGCAGTTCAGAAAGCCCCGGGAATCGGCCGGAGATTAGACCGAGCCGCTACAGCAGCTCATCCTTCTTACGACTCTTCTTCTCCCGAAATCCAATCCGCGGAAACGGATTCACGATGGCGCTGGCGACATTTGTCAGGTGGGCATTGATCCTCTTGAGGTAACGTGCATACATCGCCACCGCCACCGCCTGGCTGGTGGCAAACGACGACTCGCCGTTTCGAACCAGGGCGGCCACAACGGCATCGCTCTCCTGGGCAATCGCCTGTTCCTCTTTCATCACTTTGCGGGCCAGCCTGGTATCCTGTGTGCGGAGCACCTCGATAGCCGTTTCGAAGTGTGGCGGGATGATTCCTTCAAGTTTTTGCAGTGTCGCCTCGTGCTTACCGCCCTCGAGGGGCTTTTGATACGATGCCGCCAGATCGACGATGTTCTTGGTGTAGTCGCCGATGCGCTCGACGTCGATGACAATCGACACCAGCACCAGCCCGGGCACCAGGTTGGCGGTACCGGCCACGGAGAGGTGCGTAAGTACGTTGCGCCGCACCTCCCGCAGGTACTTGTTGATCTTGCGGTCGGTATTCTTGATATCAAACGATAGCTCGGTGGTGTCGGTTTCGCGGAGAGTGCGTCGAGATGCTTCGAACATTTCCTCGCAGAACTCGAGCATTTTCACGGTTGTTTCATAGGCGGAATCGAGCAGTGATTCCGACGTAAAAAGCTGCTTGAACTTGCTGAACATGGTTTATCTCCTGACCATCATCTCTAATTTAAAAAGTAGATGACCAGCCCCGGTATGATATAAAAGATCGTGAGAATGTATGCGACCGGATAAAGCCGCGACTTCATTGTCAGGTTGGCCATAGTGACGGCCATCCACATGGGCAAACGCTTCAGCGGCCAGAACAGGGCCATGCCATAGACGTTGAACAGCAGGTGCGAGAAGGCAACGGCCACTGCTTCGTGTGAGCCGGTTACGAACGAAGCCAGGAAGGCGGTGATCGTGGTGCCGATGTTGGCCCCGAGCGTGTACGGGTAGATCTGCGCGAGGGTCAATACGCCGGCGCCGATCAACGGCACCACCAGCGAGGTGGTGATCGAAGATGACTGCACCAGCACGGTAAGGGCGATACCAAGCATGAAACTAAAGCCGGCGTTGCGGAAAACGTAGCGTTGGAAAAACTGCTCGACACGCGACAGCACCATCGATTTGAGTATCTTGACAATGAAGTTCAGAGCGACGAACAGCATGAGGCCGGCGACCAGCGCGGAAATCCAGCCAACATCGCCCATCCAGTGAATCATTTCCTTAGCCAGCGGCTTGGTCATTGCCGCCAACGGTGATTTGAATTCGGTGCCGCTGAAGCCGCCAAAGAACGCCTCGACGATGTGGGAGGAAAATCCGACAATATCGAACGCTATCTGGAGCGGCAGGATCACAGCGACAGAGCACAGATTGAAGCAATCATGCAAAATTGATCCGGAGAATGCCCGCCGGAAATCGTCGGAGCGCGTGATGGAACCGAGGGAGACGATGGTATTCGTTACCGAGGTCCCGATATTGGCCCCCATAATCATCGGTACCGCAGCGGAGAACGGCAACACGCCGCTGCCAACGAGGCCAACCACCATCGAGGTTGTCGTCGACGACGACTGGATAGTGGCGGTCGCCAGGATACCGATCATCAGGGCGACTAATGGATTAGAGGTAGCCGCAATGACGCCGTCGGCGAACTCTTTACCAAACAGCTTGAAGGACTCACCAAGCAACGTAATCGAGAGGATAAAAAGATACAGGAAAGCGAAAAGGATGAGGACCCTGATGACGGTGTCACGGGTACTCGGGAGTTGACCGAATCGCTCGGAATCGGTCGGCAGTTGTTGCGACATAAGCGGAGTGTGACTCCTACGTTTTCGCGACTTCGATGTTGCCGCGAATATATCTTCGGCCCCAAAGACGGTCAAGAGAACAGGTGACAAAAATCCAATCTTAACGTAATCCTAACAATCGATCAGGTCAGTTTCCGGCACCTGCTCCGGACGGATTTGGACCGGCGATGCCGATAACATAGGCCTCGGTGTTGAAGTGTCGCTCCGCCACCCGCAAAATGTCGAGGCGGCTGAGGCCCGACAACTCTTTCAGAAGCACTCGGTCATAGTGCAACGGCCGACCGAGAAAATGATCGAGGCACAGATAATAGGCTTGGTTGATCCGAGACAGCTTGGCGCTCATCAATCGGCCCCACATCTGGTTGCGGGCACGGTCAAGCTCGTCCTGACTGGGGCCGTCGAAGCGCAGCTTATCGACTTCAAGCACGATACGTTCGAGGGCGGTGTCGGCCGACTCTGGAGAGGTGCCGATCGCCGCGTAGTACCAGCCGAAGTCGCGCTCCACGCTCGAGCCGGCACCAACCGAGTAGGCCAGCCCCATTTTCTCGCGCAATGACTGATAGAGGCGGTCGGACAGGATCGAGACCGCCACCGACAGCGCCGTGGCCTCCGGACTGGCAGCGCCCGGCAGCAGGTTGCCGACATACAGGCTGGTCTGTTCCGATTCCAGCATTGTCGCCTCGCGAACAATCTCAAAGCGCGGCGCCGGGCGATCCGGGCGATCCGAGCTGAATTCGTTGGCCGTCCAGCGCCCAAAGCGCTGATTAACCCAGGCTCGTACCTTGTCGATCGGGTGCGAGCTGGCAATGGCTATGATCATATTCTGCGGGGCGTAAAACGCCTCGTGATAGGCACGCAGCTCGGTACGGGAGATGCTCGCGATCGATTGGGCGGTTCCCTCAACCGGGCGGGCGAATTGGCTGGTGTCAAAGAGCGCGCGGTAGAAGTTGTCGCGGGCTACATTGCGCGGGTTCTGGCTGTTGCGCCCCAGCACCTGGAGCATCGATCGCCTGACCTGCTCCACGGCCGACGAATCAAAGGCCGGCAGCTGTATCATGTCACTGAACAGGTGAAAGCCGCGCTCGGCAAAATCGTCGATCGTCTCGAATTTCATGAATGAAAACTTGCGGCTGGTGTAACGATCGTCGTACGGTATCCACGGATTGTCGTGCAGCGTGACATTGGCGCCGATCATCGCCAGGTCGCGGGCAAGCTCCGACGCTGTGCGGGTGGTCGTTCCCTGGTCGATCATGCGGTTGACGAAATCAGTGATGCCCGCCTTGCCGTCCGGTTCGCTCATGGTACGGTTCTTTCCCAGCACATTCATGGCGAAAACGCGCGACTCGGGCGACGATTTGATGATCACCACCATGCCGTTGTCGAGCGTGTCCACGGCATACTCGGCGGGATCCTCCAGTTCGTGCGACATCGTATCCTCTTGGGGAAACTCAAGCGCATAGCCGGTACTAAGATCATATTCCGGAAAATTGACGGTGTCGAAGTGCGACACCACGGCCTCCTCACCGATCGAACGCGGCGTGTAGACATTTTCCGAGCCGCTGTCGGCCGGGCGAACGATGGTGGCGACAAATCGCGGTTCGGAGAACCACTTGGCCGCAGCCTTGCGGCAGTGCTCCCACTCGACCGTGTCGATCAGGTCGGCATAGTTCTGGATGAAGTCCCAGCCGGTGGTGAAGATCATCGGGGCGATCAAAAAGCCGTAGTAGTGCAGCTTCTCGGTGTTGTAGATCTGCTCGGTGCGAGCGCTCACTTTCAGCCCCCTGATGGCAGCTTCAGGCGCGACGTGTTCCGGCAGCGAACGCATTGTGGTCTCGATCGTTGCTGCGATCTCCTCGGCTCGATCCGCCCGATCGGATGTGACCGAGATCTCCAGCCGTGAAAACTCATCATACGTTGTCAGGTAGACACTGACATCATTGGCCGGCGGGTCGTCGCCGCTGGTAAGCAGTGTTACCAGCGGGGAAATATCGTCGGCGTCAAGGTAGCGCGCCAGCAATTCGAACGGCAACCAGTCGGGATCATTGTGGTGCGGCGCCTGGTAGGAGAAGTTGACATAGGTTGATGTCACATTCGCGACCGTGTCATACGTCGACTGTCCCACCAGCGCCTTCCAGTCGGAGGTATCACTCAGCGGTACAACCAGTGAATCGGGCGGATTGATCGATTCGAAGATCGAACTGACAGTCTGCTGCATCCGGTCGGTCGCGAAGTCACCGATAACCAGCAGGGTCATCCGCTGGGGGACATAGTAGCGCCGCCAATAGTCGACAATGGCAGCGCGCGTGATGTTCTGGATGAACGGCGCGTAGCCCAGGACCGGTCGATCGTACGGCGTGCCGGCATATGCTTTTTCGACGAAGAAATCGTCGGCAGCAGCGCCGGGAGCGTCATTGGCGCGCTTGATCTCCTGCAGTACGACCTGACGCTCCTTGGGTAGTTCCGACTCTGGAATGATGGCGTTAAAAAGCATGTCGGCCTGGACGGTCATACCGTAGTCGATATGCTGTTTGGGCAGGAGGACCAGGTAGGCGGTCAGCTCCTTACGGGTGAAGGCGTTGATGTAGCCACCGCGATCGCCGATACTGTTGTCGAGTTCCTCTCGCGACAGGTTTACCGTACCGTTGAACAGCAAGTGCTCAAGAAAGTGCGTGATACCGTTCTCGAACCCGGATTCATACTTGGCACCGGACTTGACGAACAGAATGCTGGCCACCATGGGCGAGCTGTGCACTTCCTTGTAAATTACCTCCATGCCGTTGTCCAGGGTGTCGACGGTATCGGCGGCGATGGGGGCCGCGAGAGCCATAAAAAGTGCCACGACGACCGTCAGCCGTCGGCACTTTCGAGCGGTTGTTCTATCCATGATCATTTTCCTTCCCAACCAGTCCCGGCGGCAACCGGCCGCTCAGGCTATCCTCAATGATAATAATAGGTTAAACTACCGCCCCGGAGTCCGGCTGTCAATGTCGATGGAAACATTTGCATTGACACCGGTCTGTCAGCCGATATATTCGACAGACTTGCCATGAAGAAGATTTTGGACATATCGATTCGCGCCGCACGTGCCGGCCTGGTGTTCCTGCTGCTGGTGGCCATTACCACGGCCGGGGCATCGTCGGCCGAACGTGTCTGCCAGCCGGTTCTGGAGGAGCCGATCGAGCAGCTTGATGCCGGCGTGGCGCTGCAGCCCGATCCGCTTTCCGAGGAGACCGACTCGGAGAACATGGCCGGCACCAGCAAGCCGTACAGCGAGCAGGATGCCGCCCAGTTGAGCCGGTGGATTGCGCCGACGGTGGACAAGCCGCAGGGTCGCCGTGCTGGTCAGGTAGCCGTTCTTGAGGACTCGGCTGTTGACAGCTCGTCCCGACATCGCGGCCCGCCGATTATCGGCTCTCTGGCCGAGGCCGTTCCCGGCCTCAACCACCAGGCCACTCTCGTAGGCGCCAGGCCCTCAGGAACGATGTAAAATCGTATCCCCGTGACGCCGCAGCCGGCGTCGTTTTCCCGTTTTTCGACGAACAACTCAATCAACAAATACAAGCAAGAAAGGACAATCCATGTCCACAAAGAACTGGCGAATCATTGTCACGCTTGTTCTTGTCGTACTGGCGATCATCGCGTTCTGGGACACCTTCCGTCTCTGGACGATGACCGAAGAAGACAAGATACAAATGGACGAGGAATCTCCCGGCCGGCTTATGGAGCTGGAACAGAGCGCCATCCGGCTCGGCCTTGACCTGCAGGGCGGTATCCACGTGGTCCTGCGTGTAAAAATGGAAGAACTCGATGAAGCGGCCCGTGAGGACGCCGTCGACCGCGCAATGCAGGTTATCCGGAACCGCGTCGACGGCCTGGGTGTGGCGGAACCGACCATCCAGAAGCAGGGTAACGAACGTATCATCGTCGACCTGCCGGGCTACACCGATGCCGACCGCGCTGAAGCGCTGATCGGTCAGACCGCCCAGCTCGAGTTCAAGTTTCTTGAGACCATGGACAACGCCAACCTGCTGCTGACCCGTATCGACTCGATCATCGCCGAGTATGAGGGGACCGACGCCGATGCCACCGATGAAGCGGCTGAGGCACCCGATACGGTCGGCACTGAGGAGATGGCCGAGACCGCGCAGGAAGAGACGGCTTCGGAAGATCTCCTGAGCGACATCCTCGGCGAGGCCGACACCATGACTGACACGGCCGGCGACGATCCGTTCGCCTTCGACGAAGATTTCGGCGCCAGCGTCAACAAAAACCCGCTGACCAGCCGTCTCGAGCTTTATCTTTACAACAGCCGGACGGCCACCAACTGGCCCGGCTTCGCGGTGAGCGCTGACGACCGCGCCCAGATTGACCGCTGGCTGAATTTGCCGCAGGTGCAGGACGTGATACCGCCCGACGTCCAGTTTGCCTGGTCGACCCGTTCCGAGATCTACAACCAGCGGGAAGTGTATTACCTCTACCTGCTCAAACGCAAGGTACAGTTCCTCGGTCGCTATCTTGAGAACATCAGTCTCGGCACCGAGCAAATGGGCGGCTTTGCGGTCAACTTCCGGCTTTCCGGCGACGGCGCGGCGCGGTTCGCCCAGCTCACCGGCGCCAATATCAACAAGCCGCTGGGGATCGTGCTCGACGACAGGGTCGAGTCAGCGCCGATGATCAGTTCTAAAATCCGTAACCAGGGCCAGATTACCATGGGAACGTCGGCCAATGTCGAAGATGCCCGCAACATGGAAATCGTCCTCGAGGCCGGCGCCCTGCCGGCGCCGGTGGAAATCATCGAGAAGAACGTCGTGGGAGCGTCGCTTGGCGCAGACTCCATCAACAAGGGCTTTATCAGCTCACTGATCGGTCTTGGCCTGGTGCTGCTCTACATCGGCATTTACTACCGCGTTTCGGGTTTCATTGCCGACATCGGTGTTGTCTTCAACATCTTCTTCCTGCTGGCGGTCATGGCGGCGCTGGGCGCTACCCTGACCATGCCGGGTATCGCCGGTATCATCCTGACGATCGGTATTTCGGTCGACGCCAACATTCTTATCTTCGAGCGCATCCGCGAAGAACTGCGCACCGGTAAGACTGTCCGGGCATCAATCGATGCCGGTTATGATCGCGCCTTCGTGGCGATCTTTGACTCACACGTTACCACCCTGATCACCGCCGGCGCCCTGTTCCTGCTCGGCTCCGGACCGATCAAAGGCTTTGCGGTCACGTTGTTCTGGGGTGTTGTCATTTCGCTGTACACGGCGTACGTCATCACCAAGCAGATTTTCGACATCCGCAAGCAGTACAACAAGCTGAGTATCTAAGGAAAGGATGATATCGAAATGTTTAGAATAATCGGAGAAACCAACATAAACTTCATCGGTGGGCGGCGGCCGGCATTTGTCCTTTCCGCACTGCTCATCGTACTGGGGTTTATCGGCCTGTATATGGTCTGGAGCGGCCAGGCTAACCTCGGCATTGACTTCGCCGGCGGTGTCATGGTAACCGGCCATTTCGACGAACCGGTGGCGATCGATGACCTGCGTGCGGCAGTGGCGGCCGAGTTTCCCGACGCCCAGATAACGGAGGTTGCCGACTTCAAAGAACCCAATGCCTTTATCATCAAAATCAAGGCGCCGGAGTCGGAGGCCGAAGGTGAACGAAACCTGGATACCATGCAGCAGTTGATTGCCAACGACTTCGAGGGAAATATTTTCCGCGTCGACTCAGAGCACATTATCGGCCCGGCTGTAGGTGAAACCCTGCGAAGCGACGCCCAGAAAGCGGTGCTCCTTTCGCTGCTGGGCATCATCATCTACATCTGGATTCGTTTCGATTTCCGCAGCGGTATTGCCGCCACGATCGCGACCTTCCACGATGTGCTGGCGGTCATGGGGATCATGTGGATCATCGGCTGGGAATTCGACCTGCTGATCGTTACCGCGCTTTTAACTTTGGCAGGATATTCGTTGACTGACACCGTAGTTGTGTATGATCGTATACGAGAGAACCTGAAGAAATACCGGAGCCGTTCGGACTTCGCGCCGGCGGTCAACCAGTCGATCAATGAAGTGTTGTCGCGTACCATCAACACCTCGCTGACGGTTCTCTTGGTAGTGGGAACGCTGTTCTTTTTTGGTGGTGAAGTACTTCGCGGCTTTTCGCTCGCCCTGATTCTGGGCGTGCTGGTCGGAACCTATTCGTCGATCTTCGTGGCCAGCCCGATTGTCGTCGAGTGGGAGGCCAAAAGACCGAAGCGGTTTAAATAGGCGTTCGGTACAATTACGTAAATCGTACAACCTCCTGTACTGACGCTATGCGCCCCGCTGCTTTGCAGCGGGGCGCTTTTCTTTGAGTCATGCTACTGTGGTGGCTTCAGGATGTTCGCGCCAGCCTGATCACACAACTGATTTCTTCCGGCGGTGACGATTCGAACGACAGCGCCTCTTGCGTCACTGGATGATTGAACAGCAGCCGTGAAGCGTGCAGCGCCTGCCTGCCGAGCATGCCGAGCATCTCCTTCGCTCTCGGTCGCAAAGGTGCGAACATGCCGCGCAGTGACTTGTCACGGCCGCCATAATCGGGATCACCAAAGACCGGATGACCGAGATGGGCGAGGTGAACGCGGATCTGGTGGGTGCGCCCGGTGTGCAGCGACAGCTCGAGCAGGTCGAACGATTCATAGCGCTCGATCAGCCGATACTCCGTTTGCGCTTCCCGGGAGTTGCGATCAGTGACTGTCATCTTCTTGCGGTCGCGCGGGGAGCGGCCGATCGGGGCATCGATAACACCCGCTTTTTCGGAAAGATGTCCCCAGACGAGCGCTGTGTAAATGCGCTTCACCTCGCGCTCCTTGATCATCGCCTGCAGCCGCGATTGCGTTGCCTCGTTGAGGGCTACGAGGATGAGGCCGGAGGTGTTCTTGTCCAGGCGGTGGACGATGCCGGGGCGATGCCCTCCGCTCTTGTCTTCAAGGCCAAAGCGATGCATCACCGCATTGACCAGCGTACCGGAGGCATGACCAACTGCCGGATGAGTGACCATGCCGGCCGGCTTGTCGATCACGGCGATGTGATCATCGGCATAGACGATGTTGAGCGGGATATCTTCAGCCTTCACTTCCGACGGCGGCGATTCCACAACCGTGACTTCGACGGTCTCGCCGGGCGTCAGTCGGTGACTTTTCGAAACCGGCACGCCGTCGACTGTCACCAGCTCATCGGCGATTGCCTTCTGGATCTTGCTGCGGGTGACATGCAGTTCCGGACGGTCGGCCAGGAACAGGTCGACGCGACGCCCGGCGGCGTCAGGCGATACCGTGAAGCGGTAGCGGTCGCTGTCCGCAGCCATGACGATTTACTGCTGCGGCTGGGCAGCGGTGAGCAGGTGTTTCATCTCGCGGACGGCGCTTTCCATCCCCATCAGCATGGCGCGGGAGGCGAGGGCGCGGCCGATGATGAATTCGTCGACCAATCCAAGTTCAACCAGCGGTCGCGCGTTCTGGTAGGTCACGCCGCGACCGCAATAGACGCCGAGGTTCTGCTTAGTGGCGGCCTGGACTGCGCTGTCGACAGCGTCGAGCTGCTGTTGCGCTTCATCGAGGGTACGGGCCTGGGTATAGCCGGAGCAGTCGAACAGGAGGGCGTTGGCGCCGGCCCTGGCGGCACCCTTCACCTGGTCGGCTCGGGGGTCGACAAAATAGCCGACCTGTACACCAATGCCGGTCAGGCGGGCCGAGACCTCGGAGAAGTCGACCTCGGCGGAATCGAAGTCAATCGTGGTGACGGGTGACGAGCTGTCAGCATGATCGGCCACGAAAACGACCATCCACGGTTTCACTTCCGCCGCCCGCTCGATCGTTTCTTCCGACGGCGGCATTTCGACGATCAGCTTGGTTTTGGTGACACCCTTGAGGAGGTAGAGATCGCGGTCGCGGACAAAGCGTCGATCGCGACGCATCGAAATTGAGATACCGTCGGCGCCGTTGAGTTCGGCGATGACGGCGGCCTGGGCGGGGTCGGGCTGGCCGGTGGCGCCGAGCTCGCGCAGCGCTGCGACCATATCAAGATTGACGGTTAGCTGAGACATATTGACACATCCTTAGAAAGACTGAAGGCTCGAGCACCTGGTTAGTTATACTGCTGCCGTTCAAATCAGGTTACGCGCCGTGAAACGATCAGTCAACTTTATAAACTCAGCTGTCGGCAGCTGCTCCGCCCGTACCTGGACATCCAGGCCGCACTCGGCAAGCACGTCCCGGCACGGGTCGGTGGCAATCCCGAAGGCGGCGGTCAGGTTGTTTACCAGTTGCTTGCGACGTTTGGCGAAAGCGGCACGCACCAGCTTCTCGAACGCCTCATAGTCGTTGATCGCCGGCGGCTCGGACGGCTTTAAGGCGACCACGGCCGACCAGACTCCCGGCGGCGGTTCGAAGTGCGAGGGTGATACTTTGAATTCGAACGATATACTGAAATGCAACTGCGTGAAAATCGATATCGGCGCCCAGTCCTTGCCTCCCGGACCGGCGGCCAGCCGTTCGGCCACCTCGCGCTGCATCATGAGAACGGCACGATCGACCCGGTTGCGGTGCCCGACGATCCATTCAATGATCGGCGAGGTAATGTTGTACGGCAGATTGCCGGCGATCGTAAAGCCGCCGGGCGGCAGCAGCGACGGATCGAATTTGAGGATGTCCTGCTCGATGACGGTGGCGTTGTCGAAAACGGTCAGGTGCCGCTTGAGGTAGTCGACCATGTCGCGGTCGAACTCGACGGCGTAGACGGTCGCGCCGGTCCTGGCCATCGGGATCGTCAGCGCACCCTGACCCGGCCCGATTTCAAGTATGGTCTGCCCCGGAGTCGGGTCGATCTGGTGGAGAATCTTGTCTATAGTGGCGGCTTCGATCAGCAGATGTTGACCGAACCGCTTCTTCAAGCGGGACTTGGTCACGGCTTATCCTTCGATGATGTCAACCAGCCGAAACAGCTTCTGTGCTGTTCGGTCGGTTGTCTTTTCAACGTCGCCGGGAGTGGTCTTGTGCAATTTCGCCAGCCGCTCGCATACATGCACAACATAGGCCGGCTGGTTCTGTTTGCCCCGGTACGGAACCGGTGTCAGGTAGGGAGCGTCGGTTTCAATAATGATCTTCTCGAGTCGGGTGGCGGCGGCGGTGCGGGCCATTTCGGTATCACCAAACGTGATCACGCCACCGACAGAAATGACAAACCCCATCGCGATCACCTCAGCGGCATCGTCGGCGTCCCCCTGAAAGCAATGGAACACGCCCCCCTTCAGATCGCGTTCGTAGTTACGCACGATCTTGACCGTATCGCGAAAGGAGTCGCGAGTGTGGATGACAATCGGCAGGCCGACGTCAGTGGCCAGTTCGAGCTGACGTCGAAACGCCTTCTCCTGCACGTCGCGGGGTGACAGATCGCGGTAGTAGTCGAGGCCGATCTCACCGATTCCGACCACCTTGTCATGCCCTGCCCAGTCACGCAGCTCGTCAAGAATGTCGTCATTTAACGTCCTGGCGTCGTGTGGATGTACGCCGACAACGGCGTAGCACTGGTCGTACTGTTCGGCCAGCTTGACGGCCTTGGCCGAGGAGTCGCGGTCGGCACCGATGTTTATAATCGTATGCACGCCGGCTTCGGCAGCCGCCCGTACCAGGTCATCGGCCCTCTCCAGGAGCGGTGACATATTCAGATGACAATGGGAATCGATCATCAGCCTACTTTGGCGCCGGTCGGGAAGTCACCCTCGACGGTGACCAGTTTCAATTCCTTCTTCTGCTTGGCAGCCAGGAGCATACCGTTGGATTCAATGCCGCGAATCGTTGCCGGCTGCAGGTTGGCGACGACAATGATGCGCTTACCGGTGATCTCCTCAGGCGTATAGTACTCGGCCACACCGGCGACAATCTGGCGCCGGACGTCGCCGACCTCGATTTGCAGCTTGAGGAGCTTGTCGGCACCCTCAACCTTCTCGGCCGATACCACCCTGGCCACCCGCAGATCGACCTTCGCGAAATCATCAATCGCAATCAAGCCGGCGCCGGCATCGTCTTTATCCTTCGATGGTTCCTGCTTGACCTGCTGCTTTTGCTCTTCTTCAATCTTCTTCGGCTTGAGGCGCGGGAAGATACCCTCTTCGAGTGTCACCGTCGCACCAGACTTCAGGCCGAAGAACGTCCGCGCATGTTCGAGCGTGAGCGTGGAATCGTCAAGCGCCAGCACGGCACGGACTTCCTGCATCTTCTGCGGCATGATCGGATAGAGCACCACCGAGACAATTCGAATCACCTCGGTGCAGGCGCGCAGGACATGGCCCATGGCTTCAGTCTTGCCGGCTTTGGCCATTTTCCACGGCGCAGCATCGTTGAAAAACTTGTTGGTGGCGCGTACCAGGTTCATCGCTTCCTGAATAGCCTGGCCGATACGGAAGTTCTCGATGTGCTCATACGACACATCGGCGAGCTTCTCGGCCTGGGTACGGATCTGGTCGAATCCGTCGACCTGCTCACTTCCTTCCGGCAGCTTGCCGTCGAAGTGCGATTGCACCATCTTGACCACGCGCGAGACGAGGTTGCCCAGATCATTGGCCAGATCGGAGTTGTACTGGTTGACGAAGCGTGAGGCCTGGATGTCGCCGTCGACCCCGAACGGGTACTGGGTGAGCAGGAGGTAGCGGCTGACGTCGGCGCCATACTCGTCGACCAGCAAGTTCGGATCGATGAAGTTGCGCAGCGACTTCGACATCTTCTTGCCGTCGACCGTAAAGAAACCGTGCAAAAAGAGCACCTCCGGCAGCTTCACGCCTGCTGCCAGCAGCATGGCCGGCCAGTAAAGACAATGAAACTTGAGAATGTCTTTCCCCATCAGGTGCACGACATAACCGTTGTTCCACCACTTGTCGAACAGTACCGGGTCGTCGGCATAGCCGATGGCCGAGATGTAATTTGTCAGGGCATCGACCCAGACATATGCCGCCTGGCTCTTGTCAAAGGACAGTGGTATGCCCCACTTGACCCGCTCGCGCGACAGGGAAAAATCGGGCAGGTCCTGGTCGATGAGGCCAAGCACTTCGCGGCGACGTTCATCCGGCAGAATGACCAACTCGTTGGACAGGATCTTTTCTTTGATAGTGTCGAGGAAAGCGGTCAGCCGGAAGAAGTAGTTCTTCTCTTTCAGCTTCTCCGGCACGCGCTGATGATCCGGGCACATGCCGTCAACCAGGTCCTTTTCAGTCAGAAATTTCTCGCAGCCGGTGCAGTACAATCCTTCGTAATAGCCGGTATACACAACATCCTGACCGTCGGGTGTCTTGGCGTGACGCATGGCGTCGAGAATCTTCCACACCGCTTCTTCGTGTCGCTTCGAGGTGGTGCGAATGAAATCGTCATACTTGATCGACAGTTTCTCCCAGGCGTGAACGAAGGTCTTGACCGTCCTGTCGCAAAACTCGATCTCGCTCAGGCCGGCAGCGGCCGCTGCTTCGGCCACTTTGGCGCCATGTTCGTCGGTGCCCGTCAGGAAGAAGGCTTCTCGTCCGGCCAGGCGATGAAACCGCGCCAGCATGTCGGCGGCAATAGTCGTGTAGGCGTGGCCGATGTGCGGTTGATCGTTGACGTAGTAAATTGGCGTGGTTACATAGAATGGCTTGCTCACGAATGTCCCTTCGTGTCGAACTCCGGCGTTCAGTCGCCGTTGTCCAGTCGTTTCAGTTCGTCCTGGTCGACTTCTTCGTAGTTCTGCGGCGGCAGTTCGGCCGCTTCGCCCTTGATGACACTGGTGATGTCGATGGCGGCTACGCGGAAGGTCACACGGTCTTCACCGCGAACAATCGCTTCCTCGTTAAACACGTCGATGCGGTCGATATCGCCGATACCCAGCTTTGTCTCCACTCTGCTGCCGACTTTAGGAAAGCGGCTCTTGACGTTAATATACGAATCGGCTTCATACCGAAGACAGCACAGCAGCCGACCGCAGTTGCCGGAGATCTTCGACGGGTTGAGCGGCAGATCCTGGTCACGGGCGTGCTGGGTTGAGACCGGCTCGAAGTCGCGAATGAACGTATTGCAGCACTGTCGCAGGCCGCAGATACCGTAGCCGCCGAGACGTCGCGCTTCATCGCGCACGCCGATCTGGCGCAGTTCGATGCGGGTACGGTAGCGGGCGGCAAGGTCCTTGACCAGTTCGCGGAAGTCGACACGGTGATCGGCGGTGAAGAAGACGGTCATCTTGTTGCCGTCGAACTGCCACTCGACATCGACTACCTTCATCGCCAGACCGTGACTGCCAATCATCTCGATCACATCAGATTCACACGACTCCTCGCGCTCGGTCAGTTCCTTGCGCTGCGAGAGGTCTTCCTCGGAAGCCGGACGGAGTATGGAACGTGGTTTATGCGACTCGCCGGTATCGACGTCGGAATCGACCCGACGCAACAGCCGGCCGATATCTTCACCCCGTTCGGCCTGGATGATGACCCAGTCGTTTTCCTTGAGCGAGTGATAGTAGCTATTAAAGAAGTACTCCTTGCGGGAGCCTTTGAATTCAACCAGGTATAGTTCGGCCATCGTTGTATCCTTTCTGGCCCACCACCGGTAAGTACCGCCTACCGGGCGGCGGGTAGCCCCGATTTTATGCGCAAAACCATAGCCATCAGGGCTGTTTGAATATGTACGTTGCGCCCTATATCGGCAAGGGTAAACTTGATGTTGTTGACCACATGGGGCGCCGTTTGCGGCTGCGCGAAGGGCATCGACAGCCTCTGAACGTCGGCGCCAAAATCGACATTGGCGATCTTGTCACGATCACCGGTGGCCGCAAACATAGTGCAGTCACGAACCAGCGACTGCCAGAGTGCCAGCAACGACTCCGCTTCACCGCGATCGTTACCGGCCAACAGTTCGTTCATGTTCGACATCGCGGTTGCGCTATCATCGAGGAGCAGCGACTTGAACAGGTTCATACCAACATTGCGCGAAGAGTCCTCCTCCCCCGCCTGCTCGGCCATTTCGATCGCCAACCCGACCGAACCATCGGACAACCGGGCATACAGCGTGGCGGCATCCTCCGAAAGACCATGCTCCTTTTGGAGCAGGGTACGAATAAAATCCGACGGGTTGTTGCCGAGCTTGATCTTCTGCGACCGCGACTGGATCGTCGGCAGCAGGCTGTCGGGCCGTCGACAGGTCATAACAATGACGGTATTGCGCGGCGGCTCCTCGATCAGCTTGAGGAGTGCGTCGGCCGACGAGGTCAGCATCCGCTCCATCTGGTAGAAAACGACCACGCGCCAGCGAGCGACGTCGGGCTTGCGGGAGATCTGCCTCTTCACATCGCGCGCCATCTCGACCGGAATGTGGGCACTGGAAATGGGACGATACGGTTTGAGCGGGGCCTGGCGCCTGGCATCGAGCACCTCGCTGTACAGCGTCATCATCTCGCTGGTGGTCTTGTGCGTTCCGATCGGCACCGCCGGAATGACCAATTCGGAATTGACATTGTAGATTGTCCGGCAGTAGCGGCAGGAGCCGCAGGGCACGGCGACATCATCATCGTTAACCGACCGGTCCTCACAGTTCAGCAGCGCCGCCAGCGACAGGGCGGTATACCAGGCGCCGACACCGGGTCGGCCGTGCAACAGATAGGCCGGGGCCAGCCGTTCCGACAGGCAGGAACGAGCCAGGATTTTCCAGGCGCGCGGTTGAAGCTGGGAAATATCAATAGGCATCAATCGTTATCCATTCAATCGGATCAAGCGGCTCACGCCCCTTGCGCAGCTCAAACTTGATCGTACCGTCCTCACCCGCCAGTCCGAGCTTGGCGCCAGCCAGGACGAATTCGCCGCGGCTCACCACCATCCGGGACAGTCCGCCGTAGGTGGTGTAATAATCGCCGTCATGATTGATGATAACGAAGTTTCCGTAACCCCGCAATGTTCCGACATAGACAACCGTTCCACCGGCGACGGCGACCACGCGGTCGACCGATCTGCCCTGAACCGAAATACCGGGTGAAAACGAGCGCAGGTTGGTAATCGGATCGGTCGCCGGGCCGAATGTCAGCACGACCTCACCGTCCAGCGGCGGCAGGAGTTGCCCCTTGAGTGATTCGAATATGCCCTCGGTAGTCGGGAAACCCCGGTCGGCCTCGGTTTGTTTGCGGCGGGCAGCCTCTTCTTCGAGGCGGGCAATGATGATCTCCATTTCACGCGCCGCCTGCTCGAGAGTCAGCACACGGTCGGCTTCTTCGGTCTCTTTGCGCCGCACCTGTTCTAACGTCTTTTCCGTCTTCTGCCGCTGCGACTGCGCCAGTTGCGTGGCGCTCTCTTTCTTGCGCTTAAGGCTGGCAACCTCTTGCGACTCGCCGGTCAAATCTTCAAGGTGCGAGACAGTGCTGTCGAGCAACTGCGAGGCAGCGGTGACGCGCCCCGATTCGTACTCGGCCAAAGCCGCCAGATAGACGACCTGGCGGTTGAGCTCCAGTTCGCGATTGGGCCGATCGACCGCCAGCGTTGGGTTGCTGCGCGACGACAGGTAGAGCTGGCGGATATTGCCGAGGTAACGCCGCCGGGTGCGATCGAGCTGGATCTGTCCCAGGTCGAGCGCCTTCTCGGCGTCGGCGACCGACTGCTGCAGATCGGACAACTGGTTGTTCAGCCTGCCAATCACCTTTTTGTTCGACGATATCCGTGCCTGCTGATCGGCAATCTGTTTGGCCAGATCTTCGCGCGCCTGCTGCAGAGAGTCGAGCCTCGCCCTGCCGGACTCGACCTCCTTCTTGATCTTGTCCAGCTCCTTGCGCTGCTCCATGACACCGCCCTCCTGCGAGAAGGCGACGATCGGCAGCAGCAACAGAACGAATATGCAAAGCCGTCGCAGCATCATCTATTTCACCAATCGTCTTATACCAAACAATACTGAAACCAGTCCCAGTCCGGCAGCCGCCAAACAGAACCAGATGATCTGTTCAATCGACGGCATCACGATCTCGAACTGGGTGAAGGCCACTCGATCACGGCTGTGATAGATCAAGAGCCATCCGGCGGCCGCTGCCAGACCACCGACGAGAAAGCCCTCAATCAAGAACGGCGTGGCCAGAAACCACTTCCCCGCTCCCTGCAGTCGCATCTGGTGGAAGCCAACCGCCCGGGTGCGGGTCATCAGGCGTATATTGTTCGACGTATTCAGCACCGCCGTGATCAAGATAAACAGGCCGAGGAGAATGCCGACATCACTAATCACGTCGCGCGTAGCCTCTGCTTTCTCCAGCCAGCGTCGGGCGTAGAAAACGGTGTCGACGCCGGAAATTGCATGAAGACGGTCCTCCAGCCGCGCCATCGACTCACTCTCCAGCCAGTCGGTGTTGATCCGTAGCAAGAACGAACGTGGCAGCGGGTTCAGCGAATCATAACCGACCAGCAAATCGGCGCCGACCAGGCTGCGCAGCTGGCTGCGGGCATCCTCGCGAGAAACGTATCGAAATGACTCAATGCCGGATACCCCGGCGATCGCCTTCTGCATTCCCGGGATTTGGTCCTCCTGAACGGTCTCGGACACGAACACCTCGACCTTCATTTCCGACAACAACTGACCGTAGAACCGCTGCGCCGACTCCGAGGCGATCCAAAACAGGTTGAACAGGAGTAAGAGAAACGCCAGCGACAGAAACGATCCCAGCAGCATTCCCGGATTGCGGTACAGATTCCGTCCCAGCTCTTTAAATATATGTACCAGCCGCGTCACGTCAGCGCTCCGTTGACGATTTCGTAGTAGTCGGTATTAGGTAGTTGGTGTTCCGGACGTTCGCTCACCAGGATCAGCATGGAACGTCCCGACAGCGCCACTTTCACCAGGTAATCGAACACTCGCTGGTAGGTCTGGACATCGAGGCCAGCTGACGGTTCATCGATGATCACCAGCGGTTGATTCGCTATCGTCGCCCGTGCGAACTGCACCATCGTATTCTCGACGCGGGTGAGTGATCTGGGGTACTCACTGGCCTGTTTCAAAAGCGAAAACTCGGTCAGCATGCGTAACAGGCGTTCGCGGCGGATCCGCCGGGTAACGCCGTTGATGATCAGGGGGAAAGTGATGTTTTCGGCGACGGTCATCGACGGTACCAGACCGAAGATCCCGCCGACCCCGCCGATCTTACGGCGTATCTTGTTGAGCTTCATGCCGCCCCGACGGGAGATATCTTTCCCGAAAATATGCACCTGGCCGCGCTCAGCCCGGCGCAGCCCCATGAGCAGTTCGGCCAGCAGTGTCTTGCCGGAGCCGGGGGGACCGGAAATGACCGCCGAGCGTCCGGATTGCACGCGAAGGAGAAAGTCGGTCAGGACCGGTCGTCCACGATCAGATTTGAGCACCACATCGGTTAGTTCAACGACATAACCGTCGCTTCCTTGCGCCATTACCAAATAATCCCTTCAAATCCACTCAAAAAAAACGCTGATGAGAATTTGCGCAGAACGGCTTTCTTAATGATCTTATACCGCCGACAATGGTACAAAAGAGGAAACCAGCAAACAAATTTTAAAAAAGCGCCTATGAAAACACTTCTCACGATAGCCACAATTCTGTTAGCCGCATCAGCTCTTGCCGGGCCTGATGACTGGACACAGATCGGGTCACCCTTTCCCGAACGTATCACCGGCATTGACTTCGTCAACCACGACACCGGTTACATTGTGACCGCCGAGGGGAACTTCGGCATCACCTATGACCGGGGAAAGACCTGGGCCAGCTATGAGTTCAAGGGTGAGGCCGGCTTCCAGGATATCGACTATGTGACCGGCACCCACGGCTACGCTTGCGGCAGCCATGGTGTGGTTATTGTCACCTACGACGGCGGCACCGAATGGCTCTACAAGGGTGTCGGTATCGATAGTGTCTGGTTCACCGATATTATCGCGGTCAACGATACGGTGGCGATGGCCTGCGGTATCCATAAGACCGACGACCAGCCGTTCGCCAGCTTCCTGGTGCGCACGCTCGACGCCGGCATGACCTGGCAAAAGCTCGATGACTTCGGTCTTGGCATGGCGGAGTTTGAGGTGGGCGCTGATGGTACCCTGTACCTGCTCTCGTTCGGCCAGATAAACTACACCAGCGATTTCGGTGAAAGCTGGGATCATCGCCTTCTGGGCATGGACAAACCGGGCAGGGCGCTGTCGTTTAACGGTCCCAATGGCATCGTCTGCGGACCATCAAGCATGCTCGGCTACACCAACGACGGTGGAGCTACCTGGTACACCGCTCAGATTCCACAGAATAAGGTGCTTGTCGCGGCCGAAATGCTCGACAACGGCGTGGGCTATGTTGCCGGACTGGGTGGCGCTATGTTCCGTACCAACAATGGCGGCCGGACATGGGTGGAAGAGACATTGCCCCGAACGTTTGATATTCTCGATTTGCACGTCGACGGCAACCGGTTGTACGTTGTCGGGTCGGTCGGCGCGATTTTCTACAAAGAGATCGAGTAGTATCATCCGCGACTACTAAGATATCGCCCGCCTGATCGCTGATCGGGCGGGCTTTTTTTGTCGTCCTTCGCCTTGCTCGCCGACGGCGGGTCCTCGTCCGGTGAAGTCCTATTGAGCGAACAGCCACCCAATCAGGCCGACTGTACTGCCCGCAATGAGCGAAACGATTATGAGAATCGGTATGGGCAGGCGTTTATCCGCAACCGGCAAGAGCTGATTGCTGATGAACAAGAGCATCGTACCGCCGCCCCAGCTTAAGAAAGCCCAGATGCCGCCGAACCTGCTGACGACAATGGCGATCGTCATGCAAAACGCAAACCAGATATACTTGAGCATGAAGCCCCTCCCCGGATTGTTGATACGCCAAAATAATACAAAAATCCGCCCGGCTGGACAACCGGGCGGGTTTGGAACTCGCTGCTTAAGCAAAGACGTACTAACGTCAGTCTTTCATCGACGCTAAGAACTTCTCGTTCGTCTTCGTCTTCTTCATCCGATCGAGCAAGAACTCCATCGCCTCGGTCGGATTCATTTCAGCTAAGAACTTGCGCAGAATCCAGATCTTGTTGAGCGTCTCCGGCTCCATCAAGAGTTCTTCCTTACGTGTCGACGACCGGTTGATATCCATGGCGGGGAAGATCCGTCGGTCGGACAGGCGACGGTCCATGACCATTTCCATGTTACCGGTGCCCTTAAACTCCTCGAAAATGACTTCGTCCATGCGCGAGCCGGTCTCGATCAGGGCGGTGGCGATAATCGTGAGCGAGCCGCCCTCCTCGATGTTACGCGCGGCGCCGAAGAACCGCTTCGGTTTGTGCAGGGCGTTGGAGTCGACACCACCGGAGAGAATCTTACCGGAGTGCGGCACCACCGAGTTGTGGGCACGGGCCAGACGGGTGATCGAGTCGAGCAGGATGACGACATCATAGCCGTGCTCGGTCAGACGCTTCGATTTTTCCAGCACCATATTGGCCACCTGGACGTGGCGCTCGGCCGGTTCATCGAAGGTTGAGCTGACCACTTCACCCCTTACCGAGCGCTTCATGTCGGTGACTTCTTCCGGGCGTTCGTCAATGAGGAGGACGATGAGGATCACCTCGGGTGAGTTGGCGGTTATCGCCTGCGCGATTTTCTGCAGGATCATCGTCTTACCTGCTTTCGGCGGCGACGTGATCAAGGCACGCTGGCCCTTGCCGATCGGGCACATCAGGTCGATGATGCGGGTGGTCAGTTCCTCCGGATTGACCTCGAGCTTGAACGGTACCTCCGGGTAGAGCGGCGTCAGGTTGTCAAACAGGGTCTTTTGCTTGGCGCGATCGGGGGCGTCGTAGTTGACCGCTTCGATCTTCAGCAGCGCAAAATATCGTTCGTTGTCCTTGGGTGGTCGGACCTGCCCGGAGATGATGTCACCGGTACGGAGATCGAACCGCTTGATTTGCGACGGCGAGACATAGATATCGTCCTGCCCCGGCAGATAATTGTAATCGGGAGAGCGCAAAAATCCGTAGCCTTCGTCGAGGATTTCCAGCACGCCTTCGGCGAGAATCGAGCCGGTCGACGACGACTGCGCCTCCATGATTTTGTAAATCAGGTCGGACTTACGCAGACCTGACACGCCGGGGATGTCCATGTCCTCGGCGATCTTCAATAGATCAGCAATAGTTTTAGACTTGAGATCAGCGAGTTCCATACGCCTTCCTTTATGTCGTAACGAGGAAAATTTCGAAACGGCTGGCAATCGACCTACCGCACGTTATCGGATAGCTCTTCAACCTGTGCGTCGCCCCAGAGCTTTTCCAACGCATAAAACTGGCGGGTCGGTTCGCGGAAAATATGCACCACTATATCGAGATAGTCAAGCAGTACCCAATTACCTTCTTTGATTCCCTCTTTGTAGTACGGCTTCAGCCCGTCGTCGAGCAAACCGTCATATACCGCGTTGGCTATCGCTCGAACATGCACATCGGCATCGCCCGAGACAATAACAAAATAGTCGCACACCGACGAGATCGAGGAGATGTTGAGGAGTTTGACGTCGAAGCCCTTCTTGGCAAGGGCGAGTTGCCCGGCGCGACGGGCCATTTCAAGAGAGGTGTCAGTGTTCAATTCGTCTGTCGGCATTCCTTTATCTGTATTGTCACGGCAGATCGGCGGCTGGAAAATCTTCGCCTATGACCAGTGTCGCCGATATGAGCGACGGATTATCCGCCAGCGGCCGGTACAGGACATCATCTGCCGTCAGTCCCAACCGAACCGCTAATTTACGCGCCGGATCGTTATCCTCCAAGCGCGAAATTAACAAGCTGCGGGGAATGGCCCGGCTTACAAGGCGCGTCGAATCGACCAACTCGACCTCGATAGCTGCCGGATCAATGTCGGCCAGCCGCGCCTTGACCTGTTGCATCAAGGCGCGATCACCCACACCATCCACAATCTGCAGCCGAACCAGATCATCGGTCACCGGGCGGGTACTGCTGTAATCGGAGGTGAGAACCCAGCCGAGATATCCGAGATACCCGACGACCGCGACCGCCACGACAACTATCGCCAGGTCAAGAGTCCGACCGTTGACCACCAGACGCAATGCTTTCTTGAATTTGTTGGGAGTGTTGCGAGAGGGTCGTGTGGCTTTACGCTTACGCATATCTGCTGACCGGAAACCGTCCCCTCCCCTGCGGCGCGCCTTAGCGCCCCCAGTAGGCGGGGTAATATGGGCTGTGGTAGTACGGACTGCCGCGCATATACGCCGTCCGGCCGTCTACCTGCTGGAAGTCGATAATCATGCGGAATTTTTCAGACGGATGATAGTCGAGGCGGAAACCGGGCAGGAACTGCGCATCGGTGCTACCGTCACCCCACATGGCACCGCTGTTATGCGACACCGCCAGGTTGACCGACAACGAAAGATTGTCGTGCAGGTCATAATGCATCACCGATGACCATAAGCCAGCCGATCCGGAGCCAATGCCGCCGGAGAAGAACGAGACCGAATAACTATGGGACCAGGAAATACGTGACAGGTCGAACAGCGAGAAAGGTGAACGTACCGGTTCCACACCCAGCGGGGCCATCGATTGCTGTTCCGGCTGCGCCGGAGCATCGCTGACAAGTTGCGCCTGTGTCAGGGGCACCAGAAGCACCAGAACAAATATCGCTGTCAGAACTGATTTCATGGTATCTCCGCTCTCTTTCCCTTCAACTTAGCCGATGTCCAAAGCCTCGTCAATAACAAAACCGTTATTCAGTGTATCGACAACATGGCCTGCACTCCTAACAACGGACCTGTCCCGGCTCGTGTTCCGGAGCCGCGACGGTACCTATTAAACGAAGCCGGGCGGTGGAAAGTTGAAGCGAAATTCACTGCAGACGGTCGGCGAAGCGCTTTTCCAGCTCCTGGAGCTGCTCAACCGAATTAACACCATGTAACTCATCCGGGTCGTCGGCCGCCGTCACCGCTGTCCGCTGGCCCGCCTGGCGGAGGATCTGGACCGTATCTGTCAGGTAGTACTCCCCCTGGGCATTGTCGTTGCTGATGTGCCGGAGCGCCTCAAACAGCGCCTGGTTGTCGAAACAGAAGGTGCCGGAATTGATCTCGTTGATTCTCTTCTCCTCGTCGGAGGCATCCTTGTGCTCGACAATTCGCTGCATCAGGTTGCTGTTCGGCTCGCGGATGATCCGGCCGTAGCCGGTCGGATCGTCCAGAATAGCCGAGAGGCAGGTCGCGGCCGCCCGTTCCGATTCATGCAGTTCAAACAGCCTGTCGATCGACTCCCGGGACAGGAAAGGGACATCCCCCGCCGCCACCAGGGTGGTCCCCTTAAAATCTTTCAAAACCGGACGGGCCTGGTCGACAGCGTGGCCGGTGCCGAGTTGTTCGCGCTGCCAGACCACGTCGACCGGGTAGTCTTTGAGCGCCGCCTCTACCATCTCCCCCTCATGGCCGACCACCACCACGATCTTTGCGAGACGGCAGCGCTTGAGGGTGTCGATGATAATGGTAATCATGGGTCTATCACCAATTTTATGGAGAACTTTGGGAAGGTCGGATTTCATCCGTTTGCCCTTGCCGGCGGCAAGGACCACGGCGGCGCGCGGACTGCTCATGGAGATACCTCGGTCTGGTTAGGACGTGCTGGTTGGCTTATTGTTGGCGTCGACGAGGACAACCGTCGGCTTGAATGACTGGGCTTCTTCGGGCGTCATGCGGGCATAGGCGATGATGATGACGAGATCGCCTACCTGTCCGAGGCGGGCGGCGGCGCCGTTGAGCGCAATGATCCCTGAGCCGGCCTCGCCTTTAATGACGTAGGTTTCAAACCGTTCACCATTATTGATATTGGCCACCTGCACCTTCTCGTATTCAAGCAGGTTGGCCGCCCTCATCAGATCTTCATCGATGGTGATCGACCCGACATAATTGAGGCTGGCGTCGGTAACGGTGGCACGGTGAATCTTTGATTTAAACAGCTCTATTTGCATAACCGTCGATGGTCCTCGAATTCGGCGCGTAATATACGTCTAATCGTCTAAAGCGCAAGCGCTTCCGCTCTTACTCTCATTGCTTGATAACCCCCGAACAATGACAATGTTCCATGTCGCCGGGAAAGAGATAAGTTATTGGCGGGCTGACTGTTACGGACGGATCTCGACCCAGTTGCGGGCGGGATAAATCTCCAGTTCGTCGGAAACTTCGTCAATTGCCTTAGCCAGGTTCTTCCAGCTGACCAGGTGCCGGGCCTTCTTGGACGACAGCCAGCGAAATTCGGAGTTCTCGGGCGAGAGTTCGATTTCGGAGTCGGCCGGTACCACTGCCACCACCAGCGGCAGGATCCAGATTTTGTCAACCTCCGGCTCGTAGAACTGGACAAGATACTCGGTCGCCCAGATATTTTCGGCGGTCAGGTTGGCCTCTTCCTTCAGTTCTCGTTTGACCACCTGCGCCACCGTTTCATCGCCGTGTTTGCCGCCAGTCATAAAACCCCAGTAGCCGCCGTACGACTCCCCCTCGGCCCGCTTCAGCACGAGGAATTTCCAGCCATCGTAATCCTTCTTCACTACCGCGACATTGACACCGGGAGATTCTATCGCAATTGTCGTCCGTTCAATCATAGCCAGCTCCGAATTGAAATCATTGTTCGTGGGGTAAAGTTATGGGTGGGGCGCCTTCGGTCAATCAAAATCGGGAGGGGCGGGCCGCTTATGCCAGCTTCATGTTGTCGATCAAACGGACCCCGTGGATTTGCGCGGCGAGCGAGCAGACAGTCTCTTTCTGTACTTCGCTAACCGGTTCCAGTGTCGTGAGATTCGTGAACGCAATGTAGTCGATGTCGGCGGTCGGACAAACCTCGGTAATCGCCCGGCGCACTTTGACTTCGAGAACGTCGACAGCAGTGGTACCCGCGGCCACCAGCTCTTTGGCCAGTTGCAGCCCCTTGAACAAACAGACCGCCTGCTCGCGCTGGCCGGGCGTGAAGTATTTGTTTCGCGACGACATCGCCAGGCCGTCGGCCTCGCGCACGGTCGGTGCGATAATGAATTTGACCGGATAGTTTAAATCGTGCGCCATCTGCTTGAGCACCACCGCCTGCTGATAATCCTTCATGCCGAAGATTACGACATCCGGCCGGCAAATGTTGAACAGCTTGGCAACAATGGTCGTGACACCCCTGAAATGCGTCGGGCGCGAAGCGCCCTCGAGTGATTGCGTCAGCTTGGCCACCTCCACCCAGGTCTGGAAGTCCTCGGGGTAGATATCTTCCCGCACCGGGATGAAAACCAGTTCGGCGCCGGCGTCGCGGGCTTTCCTGATATCCCCCTTTTCGTCGCGCGGGTACTTGGTCAAATCCTCGGTCGGGGAGAACTGGGTCGGGTTTATGAAGATCGTCACCACGACACAGTCGGTCTCTTTGGCGGCCCGTTCGATCAGTGAGACATGGCCGGTATGGAGGTAGCCCATCGTCGGCACGAGACCGATAGTCTGGCCCCGGGCGATGCGCTGGCGGACGGCGTTCTGCATCGCCTTGATCGAGCGAATGGTGCGCATGGAATAAGTATAGGATGTCGGATGGACGGTGGCAAGCAGAGGCAGCGCAGATCTCGGGGTACGATCGGCCGGGGGCGGAGCGGACGGAGGGGCCTGCGATCATTGTCATCGACGAACGGCAGCCCTGTCCGTCTGAGCCGGACCACAGCTTGACTACATGGTACGGGTTTTGGATGTGTGATACGCCTGCCCGAAGGCGGCGGCGTACAGGAGCAGGCCGACAACCAGCAGCCACCAGCCGTAGTCGGCGCTGGTGGCGGTTTCGGTCAGCGAGTCGCTGACGAACGAATAATAAATCACAACTGTCGCGGCCAGCGCCAGTATCCACGACAGCACGGTCGGGCGGAACGCGCCGCCGCCATTAAGATGCCGTGTCAGTATCACGCCAACCGTGATCATCAGCGCCGACACCAGAACGGGCGCCAGCACCGGCCCCAGCCAGATCTCGGGAATGAGAAAGAGGATGTCCATTTCGACAAGCGACGACGGCCAGTCGATCAGCACTTTCAGCCAAAGGTAATAGAAGATATCCCAGACCCCGAACAGGATGAGAAAGAAGCCGAATCGTTCCCAGCGCGACCGCCCGGCGATCCATCCAACCGTGACGAGCATGACCATGGTGGCTGCCTCGCGGCCGATTTCGGTTACCAGGATATTGTTAGGGACCATTTTGATGGTCAGCGAGAAGCCTTCGGGGAAGAACCAGCCGCGCAGGTAGACGACGACCGCGGATTCGATGTACGCCATGGCGACGGCGAACAGCACGACGAGTGTGAGGCGGAGGGGGTAGCGCATGGGAGCAAAGCAAGGCCGATAAAGCGCTAGTTGACAAGACTCGTAGATATTCAGCAGTAGGTGCTGAAGGAGTTCGTCAATCTAAGAAACACATCTGCTGCTGGCCCCAACAACGCCCCCTAACTAAATATCCCTGAGCTACTTAGATTCCTACAAGGCACAGTATAGGATTAGGTTTTTTTTTTGCTTGGGACTTCATCCTGACTCTTGAGGGCGCGAATATGCCCTACCACCCAAGC
>CAZJCK010000024.1:22991-45387 GCA_964544635.1 uncultured Ignavibacteriales bacterium | reverse complement strand
ACGAAGACACCCGAGAAGATAAGCAGGGAGGTCGACACCTGCTTGAACTGGAAGTAGAGCAGGAGAAAGATGATTAGCAGCGCCACCGGCAGGACCAGTTGCAGGCGCTTTTCCGAGCGCACCTGGTTCTGGTACGACCCGGCGAAGCTGTAGCTGACGCCGGCCGGGATATCGAAGGTGCCGTCGGCGATCCGATCTTCGAGATAGGCACGGGCATCCTCGACCACTTCCACCTCGGCGTAGTCGTCCTGCTTATCGAAGATGATATAACCGACAAGGAAGGTGTCTTCCGACTTGATAACCATCGGACCGCGCACAAACTGAATTTCGCTGAGTTCCCGCAGGGGAATCTGGGTACCGTCGGGCGCCGGGACAAGAATGGCGCCAAGGTCGTCGATGGAATTGCGCAACTCCCGCTGGTAACGTACTCGAACCGGGTAGCGTTCGCGTCCTTCAACCGTCGACGTAAGCCGTCGCCCGCCGATCGCGACCTCGATGACATCCTGCACCTGGCGGACACTGATACCGAACCGGGCGATAGCTTCGCGGTCGATGTGTATTTCGAGATATGGTTTTCCAACTATACGATCGGCGATCACGGTGTTTGACTTGATCGACGGTACATCTTTGAGGAGGCGTTCGATATCGAGGGCGACGCGCTCGATGGTCGCAAGGTCGGGACCCTTGACTTTTATACCCATTGGCGCCCGCATGCCGGACTGGAGCATAACGATACGTGCCGCGATCGGCTGCAGTTTGGGCGCCGATGTCGTGCCGGTCAGTTTGCCGGCCTTGACGATCTCGTCCCAGATATCGTCGGGCGAGGCGATGTGGTCACGCCAGTTGCGATACGGCCGGCCGTCGTCGTCGGGGATGAGATTGCCGTGTTCATCGCGCACAAACTCGTCGCTGTCGCTGTCGTAGGCGAAGCGGGCGCGGCTGCCGTCCGGCTTCAGTTTGTATTCGGGATGATATGTGATGATCGTCTCGATCATCGAAATCGGCGCCGGGTCGAGCGGTGAGTCGGCCCGGCCGACTTTCCCGACCGCCGACGCCACTTCGGGAATGCCGGTAAAAGCCATGTCCTGGATCTGGAGCACGTCGATTGCTTCACCGATCGAAGCATGCGGCATGGTTGTGGGCATGTACAGGAAGGAGCCTTCATCGAGATCGGGCATGAATTCTTTGCCGAGGCCGGGGAAAGCGTGGTGCAGAGCAACGTACGGTGAAGAGGAGCGCACGAACTCGGGCATAAAGCCAAAGATGGCTCCAAAGCCGAGCCAGATCACCAGGCCGAACAGTATGAGCGCGGTCGGGAAGGACAAGAACACGGCCTTGTGCGCGAGGCACCAGCGCAGCATCGGCTCGTAGTATCTCAGGAACAGGTGGAACAGGAAGAGAATGCCGCCGATGAGGATGATGACAAAGATCAGGTTGCCGAGCCAACCTCCTTTTACTCCGAGGGGCATCCAGTGCTCAGCCAACAGAACGGCTACCATGAGTACGAGCAGGTAGTTGATCATTCGTGGCGTGTAACCGCGCCATCTCGCCGGCACAAGATGTTTGAACTGCAGCCAGGCGGCAATGACGAGCAGGGCCAAACCGGTCATCCAGAACTGCGCAACGAGCGCCGCGAAACCGCCGATGACGAGTGAGACCCGCCAGATCAGGCGCGACTTTGCGGTCTCGCGCCCGCGTGTGAACAGGAGATGCGCCAGCGGCGGGATGACGAGCAGCGCCACCAGTATCGATGCGATCAGGGCAAATGTCTTGGTGTACGCCAGCGGCGTAAACAGTTTGCCTTCGGCCGCCTGCATAGTAAAGACGGGGAGGAATGAAACGATCGTCGTGAGCACGGCGGTGAGGACGGCGCCGCCGACTTCACTGGCGGCGCTGAAAACAACATCGCGACGGTTGGCATCGGGCGGGGCTTCGTCGAGCCGCCGCACGATGTTCTCGCACATGACAATGCCCATGTCGACAATGGTGCCAATGGCGATGGCAATGCCCGACAGCGCGACGATGTTGGCGTCGACATTGAACAGCTTCATACCGATGAAGACCATCAGTATGGTGAGCGGCAGCATACCTGAGATCAGCAGCGAGCTGCGCAGGTGCATTATCATCATGATCACGACAATGATGGTGACGAGGATTTCATCGGTGAGGGCAGTGCGCAGCGTGCCGAGGGTTTCATAAATCAGGTCGGTGCGATCGTAGAACGGCACGATTGTCACCTGCGACTCGGTACCGTCATCGAGTATCTTGCGCGGCAGTCCGGGTTGGATCTCCTGTATCTTTGCCTTGACGCTCTGGATGGCGGCCAGCGGGTTCTCACCGAAGCGTACGACGACCACGCCGCCGACCACCTCTGCCCCGCCCTTATCGAGCGCGCCCCGGCGTGGCGATGGCCCGAGCTGGACGATGCCGATATCCTTGATGCGGATTGGCACGTTGCCGGCCTGTCGCACCACCGTGGCTTCAATGTCGGCGATGCTCTCGATGAATCCGACCCCGCGAACAACATATTCCGCCATGTTGATTTCGATGGTGCGGGCGCCGACATCGACGTTGGAACTGCGTACGGCATCGACAATCTGGCTGATGGTAACACCGTTGGCCCGCATGGCGTCGGGATTGACATCGATCTGGTACTCCTGTACATACCCGCCGACCGATGCAACTTCCGAAACACCGTCAGCCGACTGGAGCGCGTAGCGCACGGTCCAGTCCTGGATCGAGCGCAGTTCGTGCAGGTCCCAGCCACCGGTTGGGTTGCCGGCTGGGTCCCGTCCTTCCAGCGTATACCAGAAGACCTGCCCGAGGGCGGTGGCATCCGGGCCGAGGGTTGGCTGAACTCCATCGGGGAGCGCATCGACCGGCAACGATGCCAGTCGCTCCAGCAGCCGGCTGCGCGACCAGTAGAACTCGACATCCTCGTTGAAGATGACGTAAATCGTGGAGAAGCCGAAGTAGGAGTAGCTGCGAACGGTTCTCACCCCCGGGATACCGAGCAGGCTGGTGGTGAGCGGGTAGGTGATCTGGTCTTCGATGTCCTGCGGTGACCGCCCGTGCCACTCAGTGAAGACAATCTGCTGGTTCTCGCTGATATCGGGGATGGCGTCGACCGGCACCGGATCACGCGGCAGGCTGCCGAGGTTCCAGTCGAACGGCGCGACGATGACACCCCAGGCGGCGATGGCAACAACCAGCAGGACGACAATCAACTTGTTGTCGATACAATAGCGTATGACTCGATCGAGTGGCGACATAATATGAATCTTGGTCTACTCGTTGGCGGGCAGTTCTTCGCGGATTTCGCCGCATCGAAGCATCATATCGCCATAGAATGAATTCCAGACGATGTTCTCGGTTTGCAGCCAGAAGGCGCCGCTGTTGTCAAAGGCCATGGGGCAGAAGGTCAGGTAGTACGGCTGCTCGCCACTGTGACCAAACCGATCGTGCAGCGCGATGATCGCTTCGGACAGACGGAGGAAACCGTCACGGGCAACGGCGATACCGTCGGCTTCGGCAACAGCCTCGGTTGCTTGCTGCATCGGCTTGGTGAGCCGGTTGTAATCACGGAACTGGCTGCGACTGAAGGAATCGCTGTCAACACCATCGATCGCGGCGACCAGCTTGTCGGCAGCCTGTTGCGCAGTCGGAAAGTCGTCGTTGGCCAGCGCCATTTGTACCTGGAAGTAGGCATCGTAAACCGGTCCAAGCGCGTTCCGCACGGCGGCAGGGGCGGTCTGCGATGTCGGCTCTTCGAATGCCGGGACCTGTTTCACGATTGGTTCTTCGGACATCGGTTCAGCTGACGGTGCTTCATCGGATGGTGTCATCATACTTGGCCTGGCCTGGATCTGCATCTCGGCATCGATCTTGAAGGCGCCGTTGGTGACAACCTCCTCTCCCTCTTTCAGGCCGGCCCGCACAACATAGGTATCACCGGCGCGCGGCCCGAGACGGATCTCCCGCCCCTCGAACACAGCACCGTCGGCATCGTCGGCGATCTCTACATACACCACGGCTCGCTCACCGGTAACGAGCGGTGCGGTCGCGGGAATGATCAGCGGGGCGGCCGACAGGTCGGGTGCTTTCCCGGCATAGCCGAGTTCGCGGGCGGGCACCAGGTCCATGCCGCAGACATCACACTGTCCCGGGCCGGCTTTAACAACCCAGGGGTGCATGGGCGAAATCCAGCGATCGGCCAGGTACTCGTCGACGACATCCCCCTCGGCGTTGAGTTGCGATTCAACAAAGCCGGTGGTGAACATGTCGGGTTTGAGCAGCTGCTTCGGATTGTCGACAACCGCGCGCACCTCCACCGTACGGGTCTTCGGATCGACGATCGGATCGATAAAACTGATGACGGCATCGAACGCCTGACCCGGCAGGGATGGCGTGGTGAACTCAATCTGTTGGCCGAAACGAAGCCACGGCAGATCGGTTTCATACGCTTCAAACACTACCCAGAGCCGCGACAGGTCGGCGATGGTGTACAGTCGGGTGCCGGTGGCGACATATTCACCTTCGCGCGCCAGCTTCTCAACCACCACCCCGCCGGTTGGAGCATAGACGGTGAGGATGTTCGAGGTGGTGCCGGTTTCTTCGATCTGCCGAACCTGTGCGTCAGTCAAACCGTAGAGCGAAAGTTTCTCGCGTACGGCGTTGAGTGTCTCCCGCGTAGTTTGCGCCAGCATGCGACTGGTGGTTTCCTCAAGAGCCTCGACGGCCCGTTTCGCCTGCACCAGTTCCTCCTGTGCCGCCAACAGGTCGGGCGAATAGAGCGAAACCATGTGGTCACCCTTGTTGACGGTCATGCCGGCGTAGTCCACAAACAGGCTGTCGAGTCTCCCCGGCACCCAGGCGGTGATGTACGATTGGCGGGTTTCATCATAGGTGATGCGACCGGTCATGCGGACGGTCGTGGCAGCAAAGGCGCGGCGAACCTCAGTGGTACGAATGCGGGCAAGCTGCTGAGCCGTTGCCGACATACGCAACTGTCGCGGCCCAAGATCACTCTCCCCGGCTTCGAGCGGGATGAGATCCATGAAGCAGATCGGGCATTGGCCTTCTTCCGGCAGTTTGATCTGGGGATGCATCGAACAGGTCCAGACGGTTGCTTCGGCAGGGGCGGCCTCGGCTTCGTGCTGGTGGGCACCGCCGGTTGCTGCTTCGTGCTCGCCGTTACCGCCGAACAGCCATGCACCGAAGACGAAGGCTACGATGGCGATAAGCGAAACAACGACTATACCGCGCTGTCCGGCAAACCATCCGCCACTGCTCCGGCTGCTGTTGTCATGCTGATCATTCATTCGTCACCTTCATCTTCATCCTGCAGGTTGTCTGTCGGCACCTAGTGCTTGTGTCCGTCTCCATGAGAGTGGTCATGGTCGTGATCATCATCGTGCTTGTGCTTCTCCTTCGACTTGTCTTCGCTTCCATCGGTGGCTGTCAGCCTGGACAGGTACTTGTCGGGAGTCTCGGTGAAGCGGATTTTACAGCCGTCATTGCAGAAGTACAGGCCGCGACCTTCGTGATAGAGAAAGAAGTCCTTTACCGGCTTCATCCCGCAGATTGGATCGATGGTCTGGATGTTCTCAAACAGGATACTGTCCTTGGCTGCCTGCTTGAAGTACTTGTCCGGGTCTTCCTCCAGCGGCTCCGAGCAACCGGGACAGCAGTGATATACCCGCTGACCGTGGATGTCGGTATAGACAGCCGAGTCGATCTTACCGCCCATGACCGGACAGTGGGTCTGCTTCTTGAGATCTTCGGGCGTGATGTTGTCGGTATCCGAAGCGGCAGTGCCGTCGGCGGCCACCATGCCCGCAGACAGCAGTAGTACGGCTACACTTGCTGTAAGTAGTTTCTTCATGATCATTCTCCTTCTTCAAATCCTGCTTCTTCAATTTCGATGTTTGCTGACCGGTTGCCGGTCAACAGGTCGATCTGCGCCAGGCTGATTGCGAGGTCGGTGACCGCCCTTTCGTGGTCCCGACTAAATTCCAGCAACTGGCGCTGGGCGTCGAGCAGTGACAGGAAATCGCTCTCTCCGGCCTGGTATGACTTATACGTAACGTTCACCGCCTGCTCGGCTTTTGGTATGAGGCCGCTGCGATACAGGCGGACGCGTCGCAGGGCATCGGCGTGCTCAAACAGGGCTTGCGATATGGTATTCCGCAAGTCGTTTTCGAGCGCATCATATTCGTACTCGGTTTGTTTGAGCCGGGCTGTGGCCTCGCGTGTTTTCGCGCTGTTCTTGCCGAACCAGAGAGGCAGGTTAAAGCCGACGCTGACAGTCCAGGGATCCTTGCCCGACTCCGGCAGCGATGGATCGATAGCGTCGCCGGTGACGATGTAGTCGACACCGAGCGTGAAGTCGGGCAGGCGGTCCCGGGCAACGGCGGTCTGCTCGGCGCGGGCGCGGTCGATGGAACGAGCCACCGCCACAAGATGGGGGTTGGTTGATGTCATCAAGTGGCGCACCGAATCGGCGGGCAAGCTGCGCTCGATTGGCGTCAGGCTGTCAATGGTAGTAAGGTGCGGTTGGGCAGGCAGGTTCAGCAGGTTACGCAGGCGAGTCGTGACCGGCTCACGCATACCCTCCAATTGCTGCAGGCGGTTTTCCAGTTTGCCCAGTTCCACCTGGGCACGGATAACATCGGGGTGTTGCGTCAGGGCAACCTTATAGCGCGTCCGAACCACCTCCTCCCAGAAGACGAGCAGCTCGAGGTTTTCTCGCGTAATCGAGATGTCACGTTCGAGATAGTACAGACGGTAATAGGCGATGCGAACATCATGCTCCAATTCCAGCCATTCGGCATTGAACTTTTCGAACTCGGCCCTGGCAGCCAGTGCAGCTGTGTTTTTCTTTGCACCAAGGCTGCCGAACCACGGAATGGTCTGGCGCAGCGACAATCGATGATTCTGTGGCCCGACCCGCGTCTCCACCTGTTCTACGAAATAAGCATAGGCCAATGTCGGATCGGGCAGACCGCCAACATACCCGGCCCGGGCTTCGGAGGCATGCCAGCGGTAGAAGGCGGCACGCAGCCGCGGGTTGTGCTCGGCTGCCAGCTTCAGATATATGGTCAGCTCGCTGATCGAGTCGGGCGCCGATGCCTGATCTCCGGAATCCGACGCCTGAGCGGTAGCGAGACCCGGGAGCACTAAGACCAGGCAGGCGACGATCAAGGCGGTGGCTATGGTTCTTTTGCTATCAATCATGTGAAAACGTCTCTCTCTTCACGACTATATACAAGCGCTGTGCCAAGCTGACAAACTGTTGTTGCACAACGAGTTACTATTTTCAGCAGGAGCCGTGAGTGCTGCTTGCTGTAGAATATTCTACAGCGACTATAGAAAATTCTTCACTCCAGCCGATTGAATTACTAGGTTGCTGTGGGAAAGCAACACTCGCCGAGGCTCCTTCGTTTGGTACAAATAGCTCACGCAAAGCGCTTTACTGGACGGTGGACAGGCGCGGAAGCAAATCAGGCACGCCTCTTGCAATGAGAGGCAGGGTGAGGAAAGAGCAAGTTAAAGAGATGTGGAAGCCGGACGGTACCCGCCATAAGTTGATGATCCTCGCCGGGGTGACGTTTGTCACGCTGGGCATTCATTACGGCTGGCTGATCGAACCGCTGTTCGGGCATCACCCGTCGTGGATACACTCGGTGCACGGCCGCTTCTGCTACATACCGATCGTTATTGCCGCCGCCTGGTTCGGCATCCGGGGCGGCCTGGTGATGGCGGCGACGATATCCCTCCTGGTGCTGCCATATATCTACGGGCACGATCTGTCGGTTGAGGCGATGGTATCGGAACTGGTCGAGATCGTGTTCTATTTCGGTTTCGGGTTGCTGATCGGCTGGCTCGTCGACCGCGAGTTCAAGGCACGGCGCCGGCAGCAGGAGGCGCAGATACAGCTGGAGCGATCGCAGAAGCTCTCCATGGTCGGTCAGATTGCGGCCGGCGTTGCACATGAGATCAAGAACCCGCTGGCGTCGATCAAGGGCGCAACCGATATCATCACCGACGATTCAACGCAACCGAACGATCGCAAGGAGTTCGCGGGCATTTTGCAGGGGGAAGTAAAGCGAATCGACTCGACTGTCACCGAATTTCTCGAGTTCGCCCGTCCGAAAGTGACCCGATTGGCCGAGACGGATCTTTCCGAAGTTGTCGGCGCCAGCCTGCGCCAGATGGAGGCGCATGCGCGGCATGACGGTATCCGGATCGAGTCAGCGATTATGCCCAACATTGTCGGGTCGTTCGATCGCGAGAAGATCCAGCAGTTGTTGCTGAATCTGATCCTGAATGCCATGGATGCCTCGGCGAATAAGACGGCGATCACGGTTTCGCTGAAACGTACCGACGGTAAAGCACACCTGACGGTGGCCGATCGCGGTCGCGGCATCTCCGATGAAGAACGTGAACACATCTTCGAGCCGTTTTATACGACCAAGACCTCGGGGAGCGGGCTTGGCCTGGCGATGGTGCAGAGTATCGTCGAGGATCATGACGGCAGCATCGAGGTTTCCAGCCGGCCGGGGGCCGGGGCGACGTTCACTGTCATCCTGCCGATCAAGAAAGCTTCGGAGCCGTCATGAAAGTACTGCTGGCCGATGATGATAAATCGCTGCGCCGCGTCCTGCAGTTCAAACTGGAGAAGCAGGGGTATGCTGTTACAGCGGTTGCCGATGGCGCCGAGGCGCTGGAGCAAATCCGCGCTGATCGCTGGGACCTGCTGCTGTCAGATATCAAGATGCCCCGAGTCGACGGTATCGAGCTTCTGGAGCAGGCGCGGGCGCTGCAACCGGACCTGAAAATCATCCTGATCACGGCCCATGCAACGGTGTCGCAGGCAGTCAAGGCGGTCAAGCTGGGGGCGTTTGACTACATTACCAAGCCGTTCGATGACGACCAGTTGTTTGTCACGGTCGAAAAGGCGCTGGCATTCAAACGGCTCGAATCGGAGAACCGTCAGCTCCGCGAACAACTGAGGCAGCAGGACCGCACACCCGAACCGATCGGCATCTCCCCCGCTTTCCAGGAGATGATGCGCCTGGTCGACCGTATTGCTCCGACCGATGCGACCGTCCTGCTGACAGGGGCATCGGGTACGGGCAAAGAGCTGGTGGCGCGGACCATTCACTTTCGAAGTCAGCGCCGTGAGGCCACCTTTGTCGCCGTCAACTGCGCCGCCATTCCGCGCGAACTGATCGAATCTGAACTCTTCGGCCATGTCAAAGGGGCGTTCACCGGCGCCGTACGCGATAAGAAGGGTAAGTTCGAACTGGCTGATGGCGGCACCATCCTTCTCGATGAAGTAGGAGAACTGGCGATCGACCTGCAGGCCAAATTGCTTCGGGTGCTTCAGGAACAGATGGTTGAACCGGTTGGCTCTGAGGAGCACCGGGAAATCAACGTACGCATCATCGCGGCAACCAATGTCGATCTGGCAAGGCGGGTAGCCGAACAACGCTTTCGTGAAGATCTCTATTACCGTCTCAATGTCATACCCGTTCGCGTGCCCGGCCTCAAGGAACGGCCGGACGACATCGCCGTACTGGCCAAACAGTTCCTGCGTGACCATGCACCTGACGCCGATATCAGTCTCAGCCCGGAACTGCTTGCCAGGCTGACCGACCATGACTGGCCGGGCAACGTACGGGAATTGGAAAATCTCGTTGAGCGCATGGTTATCCTGCGGCAGAGCGACAGACTGACAGCGTCGGATCTCCCCGACGATTTCGCTGCCCGCGGCAACGGCGAGTCCGACACCGCTGCTGCCGCATTGCCCGAACACGAAACATATCATGAAGCCGAGCGTCGACTGGTCCTGCAGGCACTGGAGAAGTGCGACTGGAACAGGTCGAAGGCGGCCCGTTATCTGAGTATCCCCCGCCATGTCCTGATCTACCGGATGAAGAAGTACGACATCGTACAACCGTCCTGACCATTGGTGACGGTAATCGACCGCACACTGGCCCGCCTGCACTGACGTGATCATGCCGGCTTGCACTACAGCCCCGGTCTGCTGGGGTGAAGTCCACCACGACCGATGGGCGAGATTCATGCAAGTCGTGGCCGGATGCCTTGTGGATGACCACTCGCAGCATTATCGTCAGAAAATCTCTCATTGAGTCCGCTTTGGAATTGACAGCCGCCATGGCAGGCATTATACTGGGTGCAGACGCAGGTTTTGTGTACAGGGACGATTAGGAGGCGGACAAGAGTAGCGCAGGGTTCGTCAGCATCATCAGGATTACATTTGAACCATCTGGCATGGTAGCCTTTGTACTACCCGTCCCCCCCTGTTCAGTAAGTACTAATTGAGCGGCATCGGATCATGGCCGTTCGCGAGCGGGGACGTATGTCCGCGGCGGGCGCTGATGCGGGTTCGATAGCCCGATGCATGTTTGCATGCTCGATGGATGCGGCCAAACGGGTCGATGTGAACATCGGCCACAACGTAGAGGAGGACAGAAGGGACTACCGTTCAGTATCTATGCGGGGTCGATACGGTTCGGTCACGACAGCGCAGGGCTGTTCGCGTATCGACACATCTACTTACTTCGCTAGGCTATGAAACACAGATTCACGTGTACTTTCAGCACAGGAGGAGAATTGCTTGTGAAATCCTTAACGTTCACTCTCTCGGTGATGCTGGTCTGCCTGTTGTTCACGGCAGCACCGTTCGCCGCCACCACTCACATTGAGGCCAACGGCTCGACCGCCCTTTCGTTCGGTTGTCTCGGTAGTACGACCGAGGCGTACACCGGCAGCGGCAGCTGGCAGGCTGATAATTCCAAGCCGTATGTCGAGTTCTACTTCTACATCGATGAAGCTACTCTCGGAACGTCGATCACGGTAGGCGATATTGAGAGCATCTCGTATCGCACCAAGGATGGCTCACTGGCGCCGTATGGCTCCGGTGTCGACTTCTTCGTTGCCATCTACACCCAGCCGTTTGTCGGCGGCGATTCCTGGTACGGCCACCGGCTCAACGCCGAACCGCTGTACAGCAACAATTACAGCTACACTGCGGCTGCCTGGAATCACTGGGTAACCGACGGCGCCACCAACGAACTGACCTGGATCGACCACAATCATGCCAACCTGATCGGCGGTTATGGCGGCCCGACGCTGGCTGATATCCAGGCCGGCCCGATCACCTGGAGCGATTATTTTGGCTCCGGTGACCTCACACCGATCGACTATGCATCCGAAGAGGTCTGGCTGATCAAGTTTGGCACCGGCACGGCGTGGGCGGCCAGTTTCGATGGTCACATCGATGACCTGGTCATGATCCTCAAACCGGCGGCCGGCGGCGACACCTTGTCGTTCGATTTTGAAGGCGCCGGCGGTATTCATAATGTGACTGCCACGACCGATCACTACACGTTCCAGGATGCCATCGACAATGCCACCGCTGGTGATGTCATCACGGCCGATCCGGGCTACTACACGCAGTCGTTCGTCCTGGACAAACAGCTTGCCATCACCGGCGCCGGTTCGGGTGAAAACCTGACCAATACGATCGTAGCGCCGGGTGCCAACACGACGGTGTGCGAGATCACCGCCACCGGCACAATGGCGAATCCTATGCTGCTGGGCGGCATGCGTTTTAACCCGATCGAGGCGTCCGGCGTACTGGTGTCGGCCGACTGCGACTACCTCGAGCTGGATAACCTGCACATCGTTGGCAGCAATCCGGAAACCGACACCGAGAATGAAGTTGGCTTGAAGATTCTCAATCCAGTATCGGTCAACAATTTGACAGTTACCGATTGCGCCTTCGATAACCTGACCTATGGCTGGTACTTCTTCAAGAACAACTCGACCTATTATCCTCCGGGTGGCCCGATGGTCGACCAGGTGGATGTATCCAACACCAGCTTCAACTACAATGATGCCAAGGGGATGTATGTCGAAAAGCTGTCCAATGCCACCTTCACGAATTGTGACGTTATCGGTAATGGTCAGTTCCTTGGCTTCTTTAATGCCGCCTGGCATGCCGGATTGGACATTAATCTCAAGGGTCAGGAAACGTACCAGAACTTTGTCTTTGACGGTTGTACGTTCCAGAACAACGCCCTCGGTTTGAAAGAAGGCGTTGGCCTGGCGGTGAAGGGACGCGGCACCGGCAGCGATCCGAGCTATGCCGCCTACCCGGCGGTCGTCAACAATGTGCAGGTCCTCAACTGCCTGTTCGACGGTAACGAGCGCGGCCTGCGCATCGGCGAGCCGGGCAAGAGCAACACCAGCCCGACCAATGTCACGGTCTTCCATACCGAGTTCAGCAACAACGTGCAGACCTATGGCGGCGTCGACGGTTCGGCATATGGCTCACTGGTCAACCAGGCCACACCGCAAGTAGCGGCTACGGATAACTACTGGGGAACGGTGACCATCGCCGGTGTGAGCGCCGAGAACTTCGGCAATGTCGACTTCGACCCCTGGTGCGCCGACAACAGCTTCACGGTCTGCAACCTGACCGCCTCCGGTCCCTCTATCGTCTATGTCGACGATGACTACACCTCCGGCAGCGCCGGCGGACATCTGTGGGGCTACGATGCATTTGACAACATCGGTGACGGCCTCGCGGCGGTTCAGGCCGGCGGCACAGTTGAGGTCGGCCCCGGTACGTATGTCGAGCAGGTTCATGTCACCAAAGATGTGACCCTGAACGGTGATGGCGTGGGATCTTCGCTGATCCATTCACCCGCCAGCCTGACGAGCTTCTTCACAACGACTAATGACAACTACCCGGTAGTTTTTGTCGACAATGCAACGGTCGATATGACCGGGTTTACGGTCGACGGTCTGGGTCTGGGTAACGCCAATTATCGCATGGTCGGTGTCGCCTACAGCGAGGCCTCGGGCACGATTGCCGATTGCTATGTGACCGGTATTCGCAACACGCCGTTTGACGGTGCGCAGCACGGCCTGGGAATCTATGCCACGGCGGCTGCCAGTCCGAACCAGACTGTCGACATCATCAACTGCACCGTGGACGACTTCCAGAAGAACGGTATCACCGGAACCGGTGCATACCTGACGATGAATGTGTCCGACTGTATCGTGACCGGCGCGGGACCGACATCGACGATCGCGCAGAATGGTATTCAGTTCGGTTGCGCCGGCAGCGCCACCAATTGTGATGTCACCGGCATCAATTACACCGGCGCCACCTGGAGCGCGACCGGTTTCCTGGTGCAGGGTTTGTACAACGTGGTGGCCGATGACATCGGACTCGACGGCTGCCAGACCAGTGTGTACTGGATCGACGGTAGCGGCAGTTTCACCAACGGTTCGATTACCAACCCGATCGGTGACGGATTTTACCTGTACCGCGGTGCGGCGGCCAGCGCGCTGGGCGCGGAAGATCGCCTGATGGCACAGCCGATCGATCCGCAAATGCCTGACGCCAAGGCACAGCGCTCCAAGTCGGCAGCGCCGTCGGTGGTCAACCTGACCAATACGACGTTGACCGGTACCGGCGCTGTGGCCAGTTGGGGTATCGGGGCGTTCTCGACCTCGACCGAAACGGCGGTGCTGAACGTGTCCGGTTGCACCATCAATAACTGGGACTACGGTATCTTCGCCTATGATTACGGTGGCCCGGTCGAGGTAACAGCCAACGACAACGACCTGTCGGGCAATACCTATGCGCTTGGTTCGACCATGGCGACGCAGCAGAATGCGCAGTTCAACTGGTTTGGCGCTGCCGACGAAGCAACCGTGGCCGGCATGGTCGACGGTGACTGGTTGTACTCGCCGTGGTACGGCGCCAACTATGTCGGCGATCCGCACACTACACCGTGGACCTGGGTGGCAAGTACCAACGGTACCATCCAGGCGGCGATCGATGCTGCTTCGGCCAATGACATTGTCAATGTCAGCGCCGGCAGCTACAATGAAACGATCGTGATTTACAAGCCGCTGACGGTGGCCGGTCTGTCCAAACCGGTGCTGGACGGTGCCAGCTTGAGCGGTACTGCTGTGAGTGTGACATCGGGTGATGTGACATTCGACAACTTTGAAATCGCTAACTACACATCGAGTGGTAACGGTGTCGTGGTCGGGTATGAATCGACCCCGCCCGGCAACCTGCACAACGTAACCCTCACCAATCTGCTGGTGCATGACATTGCGCACACCACGCATGGCTTTGGTATCTACATCGGATATGAGTCGGAAGGGTTCGGCTATCCGGTTGGTGATCCGGCCCGCATTACGGCGCATCTGGACTACGAGGGGCTGTATGTCGCCAATAACGAGGTGTACAATACGACGAATGCGGCGATGGTGCTGCAATCGATAACCTCGGCGGGAGCGGCATTGCAGGTGGCGGACAACAATCTGCACGACGCCGGTGCGTCGGGCCTGTGGATTGATTGCGGTCGCAACCTGAACCTCGTCGGCAATACCATGGCCAACAACTCGTTCGGCGTCTTCCTGAGCGCCTATGCCGAGTCCTGGTACACCGAAGACGGTCCGTACGGCCCGAAGGACCTGACGTTTGACGGCAACCAGGTTGTCGGCAACGCCAATCTTGGCATCGGTCTCTACAACGGCTGGCCGTCGACAATACTGTTCTCGAACAACAACATCTCCGGCAACAGCACCGGCTTCCAGAATTTCCTGACCGGCGCTGTTGATGCCGAGAACAACTACTGGGGCAGCTACGGCGGGCCGCTGGACAACTCCGGCACGCAGGAAGCCACCATCGGCAGTTGTTTCCCGGCCGCTGACATGAAGAACCAGACGGCTGAAATTCATGGTTCGCTGGGTAATGAAGTCGTGGGTACCGTGGACTACTGCCCGTGGGTGTCGAGCGGTATTGTCTTCACTCCGGATGACATCCTGTACTACTGTGACCCGGATGATCTGGTGTTCGACGTCTTCCTGGCTGCCAGCGTGACCGATCTCGAGGGTGCTAATCTGCGCCTGATCTATCCGGGACAACTCACGCTTTCGAACCTGGCGGTAGCCGATGCGAACTTCGAGATTCTGCCGCCGACGTTCAGCGCCGACGGTGTCGGCACCGACACGGTGACGATCCCGCTGCTGGTGAAGACCGGCTCGGCGACCGGACCGCAGACATTGTTCACGGTTACGATGAACAGTAGCGATGACATCTGCACGTCGTCGGATATTTATGCCGACTACCTGCTGATGCGAGACAGCAACAACGACTCGATTCCGTCGCCGCTACCCAACGCCGTTGCGGTGGTCGCCGACTGTGGCGATCCCGATATGGTGGTAACCGCCCCGGCGTCGGGTCAGTACTTCACGGTGACCAACACGCCGGTCCTGACCCTGCAGGCGACCGACAACTGCGAGATCGACTCGATCTTTTACAGTCTCGACAACTGCAACGGTACCTGGTCGCTGCTGGCGGCTGATGTGGGCACCGCCGCCTACAATAATGCCGGCTGGTCGATTCCGGGCTATGCCGGACTGGCGAACGGTAATCACTGTGTATACTTCCAGGTGGTCGACGTGAATGGTCGTCGCTTCGCCGACTCCTGCAGCTACAGCTGGTGTTTCATCAAGGACGCCTTGCCGCCGGCCTCGCCGACCGCGCTGCGCGCCCTGCCGGGACACAACCGGATCAAGTTGAGCTGGACCAATCCGCCTAACTCCGACCTGGCCGGCATTCGCATCCAGCGCGTACGCTGGAACGGATATCCTGCCTATGGCGCTCCGGTGCCCGGTTACCCGGTGAACCAGACGCAGGGCAATACGGTGTACGACGGTCCCTCGACCTCGCACATCGACATCCAGGATCTCAACGACGGCACCCGCGACATCTATTACTATGCGGCGTTCGCCTATGATTCGGCCGGTAACTTCTCAGTCGGCGTGCCGTCCTCGCGCGATCGCGCCGCCTCCTACTGGCTCGGCGATGTCGGCGGCAGCGGTGGCTTCGGCGACTATGACGGTTTCGTCTATGCCGAAGACCTCAACCCGCTTTACACGGCCTACGGAACGTCGACCGGTAACCCCGGCTTTGTCGGTGAGGTCGATTATGGTCCGACGGTGACGGGCAACCTGGATTCGATTCCGGTGCCGGACGGCGTGATTGACTTTGAGGATGGTATTATCTTTGCCATCAACTTCGATCGCGTCTCCCCCACCCTGAAGGGTGTACCGATGTTCGCCGGTCAGACAGTCAACGGTCCGCTTGGCCTGGCGCTGGAGCGTGATCCGAACGCCGAGACCGAAACCTGGAAGCTGCTTCTTGAAAACAACGACGCCAGCGTGAAGGGTTTCAGTGTTCTGGTGAAGCATGATGCGACACAGACGCTCCGCACTCTTGAGTTAAGCGAAGCCGCGGAAGAGTCGGGTCTGCCGATCTTCCACAAAGCAGTGCCGACCGAACAGGGCACGCGGTTCGACTTCATGCTGCTCGGCAAGGGGATGCCGATTGTCGGTTCGGGCACGGTAGCTGAACTGACGTTCAGCACGCCGAGCGACGCATCTGCGCCGATCGAACTGGCCGATGTGGTCATGCGCGACCTGGAGAACAACGAATTGCGGGCCGCCGTGCGCACCAGTGTTGGCGCCACGGTGCCGGATCGTTTCGCCTTGTCGCAGAACTACCCCAATCCGTTCAACCCGGCAACGGTTATCAACTTCAGCCTCCCGGTCGCCGGCGAGACCCGGCTCGAAGTATATAACATGCTGGGACAGCGGGTCGCGCTGCTCCTCGACGAGCGGCTCGAAGCAGGTACCTACGATGTAACCTGGCAGGCGCGGGATGACGCCGGCAACCGTGTTGCCAGTGGCATCTACCTGTACCGCCTGACGGCCGGTGCCTTCAGCGAGACTCGCAAGATGATCCTGCTGAAATAAGCACAATATATGGTGCCGGGGGATGGTACAACTATCCCCCGGCATCCTTGAGAAAGTGAAACTGAAATGATTCGACAACTTGCCATAATCCTGGTGACAGCCTTTGTCGGGGTGTCGACCGGACAAGCCGAAAGTGAGCGCATTCCGCAGGAGCGGTTCATTTTCGATCCGCCGGTGGAAACAGCCTGGGTTGGCGACACGCTCGACGTATACATTGCGATCGATACCGGCATTCAGGATGCATCGTTCTTCAGGGCAAAGATTCAATTCGACACCACGCTGGTGCGCATCGACACCATAGTACCGGCAGGTGACTGGCTGAGTGCCGCCGGCAGTTCGTTCAACCAGTTCTTCAGCTACAAGGACAGCCTCGACCCAAACGTGAACGAATGGTACTTTGACATTTTCGGCAGCCTGGCGGGAGGGCGCACGATCGACGGCTATTCACACCTGGCGAAGATTTCGTTCGTGATGCTGGATGGCGGCCTGACCGATCTGCATTTCTTCTTCACTCGTCTGGAGGGAACCGACTTGGTCGAAATCCCGGCCTGGGCGCTTGACGGGCAACTGCTCATCTGTCCACTCGCTTTTACCACCGGGGATGTTAACAATGACGGCATCGCCGCCGGTCCGGTCGATTTATCGTACATGGTGGACTGGCTCTTCAGCGGCGGCGCCGCGCCGATGCCCGATGACCGCTCAGCCGATCTCAACTGCGACGGTGCAGCAAACCCGATTGATCTCGCCTACTTCGTCGACTACCTGTTCTCAGGAGGAGCAGCCCCATGCGACATTTGTTCCGCGCCTTGATCCATACTGTCGTCGTCATCATCGCGACCCTGTTCCTTGCCGGGCTGGTGTCGCCGATCGCCGCCGATAACGCCATCATCCACATGGCCCCGGATACGATATACGGCGAACCGGGCGATACCATAGTGATGACGGTGATGGCCGTCAATCCGATTACCGGCCTGTACAACAACGGACTGAAGGGCATACATATGGTGATCGGTTTCGACAACGCGGTGGTGGAGCTGGATACCAGTGCGACGGCATTTCAACCGATCGAACCGGGCAGCCTGTTCCCATCCGGCGACTCGGTGACCCTTTTCTGGGACTTCCTCGCCGGCGATTCGTCGTCACTTACTGTCGACATCTTCTACCTGCCGGACACCCAGACAATTGAGGGACCGGGGGAACTTCTGAGATTTCAGTTCAATGCGGTCGATAATGGTACGACGCAGGTGAAGTTCATTGAACTGACCTTGCGCGACAGCCAGAACCGTACGATACCGGCGACACCCAATGGCGCCTGGATTGAAATCTGCAAGTTTCCGGGGGATGTCAATTCCGACGGTACCATCGACCCGGTTGATCTCGCCTACTTCACCGACTTCTTCTTTTCCGGTGGCGCACCGCCTTCGCCGTTGGTGTCGGGCGACGTAAATTGCAGTGGCGCGGTCGACCCGGTCGACTTAGCTGTCATGGTGGACTTCTTCTTTGCGGGCGGCAGCATGTGCGACATCTGCCTGTAGGCGGATAGTAAACGTCTTTGACCGCCGCAGTGGCGGACCGGATGAGGACATGCTCAACGACCAGGAATGCCCGTACGAACATGGGACAAAGGGGGAGGGTGGTGTCGTACCTGATGCGTGCCGTTTTCAGCGCAGTGAAATTGTATCTCGCCTGAAGTCGATTTGACCACTCCGATGATGGCTGCTTGTAGTTACATCGACCGCCAGCTCGGCATGACTACTCAGTCTCATACGTAACCACTTGATTTTCATCAGCTTAGTTGTCGCCCCAGGGAGCTTCGCCGGGCATTGAATTTGATATGCAATAAGTCAAAGTCCTGCCCAGCACAGAGCACTCCTGCAGGGGACCTTACGCATTCGGGGGGACCCCATCATTGCCCATCATCGTGGGCTGAGGCCCGGCGGTTTTCTTCATACCGCCGGGTCTTCTCTGTCTGGAAGTTGAGGACAACAGCAGCGAACAGGCAAACCCCACCGCTTACATTCCGGTCTGTGAGCCGGATGCTGCTTCCATGTACCACCGAAAGTGGTCAGGTTTATGATCTCATTTCGACCGAAAAAAGACGCGTCGTATTCCCCCCTGCCATGCTGAGCAGGTATGCTTTACTGACAGGGTTGCGCTCCGTAAAAGCAGAGTAGCGCCACGAGACGGAAAAGTCAACGCTTAAGTCGTCACTGAGGCCCATTTTTTGGTATTTTTTACCAGATTTTTGAAAGAAAAACTCCGGCGGCAATGGAAGCGCAACCCAGCCGCCGGAGTAAAATGCCTCGGTCGAAGACCGAAGGCAAAGAAGATGATCTCTACTCTGCTATCCCGCGAAAAACTGACACTGTCGATAATGGCAGGACCGGACAGTAGCGCTGTCCGGTCCGACCCCCCTCGCGTCGAACTGCGTCTCAATGAGCCACACTGCGCGCTGTTGGGAACAGAACCCGCAAGTCGATAGTGCAGGAGTTAAAATACTTACGTCGCACGCACGTCTGCTGAGACGCAGCGGAGACTATCATCTGCCGCTGTGCTGGTGCAGCTCAAGTGCCTGTCTGTTCAAATATGGTATCAAATGCGATGCCGGATCTCGGCGTTTCAGGCAAGTTGCTGCGGTAGCGATGGTTACATGCGTAGAGCCAACGACGGCGGCACAGCGATGTCGTCAAATCGACACGACTGCAACTAAATACCAGGAGTGAAATTAACCACATCGAACGTCGCCAATCTGCTTTTGGAAATCAGTTCGACAGAGAATCGGACGACAGATCCTCAAGCCCCAGCTTGATGATGCGTTTACGCAGATTGCCACGATCGACCCCGAGGGCGCGGCCGGCGGCTGCAATATTGCCACCGTAGCGACGCAACTGATCGGCTATGAGCGCCCGCTCGAAAGCTTCGAGGCGTTGACGAAGAAGATTGCCGGAATTGGTTTCCGGCTCGGTCTCGACCGGTGGCAGTTCGAGATAAGTACGAACCTGTTCGGCATCGATGATGTCCGAATCGGTCATCAGCACGAGGCTGCGCACGGCCCGTTCGAGCTGACGGACATTGCCCGGCCAGTTGAAACCGAGCAGAGTGTCGCGAGCCTCATCTGTCAGATGCATGAGCGGCCGACCCTTTTCGATGGTGTAGCGACGCATAAACTCGTTGATCAGCAGCGGCACATCCTCCACCCGGTCACGCAACAACGGCAGCTTGATTGGAATGTCGTTGAGACGGTAATAGAGGTCCTCGCGGAAACGTCCGGACGCCACCTCTTCCTTCAGGTCCTTGTTGGTGGCGCAGAGGATTCGTGCCGACATCGTTTTGATCTCGGCACTGCCGACCGGGTAGTACTCGCCATACTCGAGGACACGCAGTAATTTGGCCTGGGTAGTAATATCGAGATCGCCGATTTCGTCGAGGAAGACGGTACCGCCGTCAGCAGCCTCGAAAAGCCCGATGGTGTCGGTAACGGCGCCGGTGAAGGCGCCGCGGACATAGCCAAACAGGTGCGCCTCGACCAGGTCGGCCGCCTTGTGATTACAGGGGAAGGCGATGAAACTCGCGGCGCGACGCGGGCTGAGCCGGTGAATGGCGCGGGCGACCAGTTCTTTGCCGGTGCCGGATGGTCCCAGGATCATGACCGGTGCATCGGCGAGGGCGGCCTTTTGCACTTTCTCGTAAACCTCGCGCATGGCCGGGGTCCGCCCCACCATCCTGAGGTCTTTTTCTGAAGCATCGACGCGTGCGCTCACGTTGCGCCGCAACTGACACATTTCGACAGCGTTGCGCACCGCTCGCTCCAGCTTGGTGAGCGACTCCCCTTTCAACAGGAACTCGAACGGCTTTTCGCTGGCGTCGATCTCTTCTTCCTTGTACTGCCCCGGGTACGCGGTGTGAAAGAGTATGGGCAGGTCGGCTGCCAGGCAGCGCAGCCGTCGGGCGGTTTCCAGGCCATCCATCACCGGCATGCGAATGTCCAGGAGGACAGCGACAGTATCGGGATGCTCCTCAACCGCCTTGATTGCTTCTTCACCCGAATAGGCTACCACGACTTCATAGGAATCGCAGAAGAAGTCGCTGAGTGCTTCGACCACGTTGGGATCGTCATCGACAATCAGGATCTTTGGCTTGCTGACTTGTCCCATCTGTATTTTCCCTGCACGTATTGCCCTGCGCTTAAGTTATACTGACGGCAGCCGGATATCAATAGCGCCACTGTCGCAACCGTCATCAATAGCAATTGTCCCATTGTGTGCTTGCACCACCTTTTGCGCAATGGTCAGGCCTAACCCGGTACCGCGATCCGGCTTGGTCGTAAAGAAAGCGTCAAAAGCGCGCTCCTTTGCGTCGCGAGAGAAGCCCGGACCGGTGTCTTCAAATCGAATCAGAACGGCCTGCTCATGGTGAGCAATTGTGACAAAGATACACCGTTTTCCCCGCCCGGTCAAGGCATCTACGGCGTTTCGCAGGACATTGTCAAAAACCAAACGCAGTTGATCCTCATTCGCCCGTACATGTGTACCATCAGTGGCGTCGTCGATCACCACCTCGATCGCATTGGCGGTGAACAGATCGTTCAGCGCCGCCAGCGACTCGTCAATAAGAGATCGGACCGCGATATCGCGGCGCGACTGAGCGTCGTCGAGCTGGGCATAGGTGGAAATGATGCGGGTCGAGGCGATGGCACGATCGATCGCCCGCTCGATGGCAGCGTGAGCGTCGGCGGATGACGGGGCTGTATTCTTCAAACGGTAGAGCCGCGACTTGGCCGGAAACAAAGCGTTGCGTATTTCATGGGCGAAGCCGCCGGCGATGTCCTTCGCCTGGCGATACTTCTCGGTCGCGATGATCTTCTGCTGCGCTTCCTGCAGCGCCGCATGACTGCGCTCGATCTCGGCTTTCTGGGCGGCGATTGTGCGGAGACTTAGCTTGTCGCGACGGCGGTAGACCGCCATGATCAGTATACCGGCGACAAGGCTGAACAGGGCAGCGAGTATGAACTCGCGAAAGTCGTTGTAGTAGATGCCGAGGATGTCGAGCCAGTCACGACGGTTGAGCTGGAGGGCGACACCACGGGTGCTCGATGCTGAGCCGACAATGACAGGTCTCTGTTCAAGGCGGTCAGTGGACATCTGCCGCAATTGGCTGCCCAACCCAGGGGCATCGGCGAGCCAGTTGAACTGGTCGTCGAGGATCACATAGCGCTCGTTCACGGTCTTGGCATAAATCAAACCACGGTCGTCCAATACTCGAGGAAGATAGTCATGGTATTCGTGTAATACGGTCGGTCCCGATTCCGCTGCACAGTCAAGATTACCGTCATATTGTCGAATGATCCCCAACCTGTTAATGCTGTAGATCTCATCGCTGCCGTCGCGGTCGCGGTCCATGGTCCAGACTGTACGAATTTGGACGGTATCGCGGCTGTCGGCCAGCAGGTTGCCGGATTGTCCGATCAGTGAAATGTGGCATACAGCCTGTCGGTCGTCCAGGCTCGTGACATCGGTAT
>CAZJCK010000024.1:0-22891 GCA_964544635.1 uncultured Ignavibacteriales bacterium | reverse complement strand
CATCGGTATATGTCGTAATGTCGCTGATAACCATCGACACCGGCTGTTCGTCGTACAAATAACCGGTGAACGGAGGAAACCGCATTGTGTTGACGCCTGACGGCAGATCAAGCCCAACCGGCACGTTGAAGGCTATCGCCAGATACGCAGTATCGGTAGTGGCATTGGCGGATGAGAGAACCGTGATCCCCCGGTGGCGGACCTTGCCGTCATAGCCCCAGTACCAGAGCGTGTCGAGCTGATAGGGCATGAGTCGCGACGAACGGCTGGGCTCGATATCGAGGCGTTCAACCGACGGTTGCGTCTGCGCCGATACAGTGATTCCGGCAACAATCGCAGCGAGTATGAGCAGTGACCGTCGTTGCACGCTACCCTCGATTGCCTGTGGCGTCCGGCAGACCCAGGACAACGCGGGCGCCACCAGAATAGGAGGAATCGATCGTCAGCGATCCCCCGTGTGCGACGGCGATCTTCTCGGAGATGGTCAGTCCCAGGCCGGTACCGGTGGTCGGTTTGGTGCTGTAGAAGGCGTCGAAGGCGCGAGCAGCCGATTCGTCGGTAAAGCCGGGGCCGCTATCGGTGACGGCGATCTCGACGGAGGTATCTACGCGACTAATGGACAGAGTGATTCGTTTGCCGTCAGAGGCGGCCACGGCATCGATGCTGTTGCGCAGCAGGTTCAGAAGCAGGAGCTGGATTTGCTCGGTGTCGGCGACGATCGACGCCTCACCTGCCTCGTTCTGCAGATGGACCTCGGCGCCTTGAGCTGTCAATTGGTCGTTCACGTCAGCCAGAGCGGAATCGATAATTGATGTAACTTCGACGGGCCGGCGTCGGGCAGTGTCTTCGAGATGCGCGTACGATGATATGACCTTGGTAGTTTCGATGGCTCGGTTGATGGCGCGCTCGAGGGAGTCGGTTGCGCCGGCCGGGGCGTCGGCCTTGCGCAGACGGTGCAGGCTGGTCTTGGCCGGAAACAAAGCGTTGCGGATCTCGTGGGCGAAGCCGCCGGCAATATCTTTGGCCTGCTTGTATTTTTCGGCAGCAATGATCTGCTGCTGAGCCTCCTGAAGGGCGGTGTGGCTGCGCTCGATTTCGGCTTTCTGCTCGGCGATCAGCCTCAAGCTGCGCTTGTCGCGGCCGCGGTAGACCTGGGTGACAACGAGGGCGCCGATGAGCAGCCCGACGAAGGACAACACGTAGGGCTGGTAGAGGTTATAGTAGATGGTGGCGATATCGAGAAAGGTCTGCTTGATGGGACGGACGATATAGCTTGTTTTTTTCAGGTCCTTAAGAAGGAACACGCTCATTACTGAGTCGGCCAACTGGTACCTGACAAGGTGGACCCATTGGAGATTGCGGACCAATGACAACACGCGAAATTCGGCATCGACGAAATAAACGCGTTGGGTTCGATCGCTAAGGACGTAAACAAAGGGTTGATCGAAGACATCGCTGAATGCGCCGAGACAGGATGTAAAGCGCGATGGCTCAGATTGGGCAATCGGCTTCAACGCGGAATCATAGCCGGTAATCACGCCCTCAAGGCTGACGGAGTATACCGCCACTCCCCTTTTATCTTTGGGGTGAGGCCGCCAACTGTCCTTGAATCCTGACGAATCCTGGACCGTGGCGATGATTTCGCCTCTGTGATTCAACAACGACAGGTATTGCCACAGCACGGAAACAGCCGATGTACCCAGTACCTGCTCTCGCTTTAGCGAATGAAGGAGAAGCATGGTACTGTCGGAGGGCCCATCAATAACATACGTCGTCTCGGCATATCGACCAACGATGTCCCTGTGATCCAGCTCCCCTGTGGACGGATCTATAATCAACAGGTAGCTGTAGTAGTCGGACATGCCGTCATATTCAGCACCATGGGCGGCAGACTGCGTGGATACGGCCAGCTTTTTGCCCTGTCGGGTGTTCAACAGGACGACATTATTTGGAAAAGACGCGGTTGACAGCCGCCATTCTTCCCGGTAGTCGGTCAGGTCGACACAGATCAAGGCTCTCCCGCTGCGATCGCGACCTGCATTCACTAATACTACCGCCTCGAGTTGACCGTCAGCATCAAAATCTTCGACCAGCAAAATCCTGACAATCCCCTGCCAATGACCGTCTCCCGTTTCGTCTTCACCCGTGCCAAGAAAAACAGCATGGTACTCATCGATAAACGGCGGCGTGATATACAGGAAGGAAGAGTCGTTCCGGTAGCCGCCGGCAATCACCAGCGGGCGCTGGGCTGCCGGGTCGAATACAGAGTAGATATCGGTCAGCTCCCCGCCCACCGGCCACTCTTCGATAATACGATAACCTTCGATAAAACGGTGTGTATTCAGGGTTGACGGCAGACTTGAAGTGATGGGATCAAAATTCACAATGTTGGAGAGAAAGACTGCTTCGTAGAGTGTATCGCCGTGCGCGAGAATACTCGTAGTCCGATGAGGAAAGACGATCCCTTTTTCGAATGCATCGCGGAAGGTCGTGTCCAATCGCCACGCGATCACCCGTTCGTGGAAACTGTCGTCGATGTCGATTCGCTGGAGTTCAGATGCCGATACCGGCAGCGCGGTGAAGACTGTAGTCACCATTATCGCGATGACAATTCGATAGATAAGATTGATGAATGTGCTCGACCTGCCCGGCCCCATGCGTGTCCCGTTGGCCCTTTCAGAGCTGAATATTTACGTGCGGCAATATCGTCAATTCGGCACGCTGTGACAAGAACTCTCGGCTCGGTCAGGATTCGCCGTTGTCATCATCATCAGTAAGCAGCTCCGGCGCAGTCAGTGAACGGGGTGTTGTTTCGATCGGCGGTATGGGTGTAATTTCGGCATCGCCGGAGGTCACGCCCAGTTCCTTGAACCGCCGTGCCGACGGCAGCACCCGGGCCTCCAGTGAACCGACGGCGCTGTTGTAGGAGCTGTTGGCTTTTTCCAGTCCCCTCCCAATATCGCCGACGTGATCGGCCAGTACTTTCATCCGCTCGTAGAGTTGCTTGCCCAACTCGCTGATTTCCTGGGCGTTGCGGGTGATCTGCTCCTGCCGCCAGCCCTGCGCCACGGTATACAACAGCGCCAGCAGGGTAGTCGGAGTGGCCGGCACGACGCGTTTTTCCATGGCATCTTCGAGGAGCCGGCGGTCGGCGTCGAGGGCGGCGGCGAAGAACGACTCACCGGGAATAAACATAACGACAAACTCGGGCGCGGTTTCGAACTCCTGCCAGTAACTCTTGTTGGCGAGTGTTTTCATGTGTGAGCGAATATTGGCAGCATGCTTATTCAGACGTTGCTGGCGCAGTTCTTCGGTCTCGGCTTCGATAGCTTCCTGGTAAGCGTCGAACGACGCCTTGGCATCGACGACAATCTTGCGATCACCCGGCAGGTGGATAATCAGGTCGGGGCGCACCCGTACTCCTTCGGCGGTAGATACCGACACCTGGGTGGTAAAATCGCAATACTCGGTCATACCGGCCAGTTCCACAACGCGGCGCAGCGCCATCTCTCCCCAGGCTCCGACCACTTTGGGTGAGCGCAGGGCGGTGACCAGATTGCGGGTTTCGTTTTGCAGGGTTTGCTGGTCCTGCGACAGGCGCTTGAGCTGTTCGGTGAGACCGGCATAGGCTTCGTTGCGGTGCTTTTCGATCTCACGGACATGTGACTCGAAGTTCTGCAGCGACTCCGAGAGCGGCTTGACCATCCCCTTGATCGCTTCCTGGCGTTTGCCGAGGTCGCCGTGGGCGTCGCTCATGATCTTGTCGAACGACTCCCTGGCCAGCTGCAGGAAACGCTTATTGGTATTGTCAAGGGTGTCGCCGGCGAGCGACTTGAATGTTTCGGTCAGCTTTTCTTTGGCTTCATCGAGCAGTTTGCGTTCTTCTTTCAGGCGTTCGAGCGTTTCCGACAGTTGTGTTTCGGCCTTGACCCGGGCGCTTTGTTCGGTGTCGAGCCGAGCGCGCAGCTTCTCGAAATCCTCGGCCGCTTTCTGTTCGCGCGAGCGGAATTCGTCGATCATGTTTTGCAGGCCGCTCGCTTTGGCCTCGGCATCGACCGCGCGGCGCTCTTCTTCATCGAGCCGTGCTTCATAGCGGCTCCTCACTCGGCTCTGCGTTATCGCCCAGGCCAGTGCGGCGCCGACTACCAGTCCACCAATCGCCAATGCTAATTCAATCATCGGTCAGTTCTTCTTTCTTACATCAGATCCTTGAGCACCTGCGCCCGGTGCCATTCGTAAGCGCAGAATTCGCAGTCGGGAGACGATTCCGGCAGCCTGTCCGACTGCAGGCAGCGGTACACGTTTTCGATGTGATCATCCACCCAGGAGTCATCGCCTACGTAACGTAATAATACAACTTCGAAGGTCAACTTGTTGTCGAACCCTGCGACACTCTTTATGCCGTTGGCATAGACAAGATAAGCGGTGTTGGACACGTTGAAGCCGTTCTTGCGCAACAGCCATTGATAGATCTCGAGCTGGCGCTTGTAGCCCTCCCGATACGGACCATCGAGCGTAATCTCGTTTGAGGTGCTGGTCGCTTTGTAGTCGACCACCATCAGGTTACCGTCACGGTCGACCCAGATGTCATCGACCGATCCAAAAAGGAGCAGGTTACGATCAGTATCGTGGTACTGCACACCGCGACGGTTATTGCGCCAGTCGTCCAGCGAATCGTGGGCGAAGGGGACCGCCTCGACGCCATACTTGACCATCAGCGGATGCGGTTCGCCACGCTCGCGGTAGCTGTCGAATTCGCGCTTCAACAGTTCATCGACCGCCATGTTCAGGGTGAAACCGGGCATGGATGGCCGGTTGATGCCGAGCCGCCTGTCGATATAGAGACAGCGCGGACACTCGAAGAAGAAATCGAGTTTGCTGCGCGAGAGCTTGTACGGTTTCGCCGATGCCGGGTCGTACAGGTTCCGGATACGTCGGCCTTTCTCGAATCCCATCACGCCCTCTCTTTCTTTCTCGCAAGCAGGTCTTTTGGTTCGATCACGGTCGCATAGTCGAGCCAGCTACCGACCCAGGCGCGCAACTCGTCGGAAACGACTGTCTGCAGGGTAAGCACCACCGAACCGTCGGCCTTTCGCTCGATCTGTTGCGACGGGTGCCAGATCCGTTCCTCGATGACGTCGGCGATGTCGGACGAAAATTGCAGGCGTACGCGCTCTGGTTTGAGTTCCGGACCACCGTATATGCCGAAGCGACCTTCGCGGAGTTTCTCGAGGCTGAACGACTGGTCGCGGGTGAACGTACGGTCGCTGACGGCGACATCGCGAATGCGCTGGACGGGCAGAAAAATGTAGTTGTCGTGTTCCTCCACATATGCCACCACGTAGAGCGCACCTTTGTGGTACAACAGCAGGTACGGATTGGCGTCGAACTCCGAGTCGGCGTCAGCCGAGAGGCGGCGGTAGCGAAAACGGCAGCTCCGGCACTGCGAGGCCGCCCCGATGATGCGATCGATCTTCTCGGAGTGCTGGCTGTAATCGACATAGCCCATGAAAGTGGCGCCGAACATGTCCTGCGGGAAATCACCGTCGCTGGAATGAAAGACATTCGGGCCGGTCAATTGCCGCGCTTTCGACAGGAGCGACTGGATGTCCCTTTCCAACCGGGTGCCCCGGGTGAGACTGGCCAGGCGCTCGAGAAAGAACGAGGCCAGCACTTCCTGGTTGTCGATGGTCTGCGGGATGAAGCGGAGGAAGCCGCGATCGACCGACCAGACCTGCTCCTGACCGTGCGGTTTCTCGCATGACAACGGTATGTCGGCCATCGATATCTCAACAAGATCACGTTGCAACGTTCGCTTGGGAACGCGGCCATCAAAATACTGGTATAAGCTGTTAACTGTGATGTTTCTCGATACGTACAGACGCTGGAGAATACGAATGACTCGTTCGATCTGCTTTATTTCCGGCATACGTCCCCTTCGATAAGACATCCCCTGAGTTTTTTCTGACAATACCAGGAGTATGCGTCACCAGATGACGCTTGGCAAGATAAATTGTTTTTTGTTCACGTTACCGTGGCATGCGGTCACCGTATTCCACGATAACCGGCTCTGGAGGGATTCGATATGACAACAATTCTCAGCAGCTATCTGGACGAGGTCACAATCGGGGAAATGCAGGTGCACCAGCGGATGGCTGTCCTGCCGCTCATTGGGCCTCCCGGGGAGACGTTCTATCTGACACTGGCGGAAGCGCTCGGCGATAACCTGCTGGAGGTGACTGAGGTCAGCGAAGGTGGCACGGTGCCGGAGCTGTCTGTCGAGAACCGGGCCGACTTGCCGGTGCTGCTGCTTGACGGCGAAGAGCTGGCCGGCGCGAAACAGAACCGGGTCCTCAATGCCTCGGTGCTGCTGGCGCCGCAGTCGACCACGGTGATCCCGGTCAGTTGTACGGAAGCCGGGCGGTGGCAGTATACCTCGAGGAAGTTCTCCGATTCGGACGTGGTCATGACGCCGCGAATGCGATCGACCAAGAACCGATCGGTGTCGATGTCGCTGGCGGCGGATAAAAGCTATCGATCCAATCAATCAATGGTCTGGGACAGTATCAGTGAGCTCCAGGCCGAGGCAAAGCTCGAGTCGCCCACCTCGGCGATGCGGGATGTGTATGAATCACGCAAGACCAAACTGAAATCGTATGTCGAGGCCTTCCCGATTGCGGCCAACCAGACCGGCCTGCTGGTGATGATAGACGGCGCCGTGGTTGGTTTGGACATTCTCTCGCGGTCCGATGCCTTCGCGCGATTGGGACCGAAGATGATCCGGAGCTATGCGATGGAAACGATCGGTCCGGCGCCGGAGAAGGCGTCAGTGCCATCGGTGGCAACCGGCAAGGCATTCATGGCATCACTGGAGGGGATCGTCCCCAAGCCGTACGACTCACCCGGTGTCGGTCAGGATTACCGGTTTACGTCTAACGTAACTGTTGGTTCAGCGCTGGTGTATCGGGAGGCGGTAATTCATGCGGCGTTTTTCGCCATCGAGCCACAGAGCACAAAGGATGAGACCTCAATGCGCCGCGCGGCGCAACGTCGACGGTTTCGAATGTAACAGGAGGGCGTGGGTCTGCCCGGCACAGGGGCAGCCATGAGAGGTGAGCCTGCGGGCGGGGGGCAAAAGCGGGGCTTGCGGGGCGACAGAATCGGTGGCGGGGTAGCAGCCCCGCCACCGGATTAAGTTAAAGGACATGACTACGGCAGTACCCAGGCGCCGGACTCTTTCAGTCGGGAGTGTGTCTCCCCCGTCGCCAGCGCGACCAGGTGGCCGGTCGTGCGGGTCATGCCAACGTAAATCAGGTCGTCGATCCGATACGGTTCATCGTCAAGCTCACACAGTATCACGACCGGTGCTTCCATCCCCTTGAACCGATGTGTGGTCATGCTCCAAATGTCGGTCCGGGAGCGCGATTGCGATGTCAGTGTAAATGGTCCGATGCGAGATCCTTCTCTGAGGCTCGTTCGCTCCTGCGATCGCGTGCCGAGAATGGCGATGTCATTGGGCGTGATGCCATCGGAGCAGAGCTTCCCGAGGACGTTTTCGAGGGTTGTCAGCATTTCGGCGTCGTCACCGTACCGGTACAGTTCGGGACGGGGACCGTCTACCCCGCTCGGTTCGATGTCGCTGTCGATCTCACAGCAAGCCCGAATGGCTGTGAAGACTTGATTGGTGTTGCGGACGTTGCGATTTAGAAGATACGGTACGGCGGTGAACGACAAGTTCATTCGACCATGATAGATATTCTGTCCCTGATCGGCGAAAATGTAGAATATCGCGTTGCCCGGGTCGGCCAGCATCAATTCCAGGGCGGTCCAGTAGCTTGCCCTGATATCCTGGCCTTCATCGACGATGACGGCATCGAAGCGGTGCGGGACGCGGTCGAGGTGATCAACGAGCAGGTTCGGCAGGGTCGTGTCATACCATTCCTGAGGATCATCGTATACCGGAGCATGGCCGGCGTCGGTCAGCCACTCTGTAAACAGTTCCGCGATGGGACCGGCGGTGATATTGCTGAACGCCTCGCATTGCTTCTGGAGGTATTCGCCGAGCGGGATATTGAAGCAGAACAGGCCGACCCGCTTACCCGCATCGGCAAGCATCTTGGCCTTGTGGACGGCGAGGGTAGTCTTTCCGGAACCGGCACAACCGCGCACCAGTACCTGCGGCGCCTCGCGCAGGCTGCGCAGGACGGAGAGCTGACGTTCGGTCAGGTCGATCAGGCGCTGGTACGATTGCCTGAGTCGCAGGTCCAGGCGCCGCCGCCCGGCAGCATCGTGAATGCCCCACAATTTGCGGAGGCCGTCGATGATCTTCATACCGTCAGAGCGGTCGATTCGCCGGCCGGCGAAGCCTTCCTCAAACAACTGCCGCACCACTTGATCGAACCGCAGCAAATCGGACTGATCAAGAATGCGCCAGGGCTGGATATCGGCGCGGAGCGGCTGTTTGATCATGGAACAATCGGGGAACAGGGCCGCCGACTGCGCGAAGGTTAACCGGTTGATACCGGGTACGGTCATCTTGAGCAGCTTGCGGACGACACGGGCGCAGTCGGCAGCCTGCTCGAACGGATCGTGTATACGGTGGCGATTGCCGAAACGATCGGTGCTGAACCACAGGCGATCGTCGGCGCTGTAATCACACCGTCCACCCTTCACCTCCAGGGCCACAAAGCCGTAGTCAGGATGAGCAATAATGAAATCAGCCTGGCCAATGGTGCGGCTGTCGTGCAGGGCCGGTTCATCCCATCGCAGGTCGTGGAAGACCCAGAAGTTGCCGTCAAGTTTCCCCACGGCCGTGTAGACGGCCTGTTCCGCCGATACCGTGTGGGCGGTAAAGGTCTCCCCGAGTTGCTGTGGAAAGAGATGCGCCATTGCTGCAAGAGAAGATATGATGCCGTTCGTTGTCGTGCAACTGACAATGTACGGTCAGCACGCTGGTGCTGTAACCGGGTAAAAAAATGGCCCTGCCCGACGAAGATATCGCGGGCAGGGCTCTACGCAGGGCCTGACACACATTGATTAGTGCACAGGTTAGGAGGCCTTACAATGCGTCCTATTAAGCGAGAGACTTTCCTACGGACAAAATGGTGGCGCACCTCCTGCAAAGAAGTAGTCTACGAATCCTGCCAGGTCAACCGGATTGAGCGTGAGATCGCAATTGTAATCTCCGGCCAAATCAAGGTATGGCGCCATTCCCCCGGCGAAAATGTAATCGACGAGGAACGATAGATCGATCGGATCGACAACGCCGTAGGCAGGTGTCATGTCACCGCGCATGAAACAGAATGTCTCAAAATCCGATGTCGATGGCGTCGTCTGGCCCGTACGGTTGCGGGCAAGCACTTTCCAGAATACGGTTTCGGGCAGGGGCAGGCTGGCGGTGGGCACATCGTACTGGCTGACATCCATGATCGAGTCCTGGAATACTACGCTTGGGGGGGCGAAGTCGGGCGCCGTGGCGACGGTCACGGTGTACCAGAGCGTGTCATTTGAGAGCCCGGAGGTAGCATCCTCCCAGTCAAAAGTAATGATGGAGCGACCATAGACATCGGTATAGCCCAGGTGGACCGGCGCCAGCAAGTCGAATGCGGCCGGCGGCGGATTCGCGGCCAGGTAGAAGCGTCGGCTGAACGGTGTCGATTCGGTGGTAAAGTTGTTATCCTCACCGATCGCCGTTACCCGGTACCAGTAGTTTCGGTCGAGTTCGAGCGACGCTTCGTCGACATAATGCACGGTATCAGAAAGACCGAAGAACGTTGAGACCGAACCGAACGAGAACGAGGACGTCTTACTCAGCTCCAGCTTGTACTCAACGGCTTCACCCGGATACACCGATTGGCTGCTCTCCCAGACAAGACCAAGACTGTCGCCGGGGAGCACCGCGAGGGTGTCATCCTCGGTCGGGCTGATGAGGTTAAACGATGCCGGCGGTTGATTTATGTAGACCACCGCTCCGGCGGCCGTAGAGCTGATGGGATCGTTGTTTATATCGGTCATGACGTGCTCGAGAATCTCCAATTCGAGCGTACCGCTGCCCTTGGTAACGATGCGGAATTCCGCAACGATCCCCGGACCGTCAACAATGGCGGTGGCGCCAAACAGCAGACCTTCGATTTGCAGCACGGTGGTGCCGTAGTTGCTGTCGAAGTAGACGTACGAGTTGAATACGTTGGTGTACGGCGCTGATTCAAACAGTGGACCTAAGGCGGTCGACACGGTATCGGCCTTCGAGGTGTCGAAGGCAATAATGGTCTGAAAAAGTCTTATTCCCTGCGTGTTTTCGTCGACTCGAAGATCAAAGTCGATTTCGTTTCCGGCGCCGGTCGTTACGAAGACGGTGTCGGGGTCGAGAAAGATCTCCTGAGCATTTGCCTTATGAGTGCCAGCGATAATGGCGAGGCCGACAAGCAACTTGCAGAGGTAAGACCGTACTGTGGTAGACATGTTGTCCTCCATTTATGATTGCATCATAAATCGTGTTCGGTTTTGTGACGGGGGGTTCATTACGAACCCCCCATCTGCCTTACCCCCCCAAGGGTAAAAGCACCTCAGAGTTACTTAAGCAGCATCATCTTCTTCGACGCGGTGAAATCACCTGCGACGATTCTGTAGAAGTAAATACCACTGGCAACATCCTCGGCATTCCATTCCACTTCCACAGTACCCGGATCAGCGAAGCTGGAGAACGTCTTGACAGCCTGGCCGGCTACGTTGTAGACGGTCAGTTCATACTTAGACGCCACCGGCAGATCAAAGCTGATGACGGTACTGGGGTTAAACGGGTTCGGATAGTTCTGGTGCAGCGAGAACGCCATTGGCACCAGACCTTCCTTGGCAACACCTTCGAACGAAATGTCGATAGATTCGTTGCCCGGGCCCTGGGCGATCAGTTCGACCTGTTCCAGATCGAGCTGACTGTTGGTGCGGGCCCGTACGGTCACGACTGCCAGTTCATCACCACTGAAGCGGGTGCCGAAAACGGCGCCGTCGATTTCGATGTCGGTCGACTTCGAATTGTGGTGGAAGAAGGCAGGCATGTTGTCGCGGTATGCGTTACCCGGCTCAACCGACACAACCTCGAAGTTCGCTTCGTTGATGTCGAGTACGACACGGTAGGCGAGAATCGAGGAGGCATCGTCGACGTTTAGCGAGAAGGTGTACTCCGAGCCCTGAGGCAGCGCGTTGGGATACACGGCAGTCAGAGCGACCGGGCCAGGAGCCGCGGCCTTGGGAGTACCAAAGTCACCAAAGGTCGAGTAGTTCTGGGCGAACTTGTTCAGATCCGGGAAGCTCACGATGCCATCCGGCGGGGCGGCGACAGTGAGCGGATCTTCCGCAACATCAGCCGAAATGTCGGCAGTCGGCTTGGTGTTCGGGCTGGTCAGGTAGGCGGCGGCGATATCGCCGAATTCGACGAACTCAACCGTACCATCCCAATTGAAGTCACCCGGAATATAGTTGATACCCGTAGTGGTAGCAGCGGAAGTCGACGTGTTACCAAAGTTATCCACGGTCCACAGGCTGAACGAGAACATATCCGGATCCGGATAGTCGGTCTCGTCAAAGTGGTACGAGGTACCGGTCACAGTGGCACCGAAGAAGCCTTCGGTCGCGGCCGGGGCCGGCGGCGGACCGCTGGCGTAGGTCGGGTATTCGAACGATGCGTTGTAGCGGAAGAAATAATACTGATCGTTGGGACCAGCATCCCATTCCAGCATCAGGCTGCCGCCCGGGGTGGCCGTGAAGTTTACGGCCGGGGCGGGAACAACAGTCGACTTCTGGATTGTGAACTGGAGCCACGGGCTCTTGTTGCCGGCAACATCCTCAAGGCGCATCTCGACGGTACGAGTACCACCGGAACCACCAAGCGTCCACGGATCGATCAAGGTCACCGGAGCAACCCAGCCGGTGTTCATCGACAGGTCGTCGTTACGTACAATAATCAGCACGACGTCGCCGTCATGGCTGATGTTCTCGATCGTAACGGCATTGGTATTGGTATAGCCGGGGGCGGCCAGCGGGTTGGTCGACACGATGTCGAGTGTACCGGTCGGCGCCTGAGTATCGAGCAGGATATTATCCGAGCCAATATTCGACTCGTTACCGGCCTTGTCGATCAACTGGACATAGAGCGTCTTGTCAGCGTCGCCGCTGGACAACGTGAAGCTGTACGGTCCACCATACGGATAGCTCACGGCGCCGGTCATGTCAGCCGCCTCGGAGATAAGAATCTCATCCGGCTGAACTTCGGTATCGGTCACGGCAACGGAAACGACCGGATTGTTGGTGATGGCATCACCACTGTTGATCTCGACGAGCGAGATGACCGGATCGGTCAAGTCAACACGAATACCGTCGTCAACTTCAGTGCTGATATTGCCGGCGCAGTCACGCACCTGCAGATAGACGCGGTTGATCGGGCCGCCTTCAACCGGCGGATCGAACGTGAACTGGATGCCCGGGTTGCCGACATACGGCTGCCAGTCATTGACCGGCAGTGAGTAGTCGCCGCTGGTCTGGGTCATGCGGATTTCCGTGATGTCGGCATCAAAAGCGCCGGTCAACAGAACGTCGACCGTAGCCGAGTTGGTCCAGCCGTCGCCACCATTCAGCACGACATTGCCGGCCGACGGGGCAGTCGGATCGACTTCCACCGGACCTGCCGACACTTCCGGACCAACATTACCGGCGGCATCAACGAGCACCGCGTAGATAGTGAAGGAACCGGACGGCGGCAGCGGCTTGATGACCGAAGCGTCGGACGGATCTTCAGCCGTGATGTTGAAGGTTTGGTCGTAAGTGCCAGAGACCTTACCGACCTTTATCAACTCGACGTCCGGGTGGACACCGTCATCCCAGGTGAAGCTGACTTCAACATCGTCCTGCGAGCAGGCCGGGACGGTCATAGTCAGGAATTCGGGAGCCTGGGTATCGAGCGTGATCGTCTCGGTAACAAAGTGAATGTTACCGGCAATATCACGGGCCCCGAAGTACACGGTCTTCAGCCCGTCACCCGAAGACAGGGTGAACGAGATCGGACGCGGTGACGGCGGAGCGGTCGTCCAGACCGTACCGGCACAGAGCATGTCGTTCGGATCTTCCGACAGCGCATACTCGACGGTACCTCCGGCGACACCCCAGTTGGCGTCGGCATCGATCGTGGCTGTGGTGGTGGTCGCCGGCGTCGGGTCGGAAACCAGCCAGGCATCAGCCACCGTCGGCGGCGTCAGATCCAGGGTGATGAAGTCATCCACCCAGCCACCGACGTTGCCGTAGGCGTCCTTCAACTGTACATACAGCTGATAGGCGCCGTCGGAACCGGTCAGGGTGTAGGCGGTCGGATTGGCGTACGGGATGAATCCTTCCGGAGCACCCGGGCCCTGTGAGAACTGCATTTCAACGGCAGTACCATCATCAGTCAGGGTGACCGTCACAGTATTGTCATTGGTATACTCAGGATCCAGCGAACAACCGTCAGCATCGCTCATCACGACGGTCGAAAGAGCCGGACCGGTGCGATCGATGGTAAACGAGTAGTCAACGAAACCTTCGTTGTTCGACTCGTCACGAACGCGCAGGTTCAGGACGTGCGGACCTTCGGACAAAGCGCCGAGCGGCACGGTGAAGGCGCCGTAAGTATCCGCCTGACCATCGACTGTCGCAAAGTTGCTCCAGCCGGTGGTGCCGTCGAACTGATACGCCACGACCTTGAGGTCGAAGTTATCGGTCACATTGCCGGTAATCTCCAGATCAACAAAGTCCGAATAGGTGTCGTCACCGACCGGGTTGTTGGCGGTCACGTCGATGGTCGGCGCCTGGGTATCCTCGATAGTGAGGTTCAGGGCCGTGTTCTCGACGATGATGGGATTGTTGTCGCCGTCGAGGTAGGTCGAGGCAAGAGTTACGGTAACCGGACCGGTACCAATCGCTTCGAACTGGGCCGAGGCCAGCTCATCGCTGCCAACTCCCGGTTCGACGAAGTTGGCCCCCGCAAAAGTCACCTGGCCGGGCACGCTGGCATCGATCGGGCCGTAGAAGGCGGTATCGCCGAGGAAGTCCTCGTTGTACGCACCGGAGCCGCCGACATAGGCCAGCTTGGCCGGATCGAAGGTCACGGTGAACTCGTACGAGGCAAGACCGACCGACGAATCGAGCGGATCGCAGTCGGGTGCGGTCCAGTCAAAGGTCATGTCGATTATGCTCAGGACCTCGTAGGTCGCGGCACCGGTATTGGCGCTGTTGTTGAACAGGGCCGGATCGGTGTCGGTTTCACCGGCAGTACCGGCGACGAGATACGGAACCGCGGCGAGATCGGAGTACCAGTTACGGCGCCAGACGTTGGTGCCGTCACCGTCGTCCGAACCCTGCTTGCCGTCGTGGCCGTAGAAGCAGTTGTCGCGGACACGGTTGGTACCGACACTGGCGGCTGACAGGGCGACCGCAAAGTCGGCGAAAGCAGAGCCGTCGCCCATGCTGCCCAGACCGCCATTATCGAAGATGTTGTTGAATTCGATAGTGAAGCCGTCACCGTCGAACAGCGACACGGCACCAAGGCCGGCCCAGGTGAGGAGAGTGCTGTCGGGGTTGACACTTCCCTGCGCCGTCTGGGAGATCGTATTGTTGGCGATCAGGCCGCCGGAGGCGCCGCCGTAAACGACGATACCACCAAACTGCACATCAGAGATTTCGCAGCCGGTGATGTCGGTGCCGGTTCCGCCGTTCAGCAAAATACCCTGGTCGGTGCATTCGAGAATGACACAAGCGACCACGTCGTTGTTGTGCAGCGACGCCGCGAGATTTCCGGCGCCGGGGACGAAGAAGTCTTCGTCCTTATCGATCGAAATGGCCGGGGCGCGGCGGATATTCTGGAAGGTACTGTTGGAGATCAGGTTGTTATCGATGGCCTCGCCGGAAAACAGCGAGTTGATACCGATACCGAGCCAGGCGTTGATGACCTGTATATTATTGAACAGACCGCCGTTGGAACCGACATAGATTCCAACGATGTTGTCTTCGAAGACACAGTCTTCAACTGTCAGGTCGGTCGCCATGGGACCGGCAGTCACGATACCACCATTATAACCCGAGACATGCAGACCGGAGATGGTCAGACCCAGGCTTCCCTTTACATCAAGGAAGTTCTTGGTCGGATCGATCAAGGTCGGCGGTGCCGGGTTGACAAAGAAGACACCGGCTTCCACACCTGTAATGGCATCGACATTTGTGGGAACCACGAGGTCGATGTCGGTATTATAGGTGCCGGCATACACTTCGATCTGGTGTGGACCCGGACCGAAGGTGCTGGCAGTGAAAAGTGCGGTGTCGAGATTAGTAAAGAAGGGTGGCGCGCCACCTTCCTTGACTTTGAATACTGCTGCCTGAGACGTTGTAGCGACGAGCAGCAATATCAGAGCGAGCTTAACAAATTTCGACATGCTTTTGTCCTTCTGTAAAAGACATAATTGTCCCTTGAGGCAATCGGGTGCTGTCCGATCCCCCCATTCTTACTACTGTGACAACAACGTTTGGAATCGCCAGGCGACAATGGGCACGATACTGCCGGCCGCTGTGTGGGGCCGAACAAGATGCCTGCACTGAAACCCAGGGTATAGATGGTATGAGTGTGAGATACGAACCGGTTACCGTCGCATCATACTCTGTCGATTCGGCAGCACTGGAGCCGTAGCGTAACAGGGCTAACGCCCATTCTCCTAACATAAGACCTGCGATCTAATGCAATCAGAGTGGGTAACTCTTATGCTGCGATGTCACCTATATGTCCTGAGGTCACTTGCCTTCGCCCGTGTTGTCACGATCGGGTGAAAAGTTAGTGAGCTGGTATCATACCATAGGCAGAGGACCTCCCGGAGCTTGGTGGTTAACGGGTGCGTGCGCCCAGATGCGCCTCGCTTTTCGTGAGTCGTACTGAAATGGGGGGGAAAGGAAATTGAGCGAGAAATCGCTCATGGTGAGACATGGCGTGACGACAGTCATCCGATAAGCGGATGCGGCCACGCCGCGGGTGATCAGATCGTGCACCATAGCATGTGACCATCCTGGCCCTCTACGGTGTTGCTCATACTGCGCTTGATTCATTTTGATAAGTACCAATGTCGATACCTTCTTTTGACTCTTCACACAGCCAGCAGTGACGAACTAATCCCTTGATGAAGTGCTTGCTTTTACCCTGTGCAAAACTGATTACCCTATGCTGCGTAATGAACATACGCAGGTGTGGCCGTGATGTCAAGGCAAAAGTGGCTGCCGAGGAGTGAGTAGCACCGTTTTTTTTTCACTCGGAAGCAGTCAGTCGTGCAGCCTGAGTATGACAGCTTGAATCAGCAATACATTTCTCCCCGCGTCGTTCGGCTTACCGGTGCACGGGAGCGCTCCTTTGCTCCGGCTGTTGGTACTATTTACCGCAAGAACACCGACATCGTGGGGTGAATTGTACTCGTTTCAGGGCCTGAACGGCCATCCATGCATGGTCGAACGGAAGACAGCCCGTATGCGCGAGAGCCGGGCCACCTGCATGACCCGGCTCCGGCTGTGCAGCGCTTGGACTGCAGATCACTTCAGCAGGAGCATCTTGCACGAGGACTCGAAGTCTTCGGCGACAATTCGATAGAAATAGACGCCGCCGGCAACCGTCGCGCCGTCGCCGGCACGGCCATCCCATTCTATATCATATTGCCCCGCAGGCGGAGATCGGACCGACGACTGCAAGTGATAGAAGTGACAGGATGCGAATGTCTGCCGGAGTTGCACGTCGGTAGCCTTACTAAAAGATACCGAGGTGAGGTAAATCAACCTTCGGAAAATCTGACTATGTTTTTGATCTGGGCGTACCAAATTCGGGTGCAGTGGAACCACTGTAATTGAGTCTCGCGTGCCCTGTGGAACTTCTGATGAATCCTCTATTGTGTGTAGCCGAATCGGGGCCGCTCGGAATTCTTCTGTTCTTGTGTCAGTCCGACCAGGGCAGTCAGGAACGGCTTGATTCCAGGCAGACCTGTTCCCGACCGCCGAGGACGGATATCTGCCGGGCCGCAGATTCGTAGACTGACCGTTCCTTTATCCTTGACATAATCCAAACATTTCGGTACTTTGTTCGGAGAAACAACAAAGTTGCCAGCTCGTCAGGCGTAGCGCCGACTGCCCTCTACAAGCTTGTGCTGCAATAAGATAAGCGCAAGTGACCGGCTCTTCCGCAGCGGCCGACGGGATATTCACGTGCCGGCATATATATTAAGATGGAGAGAGCCATGAATAATGGACAGCACTCTACCAGGCTCCGGAATGTCTTCCGAGCCGGACTTCTCAGTCTGCTTTTCAGCGCTATTCTAACCTCCGTTGGTGTCTCTGCCGACCTGGCAGCAATCGAAATCGTCAAGGACGACTCGGGGAGCAGACTGCAGGTAAATGGTAACGACTTCATGGTCATCGGCATGAACTGGGACTACGTGCCTATCGGTCAGAACTACTCCTACAGCCTCTGGAATCAGCCGGATGACATCATTCGCGACGCGCTTGATGGCGAAATGTTGCTGTTGCAGAGCATGGGTGTCAATACGATTCGTCAGTATGTAGGTATACCGCCTCGCTGGGTCCAGTACATCTATGAAACCTATGGTATCTTCACCGTTCTCAACCATCCGCTGGGACGGTACGGTGTCACGATTGATGGTGCCTACATCCCGAACACCGACTACTCGGATGAAAAGACGAGGGCGACGCTGATAGCTGAGATGCAGGCGCTGGTAAAGGAGTTCGAAGGCGTACCGGGCGTACTGATGTGGCTCTTGGGAAACGAGAACAACTATGGTCTGGTGTGGCAGTCTGCAGAGACTGAGGCCCTGCCCGAAGGCGAGCGCCAGGCGGCCAAAGCTCGATACTTGTACTCGTTGTTCGGTGAGGTCATCGACAGCATCAAGGCAATCGATCCGGATCGACCGGTGGCTATGGCGAATGGTGACTTGCAGTACGTGGATATTATCGCCGAGGAAATGCAGAACCTTGACGTCTTCGGTTCAAACGTTTACCGCGGCATTTCCTTTCGTGATTTCTTTGAAGTTGTCGATCAGAAGCTGGGTGTCCCGCTACTCTTCACCGAGTTCGGCGCCGACGCCTTCAATGCCAGGACGCTGGAAGAGGATCAGCTGAACCAGGCCCGGTTCCTGCTGGGGCAGTGGGCGGAGATTTACGCACAGTCGGCCGGCAAGGGGCTGGTAGGCAATGCCATCGGCGGCTTGACCTTTCAGTTCAGCGACGGCTGGTGGAAATACCTGCAGGATGAGAATCTCGATGTCCACGACATCAACGCATCGTGGCCGAATGCGGGCTATCCCTACGACTACGTTCCCGGCCAGAACAACATGAACGAAGAGTGGTGGGGCATTTGCGCCAAGGGCTTCTCCGATGCCTATGGCCTGTATGATCTGTACCCGAGAGCCGCCTTCTATGCCCTGCAGGAGGCGTATCAACTGGATCCGTACGGTTCCGGCACCACGCTCGAACGTATCGCCAGCCACTTTGCGGCGATCAACCCGATGGCGGCCGTCCTCGAAGCGCGCGGCGATCACGCCGCCCTCAACACGAGCCGGACCAGCAGAGTACGTCTGAGCGGGCTGCGAATTGAATTGGAGACTATCAGTACCGGCGGAGAGAATGTCAGTACTCCGGAAGAGGCTGTGGATAATCCGGCAGGCTTTCCGGCCTTCCAGGGCTTTGATCACCTGGAATCTTACTATGCGCAACTGGAGGCTAAACCGGCGGAAAATATCCGGGGATCCCTTACGCTCAACTATCTGGGCAATGTGCCCGAGAATCCGATAGACGAGATATTTTACGAGAATCGGGGACGGCCACAGACAGTACTGACCCCCGACGGTTCAATCGAGCTCGAGGACATTCAACGTTTGAAAGTGTACAGCGCCGACATTTCGTGGGTGAGCCAGTGGTTTGAACTGGACGGTTTCTACCGCACCGGTCACTACCACTGGGGTTACGAAGGTGACTTCTTCGGCCTCTACCAGGAAGCCAACTACGGACCCAACATCGACGTCTACAATGGCGAAGCGCCTCTCGGCTTCGAGTTGGAGATGCGGCGCTCTTTGAACGGTCTGAAGGTCGCGATGGGACCGGAACTGTGGTGGGGCGCCAACCCGGCCGTACTGGTCAAGTACCAGCGCGCCTTCGGTTCGGTGGTCGCGACCGGCATCTACCAGGAGGATCTGGACGACGCGAGAGGCACAAACTCTTCGATAGCGGTCCCCCTCCCGCCGACTCGCAAGGCAACGCTTCACCTGGAGACCGGCCGGGGCCCGTGGACGATCGAAGTGGGCGGAATCTGGTCGGGCGACAATAAGATTGGCGAGGAATACCAGATCGTGGAAGGCTCGTCCGGAGCCTACGAGGTCTTCCGTGATTTCATCAAGTCGGAAGACACCTGGGGTGGCAAGTTCAAGCTGATGTATTCATCCGGTCGCTGGAACTGGTACCTGCAGGGAGCAGCCCTGGGCCTGGTAGCCGAAGGCGGCTACAATGCGATCCAGACCTTCACCGGCTGGCGACTCAAGGAATCGGGTAAAGGCAACCAGCATTACGTTTTGTCCGGATTCAGTTATCTCAACGGTGACTTCACCATCGCCCCCAACTTCATGTGGCAGAAACCGATTGTGGGCCCGATCCCGGGCGACGTCCCGCAGCCGGGCCGACCGCGCAACATACTGGACGATCCGTTTGCCGTGCGAGAGAATCGGGAAACGGTTGCCGGAGAATTGCTGATTACGTATGATCCGACACCAGCCACCTGGATGTACCAGTGGGACAGTGACGTTCGTGAAGATGCACCGCTTGCAGTTGCCGCCGGTATAGTGGTAAAGAGCTTTAAGACAACGCAGGACGCTGCCATTGGTATTCTGGCTGACGGCCGCACCACGTTTGCCTTTCCCGGTGCTCCGCCGGCGCGCGACATGTGGGAGGTGCATGCCCGAATCGTTTCAAAGCCGCAGCCCGGTTTTGGCGTCATTTCAAACCTCTACGGTGGTACCGGTGAACCGAACGGCGACAATGACCGTCTCGTCCACCGCTACGGAGTCGACGTTCGCCTGGTAAAAGATGCATACAAATTGATCACGGCCGCAAAATTCAACGACTGGGGACCATACGATTACCACCGTGACTTCAACCTGACGTTCCCGGTGCAACTGTCGGCGGATCTTTCGACGGTACTCGGCACGCCTGACTGGTTCGACATTCCGCAGACCCGGTTTGGCGTCAGCGCCACGTGGCGCTCGCTCAATCAGTACTCGCCGCGCTACTGCCCGGCAACAGAACCGGGCCCGCTCGGCGGTCCGGTGTGCGTGACGGATGATCCATCACTACCCAACGGAAGCGAATGGGAAATCAGGACATACCTGCACCTGAACGTTGGCTTCTAAGAAAGCGAGTATGAAGGATACGACCGCACAGCAAATGGACTTCGACTCGCGAGTCCGTCATCTGCTCGAGCAGATGACAATCGATGAGAAGATCGGGCAGTTGTGTCTCGTCAACTACAGCGAGAAACGCGTAACCGATGAATTCAAGGACGCCCTGATTGCAGGTCGTGTCGGCGGAATCATCAATCAGGTCAACCGCACGGTGGTTGATGAACTCCAGGATATTGCTGCCAGGGAAAGTCGTTGCGGCATTCCGCTGCTGGTTGGACGCGATGTCATCCATGGTTTCAAGACAGTCTTCCCCATCCCGTTGGGCCAGGCGGCGACCTGGAATCCGGAACTGGTGGAAGAAGCTGCACAAGTAGCGGCCGCGGAAGCTGCGGCGGCCGGTATCAACTGGACGTACGCGCCGATGCTGGACATTTCGCGAGATCCCCGCTGGGGACGGATCGCCGAATCCCTGGGCGAGGATCCTTATTTGACATCGCTTCTGGGTGAGGCCATGATTCGCGGCTTCCAGGGCAAGAGCCTTGCGGAACCGCGCAGTATCGCGGCCTGTGCGAAGCACTTCGCCGGTTACGGCGCCAGCGAGAGCGGCAAGGATTACAGCGCAACGAACATCCCACCCAACGAACTGCGCAACGTCTACCTGCCGCCGTTCAAGTCGGCTGTCGATGCGGGAGTTGCCTCAATCATGACGTCGTTCAGCGATCTCGACGGCATACCCGCCAGCGCCAACGACTTCCTGCTCTCGCAGGTGTTGCGAGACGAGTGGGGTTTCGACGGCATGGTCGTAAGCGACTGGGATTCCATCAAGCAACTGCGGGATCACGGCCTGACCTCAACTGACAGGGAATCGGCCCGTCGGGCCGCTAATGCCGGCGTCGACATGGAAATGTCGAGTCGCACCTTTGCCGACCACTTGAAATCACTGGTGCAGGAAGGCGCCGTCTCGACAGATCGAGTCGACCAGATGGTAGCACGCGTTCTGCACCTGAAGTTCCAGCTCGGATTGTTTGATGCCCCCACCAGGCAGTCGACAGCGACCGCGCCGGCAAAGAGTTCCGATCACCTGGGCGCGGCGTATCGAGTCGCCGTCGAAAGCATGGTGCTTTTGACCAACAGGAATCGAATACTCCCGCTCGACAAGAACCGACTGCGATCAATTGCGGTTGTGGGGCCGCTGGCTGACGACGGTTACGAGCAACTTGGTACGTGGATCTTCGACGGTGATCCGCAACTCAGCCGGACACCGTTGGGAGCACTGCGATCTTACTTGGGCAGCAGCGTACAAGTCGAATATGCCGAAGGACTGCACTCGACACGCACCAAGAGCAGCGAGCAGGTCACGGGCACGGTCGATCTGGTAGCCAAATCGGATGTGGCACTGCTGTTTCTCGGTGAAGAGTCGATTCTCAGTGGCGAGGCGCACTGCCGGGCCGATATTTCACTCCCCGGTATACAGGAGCAGTTGATCAGTGAGTTGGCGACGACGGGAACGCCCCTGGTGCTGGTGTTGATGACAGGTCGGCCGCTCGCCCTGCAGCAGGTTGTCGACGATGTCGATGCCTTGTTGTGCACCTGGCACCCGGGCAGTATGGCCGGACCGGCAATCATCGATCTGCTATTCGGCGCGGCATCGCCATCCGGGAAATTGCCGGTCACGTTCCCGAGGGTAACGGGGCAGATCCCGATTTACTACGCACACAGGAATTCCGGGCGACCACCGACTGCCGAATCAGTCATCCATATTGACGACATCGAAAAGGGAGCGCCACAGCAGTCGTACGGCGATACCGCGTTTCATATGGATACTCACTTTACTCCGCTGTTTCCGTTTGGTCACGGGTTGACATACGGCGATTTCCGCTATCGCAATATCAGGGTAAGTAATGAGACCGTTACCCCTGGCGACACGGTCACCGTCAGTGTCGACCTGGAGAACGCCGGATTGTCCGACGCTACCGAGGTGGTTCAGTTGTACATTCGTGACCTGGCCGGCAGTATTACTCGTCCGGTCAAGGAGTTGAAACGATTCCAACGGCATCAGTTGAAGGCGGGAGAGCACCGTGCTGTAAGTTTTGAACTATCGACTGACGATCTGGCATTCTATAATAATCGCCAGCAACTGGTGACGGAGCCTGGATTGTTCCATGTCTGGGTTGGGGGATCCTCCGACACCGATCTGAGGGCCGAGTTCGAGGTCGTCGCGCCCGAGTCGCCCTGAGTTCGTTTCCCACCTGATAGATAGTATCTACTCAACGGCGCCGCCGCCCGTCTTGCCGCGACGTTCCTCCAGGATCCTTCGAATCTCGTTGGCCCGTTCCTCGGTGATGGGGAAGGTTACAACGGCCCAAATGGCGATAGCGGAGAATATGATGGGGACACACACGTCGAAGACTCGCATCCAGAAGAGCGTCGACGCCTCCTGG
>CAZJCK010000023.1:22852-45778 GCA_964544635.1 uncultured Ignavibacteriales bacterium | reverse complement strand
GTCATCCCGGACGCAGTCCCGCCGAAGGCGGGACGGAGATCCGGGATCCAGATTCTTCTTCTTCAAGGAAATTGTAATAAAGAGAAGCGCCGACCTCTCTGTCAGGCCACAACCTGACTCCGAGATCTGCGCTACGAAAACTTTCGGGTACCCCACTGCGCTTAATCGTGCAGTGGGGCACCCCTCAACCGCTCAAACTACTTGGTTCCAAACTCAACAAGCTCACCGACAATCGGCGCGTTGGGATACGTGTACGTTGTCGCTCCCAACGCATAGCGCACCAGACCGACACCCGGCGCATACCAATAGTAGTTGGCCACGCCGCTCGCCTGCACGTTGCTTAAACGCAACACATAGCTGTAATGTCTGCCGTTGCTCAGCACGAGCTGTTCTTCATTTTGAATGCGCATCTCCAGGCGACCCTCGGTGGGGAAGGTCTTACCGGCATACCGATCGTCGTCCGGCTTGTAACCTTCAAAGTTGTAATCGCCCAGGGTGGTGGCGGTACCGTCTCCCTTCAACAGATCCGACAGCTCCCCCAGCGAAAAGCCCAGCGAATCTTCCTGCACTTCAGCCTCGGGGCTGCTGATACCAAAACGCTGCCAGCTGTGACCGACCCGCAGGGGCGCCTGCAGGATTGTTTCCGGATCACTGCTGGTGTGGTCGTAGTGGTACACCGCCTGGCTGGTCACTTTGATGAACGATGTATCCCTGGCGCCGCTCGGTAACGTCGCCACGAACAGCCACTTATCGCCATGCGGTTGCGGCGCCCGACCGTCGATCTCAAACCGAACCAAGTCGGTAGAACCGTTATTGGTTACCTGGTAAACTGTGGTATAACCGTCGGCCACCGGAAAGTACGCCGACGTCGCCGAAGATTGCGCTCCATCCGGCAGATCGGCCACAATGGCATCGTCGCCAGAACAACCGACCATGACCGCCATGATCAGCGCAAGACAGACTGTGCCCAGTGCGCCAAATCGAGACTTATTCATATGCCTCCCCAATTCTTCAGTGGGTGTGAAACGTTTATTGCCAGCCCCCTCTGCTGCAATGACAATGCCGTCTCGATTGACGAGGCGTAAGTCGCTTCCGACCAACGTATTAACTGACCATTGAAGGGCGGCCGGCGACTTGACGTAAGTCAAAACAATCGGATTTACGCCACAGGTATAGGCGGGAGGCATTAGAGGCTAAGTCAATCGCACTAACTGCCGATAATCTTCGTGACGGCAACGGGATAGCGCGAAGGAGCATTTCATGACCGAGATATTCAATACCGGACTGGCCCTCTTTTTCCTGGTTACGCTCATTCTCATTCATTACCTGAGAAAGAAGGTCGACGCCCACGAACTGTCCGCCTACAACCGGATGGCCAACGGTGCTGTCGTGCTCGCCGCCATGTCGGTCGCCAACCTCTTCGTCGGCTCCGGTATGCTCGATACCATTCCGGTCATCGGTGATCGCGCCGTTGCCGGGTTCATACTCTGGGTGGCGGCTATGGTCGGCACCGTAATGCTCGTCAGCGGCGTTTCCCACTGGCTGCCCGTTTCGCGACTGCAAAAAGAAGCGCTGCAGCGTCGCACCGAGCGGATGGAGGTTGTCAACAAGATGAGTCGGTTTCTGGCTACCGACAGTCGCACCGACGCCGTCCTGTCGGCAGCTGTTCGCTTCATCGAACAGCACTTGCCGTACTCACGGATTGCCGCTTTCACCATCTCGCAGCGCACCGGGGAAACTCGCCTGGTGGCCTCATACAGCAGCACCGGCACCGAGCTCAACACCGACGATCTCAAGTTCAGCAGCGCAGCGCTCGACAATCTCGTCAGCGCCGACTCGACCGACCCGTCTGCCCTCCTGGTGTCGCCACCGGACACCGTACGCCATCCCGACGCGGTCGTCCCGCTCCATGTCGCCAACCGCGCGGTCGGTTTCTTTCTCTTGTGGGATGAAGCGATCAGCCGTGACGCTGTTGCCGCCGCAGCCACCGTGCAGCAGGTCGGCCGCCTCATCAGCAACCACATCACGTCGCAGCGCCTGACTATCGAAACCGACTATCGCCGTCGCCGCGAACAACTGCAGACCGCCATGATGACCGCCATCGATCCGACCCGGTCGCTGTCGGAGAACTTTGTTTCGCTTGCCCGTATCATCCTGCAACGCGAACCGGTTTCGCTGGTCAGCCTGACCCTGCCACAGCACTGGCCGGGACACCAGCGCATGACGGTATCGTCGAACGACGCCATCCTGCAGGAAAAGAACATCTGTCCCGACCTGACCGACGATACGTTGCAGGCGCTGTTCGAAGACGGTCGCCCCTTGACCATCCGCGCATCCAACTCCGGGCAACCGGACTGGATCACGCCGTTTATTGCCGGCGAGAATCCCGGCTGTGCCATGCTCCTGCCGATCGTCGTCCGCGAACAGGTGCAGGCGGTGGTGACGGTTGCTGTCGATACCAGCAGCGGCATGACCACAGCCCGTCGATCGATCCTGAGTGCCGCCGCTCACCCGGTTGCGACCGTTCTGCAAAGCGAACATTTCCGCCTGCAAACTACCCTGCAGACCGACCGCCTCGCCAAAGTAACCAGTTTCCTTCGTCGCCTGACCGCCGCTTCCGGTGGCAACCTGTTCCAGCGAGCGGCCGTCATGCTGGCGGAAAACCTCGAGTGCAGCATGGTACGGATAGCGACATTTGACGACGACGGTCAGTTTCTTACTTCGCAGGCCCTCACTGTCAAGCACGATACCGACTCGATTACACCGGCCAACGGCGCCATGATCCTGTCACTCATGCCGTTGCACCGGATGGTTCGTGAAACCGGACGGACCCAGCAGGTCAACCAGTTGATAGCCGAACAACGGATGGAAGAATCGGAGGCCCGCCAGGCGCTCACCGCAACCCTTGGCTCGGCCGTGCTCGTCCCGATCGTACGACACAACCAGGCTGTTGGCGTGATAAGTATCGCTGAACAACGCGAACACACGCGCAGCCATCTCTCCGCCGCCGACATTACGTTCGCCGAGGCCATTGCCGCCTGCCTCGCCGGCGCGGTTGCAAAGCCGACTGCCGCCTCGACCGACGTCACCGACTCCAACTCCGACTCGTCGCTATCGTACCTGACTGTACTCAGGCAGATCGAGTCGGGGGAGTTGGCCGTGCGCCGTACCGAGCGGCCGGCAGTCATTGATCACGCCGGCCTGATGGAACAATAGACCGACACCAGAGCTGCAAGGACAGCTGGACACGACATGGATACTATGCGCAGCTTGAGTGGCGAACAGGCTACCGACCTGGTGGCGCCGCTCGACAACATTAGACTGCCCGACGGTGTGGCGCTGTATGTCTGTCGCGGGCTACCCCAGTTCTTTCGACGGGTCGAACAGGATGGACGCCAGAAGTTCGACGGCAGCTGGCTCTACCTGCCCGAGGACTTGCTCTCCGCTGTACGCCAGAGTCTCATTGTCGAGGCCAGCAGTGAAGAAGGCTCCTGGATCGGACGGTCACCCATTTCCATCGATCATTGGTCGGTATACCCGATCCTGCTGCGGCGCCAGGTGCACGCCGTAATTGTGAGCAGGAGCGGAACCTACGCGCCCGGAGATCGTGAGCACAATGCGCAACTCCTCGGCACCCTGCTGCGCTGGGGAGAGCGGCAGTTCGAGGAACCGGACGACCCGGCGACCGATTTCGTTGCCCGTCTCTTCCGTCGCAATCCCGACTTCGAGCAGTTCGGGAAGAACCTGCTTGATTACATGACCGACGGTTTGGAGCGGGGCCTGGGCGGCATCTATTTCGATGCCGAGGGTATCTTCCGACTTCGTGTCGCCGTCGGCGACATCGGCCTGAGCGAATACCTGCCGCGCGATCTCAGCCTCTCGACCGCCCGTAACTGGACCGAAGCGATGCGTCGACGGCGGCACTTCATCCCGGGCGACCTGTTGCCCGGCTTCCCGGCCTTTCTTGACACCGTGCCCAACGTGGTCTTCGTCCATCCCGGTGTACGATCTTCGCGCTCTGAGTTTCTCTTCGTGGTCGCAACGTCCGGCGATATCAGCTACCAGACGGCACGGCGACTGGAACGAATCGCCGAACTTGGCGCGGTCCTCCACGAAAGCCAGTTTTCCAGTTCCGCCGCCCTTATGCAGCTGTTCTACCGGCTGGGCAGCGGCAACCCGGCCGCCACCGATACGGTTGTGCGTGAGTTGTTCATTTTGCTGAACCGGCAGCTCGGGCTGTCGCGCCTCGTCCTGGCCCTGCCCGACACACCGTCGATTGTCGTCTGCCGCCGCCCCCGGGCTGAGACCATCATCGAGCACCGGGACGAGACGGTGCTGGATACCGAACGGCGCGAGGAGGCCGAGACCGTCGGCACATCCTTCTGCGACGACTGTGCCGCCAACCTGTCGAACAAGCAGTTTGCCCGCGGCTACTACCTCGACAACGTCCGGTCAGAGCTGTCGTGTCGCTTCATGCTGCCGGACGGTCGCTATGGTGTGGTCGCCTTCGGTTTGCCTGAGTCCGGCGGTTACCTCCTGACGGCCCGTGATATATTTGACACTTCGGCCGCATTTATTGGGCTGTCACTTCGGCTGCAGTCACATGCCGATCGCCAGACCCTGCCGGTCGGCCGTCATGCCGTCGATTCATCCCCGCTGGCGCCACGCTTCCGCACCATCTCGAAACTCGCCACCGGCTACTTCCACGATATCATGCAACTGTTATCGGTAGTGCTGGGTCACGCCGAGATTGTCGAGGCGGAACTGTCGAAGTTCGATACCGAAACCGGCCGGCGCGCCCACAAGAACGTCGGGAGCATGAACCGAACGATCGACCAACTGTCGCGCCATCTTAACCAGCTGCGCGAGGTCTGTGCTTTCGAATACGCCCTGCGCGAACGACTGGTACCGGTACGCGAATTAGCGCGATCAATCCCCGACCTGCTGCATGGCTACCTCAAGCAGATCGAGGTTGGCAAGGGGATAAGCCTTCGCTTCGAAACACGCGAGCTCGACCCCGGCAACTCTATTTTTAACTTTGCCGACGTCCTCGACCATATCCTCCCCGTGCTGATGGCCATCCTCGACGAAGCCATCTGCTCCGGTACCATCGGCCTGGCGGTGCAGCCGGTCGATGATCGCCGTCGCCTCGCTGTCGTCTTCAACCGTGCCGTGATCGGTCATTGCAGTACGGCCGACGTTCTCGATCGAATATTCCCCGACAGCATTCATCATGCTCCCGATCGCTTGAGCGGACGTATCGGTTTGAGTCGCATTGAAGTCCTGTACAACGATCGCGGCGACGACCAGACCTGGATCGGCTTCACTCCAGGCGACACCGACGACGATCGTTCGGCTGCGGCCGTATCACAACATCGCGACCAGCTCGAGGAACGGGGATGACCGAATCTGCCAACCTGATCAGTCGCTACTACCAGGCGAGTCTCGGTCGCAAACTCGACAAGGTAGTCGCCCTGGTGGATGCCGCCTGCGAGCTCTCCGCCCGGGTTCTCGAGGCCGACTTTCTTGCCATTTTCATCAAGCACGATTCCGGCGACCACCTGATACCGATCGGCTACCATTGCTCGATGGGACGGAGCATCGAGAATCTCGCCGCCCTCGAGCAGGCCTGGTCCGACCACACCGCCGAACCTGTGCAGCACCTCCGCCGCGTCTCCGATTCGGTCGGCGACCCGCAAATCGGCGCCCTCACCGACAAGTTCGCAGTCCAGAATAAGCTCTACTGGACCTACCAGTACCCGCTCTATCACCAGGGGTTGTACCGCGGCGTGATCGTCGGCTTCTGGCAGCGCCGTCCAACGTTCAACGATCGTGTCCTGGGACCCCAGTTGGCGGTTGTTGGCGACATCATCTTCGGTGTCATTTCAACCTTCTCCGACATCCGCACCGACGACAGCTACTCCATCCGTCTCTCCGAACTGCTTTCGGTCTATGAGCTGCCGGTCAAGCAGGAGCGCTTCAAGGATCTCGTTTCAGCCCTGGTGCGGCGCACCCTGACCATCGTCGATGCCGACGGTTGCTGCCTTCTGACATCCGACAGTCTCACCGGACGATTGAAAGCAGGGGAGACACTCGGCGCCACTCCGCCCGGCAACGCCGTCATCGAAAGTATGATCGAGCTGCTCGACGGCCAGATTGACCGGGCCGATCGTCGCGGCGAGCAGCGGGTCATCGACCTCTCGTGGCGCTTCAGTGGTGAACTTGGCGCCTCGGTAGCGCTCGTCATCCGGGCCGATAAAGATCGCACCTTTGTCATCATCCTCTGGAACCGCCGACGCAGCTCCTTCAACCGCACCGACATCGAGCTGATGGCCGTCTATGCCATGTTCGCCGAGGTGATGCTGCGCAACGCCCTGTTGATCCGCAGTCTGCGCCATGCCAACCGGCAGCTCAAAGGGTCGGCCGAGAAGATGGCCAATGTCGAAACCCTTGCTGCCCTTGCCGACATGACGTCGGGGGTCGCCCACGAATTCAACAATCTCATCGGTGGCGTGGTCGGGCGAATTCAGATCCTGCAAACCCGGATCACCGATCCGCAGGTGGCCGATGCCCTCGGCGCGATCGAGGACCAGATGCTCAACGGCGCCGAAACCGTCCGGCGTATCCAGGAATTCACTACCTCGGCCCGGTACAAGAAACTCTCGCAGATCGACCTTCGCCATGTCGTCGAAACCAGCTTGAGGAACGACCGCGCGGCCTGGCAACTGCAGGCCGACGAACGCCGCGTGAAGATTTCCTCCCGACTTGAAGATACCGAGCTGGTCATCGCCGGCTGCGAAGAGGACCTCGCCACCGCCCTCGACAAGCTGCTCGATAATGCCGTCGAACATGCCCCCGAAGACAGCAGTGTCGAGGTCGAACTGACCAGTGACGACCGCCACATCAACCTGACCGTGCGTGACTTCGGCACCGGCGTGCCGGACAAGGCCCGCAACCGCATCTTCAATCCCTTCTTTTCCACGAAGAAGACTTCGACCAAGGCCGCCGGCCTTGGGCTGTCGATTGTTCACGGTATTGTCACCCGTCACGGCGGCAATCTGACTTTCAACTGCAATCCTGAAACCGGCACCGAATTCGTCATCCGGTTCGACAAGCCGTCAGCCGATTCCGAGATCACCGAGATCTCGCGCAAGACCTCTACAAAATCGAAGCTGAAAGTGCTGGTCGTCGATGACGACGAGCAGATCCGCGACGTGCTTGGCGAGATGCTTAAAATCGACGGTCATGATATCGTCACCTGCGAGGACGGCTTTAAAGCCCTCCAAGTACTCGAAACCGACCAGTTCGACGTCATGATCACCGATCTGGGCATGCCCGGCATGTCCGGTCTGGAGCTGGCCAGTACCGCCCACCAGCAGTATCCCGACATGGGCATAGCTATGATCACCGGCTGGGGTGCGCAGCTTGACCAGAACGAGGTGGCGATTCGGGGTATCCGCGCTATCCTCAACAAGCCCTTCCATTTGCGCGAGATCAAGGCCACGCTGACCGAGCTGACTATGGCCTGATGGTGAAAAAAATCACCATTGCGCGCCGTCATTTTTTTCGTATATTCTTCTGACAAGTGAATATAAGTTGACGACCAGTCTTCGGGGTGAGGCGCAATTCCTCAACCGGCGGTGAAAGCCCGCGAACGCGATACGTGTCGCGTTGAGCCTGTGTAATTCAGGCGCCGACGGTATAGTCCGGATGGGAGAAGACGGTGGCGCAGTCTATTGTGGCTGCCTGCCTGCCTGCATCCCGACGTCTGTTCGGGATTTTTTTATGATATCAGGATTGGACAAGCAATATATGCAGCGCGCCCTCGACCTCGCCGAAAAGGGGAGAGGCACCACCCGGCCGAATCCGCTCGTCGGTGCCGTCATTGTCAAGAACGGCAGGATTGTCGGTGAGGGGTATCATCGGCGCGCCGGAAGCGACCACGCCGAGATTGTCGCACTCAAACAGGCCGGCCCGGCAGCGAAGGGCGCGACCCTCTATGTCACCCTTGAGCCGTGCTGCCACACCGGGCGGACCGGTCCCTGCACCGATCGTATCATCGCAGCGAAGATTGCACGTGTCGTTTTTGCCGTCCGCGACCCCGATCCCCGCGTGCGCGGCCGCGGCGCCCGGCGTCTCCGCGAGGCCGGCGTCGAAGTCAATAGCGGCCTGCTCGGTGCCGCCGCCCGGCTGCAAAACGATATCTTCTTCCATTACAGCCGGAATCGGACGCCCTTCGTCATCCTGAAGTCGGCCCAGACACTCGACGGTCGCATTGCCACCTGTACCGGCGATTCCAGGTGGATCACCTCGGAGGCGTCGCGCAAAATAGCCCATCGCATGCGTGCCGAAGTCGATGCCGTCGTGGTCGGCGGCGGTACCGTCCGTATCGACAACCCGGCCCTGACGGTGCGCCATGTCAAGGGGGATAACCCCTGGCGCATTGTGGCGTCATCGTCGCTGGATTTCCCCGACACCGTTTCGATGCTCGACAACGAGGATGGCCGGACCATTGTCGCCTCGAGCCGAACCGCCATCGAACGATTCCAGAAGAGACGTCGCGATACATCTCATCTGGTGTTTTGGACACTCGAGAGCGAAGACGGCTATCCGTCCCTGAAAGACCTGATTGCCCATGCCGCCAACGCCGGCATGCGTGCGCTGCTGGTCGAGGGAGGCGCTACCCTGCACACCGCCTTTTTGCGTCAGGGCCTGGCCCACAAGTATGTTCAGTTCGTCGCACCGAAGATCATCGGCCGCGGCATCGACGGTGTCGCCGATCTCGGAATCGAACGGATCGACAGCGCCATCACCCTCAGTGATACCCGGTACCAGGCCGTCGGCAACGAAATGATTGTCAGCGGCTACCTCCCGAGGGAGAACTGACATGTTCACCGGACTGATCGAAACCATCGGCACTATCGAACGCCTGACAGCGCGCGGCAACTATCGCGTGATGACTGTCACTGCCGCCTCTTTCGCCGAACAACTTACCGTCGGAGAGTCGATCGCCTGCGACGGCGCCTGCTTGTCGGTGGTGACCTTTGACAAATCCACCTTCACTGTCGAAGCCTCGCAGGAGACCCTTGCCCGCACGGTTTTGGGCAACTACCGCACCGGCAGCCGTATCAACCTCGAACGTGCCCTCCGCGTCGGCGACCGCCTCGGCGGCCATTTCGTCGCCGGTCACGTCGATACCGTCGGGCGCATCTCTGCTGTTGAGCCGGTCGGTGAATCGCTGCGAATCGAGTGTGGGTATGACGCCAGGTACGACAGCCTCGTCATCGAGAAAGGTTCGATCGCCATCAACGGTGTGTCGCTCACGATTAATAACTGCAGCGCCGGAAGATTCGACGTCAACCTGATCCCGTTGACAATTGCCGAGACAAATTTGAAAGACCTGGCCGGCAACGACCGGGTCAACCTGGAATTCGATATGATTGGTAAGTTTATACTCAAGGCGAACCGTTCCGGCGAAAGCGGAAAAGTGACCCGCGAGTTACTTGAAAGAAGTGGATGGTAGCATGAACGACGAAGTACGCTTCGATACAGTTGAATCGGCGATCGACGAAATCCGGGCCGGACGTCCGGTCATCGTCGTCGACGACGAAGACAGGGAAAACGAAGGCGACCTGATCATGGCGGCCGAAGCCGTCACTCCCGAATGGGTCAACTTCTTTACCATGCATGGTCGCGGTCTGGTCTGTGTCAGCCTGACCGCCGAGCGCATGGATCATCTCAATCTCAATCCGATGGTGGAACGCAACACCGCCAAACTCGGCACCAGGTTCACAGTGTCGGTCGACGCTACCGAGGGGACGACCACCGGTATTTCGGCCCACGACCGCGCCATTACCATCGCCGCCCTTGCCGCCGAGAAGACGCGTCCCGACGATCTTGCCCGCCCCGGCCATGTGTTCCCCATCATGGCGGTTCGTGGCGGCGTTCTGTCGCGCGCCGGCCATACCGAGGCCTCGTCCGACCTTGCCCGCCTCGCCGGCTTCAAGCCGGTCGGTGTGCTGTGTGAGATTATGGATGACGACGGTTCCATGGCGCGAGTGCCGGCACTTTCGGGTTTCGCACGGAAGCACGGCTTGAAACTTATTACTATCGCCGATCTCATCGAGTACCGTCGCAACAACGAAAAACTCGTGCACAAACTGGCCAGCGTTGACTTCCCCACCAGGTTCGGCGACTTCAAGCTGCACCTGTATCGCTCCGACATCGACGATCACCACCACCTCGCTATCATCAAGGGCGACGTCAGGAACAAGAAGAACGTTTTGGTTCGCGTGCACTCCTCCTGCCTGACCGGTGATGTCCTCGGTTCCTGCCGCTGCGATTGCGGCGACCAGCTGCACGCGGCGCTGCGAATGATCGAGGCCGAGGGAGAGGGTATCGTCCTCTACATGCGCCAGGAAGGACGCGGCATCGGTCTGGCCAATAAAATCCTGGCGTACTCGCTGCAGGACAAGGGCGCCGATACCGTTGAGGCCAACGTCGAACTCGGTTTCAAGCCGGACCTGCGCGACTATGGTGTCGGCGCCCAGATCCTCGTCGATCTCGGCCTCACCGACATCCGCCTGCTCACAAACAACCCGAAGAAGGTGATCGGCCTCGACGGCCATGGCCTGCGCATCGTCGAACGTCTGCCGCTCGAAATCGAACCGAGCCGTCACAACGCTCGCTACCTCCAAACCAAGAAAGACAAGCTGGGGCACCTGCTTACCATGCTCTAAGCCGGAGAGAGATATATGTCGTATACACGTTTTGAAGGAAAACTGGATGCTTCCGGGCTGAAGATTGGCATCGTTGCCAGCCGCTTCAATCACTTCCTGACCGAGAAGCTGCTCGATGGCGCCATTGACTGCATCGTCCGCCACAACGGCGACGCGAAGAATATCGACGTTGCCTGGGTGCCGGGATCGTTTGAAATCCCTTACGCCGCGTCCCGCCTCGTGCACAAGGGCGGCTACGACGCCGTCATTTGCCTTGGCGCCGTCATCCGTGGCGACACCCCGCACTTCGAGTACATTGCCGCCGAGGCCGCCAAGGGGATCGCCCGGATCAGTCTCGACAGCGGTATTCCGGTGCTGTTCGGCGTCATCACCACTGACACCCTGGAGCAGGCTATCGAGCGTGCCGGCACCAAGGCCGGTAACAAGGGCTGGGATGCCGCCGTGTCGGCCATTGAAATGGTCAATCTGTACAAGGTGATCGGTTGATGGCCAAAGCCGCCCCCCGCCGCCGTGCCCGCGATGTTGTGCTGCGCGCTCTCTATGCCGTGGCCACCGGGCAGGAAAACCCGAAGGAAACCCTCGACCAGCTTCTCAATGAAGAAGAGCTGGTCGAGAAAAACCGCGCCTTCGCCGAGGAGCTGTTCGGCCAGGTCCGAAGTTATCAGGAGACTGCCGACGACCATATCAAGCGACTCGCCCGTAACTGGGAACTGGAGCGAATCGCCCTGCTCGACCGCATTATCCTGCGCCTGGCACTCACGGAACTGACCCAGCGCGCCGATATTCCCACCAAAGTAGCCATCAACGAGGCAATCGAACTGGCCAAGCTTTACTCCACGCCTGATTCGCCCTCGTTCGTCAACGCTTTGCTGGATACGTTCGTGAAACAGTCGACTCCCGCCGATAATCGGTAACTGCTTGGCCACGACAGATTTGGGCGGCCTTTTTGATCAAAACAAACTGGACAGCCGCACAATATCGCTTATCTTTCCTGCCTTGAATTCGGCAAGGGAATCCGTGCACTAACAAGCGTGAGGGACATGAACCAACAGGATCGACCTATACAACCCGCGACGATCATCACCGGCGCGCTCGTCTGGTTGATCGCGTTTGTGGTATACTACCTCACCAAGGCGCCAACCATCTCATTCTGGGATTGCGGTGAGTTCATCGCCGCTGGCTACACCCTCGGCATCCCTCACCCGCCCGGTACACCGCTGTACGTGCTGGGCGCCCGACTCTTCAGTATGCTGCCGATTGCCGATGATCCGGCGGTGCGCATCAACCTCCTCTCGGTGGTCTGCTCCTCTTTCGCCGCCCTGTTCCTCTACTTGACCGGCCGACGGATCCTTGTGCTCTGGTACGGTGATGTGCGCGACAATATCAGCAACCTGCTGATTCATGCCGGCGCCGCATCCGGCGCTCTCCTCGCTGCCCTCAGCCTGACCAACTGGAACAACTCGGTCGAGGCGGAAGTGTACGGCATGTCGATGCTCCTGATGACCGCCATCTTCTGGCTCTCCATCCGTGCCTGGGAAAAGCGGGGCAGCCTCGAGTCACAACGACTCATGCTGCTGGTCTTTTTCCTCTCGTTCATCGGTATCGGCGTACACATGGCGACGTTCCTGGTAGTGCCGGTGGCAGTACTGTACTTCCTGATCAAGCGCGATGCTCCTTCCTGGGTCTGGTATCTCATGGGTATCTTCTTCGCCCTGGAGTTGTACCTCATCTTCGCCATGTCTTCACGCCCCGGCGAGGTACCGTTTTATCTACCGGTTTTCATCGTGCTGCTGATATACCTGTTCTACATTTTTTCCTTCGACGCCATCGCGCGACTCCACATCTTCGTGGCCGGTGTCATGATTGTCGCGGCCCTGCCGATCATCGTTCCGGCGCTGAATACCGTCCTGCCCGGTGACCCGCTGGGCGGCGGCATTGCATCGGTTCTCTCGATCCTGAGCATCGCTGCCTTCGTCGCCCTGCTCGCCTTCGCCGCCTGGGCCGGATACACGCACGGTCCGCCGTCAAAACGCACCGATGTGGGCCGGGACTACATCACTGCCGCCGGCTTCATCGCCGTCGCTGCCTTCATGGTCGCCGCCACCTTCACGATCAAGGGCTACATACCGTTTCTGATCGTCAGTGCCTTCCTGATGGCTGTTGTTGTTTTCGCCATCTGGCGCTACCTGGTCTGGACCAGCCTCGCCGCTACTGTCGGCGTGGCGCTGGTCATGCTCGGTATCTATGAACTGTTCTGGGGCTTTGCCACCGCGCTGGTCGCGCTGCTTATCATGGGCCCAGGCTTTCGCATGTCGGGATGGCGTACCGCTCTCATGATACTCGTCGTTTCCGCACTCGGCTTTTCCGTGCACCTGTTCATACCCATCCGCTCGGCCCAGCATCCGACCATCAATGAAAACAACCCATCGGAGAGTTTCACCGCTACCATCAATTACCTCGAGCGCAAACAGTACGGCTCGGAGTCGATGATCGAGCGCATGTTCGAGCGGCGCGGCGAGTGGGAAAACCAGTTCGGTGATCACCGGCGTATGGGGCTTTGGGGCTTTTTCCAGGAACAGTACGGTTTGAACCAGACCCGCTTTATCATCCCCTTCCTGATCGGGCTGTTCGGTTTGTGGGAGATAATCCGGCGGCGCCCGCGTTTTGGCCTGCCGCTGGCGGTGCTCATCCTCATATGTACGGTGGGCCTGGTCCTGTATATGAACTTCGCCGACGGTACCCGGACTGATGTCGATCCCCGCGATTACCTCGAGGTGCGCGATCGGGACTATTTCTTCACCCCCGGCTTTGTCTTCTTCGGCCTGGCTATCGGCCTGGGCCTGACGGCGCTGGTTCAGGCCCTGCGCGACGCTCTCCAAAAGTCAAGCCCCGGTCTGCAGAAGATTGCCGTGTATGCATCGCTGGTGCTGTTCCTGTCACCGGTCTACGCCCTCGCCAACAACTATCACTACGCCGATCGCTCGGGGAACTTCATACCCTACGACTATGCCCACAACCTTCTCCACTCATGCGACCCCAACGCCATCATGTTCACCTCCGGCGACAACGATACCTTTCCCGTCTGGGCGCTCCAGGAAGTGTACAAGGTGCGCACCGATGTTCGCTGCGTAAACCTGTCGCTGGCCAACACGCACTGGTACGTGTGGCAGATCCGCGACTACATGGGATTGGAACTCGGCTGGACCGACGAACAGATTAAGGCGCTGCGCCCCTACCGTGACCAGAACGGTGTCGTGCACCGCATCGCCGATCAGGTGGTCGACGCCCTCATCATGCAGCACCTCGGGGAGATCCCGATCCACTTCGCGGTTACGTCCGGCAGCGGTGTGCGCCGTTTCCGCGGCCAGTCGCTCGACACCCTGTGTGAACTGAACGGCCTGATGTGGCGGCTGACCGAGGACCCGAAGGGCCTGCGCGTCGCCTTGCCCGAAGCCTACGACTATTTCATGACGGAATTCCAGGGCCGCAGTCTGAACAACCCCGATGTCTACAAGACCGAAACGGCGCATCGCCTGACCAACAACTATGCCAGCGGCATTATTCGGGTCGGGGATGCCCTCCGTCGCGCCGAAGAGTATGACAAGGCCGAACGACTGGGCTTGTACGGTGTGAAGCTGTTGCCGCAGGCCGACAACCTGGTCGACTTCGTCGCGACCATCTACGAACGGAGCCGCCGGATCGATCAGCTGGCCGCGCTCATCGACACGGTGCAGTACGGTGACCGGCGCCAGATGCAACTCTACCTGGCCCGCGCCTACCGCGCCGTCGACAGTGTCTCCGCCGCAGAGCGCGTCCTCGAGACAATACTGATCGACAATCCGAACTTTCGACCCGCCTTCGATGAACTGGTCCGCCTGTATATCTCGCAACGCCAGTTTTCCGGTTTACACCGGCGCCTGACCGAGTGGCTCGAGGTGAATCCCGGCGACCGCGAGGCCGCCGGCCTGCTCAAACAACTTGAGGCTGCCGCTGATACAATTGTGCAGGATACGGGGATGCCGTAGTGAATATTGTCGCGCTCAACTGGAACGACCTGAAGAACCCCTTCGCCGGCGGGGCAGAGGTGCAACTCGAAGAGGTGTTGCGCCGGCTTGTCAAGTTCGGCCACAACGTTACCCTGGTCTGCTCGGGATGGAAGGGCTGCAACCACGAGGAAGTCATTCACGGTGTCCGTATCCTCCGCTGGGGCACACGCTACAACTTCAATCTTGTCGTGCCGCCACACCTGAAACGTCTGGTCAAACGGGAAAAGTTCGATGTTCTCCTTGAAGACATCAACAAGGTGCCGTTCTATACGCCGTGGTACCTCGATATCGATACCGTCGTCGCCATCCCACACCTTTTCGCGGACAGTATCTTCCAGGAGACGAACTTTGTGTTTGCGTCGTATGTCTACCTGGCCGAAAAACCGCTTATCCGCGCCTACCGCGACTGCAAGTACTACGTTGTTTCTGAATCGACCGCCGACGACATCATCGCCCGCGGCGTGCCGGAGGACGATGTTCGCGTCATCTACAACGGCCTTGATCACGACGACTATACATACGATCCGTCCATACCCAAGTATGAACGTCCGACCATAGTGTACCTTGGTCGCATCAAGAAGTACAAATCGATCCAGCACCTGATCGAGGCCTTTGCCAGGGTGCGGAAGGCTCTGCCCGACGCTCGGATGATGGTCATCGGTGACGGTGACTACCTGCCGGCTCTGCAGGCGCAGGCGCGGGACCTGAACCTGTCGAACGAAATTGAGTTCACCGGCTTCATACCGCAGCAGGACAAGATCGATCGGTTGCGCCGCTCTCATGTCGCCGTCCTGCCGTCGACTAAGGAGGGCTGGGGCCTTACCAACATCGAGGCCAACGCCGTCGGCACCCCGGTGATTGCCGCCGACGCCCCCGGCTTGCGCGATTCGGTGCGCCACCACGAAACCGGTTTCCTCTTTCCCTGGGGCGACATCGACGCTCTCACCGAGCGCCTGCTCCAGATCCTGACCGACGATGAACTGGCGGCGCGCCTGACCAGGGGCGGCCTCGAATGGGCCGGCCGGTTCAGCTGGGACAAAACGGCACGAGAAGTTGAATCCCTCCTCAAGGAAGTAGTTCAACAGGGGAGATAGGCATCATGACTCTACAGCAGAAGAAGATTTTCTATCTCGTCGTCGGTATCATTATATCAGTCGTCCTGCTCTGGCTGCTCTTCCGGGACATTCACTTTAGCGAGCTGGTCGACGCCCTCAAGGGCGCCAACTACTGGTGGCTGATTCCCAACGTCGTGCTCATCGTCGTCACCATGTACCAGCGCGCATATCGCTGGCACTTCATGGTGCTGCCGATCAAGCGCATCCGCTTTTCCAAGCTGCTTGCCGCCACCTGCGTCGGTTTCATGGCCAACAACGTATTGCCACTGCGGCTCGGTGAATTCGTGCGCGCCTATTCGCTGGCACACGAAAACGCCCATATCACCAAGTCCGCTTCCCTCGCCACCATTTTCGTCGAACGCATGATCTTCGACCTTGTCGCCTTGCTGTTGATATTCGGCGCCGTCGTGTCACAGTCCGAACTTGCGCTCAGCGAAGATATGAAGGACGGTCTGAAGATTGTCGTCGGCCTGGCGTTGATCGGCATCGCCTTCATGCTGCTTTTGGCCTTGCGCGCCGAATCAACCGGACGAATGCTCAGCAAGTACTTGTTCTTCCTGCCGCAGACAGTTCGCGAAAAAGTACAGGGCCTGGTGGTCAAGTTCTCGCGCGGACTTGATTTTCTCAAAAGCATCAAGTCACTCATCTGGGTGTCGCTGCATACGCTCGTCATCTGGTTCCTGCTCGGCATCTCAAATATCTTTGTCTTCTGGGCCTTCGGTTTCGACTTACCGCTTGAAGCCTCGTTCGTCCTGCTGGTGGTTGTATCGATCTCGATCCTCATTCCATCGTCACCCGGCTTCGTCGGAGTGTACCACTTCGGCGCCGTCTGGTCACTCGAGCAGTACGGAATCGCGCGTACCGACGCTATCTCCTGCGCCCTCGTGCTCCACGCTGCGCAGTACATTGTCGTTACCCTCATGGGCTTCTACTTCCTCCACCGCGAGCACCTCTCCCTGCGCAAACTCGAGGCCGAGGCAACCTCCACCGCCTGAGCCGCCCCGTTGGGCGGTCTTGCGTAAGGACCCGAAATGACCCACCCGCAGTTTCGCACATGGCTTATGGTCGTCTTGACACTTGCAGCCGCCATGCGCGCCGGCTTCCTGCTCTTCGGGTCGGTACTTCCAATCGTGTGGGATCAACGCATCTATGCCGGCGCGGCCCTGGGTATCATCTCGCACATCGATGATTCCGGTGCCCGGCAACCAAGGGATGAACAGGACGACCACTACCGTTTCAGGCACTACTATGACAAGTATGTCGACGGCGAGAATATCGAGTATCTCTCGTACGAACCTCCAACCCTGACGGAGGCGCGCAACGATCTCTTTCTTTCCGGGCCGCTTTTTCCGACCGTGCTGGCCGCAGTTATCTTCATTTCGCCGTGGCAGGATTTCACCGTTGCCCGGCTACTCGGTATTATCCTCGACTTACTGGCCCTGTTGCTGTTGCTGCAGATCGGGCGTCGCCTCGTCGGCACTGCGCCGTCCATTGTCGCCGGCTTCATATACGCCCTCTACTTTCCGTTCGTTTTTGCTTCGGCGACAATACTTCTTGAGACCTCCACAACCTTCCTGACACTCTTTGCCATTTACCAGCTCATCCGTGCTGTCGAAGATGATTCGGCATTTCGCCTCATTCTCGCCGGTGTTGCTTCGGGCCTGCTCATTCTCAACAAACCGACCGCCATGCTGCTCGCGATACCGTTCGCCGTCGCTTTGTACCTGTACACGAGAAAACGCTGGGCGCCCGGCCTGTTTCTCAAACGACTGACCCTGTTTGCGCTCCCCGTCGGTATCTGCTTCGTCGGCTGGATAATTGTTGTGAGCAGTCACTTCGGGCAACTCACGCTACGCGATCCGGCATACGCCGACGCCAATCTTCGCCATGCCACCTCGATAATCAACGAAGGTTACGGCCTCGACACCGTCGGCGAAGATTTTTGGGAACGCAATGTCTGGGGCGACCTTGCATCCGACATGCCCGGCGCGATCGGCCTGGGCATCAAGAAGTTCGATCGACTCTGGCACCAACCATACAACGACTTTAACTACCGCTTTGTCATACCGAAGCCGCTTATCGATGGACTTCACATCATCGTGGTCTTCTTCGGTTTAATCGGCCTCATCGTCTTGCTCACCAGTGACCTCGGCGCCGGCGCCTGGTTGGCTATACTTCCGGTCTATTACACTGCCATCCACCTGGTCTTTCACGCTGTTTCTCGATACGCTTATACTGCCATGCCTATGGTCATGCTCGCGGCCGCCGTTATTGTCGTTGGGCTGATCAACGGTTTACGCAACGCCGAACGACACCGCGCCGGTCTGCTCGTTGCGTGCGGTGCCCTGTTACTCGGAGCGCTACTGCAACCCCAATGGCTCACCGTGACACTCGGTATTGCCACCTCCGAAGGCCTCGCTCTGGTCGTTGTGATACTGAGAGCAAGCCTGCTCCTGTTCGGCAGCTTCCTGTTGGTGCGACGGCTGTTCTCTGATTTCGCGCCGCCGGTTGTAAACCTGCTCGTGCTGGTCGCCGTGTTCCTGCTGGTCATACCAACACTGTTCGTCAGCGCTCTCGCTCGCGACAGCTGGGGCGAATTCGGCGCCCGCCTGTCCGAGTCATCGATGAAGGCCGGCACTCGTATTTTCATCACCAATCCGCCGGTTGTCCGTTCCGGAGAGCAGTTGATCGTCGCCATCGACATGCGCGCCGGTGTTCAGGATCGCGGCCGATTCACCGCCTTTCTGCCCGACGGGAGGCAGCGACTCGTCCTCGGTGAAGGCCTGCTCGCCCGCTATTTCTATGTAAAACCGGCCTACCGCCACTACGCCGACTTGAAACAACAGGGTATCGAACAGATCCGGCAGTATGCCTTCATGCAGGTGGTTTCAGACTCAATCATTGCCGCCGCCAGGCGGCACGGCTACATCGATATTGCGATCTCGTTCGACGAGGTTGAGGAAGATTCCGACGACTGGCTGACCGTCTATGGCAGTGCTGCCTATTCCAATGACTCCGGCTGGATCCCGGCCATACGGCGAACCTCGGTAGAACGTTATGTGGATCAGGACGACCCACGCGTTCGCGTTCCCGTCGAATTCCTGTCTGACTCGGCAATTTCCTATTATATTGGACGGACTGTCCAGGAGATACCACGGTCCACCGACCTGTCACCGTCACCGGGCGTCCAAACCGGACGATACAACATGTTCCTGGTACACTTCTTTCCCGACGGCCGCTGGCAGGTTTACTGACCGAAGCGAGATGGATATATGAGTATTACGGTTGGTGTGATTGGTTGCGGCTACTGGGGGCCGAACCTGGTCCGAAATTTTGCGGCTCTTGACGGCACCGAGGTCGTCGCGGTTGCCGACCAGCGGACCGAGCGCCTCGACTTCATTCGAAAGAACTACCCGGCGATTGGAACCTTCGCGCAAAACCCGGATGAACTGCTGAACGATCCGTCAATCGACGCCATCGTCATCAGCACTCCCGTTTCAACCCACTTCCAGTTCGGCAAGAAGGCGCTCGAACAGGGGAAGCACCTTTTCGTCGAGAAACCGTTCACCGCCACTGTCGAAGAAGCAACCGAGCTGATCGACCTTGCCGAGCAGAAGAACCTCCGCATCATGGTCGACCACACCTTCATCTACACCGGCGCCGTACGCAAGATCAAGGAGATCATCGACCGCGGAATGCTGGGACAACTCTACTACTTCGACTCCGTTCGCGTGAACCTCGGCCTGTTCCAGCACGACGTCAATGTCATTTGGGACCTCGCGCCGCACGACGTTTCCATCATGGACCACCTGCTGTCGCGGCCGCCCCGCGCCATCGCCGCCACCGGCGTGGCTCACTTTAATGCCGACATTGAGAACATCGCCTACCTCTCGACCTACTACGATGACAACCTGCTCGGCCATATTCATGTCAACTGGCTGGCCCCGGTGAAGGTGCGCAAGACGCTCATCTCCGGCGCTACCAAGATGGTTGTCTACGACGACATGGAGCCGTCGGAGAAAGTCAAGATCTACGACCGGGGTGTGGATGTCATCGAAGACCGCGAACAGATCTACGACATGCTCATTCAGTATCGCACCGGCGACATGCTGGCGCCCAAGATCGACCTGACGGAAGCGCTCAAGCTCGTCGCCGCCGAGTTTCGCGACAGTATCAATGAAAACCGTACGCCGCTCACCGACGGTCAGGCCGGACGGCGCGTCGTAGAGATCCTCGTAGCCGCCAACAAGTCGATGCGTCGAAGCGGCGAGGTGATAGCCCTGGATTAACCATGAACGATCGCAACTTTTTTGTACATCATACTGCCCTGTGCAACGCTCGTGAGATCGGCCCGGGGACCCGTATCTGGGCCTTCTGCAACGTACAGGAGGATGCTCGTATCGGCGCCGACTGCAACATCTGCGATCATTGCTTCGTCGAAAACAACGCCGTCATCGGTGATCGCGTAACCATTAAGAACGGTGTTTCGATCTGGGACGGTGTGGTCATCGAGGACGACGTCTTCATTGGCCCCAACGCCGTCTTCACCAACGATGTCTACCCGCGCAGCAAGGCACGACTCGATGACTACGCTGCCACCCGAATCGAGCGCGGCGCTACTGTCGGCGCCAACGCTTCGGTTGTGGCCGGACACACCATCGGCCGGTACGCCTTCATCGGGGCCGGCGCCGTGGTGACAAAAGATGTCGCACCGCACACCCTCTGGCTGGGCAATCCGGCGAAACAGGCCGGCTACGTGTGCCGCTGCGCCCGGCGTCTGGACATTGGCGACAGCAGTTCCGGTGTTTCCTGCCCCGCCTGTAACCGCGCTTACCGCTTCATCGACAACATCCTCACCCTGATTGACACCGACTGACGAGCCCTCCCGGATGAACCTCCGTACCCAGGTAACGGTCGTTACTTACAACGAACGCGACAAGCTCACGCGCCTCATTGCCGAGTTCCCTCGTGACCGGGAGTATGATTTGTTGTTTGTCGACGACGGTTCGACCGACGGCAGCGCCGAGGTCGTCACTGCGGCCGGGCTGTCATTGATGCGCCACGACACCAATCGCGGCGTCGGCGCCGCCATTCGTACCGCCATAAATCGCGCCCGCGATGACGGCTACGACAGCATCGTCATCATGGCCGGCAACGGCAAGATGCGGCCGTCGGAAATCCCCAATCTGCTCGAACCACTGAAGCAGGGAAGAGCCGACTACGTTCAGGGATCACGTTACCTGAAGGGCGGGGCTTCGCCCAACTTGCCGCTGTTTCGGAAGATCATGATCCGCGCCTTCACGTTCGTCGTGAATCTGCTCTTCGGTTATCGCGGCACCGACGTTACCTGCGGTTTCCGCGCCTATCGCCTCGATATCATCGACCGCACCGAGGCCGACATCGAACAGGACTGGCTCGATCACTACGAAATGGAATACTACCTGCACTACCACGTCCTCCGCGGCAAATTGAAACTGGTCGAGGTGCCGGTCTCGATGGTCTATCCGAAAGAACGCCGCAATTATTCCAAGATCCGGCCGTTTGTCGGCTGGTGGTCGATGATCCGGCCCTGGATCTTTCTGGTCCTGCGGCTGCGTAAGTGACCCCGAAAGAAGTTCAAACTTGACTCTCGGTGTCAGCGAAAATATCGTGCGGCTCATATGGTACGCAAACTGTTCATCGCCGTCTTACTCCTGGCACTGGTGCTCGTCATCAGCTATATCCAGGTGAGCCGCAACGACAACGGCGCCGAAAGCGTCGCGGAACCGGTCGCTGTCGAGAGTCACGACACGACCGCAACACCGACCTCGACCGATTCGGCCGTAGATACCGCGACCGTACCCGAGCCGCCAACACAGCCCACGACAGCAACCGAACCGCCCAGGCCCGATACCCTCTCCGACGCCCTCAAGCAGACTATCCGCGACTATTGCCGGCAGGTCTTTGATCGACTACCCGACGACCTGACCATAACCGAACGCACCGCTGCTGCCCAGAACATCATCAAGGAAGCGGCTTCACGGTTTGCCCTGGATGAGCGCAAAGTGAGCAATCTCTGGCAACCGCCTGCCATCACCCCGGTCTCAGGCAAGGCCACCGTCGCAAAGCAGCAACCGCAAGCGGAGCCGTCTGTCGCCGACCAGGTCGAGTCCTTCTTTAAGAGGCGCACCGCCGCCCTGCCAAAGGACCTGACCCAAGTGGAAACGCGCATCGCTCTCGACGAAATTCGCAAGGAAACAGCCGAGGCATACTCTCTCAGCCTTGACGAGGTGTACGACATCTGGCGTCAGCGCGAACTGACCTCGGTGTCGGTCGAAGCCCTCGACGACGTCGGCATTGAAAAAACGACGACTCCCGGCAATGATGCGCACCGTCGACAGATCGCCAAATATTACCGGGAACGATTCGACAGTCTGCCGGCCAACCTGACCGAATACGAGCGGACTGTCGCCATCGCCGAACTGAAATACGAGACCGCTGCCCACTTTTCGATCTCATTATCAGAATTCGAGAAGATCTGGCAGGAATACAGCCAGACAGATAGCTGAGATACACCATGACAGTTGCCGGTCAAGCGCAGGTTCAGGATCAGTCGATCGATATTCTGCTGCAGACACTGCTGGCGGCTTCCGGCACAACCTCTTTGGCTGCACGTAAGCAATTGTTTGCCAAAAACTTAAGCGGCTCCGCGCGGTGTGAATTGCGCTGGCATATCGACCACACCCTGTCGGAACGGCAGCGCGAGGTGATCACCTACCATCTGATGGGGAAGAAGGAGCGGGAGATCGCCGTTCTCCTCGGCATCCGCCAACAGGTGGTCAATATCTACAAACACCGCGCCCTAAAGAAATTACGTCAGATTTTTAGCTCAAACGGCACTTCCCAAGCGTCTATAGAATAGACCACAAGGTCAAACGCAGGAATCAGGCGATACAAGAACGGTCAACGGTTCGATTCGGGTAAGGAGGTGAGATTTCTCCGGATAAAGCTTGATTTCGCTCCTGAAAAAGCCGCCATGACCCTCAT
>CAZJCK010000023.1:0-22752 GCA_964544635.1 uncultured Ignavibacteriales bacterium | reverse complement strand
TTGGAGCCAGAGGCGAACATTCTGCCCGAAGGAGCATGCTCATGCCAAAGAGAAAAGAGAAAGAACAATTCGCACCCATTGGCGAAAAGCACTGCTGGCATACATACAGCCTGCAGGAACTCAGCCCCTCGAAATTTACGGTGGTGGTGGGGAAGATTCTGAAGGGTCGCTATGACCTGGTGACCGACAGAATGGCCCGTCTGCCACAACACTGACGACTACCACGCATGTAATCTCCGAGGAGCCTCAACTTTGAGGCTCCTTTTTTTGTTGTCCCATCGAGAATCACCGCCGATACTCCTGACCTGTAATCGCCCACGATATGGAAACGATTTCGGCCGATGACTGTACAACCTGCTAAAGACCGACACCATTGAGAACTATGACCGTACTGAAACAGGCCATCTATATCCTCATCCTCTCTGTCGTTCTGGCCTTGGGGATAAACCTCGTGAATCCCAACGCGAATCCGTACATCGGCGACTGGCGTGAGCTTTCGTCCGGGGACGGTCCGGTTGTCCCGCCCGAGGCCGCTGAGGGCGATCCGCCCTTTATTGGCGTCGATAAAGCCCACCTTGAGTTCCAGGCCGGTGGAGCCATCTTTGTCGACGCCCGTGATCCGTCCGAGTTCGAGTGCGGCACCATTCCCGGTTCGGTCAATATTCCGTTCGACCTGATGCCGTTCGAGGGTCTCGGCGAATACTTCGACTCAACGCTCAACCAGGCATCCAGGGACACGCCGATCATCATCTTCTGCTCCGGCGAAGAATGTGACCTGTCGCTTCACCTCGCCCGCAACATGCAGGACTTCGGCTACACCAACTTGATGATCTTCTTCGGCGGCTCACGTGAGTGGGAGAACATGGGGCTGGAAATGGAACGGAGGGTCGATTGCGGAAGCTGATTGACAACGACTACCTGACCATGCTCTTCCGGCTCATTGTCGGCGGCGTCTTTCTCTATGCCTCATACTACAAGATCATCGAGCCGATGTCGTTCGCCAAATCGATCTGGTATTATCACATGGTCCCCGGTTCGCTGATCAACCTGATAGCCCTCATCCTGCCCTGGCTGGAACTGGTCACCGGCATCTTTGTCATCGTCGGTATCTGGTATCGGGGCAGCGTTCTCTGGCTCAATATCATGGTCATCATCTTTATGATCGCCCTGATCTCCGCCATCGCGCGCAACCTGTCGATCGACTGCGGCTGCTTCAAAGCCTCCGAAGGCGCCACCGATTCGGCCTGGCAATCGCTGTGGTTTGACGTTGGGTTGTTGGTGCTGACGGTTCAGCTCTGGTTCAGCCGATCCAAAGCCTGGATGCTCCAGAAACCGCAGTGATCAGAGAATTGTCGGCGTAATCAGAATAATCAGGTCGGTCGTCGATGTCTCGGTTGATTTGCTGGTAAACAGCAGGCGACCCAGCAACGGAATCTTGCCCAACAGCGGCACCCGGCTGATGCTCTCGATTTCGCTCTCTTTCAGCAGGCCGCCCAGCGCCGCCGTCTCACCGTTGTCCACCGTAATGCGCGTCCTGATCGACCGCGACGAGGTGATCGGTTTCTGGTTCAGCGGCGGGCCGGCATACCCGATGATCTCTTCAACTACCGGATACACATCCATCGTGATCCGACCGTCCTCGTTTATCCGAGGTGTGACCCGCAGCGAGATCCCCACCTCTTCATCCTGAAATGTCACGATATCCTGGGTCGCCGCGGCTTCGGTAAATCGATTGATCGTCGCGATCGGAATGATCGTTTCGATTGAAATTTCCGCTTCATGATTTTCAAGAGTAGTCAAGTGTGGATCAGACACCAGCCGCGAGTTGCCGTCTTCTTCCAGCATGTTCAGCACCACCTGCAGCTCCGACACCGAGAGCGTCCCCCATTGCCAGTCTTCGTTCTCGACATCATAGTAACCGGCCGAGCGCTCTTCATCCGTACCGTTATCGGTATCAGTGCCTGAATTCAAGTTAGCGTCGGCGCCGCCCAGCTTGGTGGAAACCTCTGTCGGCCACTGTAAGCCGAGCTTCGACTTATCGTCAACCTTCGTTTCTATCAACCGCACCTTAATCGAGATCAATCGTTCGGCTACATCCAGCCGATCAATCATACTCTGCATTTCTGCAACGACCGACGGAAAGTCGGTTACGAGAACACGATTGGCCACATATCGCTGCGCCGATAACTCCCCTTCGGCCTGCTTGTCCAGCACCACGATCTTGCCGCGATCCGACCGCATCGACTCCAGCGCCTTGGCCGCCGTGTTCGAATCGAGGTATCTCAGGTCGATTGTCCGCGTCTCCAACTCACCCAGCACCGCCTGGTCCATCGGCTTGACAATGATTACCTCACCCTGCACCACATAGCTGTAGCCGTTGGCGGTCAGAATGGCATCCAGCGCCGTCTTGACCTGTACATCCGTCAACCGCACCGAGACGGTGCCGATAATGTCACCCGATACTACGATATTGATGCCGTTCTGGGCAGCAATCGCTTCCATGGCGGTGGCCACAGAGACATCCTCGAGCGCCACCGTCACCCGGTGATCAGTATCGAGAGGACTACTCAGTACCGCTGTGGCGACGAAAAGCTGGATAACGATGATGATGTAAGTCTGGAAACGGCGCATGTTTTATCCATTCGGGATCGTGAGAACCCGAGTTTTGTCTCCGGTCAGGAGGGTAACTTGTCTCTTATTAATATCGACAACTTTGGCCTGATCAATAGTCTCACCGACCCGCACCAGTTTGTCATTGACCACCGCAATCGGCCCGCGCTCACTGAAGAAGATGCCGGTCAGCACCCACTCCGGGCGCGCTGCCGGTTGTCCGGCGGCTCCGGCTTCCGGTGGCGGTTTCCAGCCAAACGGATCGACTCCCCACGCCTGTTCGTACAATGCATCGACGATCTCGGCCGATGGCCGCACGCTGTCGGCAGGCACTGCCACGGGCCGCTGCGCCGGTGCCGCCGTCGCGGACAGCCTTTCAGCCGCGTCCCCTTGGGCGCCCTTGCCGGCGTCACCGAACAGGTTGTAGTAACCCCAGATAGCGGCTGCAACCAGCACCACAACCAGGCTTATCTTGCGTATCCGCTCGTTCACGACCGGCCCCCCGACGTTCCCAAGAGGGCGGTGAAATCAAGGTCGTACCGGGTTGGGTGAGCGGCGTCGCGCGCCCCCATGATCTTGCACTTTTGCGGTTGCCGGTAGAAGTCTGCCTGCTCCAGCTCCGACACGAACTGCCCAAACCGGGTGTACTCACCCTCCAGCGTCAGACGCAACGTGAGGAACGGCGCCGTTGTCGTGTCGGCTACGGTTTCTTCCAGCTGCAGCAGCTCCAGCAATGGCGGGGAGATCTCCACCAGTGTCAGCTGGTGACTCGATGCCATAATGTCAATCTCACGAAACAGCTCCAGGATCTCCGACTTGCCGAACAGCTTGTCGTTCAGATCCCGGCGATTGCTCTCGAGTTGATCGCGCGCATTCAGGAATGACGGCAGCAGGGTAACGCTCTCGCGCAGGTCCTGTAACTGGTGCTCGGCCTCGCGGATCTGTTCGTCGGCGGCAGCCTGTTTCCTTGAGAGCGGAACGTACACCAGGAATATCCATGCCACTATCAGGCCGATACCGATCAGGGTATGATAGATCAGGCGATTCTTCATACATGGCCTCGCAGTCGCAATACGAAGTCCATCTCCACCCGGCCATCCTCGCGACGTTTCAAGTGCCGTTCCGCAATCACGCTGTCAAACAGCGGTGAATCCGAGAGTTCCTTCATGAACTGGGCAAGGATCATTTCCGGCGGCGTGTCGGTCGATACCACCCGTCCCTGCAACACCATGTTCTCACCGTTCGATTCCTCGAAATAGAGACTGGCCAGCCTGATGCGTTTGTCCGCCAGATTCGATATTTCTTTCAAAGTGAGGGAAAGGAAGGTTGGCGCCTTCTTGACCATATTCAGGTAAGCCCGGTCAAGGCTGTTCTGCCGCGTCACCGCCTGCAGTTCCTCGAAGGCGGCGGATGACCTGACATCGCTGATGTCGCTGGTCAGTTCGCTCAGGCGGTGTTCCCGGTGCGATACGCCATTGTACAACCCGAACCAGCCGGCTGCGAGGATGACAATGGCCGCCGTGTGTCCGATTACCGCCAGGCGATCGATATCCCTGACCCGCTGAACGTTGCGCAGGTGATTCGGCAACAGGTTGACCAGGCTGATGTCGCTGGCCGCCGTCGCTACCACCGGCAACGTCGCCAGCACCGTCGGCTGGTCCACCGCCCGTATATCCCCGATTCCGTTGACCTGCCCGATGGGGAACAGGGCGCATTCGATACCACTCGACTGATACAGCGCCGTCAGCAACTCGCCATCGATTATATGACTCCCGAACAGGTAGATTTGCGCCGCCGAACCATCCGAATGCTTACCCGCATAGAAATCGAAGGCCAGTTGCAGCTCCTGTGCCACCTGGTCGGCGATGAGTGGCGTCTGCTCCTGGCTCAGGCGACCATCCGGAGTATTCGGCCAGGCTATTATCGAGCGCCCGACATGCCAGTAGCGGAGGCTGGAGCCACGAAAGAATGACACTTCGAGCTTTCGGTCCGATAATTGCGCTACGGCATAGATTTCGTGGGGGTTGAAGTCGGGCAGTCGACGCAATATCGAACCGATTGCGTCCTGCGCATGGTATACCCGATGCACCGGCACCCGATGTGCCGACAGCGTGTGCAGTTGACGGGCGATACAGCGCTCGGTCGCGGCATACAGCAACACCTGGGCGCGCGGTTCATCCTTTGTCCCCAGTTTACCGACCACCCGATGGTCGATCACCGCCTGTTCGATGGGGAAGGGGATCTGACGTTTGGCTTCGAACGATACGGCGCCGCGGAGCTTCTTCGACGACAGGTCCGGCAGCACCAGGCTGCGCGCCGCCGTGTCAGGACCGTCGACCGTGATATACACCTGGGGCAGCGGGCCACCATATTTCTTTACATACGAGGCTACCGACTGCCCGATAAACAGCTCCCGCTGGTCTTCGCCCCGCAGGTCCGCCGGAATCAACTCCGTCCGAACATGCAGCAAGCGTCGCGACGAAAACCCGTGCGACACTACCGCCAGTTGCAGGCGATGCTCGTCGAAGCGAACCGCGATGGTGCGTCCGAGGCGCCGGTGCCGTCGCGGCGTGATCAGTTCATCCCGACGTTCTTGCGCCGGCATTTCGCCGGTTCGGGCGGCGGCAGGCTTTTTGCGCTTTACGAGCGAAGCAAGTTTCATCGAAGCAGTCCGTTTAACAGTCCGTTAAAATGTCACTGTCAGCGTGTCCGGTCCACCCACCGATCGAATGAACCGCAGGGACGGGCTGTAGATGTAGGCGACATCCCAGGCATCGTACAGGTAGCTGCTTTCGCTGCCGTCGACGTACGGTCCGTTCCAGCCCAGCCGCGTCAGCTTGTTATAGGTCGCCAGCGAACCCGGCCTGGCGACAAGATCGGCCAGTTGTTCGGGCGGGAAGCCGATGTCGCCCTCGAAGCCGCGATTGACCAGGCTGCCGCCGGCCACCACGCGGGGATCGCCGATGATCGCCCGCTTGATTGTCCGCATCTCCTCCTGCGTCGCCGTCACCTTGGCGCTGTCGCCCAGGTCGGCAAACTGCGGGATAGCCACCGCCGCCAGGATGCCCAGGACAATGATGATAATAACAAGCTCGACCAGCGTGAAGCCGCGCCGATCGAGCTTATATTTGTGAAAGGTCGTCAGCATGACTACCGACGCCCTCCTTCAGGCTTACCAGTTGTTTTCGCCGACGGAGTTTGAATTCAACCAGATCTCGCCGGTCGTTTCGTCATACGCCCAGCCGCAATCGTTAGCGGCCGCAACCACCGTACCCTTGGTCACACCGGCGACCACCGAATCCGGGTGGTTGGTGTCGGCGATATACGGATTGACAGGGATACCCTGCGCCATTACTGTCCCGGGAGTGATCAGTTCACTCAGCGTCGGCCAGGTGGCCGTACCGGTCGTCACTGCCTCGTTGGCATAGAAGATGGTAATGGCCGAACGAATCGAGCCGAGCGAACTGCGGGCGGCCGATTCACGAGCCTCGCCCGACAGATCCTGGTACTTCGGAATCGCCACGGCGGCCAGGATGCCGAGAATGACGATGATGATTACCAGCTCGACAAGTGTGAAGCCCCGCTGGTTCGAGATTCGGAAGCGATGCATGCCTGTTTCCTCCACATGACTGCTATTGTGTATTTGAAGCGTTATTTTTCGCACTCTAGTGCTATCGATTATATCGGCACACCGGGAAGCCTGCTTTATATCAACCACCCCGAAATACCTGTATCAGGTTCCACATTGGCAGGAAAATTGCCAGCGCCAGCACCAGGACTACCAGACCCAGCACCAGCGTCAGTATCGGCTCCAGAATGGCCGTCAAGTGCCGGGAAACGTAGTGTACTTCCCGGGAAAAGTGCTTGCCGATCTCGGCCAGCATCTTGTCCAGCGACCCGGATTCCAGTCCGATCGACATCATCTGCAGGGTCATTTCGGGCATAAAGTCGAATTGTTCGGTATGCAGCTCGGTGTCCCGGCCTGCCCGGAAAAGCGCCTCCAGTTGCCGGACTTCGGCCCCCAGCGCCGAGTTCTTGATCGAGTCGGCAATCACCGTCAGCGCCCGGACAATCGGTAGCCCCGAGACGAACATCAGCCGAAACATGATGGCGAACCGGGCCACGTTCCCTTTCAGGATCAGGTCGCCGAATATCGGAATCTTCAGGTACTTGCGGTGCAACCACAACCGTCCCGTGGGATGAGCCGCCGTCCGATGAAACAGGTAAATGACAAGCCCGACCGCCGCCAGCAGGATGTACCAGTACGACGCCATAAAATTGCTGACACCGATCAGGATTTGAGTCGGCAGCGGCAGTGAGGCGCCAAAGGAACTGTAGAAATTAACAAAGCGCGGCACCACGAAGGTCAGCAGCACGCCGATCGCCAGCCCGAGCATGCCGATCACGATCAACGGGTAGCGCACCCCCGACTTGATCTGTCGCGACAACTCCAGCTCCGATTCGAGCATGCTGCACAGCTCATCGAGGACACTGTCGAGGTTACCGGATTCTTCTCCGGCCGCGATCGAGGCCAGGTAAATCTGCGGGAATAAGCGATCATACTGCGCCAGTGCTTCCGACAACGACTTGCCGCCCTGCATCGATAGTCTCACGCCGGCAATGGCCTGGTTAAAGCTGCCGGTTTCTTTGCCCGCCTTGATGAGAGAGAGGGCGCGGAGGATCGGGATACCGGAACGGAGCAGCGTTGCCAGATTCGATGTAAAGACTATCAACTGCTCATACTGTGCCCCGGAAAACAAACCGAGACTGAAGCCGCCGCGACGTATCCGTGCCCGCTTGATGCTGACCGGCACCAACCGCCGCTCGTCGAGATAGTCGAGAACCTGTTGCTCCCGATCTACGATCAGGCGTCCGGAGTGCGACTCACCGGTCGCATCGACCGCTTCATACGCGAACTCATTCGGCATGGATGTGCACGGTGGTGCGCGCTGCCGCCGCTACCGAGCCGTCCTCGATATTGGTTGTCTGCTTCAGCAGCTCTTCCAGGCAGATCTCGCCCCGCGCCAGTTTTTCCAGTCCCATCTCGAAGAGGGGAACGTAGCCGCGGCGACGGGCTTCATCCTTGATTTCGTTTAGCGACGCACCCTTGATGACCATGTCGGCGATCCTCGGTGTGACCTCGACCAGTTCATACACGCCGGTCAGTCCCTTGAAACCGGTGCGCTTGCACTCGCTGCAGCCGGTACCGCGACGGAACTTCAGGTCTTCCGCCAAATCCACCAGCCCCGCGCGAGCCAACAGGACATCCGACGGTCGATACGGCTCGAGGCAGTTCGGGCAGTTCTTGCGCACCAGCCGCTGCGCCAGCACACCCTGCAAGGCGCTCGACACCAGGTATTTTTCAATACCCATGTCAATCAGGCGGGTGATCGCCGACGGTGCGTCGTTGGTGTGAATCGTCGACAGCACCAGGTGACCGGTCAGCGACGAACGGATCGCCATCTGCGCCGTCTCGAGGTCGCGAATCTCACCGATCATGAGGATGTCGGGGTTTTGGCGCAGTATCGAACGCAGCGATACGGGGAAGGTCAGGCCGGACCGCTCGTTGATCTGCACCTGGATGATCAGGGGCAGCGAGTATTCGACCGGATCCTCGACCGTGATGATGTTCTTTTCCACCGAGTTAATCTCGTTCAGCGTAGCATACAGAGTCGAGGTCTTACCGCTTGATGTCGGACCGGAAATCAGGATCAATCCTTCGGGGCGACGGATCATATTCTGCCAGATATCCTCGACCTTGGTGTTGAAACCCAATTGCGAGAAGTTGAGCAGGAGGTTGCGGCGGTCGAGAATACGGATGACAATCTTCTCACCATGTATCGTCGGCAGCGTCGATACACGAAGGTCGATCATCGCACCGTCGACAACCGCCATAAACCGTCCGTCCTGCGGCACCCGCTTCTCCGAAACATCGAGGTTGGCGGCGATTTTGATACGGGAGATTAGCTCGTTCTGGAGCGATTTGCCCGGTGCCGCTTCTTCGTGCATGACACCGTTGATGCGGTTGCGGATACGTATGCGGGCTTCCTCAGGCTCGATATGAATGTCCGAGGCGCCGTTGCGCACTGCCTGCGAGATCAGCATGTCAACCATACGGATGACCGGCGACTGCGACTCGTCACCGGCTGCTACCGAGGTCGCGGCCTGGTGCTCCTCGGCCGCTTCCTGATCCTTGCCGATAATCCCCTGCAGGTTGTCCGCAACCGAGTAGTACTCGTTGATCGCCTTGCCGATCTCCGCCGCCGGTGCAATGGCGCGCTTGATCGTCTTGCCGGTCTGGTACTGGATCTCCTCGATGGCAATGACATTGAGTGGGTCGGCCATCGCAACCGTCAGGGCGTTACCGATCCGAAAGACCGGGATAAGGCTGTAGCGACGCGCTACCTCCACCGGTATTTCCTGGACTACGCTCGGGTCGATGACCATCTGCTTGATCGATATACGCGGTACCGACAGCCGCTCGGACATGATGTCGACCAACTGATCTTCGGAGATAAGTCCGCGGGTGACCAGTACTTCGCCCAAGCGGACGCCGGTCGCTTTCTGTTCCTTGAGGGCATCGGCCAACTGCTCGGAGCTTATCAGCCCTTTCTCGACGAGCAGGTCGCCGACTTTCTTTTTTGCCTGGGGCACTTGTTACTCCCGATTCCAGCAGGGGGATACAAAGTAAATTTGCTCTGTATCAGTATGTATCGGCTTTCACGGCGTGGGCTTTATCGCCGCTGCGATGCCTAAAATTGTTGCTTATGAAGGATTTCCCGGTGTATATGCGTTCTATGCTGCTGAGACTGTTCATGATTACGGCCTGGACATTGCTCGCCGGCGTCACCGCGGCCTCCGGCGGGCCGATGATCTCCACCCAGGTGACCGAGACCCGCTCGGCCGACCGGGTGGACACCTCGCCCTTTGACGGCCGTATCATCGACTCCGTCATTATAGACAATCGGGATGTCTACAATACCGACTCTGCCCGCTACGACAAGTTCATCTTCAAGCTGGCCAACAGCTTACACCTGCGGACTCGAGAGTTTGTCATCCGCCGGGAACTGCTGCTGCAACAGGGCGATCGCTACAATCATGTCCTTGCCGAAGAAACTGCCCGAAACATCCGCACCCGCCTCGCTGTCTTCAACGCCTGGGTAGAAACGACCCTGCTCGACAATGGTCATGTCCGGATGCAGGTAGTGACCATCGATCAGTGGAGCCTGGAGGCGGGTGTCGACGTCCGCAAAGTAGGTCCGGACAATAGTCTTAAGTTTTCGGTCAAGGATCGTAACCTGCTGGGCCTCAACCAGCTTCTGGCCGTCGACTATACCGTCCAGTCCAACGACGAAAGCTACCTCAATCTCAGCTTTCGCGAAAAACGCCTTTTCGGGCAGCCCCTCTGGTTCGAAACGGCTTACGGTACCGATCCCCAGAACGAATTTGTCGCCGCCCTTCTCCAGCACCCCTACTACACCCGGTCACAGCGGTTTGCGTATGGTATTGAGATGGCCGATCGCTCCGGACGCCGCGATATCTACCGGGACAACAGGCTGGTGGCTCAATCGCAGTTTGAGGGAGATGACTACAACCTGTTCGGCAGCTATCGGGTCGGCTCCTATTATGAAAAGCTCACGTACCAGCTGAGCGCCCGCTATGTTTACCAGGCCGGCACCGACAATCAGATTCTCTCGACCAACCCGATTGACAGCGCCGAGGCCAACAGTCGTTTCGCCGGCGACTCCCTGTACTACGAACTGCGCGGGGGCATATCGTTTTCGCACAATAACTTCGTGAAACTGCGGCGAATTGACGGTTTCGATGTTACGGAAGATTTCACCACCGGCCGTGGCCTCGCTCTGTCCTTCGGACGCGCTTTCAACGATGGCGGCGGCGTCTACAATCGCGGCCGGGCCAGCTACGGCCACGTCAAATATGACAACGGCCACCTGTTTGCTATGGGCGGTGAGGGCAGCTTGTGGTGGCTCGATGGTCACCGTCTGCGAGAGAGTCTTCGCCTCCGAGGTTACTACTATAACCGGACCATGGATGATTTGACCATTGCCGGACGATTGGCCTATGATGCCGATTCCCGCCGCGACGGTTCCAACCCGCTGGTTCTCGGTGGCACCACCGGTGTGCGCGGTCTCGACGAGTTTGCTGCGACCGGTAACCGTCGAATCGTCTTCAATTTGGAGGCGCGATCTCAACCACAACTCGAAATCTTGTCGGTGCTTTTTGGTGGCGCCGCTTTCTTTGATGTCGGCCGGACTTTTGAGTTTGAGGAAGAATTCGGCGTCCGCAACATGGTTGCGTCTATCGGTGCCGGTCTTCGTATCTCGCTGGAACGGGCATCCTCGGAAGGTATTGTCCGCATTGACGTTGCCTACAGCGAAACAGCCGGCTGGGGCCTGTCCATTTCAACCGGCCAGTATTTCATCGCTCCACGCAGCGTTTTCCCTTGACAAAATACTGTAACGTAATATCTTACAGCAGATTATGGGCGCTTAAGCGCAGCCCCCCCAAAGAGGAAAGGCAATTCGTACCTGCCTCCACATTGCTATTGACGACTTTACATGACGGTGGTCAAGCGGCCACCACGACAACAATCCGATCAGGTTCTTTCGACCCTTTTTGCGGTGTCAATGTATGATCGGGTAATGACGATACTTGTTGATAGCGTAGGAATTGAAAATGACACACTACCGAGTCCGGATCCTCACCCTCACTGTCGTTGCCATTGTCACCCTTGCGGTCGCTGCCGCCGCCGACGTCGGCCATAAGGGACATCCCCTCGAACAGATTGAACGTGCATACCAGCAGGGTGACCTGACTCTCGACGAGCGCGTTATTCTCCAGATTCAGGCCATTAAATACCCCGAGAAGCTGCCCGCTGAGTATCGTCCCGGCGCTCTTCAGAGTAGTGTCGACGCTCATCACGGCTGTGCGACCATGGCCCTGGTTGATATCCGTCGCGTCTTCGATCAACTCGAACCCAAAACGCAGGACTACGTCCAGGCCGCCATGGCACGGGCTTCGGCGCAGTTTACCTACATTTCGCCGTCAGGATTCTTCAAGTTGCACTACGACCTGACCGGCACCGATGCCGTTTCCGGTACTGACCTCGACGTAAGCGGTGTCCCCGACTATGTCGAGCAGGTAGCCGCCTATCTTGATACGTCGCTCGTCCATCACCAGGCTCTCGGCTACCTGATGCCGCCCCCCGACGGCGGTCTCGGCGGCGACAATTTGTTCGACGTGTACTTCGAAAACATGGGTTTCTACGGCTATGCCCAGCCCGAAGGTCCCGGCCCCGAACCGTGGAACGACTACTACAGTTATCTTGTCATGCATCACACCTTCGTCGGTTTCCCGCCCAACACCGATCCGGAGGGAAACATCGCCGGTGCCGCCAAGGCGACTGCCGCTCACGAATTTCATCATTGCGTACAGTTCGCCTATGATGTCTTCGAACCATCGTGGTACATGGAACTCGATGCCACCAATACCGAAGACCTCGTCTTTGATCTCGTCAACGACAATTACAATTACCTGCCCAGCTTCATGTCCGCTCCGGAAACATCGCTGATGGATCAGAGCATCCACATGTATGCCAGCTTCATCTTCGGCATGTACCTGACGGAGAAGTTTGACACCAGCGTGACGGTCGCCGCCTGGGACGGCGCCCGCTTCGGCAACCTTTTTGAAGAGCTCGATGATACCCTTCAGGTCCGTTACGGCTGGACGCTCGACAGCGCGTTTGCCGAGTTTACGGCCTGGAACTACGCTACCGGCAGCCGCGATGACGGCCTGCACTACTCCGAAGGTGCCAGCTACCCCCTTATCGAGGTCAATGCCACGCATTCTGTCTATCCGGTCTCACTGCGTAACAGCCCGGTCAACCCGGCCGGCTATGCCGCCTGTTACGTGACGTTCCTTCCGGGCAGCGCGCAAGGCAGCCTGCGTCTGACCTTCAATGGCACCGACAGCCGCCAGTGGGCCGCCTGGGTGGTCAAGTCGACCGCCACCAATGTCCACACCTTCGAGCGCATCCCCCTTGAAGCCGGCTCCTATTTCGGCGAATTCGATGTGCCCAACTTCCATACCTACGACCGGGTGACCCTTATTGGCGTCAACCTGACTGAATCATCGGGTGCTGCCGCCTACGCTTACAAGGCGTCGGTCGTTATACCGCACGCTGTCAGTACCCAGCTGCTGACGGTCGATACCGTCGTTTACTCCGGCGGCACTCGGGAGTACGACCTCCTGATCGCCAACGAGTCCGATTTCAGCGATATTATCGATGTCACCGTCACCGACGACCTCGGTTGGGTCAACTTTGGTCCTGTCGGCTATGCCCTGCCGGCGCAGTCTGACTCGGTTGTTACCATCAGTATCAACCCACCGCAGGGAACACCGCTCAATGAAACCGCCAACGTTAACTTTGCCGCACAGTCGCGCGACGATGCGCTCGCTGCCGACACCGCTTCGGTTAACGTGACAACCGTTCTGAATCGGGGAGATGTCGATTTCAGTGGCGTTTTCGATCCAATCGACCTGGCATACTTTGTCGATTACTTCTTTGCCGGTGGTACGCAACCCCAGCCCGTGCAAATGTCGGGCGATGTTAACTGCGACGATGCGGTGGATCCCATTGATATGGCCTTCATGACCGACTATTTCTTCCTCTTTGGTCTGTCGGTCCAGTGTAACCCCTACTGAGCCCCAGATTCCAACCGTTCTGCCTTTTTTGTTGACACCGTCGTTGAATCGTGGTTATTAGCGGCTGACTTTTAACCACGAGACTGTTTCAGTGTGTTCACAAGGAGTGTGGTCGCAGGCGAGCAGTCGAGAGGGGGACCGATGGAGGGAAATGGGTTTGACCCCAAGATCCTCATTTGTGTAGAGTGCAATGAGGAGTTCATTTTCACGCCGGGAGCCCAGCAGTACTTCATGGATAGAGGGTACACTGAGGATCCCAAACGCTGCAAGAGCTGTCATACGCAATTTAAGAAGTTGCAGCGAGAACAGAATGGCCGCCAGCCTCAGGCCCACCAACAGTCTTCACGGAACCGTCCGTAGTAGTACGTTGCCCGGCAAAAAAAGAAACCCCGGTGAATAACCGGGGCTTCCATACGCTACACATCAGGGAGCATCAACGCTCCACGCTGACAGGGGTGAATTTTACCTGAGCAGGACCATCTTTCGGGTTTCACTCAGGTCGGCGGCTGTGAGGCGGTAGAAGTAGAGGCCCGACGCCACCTCGACGCCAGTCTCATTGCTGCCGTCCCAGGCCACGGTCTGTGTGCCTGCCGGCACCGTTTCGTCGAGCAGGACGCGGACCCGTTCACCGAGAATATTGAAGATCTCCAGTTGTACGCGAGATTCCGCCGCAACCGAGAAATCGATCGTGGTCTCCGGATTGAACGGGTTGGGGTAGTTCTGTTGAAGGGCGATCTCCTGCGGTATGATCGGGTCCGGATCGTCCACCGACGACGACAACGCTACCAGCAGGTCGGCGAATATCGTATCGTTGCTGGCCGTGATGTCCTGTACCCCGATATAGCTGGTGGAACCGCTGTAGGCGTGTGAGTTCGGCGTCGTGGTGCCGTCGAAACGGTCGCGACCGACGACGGCCTTGAACACATCGCCGTTGTCGCCTTTATTGCCTGAAATAGTCTTCTTCTCAATGTCCCACATGCCGTCGGCTTGCTCCAGCGCTACCCGCAGGTGGTCGGCCGTCGACAGGGGCGGGTACCATTGGTCGGCATTGTCGGTGTTGTTCGAGGTTGCCTCGCCGTCGTCAATGTGCCAGATCAGCAGCCCCTCGTCAGGCAGATAGGCATCATACCCGATCTTCTGGCGGTTCTCGACCAGGAAATACTCGTCCTCGATCGTGCCGGCGTTCCACAGACGAAAAACCGACTGGTTGAACTGCACGTTGGGGATCGCCTGCGAATCAAGGTTGTTGGCAACAACCGTAGGGGAGAGGAAGCCCATCTCTATTTTGCTCCAGGCGCAGGGATGGGCCGGCGATTCACCGTGACCGGTCGGTCCCAGCCAGGCACCGTACGACATCAGTCCCCAGTCGCCGATACCGTAGGCATCGTTGTCGATATCATACAGGTCCGGTAAACCGAAACCGTGCGCCAGTTCGTGTGAGTACACGCCAATCGTCATGTCGCCCGGCGCGTTATGATACTCCGCCTGCACCGTGTAATCGGCCAGCCAGACACCATCTCGCTGCACCGGTCCCGATGTGCCGTACAACGCCCATTTGTGAGACCAGATATCGTTAACGCTGCCGCTCTTCTCAGCGCCGCGCCCGGCGTGGATGATCATCACCACGTCGACCGCACCGTCGTTGTTGTTGTCGTACTGCGAGAAATCAACCTGCGGATCGACGGCATCGATCAGGTCGCGGAACAATCCCTGCGAGTTGTTGGGGTACGGACTGTCGGTTCCGTAGCCACTATCGACATAGTACGCGTATGTCTGCGGCGCCCGCACCCAGCCGATATTCGACGGCAGGTCATCGGTCACGATATCGAGCTGCCCGTACGAGATCTCGTCAAAGTAATCCCGAATCGTAGCGCCGGCCGAGTCGAAGATCAGCGAATCGAAGTAGGTAGCGCTGGTCGACGCAACGTTGTCGCTGAAGTCTACCAGGATTGCCAGCACCTTGAAGTCGCCGACCGCGCTGGCCGTCTGATACGGCCGACCGGTCGCCGCCGATATGGCGTCGGCATGGGTATCACAGCCGGTGCAGATACCTTTGCTCTGCTGGATTGAACGATCCGTGAGAAACGCCGGCAGCGTGATCGTCTTCGCCGCGATCTCATCGTTCAGGTCCGGGTGCGGCGGTACGGCCGCAACCGTCCCCGCCAGCACGGCGATAACCCCAATCGCCAGCAGCGTTGATGCCCCTCTATGACGTGTAGTGTGTGCGCGCATGTGAATTACCTTTTCTCCTGGATATGATTAGAATTCGAACCCGGTTGCGATGGCCAGGTTGGCGCCCTTCGAGGAGTAGACTGTCATCGACGTTCCGGTGACGACCGCCATATCGAGATAGAACGGACCGGCGCTCAGCCCCGAGCCGAACGAGAAACCGGTGTTGCCGTCGCCGCCGGTCGAAAAACCGGTTCGCAGCGGCAGCACGCCGAGACCGCCCCATTCGACACCCATCGCCAGGCGCGGCTTGGTCGACGCACCGGCAGCCTGTTCACGGAAACCCTGGCGCCAGTCGACAGCCCACTTGAGCGTGCCGGTGTGTTTGGCGATACCGAGGGTCATCGTCGAGGGCAGGTTGGACGAGAACGATTCGATCTCCCTGGTGTAGTCGTCCGAGGTCACGTAGTCTTCGTCCATGTTGTCAACCGTCATGGTATCAAAGTCAAACTCATAACCGTGCTCTTCGGTATTGTCCGACCAGGTGATGGAACTCAGGAAATTGTGGAAGGCCAGGCCGACCGTGTAATTGTCGTTCAGCTGCAGTGCCGCGCCCCAGTCAAAGGCGTAGCCGGAACCGCCGGTAGCGGTACGCACGACGGCTTTACCCGAACCGTAGAAACCGTCTTCTTCGGTCGAGGCCAGGCCCTCGAGCTCCACGACGCGCTCGAAACCGAGACCGCGTACATATTTGAAGGTGGCACCGACTGAAAGCTGGCGCGAGCCGGACGACATCAGCGGCATACCGTACGACAGGCCAAGATAACCGTACCCGACCGCATCGGAGTATGAACTGCTGACATCGATCGTATCGGCGAAGGTATTGCCGTTGAGAATGATATCAACCAGGTCCTTCGACAGGTTGACATCCGACACCGCCGTCGCCCCGCCGGACAAGACCAGTGAGCCTATCCCCAGCGACAGGGCGCTGGCCTCGGCATTGGCCGAAACGGTCAGGCCGTCCTCCGGGATCTTGTTCAGGATGTCTTCCTTGTCCGAATCGGTCAGGAAGGCGCCGGTGTACGTGTTGTAGTCGTCGAGTGTAAAGGAGTTGTTGGTCACGTTCAGACCGATGCCGATCAACTCCAGTCCCGACTGACGGTACGACCGCAGGCCGAGGTTGGCCGGGTTGAACCGTGCCGCGTCGACTCCGCGGGCCAGGCCGGTGTAGGCTTCGCCCATCGCCATGGAACGTGGCGAGGTCAGGGCACCGGCAGAACTGGTGGCGCCGAGCGCCAGTATCAGAAGCAGCGCCGCGGCTGCGCAGGTGTATATCCGTGTCATCATGCCCCTCCTTAGAATTCACCGTCAAAGAGATATTCAACTTCGATGCGACCGATGACCCGGATCGAATCCGTCTGCATCATCTTGACCGGACCTCCCGAATCCTCGAGCGTTAACCGCGGTCCGATGTACAGCACCTTGGTGCCCGACATGCTGCCGTTGGTGAGAATGCTGCGCACCTGGGCGCTGTCGAGTACGATTGTCTTATAGCCGGGGTCGGTAGCAGCGGTAATCAGGCCGTTGCCGTCGACCACCCCCGCTTCAACTTCGAGACCACCAATCGTATCAACCGGCGAAACGTAGAGGACACTCGAATCTTCATCGAAAAAGAGGTCGACCGACGCACCCACCGGAAGGGCATTGACCAGCCGGTAGACGAAGCGACCCTCCACGAAGTGATCCGTGATTATGTCGATGTCCTCCTGCTCGATTTCGACCGAGTCCAGATCGTCGATCTGCACCTGCGACTCGTGGATCACCACGTGCATCGGGGCATGGATCTTGACCAGACCGGAGATTTCATCACCGGCCCGGACGGTACCATGGTAGCTGCCGCCACCAACCGTCACCGAACCCGATACGCTGATCGAATCCGGAATCGGATTCAGCAGTGTCGCGACATCGCTATTGGTAATCAGGCTGATACCGCCGGTCGCCAGTGTGCGCGGCTCGATATCCCCCGTCACCAACAGCGAGTTGGTCGGCGAACCGTCCTTGAAACCGTCGATGGTAACATCGAGCTGGCCGCCGACATCGGCGCCGTTGTCGATCTCGAGAATCAGGATCGCTTCGAGCATTTCGATGGCATCGAACCCGGTCGGTACATCGATGGTCGTCGAAATGTCTTCCAGGTCCTGTACGAACGGTGCGAACACACCGGTCACCGACGCAAACGTCAGCTCCGACAGGGTCGCGTCGACATCAAACGATGCGCCGCTCGCCACCACTTCCGGACTGCCGCTGCCGCCGACCGAGGCGGTACACGCTACCTGCACCGTCTGCGGCGCAACCGCGCCCTCCGGCACCAGGTTGTAGTTCGTCAGGTCAAAGTTGCGTACTTCCGTGCTGTTGCCGGGTACCGGCACGTTGGCGACGAACGGTTGTCCGGACGCACTTACCAGCGACGGAACCGCGATCAGCATCGTTGCATCCAGCGACGAACCGTTGTCCAGTGTCAGGCTCAACGTACCGGCTGATACCCGCGCCGAATCAATCACGTCGTTGCGGTCGATATTGACTGTCTGGCCGAAGTCGCGCTGGGTCAGCGGCACGATCGCAGTGGCCGACGATACCTCGAACGGATCGGAGAAGCCGGTCCGCGCGGCAAGACTGCGCTGGTCGACATCGTGCGCCGTTCCCGGCTGCACTGTCGCGCTCACCCGCATGTACAGGGCGTTGGAAATGGTCTGCCCGGAAATATCGATCGGCAGTACCGCCGAGTCGCCGTCGGGAATCGACGCTGCCATCGACGATCCGATCAGCGACGAGTCGCTCTGCTCATGCAACCCGACGGCCACGCCGGTGATCTCCAGGCCGAGATTGTTGCGCACCACCAGTTCCACCGAACCGTTGGCAATCGTCGCCGTCTCATAGCTGCTCACGGTATCAAGCGACTGCTTGATCGTGAACGGTACTGCGATCGGCGAGACCAGCGAATCACCGTCGACCAGCAACGCCAGTTCGCTGATGTCCGTTAACGCCACATTCACCTCAGCCGGATCGGCCACTGTGATATCGACATCGCCCAGCGTCTGAGAGGTGGCGAAACTGAGGCTGTTCACCCGCAGCACCGAATCAGGCAGCGCCACCGGGTCGAACTCCTCATCAATCGAAAACGCCACCTGGCCGGCGCTGTCGATACTCACACCCTCCTGGTCGATCCGCGTGACCAGTTCCTCCATACCATAGGTGCGGCTGATTACCGGAACCGTGAATTGTGAGACCCACTGCGGTGATTCCGGCTTCTTCACTGTGCACTGCGTAATCGTCAGGAACGTGACAATCACCACCAGCGCCAGGAAGAGCTTCGTTACGATCTTAAGAGCCAGCGAATCAGCGAAGCCGTCTTCGTCGTTGCGCCGGCGCCGAGCCTTCTTCTTGCTCATATTCTCCCCCGTTGGTTAATGGTCCGTTGCGACTGTTTCATGGTTGACCGAAACGCAAGGCTGGTGCCAACGTCGCTGAGGTCGCGTAACACGTTAAGTGACAGGTGATTAGCTGGTCGAGCGTGGCCGCCGACACCCGTTGCAGGTCATGTCTCGATCACAGAGGTATGGGCACCACCCCACACCCCGTCGGAGCCCGATCAGGCCAGGCGGTAGAAGCCTCTGGAAAAGGGTGACAAGATTTCGACGAAACAGGCGCAAACTTTTGTCAGGCATGGGATTACACACTTTTTTTGACACCTGTTGTCAAAACCACAAGAATTTGGTTGTAATTGAATGACCTTCACTGTCAATTTGCAAAGGCAGCAAAGTAGAACCAACCGCACATTGAGGCTGACTTCAGAAGAGGATTAACAAACAACGGAGAGTCGACTCCGGGCTTCGACTTCTGGTATCGATCCGAGAGGATCATCAGATCGCAGCTATGCTGCGAGGGAGTAGAAAGTTTGTGGCTACAGTAAACGGGGGTACGCGTGACCAAGTCCGAGCGTCTTGTCTTTCTGATTAACCGTCTCGCCAGGGGGAGGGTTATCCACGTCGAAAAGACTGCCGTCGAGTGCGACGTCACTCCGCGTACAATCTATCGCGACATCGAAGCCCTGACGGGCATGAACTACCCGATATCTTATCACAACAACGGGTATCGCATGGACGGCAATGTGCAGACCGTCAACCGCCAGCTTGGCCAGGAGGACCTCGACCTTTTGGAGTACGGTCTTGCCAACAACCCGCTGTCCGACGATCCGCTCTTCCGCGATCACTTTCGCGTCATCCTGCAGTCGGTCTCCACCCTGCGGCCCGATCGCAACAGCCAGGCGCAAAAACTGTTCGTCTTCGAACCGTCGTATCGTGCCCGCTCGATGTCGGTTCGGCAGCACCAGCACATTGGCCAGTTCGCTTCCGCCGCCCTGCAGCGCCGCCGGATCAATGTCAGCCTGCGCTCCGGACGGCAGATCAAGAACTGTATTCCGCTCATCGCACGGTTCAACAGTATTGCGACAAACCTCATCATTGCCTGCCTGCCCGACTGGGAGCGTCAGGAAGTCCGCCTCGACCAGGTCAGGCGAATTGACATTTCCCGTCACAAGTTCCGGCGCCGCCCGACTGAAAATATCCGCGCCCAGCGCGGCGAATAACGCTTGCCGCCGCGGCACCGCCAAGCTACCTTGCCGGGTACATGAAGCTGACCCCCAGGCAAATCGCACTGGCCGGGCTCATCGCTGCCGCCTACTACATCCTCGCGATATTACTCAAGCCGATCTCTTTCGGCGTCTACCAGGTGCGCATCGCCGAAGCCCTCACCGTGCTCCCCTTCTTCGTCCCGGCCGCCATTCCCGGCCTCTATGTCGGCTGCCTCATCGCCAACCTGTTCGGCGATGTCGGCCTCATCGACATCATCCTCGGCCCCCTCATCACCCTTGTGGCCGCCATCGCCACCCGCTGGCTCTACCATCGCTCCGATCCACCCGGCTCCTTCAAGCTCATGTTCCTGGCGCCGTTGCCGCCGGTCCTCTTCAACGCCTTCGGGGTTGCCGCCTATGTCGCCCCGATCGCCGGCTTCAACTACTGGTTCGCCGTCCAGATGATCGGTCTCGGCCAGCTTGTCTCATGTTTTGTGCTTGGCCTGCCACTTCTTCTCTGGCTGCGCCGGCGCCCCCGTTTTTTTCGTTGACTTGACCTTGACACAGACCTATCTAAACTGTCGTAAATAATGAATTTGTGGAAGGTTAACAGGAGACTCCATGGAAGCTCTGGGCTTAATTGAAACCAAAGGTTTGGTCGCCCTCATCGAAGCCTCCGATGCCATGGTCAAGGCCGCCAAGGTGACCCTGGTCGGATACGAAAAGATCGGCGGCGGCTATGTCACCGCCATCGTTCGCGGCGATGTCGCCGCCTGTAAAGCGGCTACCGATGCCGGCGCCGCCGCCGCGCAGAAGATCGGCGAACTGGTAACCGTGCACGTTATCCCGCGCCCGCATAATAACGTTCACGATATCTTCCCGACCAAACTGGCCGACGAATAAACATGATACCGACGGCCGGGGGTGACAGAGGTCACCACCGGTCTCTTTCTACCTATGGCCGATTCAGCCAACAATCCCGATGTCGGCCAGATCGTACGTCTGGTCCTCGACGAAATCAACAAGCGACAGGTAAGCTCGGTGGTCACGCCGCAGCGATCTGCCGCCGTCCATACCCAGTCCTCACCCGGTCGCACCCAACCGTCCAGCCTCAACGCTGACGGTCGCTGCTGTTTCACCAGCCTCGACCAGGCCACCGAGGCCGCCCGCCGCGCCCAAAGGCAGTGGATCGACCTCTCGCTTGAAAAACGCAAAGAGATTGTCGACAACATCCGCAAACGCGCGCTGGAGCAGGCCGAACGTATCGGCCGCCTGGCTGTCGACGAAACCGGCCTCGGCAAAATGCCCGACAAAATGAACAAGATCATCCTCTGCGCCCGCAAAACACCCGGGCCGGAAGATCTCGCGCCGACGGCCTACTCCGGCGACAACGGCCTGACCCTCACCGAACCGGCGCCGTGGGGCGTGATGGGCATTATCACGCCATCCACTAATCCCCCCAGCACCGTGCTGAACAACTCGATCTCCTGTGTCAGCGCCGGCAATGCCGCGGTGTTCAACCCGCACCCGTCCGCCAAGCAGGTCAGTTGCGAGATGGCCATGCTCGTCCACGACGCCATCGTCGAGGCCGGCGGCCCGGAAAACCTGGTCACGGCGATCTCTTCGCCGACCATCGAATCCGCCCAGGCGCTGATGAAACACAAGCATGTCGACCTCATCCTTGTCACCGGCGGCGGCGCCGTCGTCAAGCAGGCGATGAACTCCGGCACGCGCGCTATCTGCGCCGGGCCGGGCAACCCGCCGGTTGTCGTCGACGATACCGCCATCCTCTCACAGGCCGGGCGAGATATTGTCAGGGGAGCGTCGTTTGATAACAACGTCCTGTGTACCGACGAAAAGGAAATCTTCGTCGTCGATAAAGTGGGGCACAAACTCAAGCGCGAGATGATCGCCAACGGCGCCTTCGAACTCGAGGGCGTGGCCATCGACCGCCTCACCAAAATACTGGTCGAATCCGATCCCAACCCCTCGGGGTATCGCCATGTCGCCATCAACCGCAACTTTGTCGGCAAATCCCCCGAGCACATCCTCAAGCAGATCGACATCACGCCGCCCCCCGGCACCAAACTCGTGTTCTTCGAAGCACCGTGGGACCATCCACTGGTGATGGCCGAGCAGCTCATGCCGGTCATACCGATGGTACGGTGCAAGACGGTTGAGGAGGCGATGGAGAAGGCGGTGATTGTCGAGCATCAGTTCAAGCATACCTTCGTTATGCATTCCACTTCTATTGTCAATTTGTCGAACATGGCGCAGTTGTGTCGCGCCAATATATTTGTAAAGAACGGTTTCAACATGGCCGGTCTGGGCTATGGGGGAGAGGGCTATACTACCATGAGCATCGCCGGCACGACGGGCGAGGGCCTGACCAAGGCCAGCACGTTCACAAGACCGCGCAGATGTACGCTGGTGGATTATTTTCGCATCATTTAACGATTACATTCTGTGTAGCCCACCGCTCGCGGCGGGTATCCTTGATCCAAATCCCAGACATTCTGTTACCTGCATCTGAGTAGCCCACCGCTCGCGGTGGGTATCTCTTCGGTACAGACCGGGGAGATGGTTTACACTTTGATCCGGCGACATGGTTTACACAT
>CAZJCK010000022.1:0-47072 GCA_964544635.1 uncultured Ignavibacteriales bacterium | reverse complement strand
CCATGGCCGTCGCTAAACTCAAGGCCGACCAGGTCTCGCGCATCATCTTCACCCGGCCCGCCGTCGAGGCAGGGGAGTCCCTCGGTTTTCTGCCGGGCGACATCCGCGCCAAGGTCGACCCCTACCTGCGCCCGGTCTACGACGCTCTCTACGACATGCTGCAGCCGGACAAGACTCGCAAGCTGCTGGAAATGGGCGTGATCGAGATCGCCCCGCTGGCTTTTATGCGCGGACGTACCCTCAACGAGGCGTTTGTCGTCCTCGACGAAGCCCAGAACACCACCACTGCCCAGATGAAAATGTTCCTCACCCGCATCGGCGAAAAATCCAAGGCGATCATCACCGGCGACATCACCCAGATTGACCTCGACCAGAAAGCCCACGCCTCCGGTCTGATCACGGTGCAGAAGATCCTGAAGAACATCGACGGTATTGAATTCGTGCACCTGACGGAAAAGGACGTGGTGCGACATCGGCTGGTGCAGAACATTATCAAGGCTTACGAACGCCACGAACGAGGACGGCGAAAGGAGTAGGGCGTTTCACGCCCAAATCGCCCCATGTTTGCTCTTCTGTTGCAACTCAAACGCCGCATCCGGCGGCTCTTAAAGGTTACCAGCGAAAGCCGGGAAGCTCCCCGGCCGACCACGCAGTCGCAGACGACCAAGTTCCTGCTGCTGCTGTTGGCCGCCGTACTGGTGGCAACACTCTATCCCGGCGAGGATCTGTACGATCCGCTCGACGTTCCCCGCGAGGGTGAAATCGCGCCCAAGGACTTCATCGCACCCTTCCAGATCACCGTCAAGAAGACCAGTGCTGAATTGAGCGACGAACGCGAAATCGAACGCCTCTCGGTGCCGCTCGTCATCGAGTATGATACGGCCGTCGTCGCATCCACCACGCGAAACATCGAACAGTTCTTCACGACAATCCGGAATCTGCAGCGTGTTCGAGAGCAAAACGACACCCTCACTATCGACTCCGCCGTCCAGGAGCTCTCACAGCGCTACCCGCTGTTGTCCGAGTCGGCCCTGCGCCAGTCGCTGCAGGTCGATTCCCCGATGGTCGTCGCCGGCCGCCTCTCTGACATTTTCAGAGACGTTATCTACTCGGTGGGCGTGCTCCCCGACGCCGAGCGACTTCCCGCCAATGCCGGCAAGTCGACCCTCATCCGCCGTGGCAATCGCGAAAATGTCTTCCCGCTCCAGCGCGTCATGGCGCGACCGGTCGCTAACGCCCGCCTGCTCACCGAACTGAACCGCCTCTCGACCGAGGTGCCGTTCGACGTTGAGTACTATTACTCGGTAGGGCGCACCTTCATACAACCCAACCTGCGCTTCAACGCCGAGGAGTACCGCGACCGCCTCAATGCCCGCATGGAACAGATTACCGAGGTGAAGGAAACCGTCAAGGCCGGCGAACTGATCGTCCGCTCCGGCACCAAGGTCAGCGCCGACCAGCACCGAAAACTGCAGGAATGGGCCAAGCTGATGCGCGCCCAGGCGACCGAAGAGGGCTGGCTGACCTCCATTCTTCCAGTCATCGCCCGCATCCTGCTGGTCCTGGCTGCCTTCTCCGTACTCTACACCTTCCTCTATTTTTTCCGGCGTGAAGTGTTCAACTCCAACCCGAAGATGCTGGCCATTCTGATCGTCTTCGCCATCCAGCTCTTCCTGGTTAACCTGGCGTCGGATAACATCGGCATGTACCTCTGGCCGGTCGCCATGCTGCCGATCATGCTCACCATACTGTTCGATGCCGAGGTTTCGCTGTTGTCGCTGCTCACCCTCAGTGTGCTGCTCGGCATCCTGCACCGCTTTGACTTCACACTCACGCTCCTGACCATAACCGCCGGCACCGTCGGTTGCATTGCCGCCCGGCGTGTACGCAACCGCTCCAACTTCATCCGTATCATGGCGGCGACTGCCGCGACAACCGCGCTGTTTGTCTTTGCCGTCGAAAACTTCAAACTGACCCCGGCTGAAGATATCACCCTTCAGATGGCCTACGGCCTCGGCGGTGGCGCCCTTGCCGGCGCCCTGGCGTTCGTGCTGATGCCGTTCTTCGAATCACTCTTCGGAATCACCACCGACATCACTTTGCTGGAGCTGTCCGATCTCAACCACCCGCTGCTGCGTCGACTCTCCATGGAAGCCCCGGGCAGCTACCATCACTCACTCACCGTCGGCACCCTAACCGAGGCCGGCGCCAAGGCGATCGGAGCCAACTCGCTTTTGGCACGTGTCGGCGCCTACTATCACGACATCGGAAAAATGGAAATACCCGATTACTTCGTGGAGAACCAGCTCAGCGTCAAGTCCAAACACGAGATGCTCACGCCGACCATGTCGTCGCTGGTGCTGTCGTCGCACGTCAAGAAAGGACGTATCATCGGCGAGGCCGCCGGTATCCCCGACGATGTTCTCAACTTCATCGAAGAACACCACGGCACTATGGTGCAGAGCTATTTCTATAACAAGGCTGTCGAGCAGGGTGCCGATCCGGCCGACATCGACAAATTCCGCTATCCCGGACCCAAACCGCAGACCCGCGAGACGGGTATCGCCATGCTTGCCGACGCCGTCGAGGCCGCCAGCCGCACCCTCGAAGATCCGAAACCGGCCCGCATTCATAACCTGATTCAGCGCATCATCAACGATCGCTTCCAGTCAGGCGAACTCGACGAATGCCCGCTCACCCTGCGCGACCTCGCCCGTATCCGCGAGGCCTTCGCTCAGGTCTTGATTGCCTCGTTCCATCAGCGTATCGTCTATCCGAAGAAGAGTCCGGCTGAAACCAAAGCGTGAGACTGAAAATCTACAAAGAGACGGAGGTGCGCGTACCGCGCGCTATGTTATCGAAGTTATTTGACCGGGTTGTACAGGGCGAAGCCGAGACGCACTGGCAGGCAACCGTCAACCTCGTCTTCACCGACGACAATCGCCTGCGACAACTCAACCGCCAGTACCGCAAGAAAGACCGGTCCACCGACGTCCTCTCGTTCAACATTGACGAGCCGGACGAACCTGGCGCTACCCTCGGCGAAATCTATGTCTCGATTCCAACCGCGAAACGCCAGGCTGATGAGTACGGCCATTCGCTCAACGACGAGTGCGCCCGCCTCACCTGCCACGGCCTGCTGCACCTGTTTGGCTACGACCACATGAACCCCGACGACGAAGCCCGCATGATGTCACTCCAGGAACGCTACCTCGAGAGCGGGGGAGAGGACCGGCCATGACAGTCGCCCTTGTCGCCGCCGGCCTCATCATCATTGGCTATCTCACGTCGTATGTCGTCACCGTCTACTCCCTGGCCGTCTACATCGACCCCGACGAAGTCGACCACCTTTTTCCCAACATCCCCCGCAGCAAGCAGCAGTTCCTTGCCCGCATGGCCGCAGATCCGCGCCTTTTCCGACAGATCGCCATGGTCTACCGCTCCTTCGCCCTGCTCGTGATCGCGGTCTCAACCGTCCACCTCGTCGACTACCTCGTCCCGGTGACCCTGACCAACCGCCCCTACTTCTACCCGGTCATCGTCGTCGTCCTCTGGATCGTCCACCTGACGTCTGCTGAGTATCTGCCGCGACGTTCCTCTCGTCGGGCTATCAACCGCGGCCTCGTCCGGCACTTCTGGATGATCAAGATCATCTATTACATCTTCTTCCCGATCGTGAAAATGTATCGCAACGCCCTGCGGAGAATCCACAAACAGGAACGCGTCACCGAGGAAGAGAAAGACGAACTGGTCGAGCGGGCCATCGAGATGCTCGCCGAAGAAGCCGGCATCGGCGAACCGATCGTTGAAAAGGATGAGAAGGAAATGATCGGCCAGATCTTTCTCCTGGACCAGACAACGGTCCGTGAGATCATGATTCCGCGCCCCGACGTAGTCGCGATCGACCGCAACATGGAATTCAAAGAGATCCAGCAACTCGTCCTTGAAGACGGACACTCGCGCTACCCGGTCTTCGAAGAGAGCATCGACAAAGTCATCGGCATGCTCTATGTCAAGGATCTCTTCAGCAAGATGCCTGAGCCGGGCCAGAAGTTTACCATCGACAAGTACCTGCGCAAACCGTACTTCGTCCCGGAGTCAAAGATTATCGGCGAACTCCTCACCGAATTCAAAACCCGTCGCCTCCATATCGCCATCGTTGTAGACGAATACGGCGGCGTTGCCGGCCTCGTCACGCTCGAAGATATCATCGAAGAGATATTTGGCGAAATCCGCGACGAACACGACCTGGAGCGCGATGAATTCACCCGCCTTGCCGACGGTTCCTACCTCGTGTCGGCCGGCATGCTGGTCGAGAAACTGCAGGACGAACTCGATACCGACTATGAATCCGGCGACATCGATACCGTCGGCGGCCTTATCTACAATCTCGTCGGCTCAGTCCCCACCGAGGGCCAGCAGGTCTCGTGGAACGAACTCGATTTTCAGGTGGAAAAGGTCGAAGGACAGCGCATTCGCCTGCTTCGCGTGCGCAGGTAATTCGCCTACACCGTCGGCCGGTCCGCCGCCGGTTCGTCGCGATGCATCACTTCGATCAGGTACTCCAGTGACGGTGATCCGGCAAACAGCGCCTGTGCCTGGCCGAACATCTCCTGCAACTGGTACTCCGACGCACTGTTCTTGACCACCGCGAACGGTACATGCGCCCGCAGGCACAGGTTGCCCACGGCATACAACTCGAGCTTGGCGGCGAAACGTGCATCCAGCACCACCATCTCGATCTCCGACTCCAGCAGGTTGCCGAAGTCTTCCTGCGTGTCGGCCAGGTAGATCGAATGACCGGCCGACGATGCCTCACATACGTACTTGCGTTTCAACGACTCATCGATCGTAAACAAACCGATCCGGACACTCTTTCTCTCGACCACTACCGGGCCATCGGAACTACGGGAACACTTCTTCGGTATCGTCAGCGTGAACGTACTGCCGATACCTTCGATCGACTCGACCGCCAGAATCCCGCCATGCTCCCGAGCAATGTTCTGTGAGATCGACAGTCCCAGCCCCGTTCCCGTAACCGTCGATTTACCCCACACCCCCTTGGTTGAATAGAACGGATCAAATATGCGATTCAGGTGTTCCTGCTTGATGCCGCAGCCGGAGTCGCCGACCTTAATCTCGATTCGATCGGGACGGTTAAGCACCGCCACCGAGATGATACCGTCACTGCCGATCGACTGCTGCGCGTTGATCAGCAGGTTCAACACCACCTGCTGGATCTTTGCTGCCGATGCCGGCACCTCCGGCACTTCGTCATAGTACGTTACCAATTCAATCGACTGGTTGCGCAGCTCTTTTACGACCAGTCCGACGGCGTTCTGCATTACGCGGCGCAGGTCGGTCGGCTGGAAGTCATCACTTTTCGATCGGGAATATGTGAGCAGCGACATCGCCACTTCATTCGCCCGCTCGCCCATTTCAATGATATTGTTCAGTGCCTCCGTGACCAGTTCGATGCCATTGTCGTCTTCGATCTCGTCCAGCGCCAGCGATGCATTCCCGATCACGCCGCCCAGGTAATTCTTGAACTCGTGGGCTACCCCCGCCGCCAGCATACCGATCGCCGACAACTTGTCGGTTTCGGCCAGCTTTTGTTGCGTTTGGATCTCCTGCGAAATGTCTTCACCCACCGACACGAAGTGCGTGATCGTACCATGTTCGTCAAGGATCGGCGATATGACCTTCCGTTCCCAGTACAACTCACCACTCTTCTTGCGGTTCTGCAACATACCCGACCAGCGCTGGCCGGACATGATCGTCTTCCACAGCTCTTCGTACAATTCGCTCTGTCGACCCGAGGCAAAGATCGCCGGCGTCCGCCCCATCAATTGACTCGCCTCATACCCGGTGCATACGGTCAACTGCGGATTGATGTACTCGATCACACCCCGATGATCGGTGATGTAAATCAGGTTCCCCGACTGCTTGACGGCTGCCGCCAGGCGACGCGCCGTGGCTTCAAATTGTGCCCGCTCGGTTACGTCGATCGCAAATCCCTGCACTACCGGCTGTCCCGCTACGGGATGGAACGTCCATTGGAAAATGCGGCCGTTGCAGCGTGACGTGACATTCTCCATTGTCGCCTGGCTGCACAGGATGGCCGAAACCCGTTCGTCGAACTGATCCGGTAACACCTCGCGAATCGAATCCGCCGTCAGGTCAAGTCGGTCGAGGGTACGCTTCCCTGACGGATTCAGGTACAGCAACTCGCCTTCGGCATTGAACGTTACCACAGTGCCCGGGTTATGCTCAGTGAACTGCGCCAGCAACTCGATCCGCGCCTCCGCTTCTCGCTGCTCCGTCACGTCCATGACGGTGCCGATCCAGTAGTGCGGCCGACCGGCATCATCACGATACAACTGTGCGTGTAACAATACCAGCCGCTCCGCGCCGTCGGGCCGCGTGAACCGAAACTCCAGTTCCACCGCCGCCGATTCGTCAAGCGCCTCGGCAAAGGCTGTCTCGATTTGCTCCAGGTCATCCTTGAAGATCAGCTTCGACAACTCTTCGCTGCTCCGCGGTCCTGCGGCCGGGTCCAGCCCGCCGAGGGCAAGCAACTCCTCGCTGCAACTGAATTCACCCGTCTGCACATTGCTCGTCCAGCTTCCAACCCCGGCGATGCGCTGCGCTTCTGAGAGCATCGACTGCGCATGCCGTGCCTCCTCCAGCAGTCGGCGGTTCTCCGTGATATCGGTTACCACGCCGACGATAATCGACGGTTCCGATTTGAGGTCAAGCGTTTCGCGCTGTACGATCATGGTTCGACGTTCGCCGTAGGCGTCAGTGAACAGAATCTCCTTCGACATCGCCGCCCGGTGCGATCGCAGCAACTCGTCATCTTCACCGATCAGCGCCATCAGTGATCCCTCCGGGAAATCTTCTCGCTGCTTTCCGATCAGTCGATCCGTCCGTTCTCCGGCCAGGCGGCACAGCGCATCGTTCACCATCATCACCTTGCCCTGTGCCGATAATACCCACACCGGATTGGGGATATGTTGAAGAATCAGGTTGACGAACCGTCTGCCCTCGCGAACCCGTTCGAACGCGTCATATCGCGAAATGACCTGCGCCAGAATGTCGGCCGCCAGTTCAAGCGTCCGCACCATGAAGTCGTCATACCGCCGCATCCTCGTATCACCAACCGACAACACCGCGATGACCTCATCCTCAAAACGTATCGGTACGCAGGCGTACGACTGCAGGACTAACTCGCTCGGGCCGGTACCCTCGTGCTCGCAGCGGTTGCAGTCAGAAACAAACTCTGCCGTGGCGTGAAGCGCTGTTTGTCCGGATGCCGCGTCGGCCATCGGTCGCCGCACGCCCGGTTGCAGCCGGGCACTGAGATCCCGCGCCCCCAGGAGTTCCATCTCGCTATGGCTGAAGTGGGTACGCTCAATCGCCACGACCGGGAGTTCGAGAAGGTCGCCGATCGCCTCGCACGCTTCCTGGCATTGCCTCGACAGTCCTTCATCGGTGAGGAATATCCCGGCAATCCGAGACATCAGGCTGCGAGCCATTTCGGTGCGGCGCCGCTCCGTAACTTCCGTCGAAAACTCGATTATCCGCGACACCCGACCGTCCGTGTCCACCACCGGAAAGGCGCTCACTTCCATGTACTGCAGCTCACCGGAGTCACTCTCGCAATTACGTGTCGCTGTCGCCGGCTGCGCCGTTCGCATCACTGCCGCGAGGGGACACTCCACGGCTGCTTTCGGGCACTGCACCGTAGAATCCTCCCCGCTGATACTGCAGCGCCCGCAACCCAGTTCGCCGGCATTCCGCGCCGCTGCATTTGCCAACTCCACGGTGCGGGACTCGACATCGATGACCATGAACGGATGTGGAATCGATTCGATGATGTGCCGCAGGAAATCTCGCTGCTCTGAAAGCGCCAAACGGGCATGGTGGCTGGCCGTGACATCGAGCATGACCGCCACGATACCGCCAATCTCGCCGTTGCTGTTGTTGTACACGCTCTTGAAGAAACGATACATCCGCTCCGAGCCGTCCGGCTGAACGAGACGCCGTTCGTACGTTTGCGATCCGCCGCTCGCCAGCAGCTCCTGATCGCGACGTTGAAACTCGTTGATCTCGTCCGAACCGAGCGTGTCGTTAAGCTCCGTTACCCGGCGGCCCATCACTTCTTCGGCCGGCAAGTGCAGCACGCCTTCCGAAAACGCCCGGTTAAACAGGATGTAATGGCCGCCGCTATCCTTGGCGAACACAGGGGAGGGGATGGTGTCAATAAGGGTCCTGAAGAACGCCAGCGTATCGCGCAACGCCGCCCGCTCCCGCTCGAGCGCCTGGGCATGCTCTTTGTGCTCGCGCGCCCGCTGTCGAGTAGCGGCGAGTACCCCCTCCTGGTAGTCGCTGATCGTCTCTTCAATCCTGGTTACGATGAAGGCAAACAGCCCCACCAGGAGCAGTCCGACCACCAGGCAGGCCAGGCCCGAATGTATCAAACTGCGTCGAAAGGCAGCCTGGAGTGGCTTCTTATCCCACAGCAACAGCAGTTCCGCGATATGTCGTTCACCAACGCCATACAGCGGCAGACGCATCGGATAGTAGCGATCAAACACCGCTGTCCCCGCTGCAAAATCCTCGACCGGTTCATTTTCGATCTCATACGAACTGGTACTGTGTTCTCCGATCTGACGAATGCACAGCGCCATGAGCTCCGACCGGAGACTGTCGGCGTCGATCACCTCACCCTGCAGCGACAGCCGCGCGGCTTCAAAATTCGCATGGTGATCCGCGTCCATCGGTACCAGGTAGAGCGACTGTCGGACGACCTGGGTCACCTGGCTCAGAACACTGTCAACCTCCGACGATACCACCAGGAAACCGTCGGTGCTCTCGTCCAGCGTCATGCGGGCCGCCGTCTGTATGACCAGCTGCGATCGTTCCGTCAGCACCAGCCCCCCGGCCGATTCGGCATCGCTCGTTGTCCACGCCAGCACCGGCGGCGATTCGATGGTCGAAGACGAATCTCCGAGCAGCGACCGGCGCAGCCGTCCACTTGAATCATACAGCCCGATCGAGCGTACTGTCGGCGCTGACGCCAAATTGTCGAAACAATCACGAATCAGCGCTGTCTGCGCTTCGACAGAGAGATCCCCCGAATGCCGGCTGGCGGAAATTGCGGCCGCCGCCCGACGTGTCTGGGACTTGAGCTGTTCCGTTTGCTCGGACAGTTCACGCTCCCACGACGACGCCAGCATTTGCCGCGACTGGCTAATCAGCGCATCCAGATCTTCCCGGTGCAGCACATAGTTACTGGCAGCAAAGGTGATAAACAGCAGAACAACTGCTCCAGCCAGCGGCAACAGCAGTCGAGAACGCAGACGATAATGTGTTCCCAGTGTCTTCATTTTCCCCTCTTGAACCTCGGGTTCGAACATCGGTATTCGTTTTCCCCTGTCGACCCGGCACACCGCACCGCCGAAATCGAACCCGTACTACTATATGTCGACGGCAAAACGTCGTAGCTTAACGATTTAGAGTTAATGCAGATGAGTCGTGGGGAGATATAAGAATCAGCGCGAGGCGCGCAACTTGCGCTCACGGCGCTTGTGTTCCAGTTCGGTGAGGGTCTGCGCTATCTCGATGTTCTTAAACGGTTTGGTGATAAAGGAATCCGCCCCCGCCGCCAGTACATCCTCCGATGAATACTCGCCGCCGAACGCCGTTATCAACAGGATCGTGATCTCCGGATAATGGGACTTGATCTCTCCCAATAGCTCCATGCCGTCCATCCGCGGCATCCTGACATCGGAGATAACAAAGTCAAACGTCTGGCGCTTCAAGCACTCCACCGCCTCGATGCCGTCGGCGGCTTCGACCACCGTGTAGCCCTCTCGCTCCACTGTCCGGCGAAGTATCTGGCGGATAAATTTCTCGTCATCGACAATAAGTATGCTGCCCGACTTTTTCATGATGTTTCCATCGAGTTGTGCCTTACCGGTTTACCCAACAACGCGTGTTATCAACTAGTATTCCTGTTATCGGGAGAATCAGACCGAAATTGAGTCATTGCTCGGCAAGTGTTGTCATTTGCCACGCCATCTCACGGCGACACAAAATGCAGGTACACCAGGATTACCAGCGCTGAAGTGAACACCACGCCGCTGAGAAAGCCTATTCGAAAGGTGTCAAATCGCCTGACCAAACCCGATTTAGACTTGGTTTTGCCGACCTCGGCGCCGCAGTGCTTGCACCGCGTCGCCCCTATTTTGATCTTCTCCCGGCACTCGGGGCAGTTTCGTGTCGATTGTACGACGGCCATATCCGGATAAAAAGACACCCCAGGCCCCCGTTCAACTAAAAATGCCGGGCTACTGCTCGTCTTCCGACTGCTCCGGTGACTGACGTTCCGTACTGTGCTCAAAGCCTATATTCTTGCTGGTGGCGTGCGCCTGGCCGTAAATCTTGATCTCACCAAACTGCTTTTCGAACTTCTCGAGGTTGTCCTGCAGCGCCTTCAACAACATCTTCGAGTGCATCGGCGTCATAATGATCCGCGACAACACCCGCGCTTTCGGCGTCCGCGGCATGACCCGCGCAAAATCGATGATAATCTCGGTGGGGGAATGGGTGATCATCGCCAGATTGGCATACGTCCCTTCCGCCTCTTTCTCGCCAAGCTGGATATTTATCTGTTGCTGCGGCTGTTGGGGCTGGTTCATGGTACTCGGGCCTCATGGTTTAGGTTCGGTTTAGCGCTTGTCCGTGAACGTCCATTCTAATATATTCGCCCCCTGAGTCAACGGGTATTGCGGACCGCGCCAACCCGCCATGGCGCGCACGAAATGGAGCACCATGCCGGTCTCTGTCGAACAAATGCAACGGGTCGTCGATAATATCGGCGGCTCCCATGTCCTCATTCTCGGGGATATCATGCTCGACGAATACCTCTTCGGAACCGTCAACCGTATCTCCCCGGAAGCGCCGGTGCCGGTCGTCGAGGTCGATTCCGACTCCATCCTCCTGGGCGGCGCCGCCAACGTTGCCGCCAACATTAACTCCCTCGACGACAAACCGATTCTCGTCGGTGTTATCGGTCACGATGATGCCGCCGCCAAGCTCCGCATCCTCCTCGACGACAACAATATCCCGTCCGAATACCTGCTCGTCGACGACAGCCGCCGCACCACCATCAAGACCCGCATCATCGCCCACAACCAGCAGACTGTCCGCGCCGACCGCGAAGACCGCCACGAACTCTCCGACGACCTCCAGCAGCAGATTATGGACCGACTCGAATCTCTCAAGGGTACCGTCCGCGCCCTGATCATCTCCGACTACGGCAAGGGCGTCATTACCCTCAACCTGCTCCAGTCTGTCATCAGCTGGTGCCGCGACAACGACGTTTTCATCGCCGTCGACCCCAAGGAAACCCACTTCCACAACTACAAGCACGTTTCCGTTATCACGCCCAACCACCACGAAGCCGGCTTCGCTTTCGGCCGACGCATCAATAACGAGGCCGACCTGCTGGCCGTCGGCGACGGTCTTCTGGAGAAGCTCGACGCCTGCTCGATTCTCATTACACGCGGCCCCGACGGCATGTCGTTGTTTCAGCGCGAGGGCGATCCGACCCATATCCCGACCTTTGCCCGCCAGGTGTACGACGTCACCGGTGCCGGTGACACTGTCATCGCCGCCTTCGTGTCCGCCATCTGTGCCGGCGCTGATCTCATCGAGGCCGCCGTTATGGCCAACGCCGGCGCCGGCATAACCGTCGGAAAAATCGGCACCGCCACCGTCACCACCGAAGAACTCCGTCGCGAACTCAATCACAACCTGCGCAACGGACGTCTGGAAGCCACCCGCCCCGTCAGCCCGCGCTCCGCTCCCGGCGCTCAGAAACGACCGTGACTGCCATGAGCGATACCCTTTTTCGCATCGTCCAGGCGGCTGTCGGCGTCATCTTCATTTTCCTCGCCATCTTCGCCCACCGTCTCTCCGACCGTGCCCCCATCCTCAAACGCCACAAGGTCGATCGCATCCTCATGTTCATTGGCGGCCTTATCCTGCTCTTGTATGGTGTGCTCGGACGTTTACCGTACCTGTTCTAACGGAGGATCATTGACCATGCCGCTCGAACGTCTCATACCCAGGAAGAACCTCGAGGCACTCGTCAAGCAACTGCGCCGGCAACGCAAGAAGATCGTCTTCACCAACGGGGTCTTCGATATACTGCACCGCGGCCACGTCGAGTATCTTGCCGACTGCCGGAAACTGGGCGACCTCCTTATCGTCGGCCTCAATTCCGACGCCTCCGTCCGTCGCCTCAAGGGCGACCCTCGCCCGCTGCAAAAACAAAACGACCGTGCCGTCATCCTGCTGGCGCTGCGCTCTGTCGACTACGTTGTCATCTTCTCCGAGGACACCCCGGAGAAACTGATTAAACAGATTTCCCCCGACATTCTCGCCAAGGGCTCTGATTATCAAGTCCACCAGATTGTCGGCGCCGACCACGTCCGCAGCACCGGCGGCAGGGTTCGTCGCATCCCCCTGCGTCGTGGACGTTCGACCAGTGTCATTGCCAAACGCCTCAAGAACTCGTAGCCCGACCCTTGCCTTTTTGCAGCGAACGCCGTTACTTGTCCCAATGCTGAACCGCGCCAACCAGAACGACGCAACCGTTGTCGATCGACTTGCCGAGGCTAACCATCCCGTGGCCCGCGCCGCGCAACTGCTCGAGGAAGGAAAGTACAACCGCGCCGTCGATCTCTGCCGCGAACACCTGCCCGACTTCGACCACTCTCTCGCCGCCCGGCTTATCTACGCCCGCGCCCTGTTCCACGCCGGCCAGACCGACACCGCCGCCTCCCAGTTCTATCGCGTGTTGGCGCGCGATCCTGAAAATGTCGTTGCCCTCAAGTACCTCGGCGACATCCGCCACATTGAACGCGATAGCGTCGGCGCCAACGCCAACTACCGGCGCGTCCTCGATATCGATCCGCGCTGCCGCGGCGTCGCCTCCTCGCTTACCGGTCGCACCCGGACTGTCACCCGCACCATCACGCTTCGGTCGGGCGGGGAAGAGGCAACCGGCTCAGCCACCTCGCGCATTCCTTTCGTCACCGAAACTATCGGTGATCTCTATCTGGCGCAGGGGCACACCCGACTTGCCGCCGAGGTCTTCCGACGGCTGACTGAACAATCCGATAACCCGCGCTATGCCGAAAAATTGGCCCGAGTTCAAAAATCCGCGAAGCAAAGGGAAGAATAAATGTCAGCAAAACGTATCAACGCGCTCCGCAAACTGCTGGCGGCGCAGAACCTTGACGGTATGATTGTCACCCACCTCGACTACATCCGCTATCTCACCGGCTTCACCGGCTCGGCCGGGGTGCTGGCAATCATCGGACGCGAGGCCCATTTTATCACCGACTTTCGCTACGACGATCAGGCCAACAAGCAGGTGACCGGCGCCAAAGTCAAAATAGCCCGCAACGCCGATACCTTGGAACGGCTCAAAGACATCAAGAAACTGGCCGAGAAGAATGTCCGCATCGGTATTGACGGTGAGCACGTTACCCTCTCCGGGCAGGAGAACCTCAAGTCAATTCTTCCCGACGCCCTGCTGATTCCCGCCCAGTCGGTTCTTACTGAACTCGGCTGGGTGAAGGACCGCAGCGAAATCGCCTCGATCAAGAAAGCCTGCGCCATCTCCGACAAGGCGTTCGAGTATATCCTCGGTATGATCGAGCCGGGCATAAGCGAGCGCGAACTGGCCGCCGAGCTCGAATACCAGATGGCCGTCGCCGGCTCCGAGAAACCGGCCTTCGAATCGATCGTCGCCTCCGGCTACCGCTCCGCTATGCCTCACGGTGTCGCCTCCGACAAGCAGGTCGAGCCGGGCGATTTCATCACGTTCGACTTCGGCGCCACGGTCGACGGCTACGTTTCGGACATGACACGAACCGTGGTTTTGGGCAAAGCCACCGCCAAACAGAAGAAAATATACGATATTGTGCTTAGGTCCCAGAAAGCCGGAGTGAGGGCCGTCAAGGCCGGTGTGAGCGGCAAGAAGGTCGACGAAACCTGCCGCAATATCATCAGGAAAGCCGGCTACGAGAAGGAATTCGGCCACGGTACGGGGCACGGAATTGGTTTCTATGTGCATGTGGGGCCACGAGTTAGCTCAAAGTCAGAGGATGTTCTCAAGGTCAACAACGTCGTCACCATCGAACCCGGAATCTATATTTCCGGGTGGGGGGGAGTACGCATCGAGGACGATGTCGTCGTCACCAAAACCGGTTGCCAGGTCCTCAACAAGGCGCCAAAAAAATTGTTGGAGCTGTAACCGGCACAATTTATACTTTTCTAGCCGTCCAGCGTCAGGCAGTATGCCTGTCATCGGCCGTACCCGGCCGCAAGGTGGACTGCCGTAAAGGGTGAACTATGAACGAAAAGTACATTAAGCAATTGATCCGTTTGGTCGAAGATTCTGATATAGAGTCGCTTGAAGTGTCGAACTGGTGGGGACGCCGGATAAAGATTATCCAGCGCATGGGTACCGGTGGCAACGGACAGCAGTCCCACGCCGTCGTCCATGCCCCGGCTCCGACTGCGCCCGCGCCGGCTCCGCCGGCCGCCGACCCGGCATCTCAGGCGACCTCAGCACCACCGGCAACCGATGAGTCCAAGGGCACATCCAAGCTGGTGGCTATCAAATCGCCGATGGTGGGCACGTATTACTCTGCCCCGGCCCCGGACGCCGATCCGTATGTCTCGCTTAACGAGAAAATCACGGCCGGCCAGGTGGTCTGCATCGTCGAGGCGATGAAGCTGATGAACGAGATCGAATCTGAGGTCAGCGGACGTATCGCCAGCATCGAGGTTGAAAACGCCCAGCCCGTAGAGTTTGGTCAGACGCTGTACCTGGTCGATCCACAAGGTTAACGTCGGTTCACCCTGCAGCGAAAGGGGCGTCGATGAATCTCAAGCAGATGCTGGTTGAGATGCTCAACCACCAGGCGTCCGACCTCCATGTCCGGGTAGGTATCCGTCCGCACCTCCGGGTTAACGGCAAACTCGAGCCTATCATCACCGATCCTATTACCATCGATCAGATGGACCAGATGATCGGGCAAATCCTCAATGAAAAGCAGCTCGAGCGTTTCCACCGCAAAAACGAAATGGACCTGGCCCTGTCCGTGGCCAAGCTCGGACGGTTCCGTATTAACCTGTTCCGCCAGCGCGGTACCGCCGGTATCGCCATCCGTGCGGTCAATACCCAGGTCCCCAGTTTCGAAGATCTCTTCCTCCCGGATCGAGTCCAGAAGCTTGCCACCGAACACCGCGGTCTGATCATCGTGACCGGTACTACCGGTTCCGGTAAATCGACTACGCTGGCCGCGCTCATCGAACAGATGAACGCCAATCGGTCCGACAACATCATCACGGTCGAAGACCCGATTGAGTACATCTACCGCGACAAGAAATCGATCATCGCCCAGCGCGAAGTCGGCGGCGATACCGAAACCTTCGCCTCGGCGCTGCGCCACGCCTTTCGTCAGGACCCCGATGTCGTCCTGATCGGTGAGGTTCGTGATCTCGAAACGATGTCGATCGCCCTTACCGCGGCCGACACCGGTCACCTTGTGATGACCACCCTGCACACCATGAACGTGGTCGAAACGATCACCCGTATCATATCGTTCTTCCCGCCCCACCAGCAGAGCCAGATTCGCCTGCTTTTGGCCGGTACCCTCCGTGCCATCGTCTGCCAGCGCCTCCTGCCGCGCTCCGACATGCCCGGCCGGGTCCCCGCCGTCGAACTGATGATCAACTCCGGTGCCATCAGGGAGTGTATCATCGATCCAACCAAGACGATGGGCATCGTCGACCTGATGGAGCAGGGCCAGGTGCAGTACGGCATGCAGAGCTTCGACCAGTCGATCATGAAGCTCTATCGTCAGGGTCTTATTTCGTTCGAGGATGCCATGGCCAACGCCTCCAATCCCGACGACTTCGACCTGCGCGTCAAGGGAATCACCGGCTCGTCCGATCGCTGGGATGAAGAGAAGGCCAAGGAAGAGGGTTCCGACGACGTCAAGCTTGGTACCGACTTCACCAAGTACTGATACCGGCATTCGACGAGTGGCCTCAAGCACTTGTCACATATACAGATAAAGCCGCCCCGCCGGCGCTCAAAAAGCACCTGCGGCGGCGGCTTTGCTATTGTCAGGTACCTGCCTACCCATTATATTGCCGGCTATTCACCACGCCACGCCGCCGTCAGGCGGCGCTGAACTATGGGAGAAGGACTCGCTTTGTTCGATAAAGTACTCATTGCCAATCGCGGCGAAATCGCCCTGCGTGTCATCCGCGCCTGCAAAGAACTCGGCCTCGCCACCGTGGCCGTTTACTCCGAAGCCGATCGCGACTCGCTGCACGTTCGCTTTGCCGACGAAGCCGTCTGTATCGGCCCGCCCCAGTCGAGTAAGTCGTACCTCGATTTTCAGCGCATTATCGCTGCCGCCGAAGTGACCAACGCCGGCGCCATCCACCCCGGCTACGGCTTCCTCGCCGAAAACGGCGACTTCGCCGAAATCTGCGAATCCTGCGACATCCTCTTCATCGGCCCCACTTCCACCCAGATCCGACAACTCGGCGACAAGGTGAAAGCCAAGGAGCTGATGCGTCAGGCCGACGTGCCGTGCATCCCCGGCTCGGACGGTATCGTGGCTACCTTTACAGAAACCGTCAAGGTGGCCGAGGAAATCGGCTACCCCGTCATACTCAAAGCTGTCGCCGGCGGCGGCGGAAAAGGCATGCGTATCTGCCGCGACCGCGCCGAACTCGAACGCGGCTTCCATATCGCCTCGACCGAGGCCGGCAATGCCTTCGGCAACCCCAATCTCTACCTCGAGAAACTGATTGTCGAACCGCATCACGTCGAAATCCAGGTGCTGGGCGATACCCACGGCAACTACTACCACTTCGGCGAACGCGACTGCTCTATCCAGCGACGTCACCAGAAACTCATCGAGGAAACGCCGTCGCCGATCATGACCCCCGACCTGCGCAAGCGCATGGGCGAGGCTGCTATCAAGGGATCCAGCATGGTCGATTACCGTGGTGTCGGGACTATGGAGTTCCTGGTCGACGCCAACCGCAACTTCTACTTCATGGAGATGAACACCCGCATCCAGGTCGAGCATCCCGTCACCGAAGAAGCCTATGAGGTCGACCTGCTGCAACTACAGTTGCGCGTCGCGCAGGGGGAGAAGATCGAACTGAAGCAGGACGAGATCGTCCCCAGGTGGGCCGTCATCGAGTGCCGCATCAACGCCGAGGACCCCGAGAAAGATTTCCAGCCCCGCGCCGGGCAAATTACCGGCCTGCACATCCCCGGCGGCCCGGGCGTTCGTGTCGATCGCGCCATCTACACCTCCTACGTCATCCCCCCCTTCTACGATTCGCTCATCGCCAAACTGATCGTGAAGGCGCGCACCCGCGATGAAGCCATCCTCAAGATGCGCCGCGCCCTCGATGAGTTTATTGTCGACGGTATCCCGACCACCGTCGCCTTCCACCGCGAGATTTTCGACCATCCCGAATTCGTCGCCGGCGACTACGACAATACTTTCCTTGAAAACCGCTTTCGCAGGAAAGCGAGCGACGACGACGTAAAAAAAAAGATGACCGTAAAGCGGGGCAGCGAAGCTGAAACTACCGATTCTGCTGCGAAAGCAACCGCAGCAGTCGTATCTCAAAGTGACAAAGAAGCGCAATAACATGTATGTTGACCGCGCGCAGCGCGCGGAGAACTTGCGGAGGGCAAGGTGAACGTTCCTGCTGAACTGAAATACACCAAAGAACACGAATGGATTAAGATCGACGGCAACATCGCCACCGTCGGTATCACCGACTGGGCGCAGGGAGAACTTGGCGACATCGTCTTCGTCGAACTGCCAAGCGTAGGCGACGACGTTGCCCAGATGGATACCTTCGGCACCATCGAAGCTGTCAAGGCCGTTTCCGATCTCTACTCTCCGATCACCGGCACGGTGACCGAAATTAACAGCGACCTCGACGACGATCCCATGGTCATCAATCGTGATCCGTATGGTGACGGTTGGATGATCAGGCTCGAAATCGGCAATCAGGACGAGATCGACAACCTGCTCGATTCCGCCGGCTACACCAAGCTGGTCGAAGAACAGGGCTGATCCGAATAATTGTCGGAGGCCCCAGGGAACTGCGTGAAAGAAACGATAGTTTAAAGATCTACAATGAGTTACGTACCGAACACAAACAACGATCGCGGCAGGATGCTCCAACGCATTGGGGTGCGTCGCTTTGAAGACCTCCTCGACGCCATTCCCGAGCACCTGCGGCTCGATCGACCGCTCGATATCCCGGCCCTGTCGGAACTGGAACTGCTCGAGGAAATCAAGCAGATGTCACGGCGCAGCCGCGAAGGCATGGTCTGTTTCGCCGGCGGCGGCGTCTACGATCACTTTATTCCGTCGGCCGTCGGCTCGATCATCAACCGGCCCGAATTCATGACCGCTTACACCCCCTACCAGGCCGAAGTCTCGCAGGGAACCCTCCAGGTCATGTACGAATTCCAGTCGCACATCTGTCGGCTGACCGGTCTCGATGTCGCCAACTCATCCATGTACGACGGCGCTTCGGCAGCTGCCGAAGCTGTCATCATGGCGATGCGCGTCACCCGGCGTGACAAGATCGTCGTGTCCGAAACGGTTAACCCGCTTTACCGCGAAGTGATCGCCACTTACTTGTCGGGACGCGATGTCGACATCGTCACCATCCCGCACCATAACGGCCATACCGATTTCAGTCGTCTCGCCGACACCGTCGATGAAAAGACTGCCGGTGTCCTCGTCGGCCAGCCCAACTTCTTCGGACTGCTCGAGGATGTTTCGCAGGCCGCCGAGATCGCTCACAAGGTGGGCGCCAAACTGATCATGGCGGTCGACCCGATCGCCCAGGCGATCACCAAGACCGCCGCCGACTACGGCGCCGATATCGCCGTCGGCGAAGGCCAGCCGCTCGGCGTGCCGGTCTCATTTGGTGGCCCGCTGCTCGGCTTCTTTGCCGCAACCAAAGACTTAATTCGCCAGATGCCCGGACGCATCGCCGCTCGCACAACCGACGTCGACGGCAAGATCGGATATGTCCTGTTCATGCAGACGCGCGAACAGCACATCCGACGGGAAAAGGCGACATCGAATATTTGTACTAATCAAATGCTGTGTGCCACCGCCGCATCGGTCCACATGACCCTCCTGGGTAAAGAGGGCCTCAAAGAGGTCGCCCTCCTGTCTGCCGAACGGGCCCAGTCGGCCGCGAAGAAAATCTTCGATCTCGACGGTTTCGAACCGTATTTCGACGGTCCCTTCGTTCGCGAGTTCGCCGTCAAAACACCCGTCCCGGCCCGCGAGGTCATCCTCGCCCTGCTCGACCGACAGGTCCTGCCGGGTATCGATGCCGGACGCTGGTACAGCGATCTTGACGACTGCCTCATTGTCGCTGCCACCGAAAAGCGAAGTGAACAGCAGGTCGAACAACTGGTCGGATCGTTGAAGGAGTTGGCGACCGGTGGCGTTCTGTCCCGAATGTAACATTGACCTCGGCGACGGGGTCACCAAATGCTTCCTCTGTAACCGGGAAGTAACCGAACATTACGACTGGTTCGTAGTCGGGTATGTCGACGACAAGCTGTCGGCCGATTTTGTCCGCGAAACCATGAATTCGTACGAGATCCCGGTGGTAGTCATATCGAAATCCGGTTTCTTCGGCAACGTCGGTTTGCCGTTGAACCCGTTCTACAAACCGGGTGAGGCCATGTTCGAAGTTATGGTGCCGCGTGAGTACCAGGAAGACGCCGAGGGCGTGCTCACCATGATCCTCGGCGACAAATGGCGCCGACGGAGCGCGTAGGGAGGTCGTTATGCCGTTCTGTCCTGACTGTCGTTATGAATACCGCATCGGTGTCACCACCTGTGCCGACTGTGACAGCACCCTCGTCGAGAAACTCGAAGACGACGTCCACCACGGCGAGCCCGACCTCGTCGCCGTCGGTACTGTCCTGAGCGCCTCGCAGGCGGAGATGGGACGCGTCGCCCTGGAGAATGAGGGCATCAACGCGGTCGTTGTTTCCACCAGCTTCAGCGCCTATGGTAAATGGCTCGACTTCGTCACCAGCCTCAACCTGACCAATTCAGAAGGCAACGTTGTCCTCGTCGATCCCGAGCGAATTGAAGATGCCCGCATTATTCTGACGGGCGTCCTCGGCGACGACTTTATAGACTTTGAAGATTCACAAGCGCTGCAATAGACAGCTACTGAAGGAGCACCCATGACCCGCATACCCAGACTGATCATACTCGCACTGGCCGCCCTCTTGGTGGTGAGTGCGGTGTCGGCGGACGAACTGCCGCATCCGCCGCTGTTCAAGTCGTTCGACTCAGCCGCCGCCGTCGCTGGCGACAAACCGATCCTTATCGACTTCTACACCGATTGGTGTATCTGGTGCAAGCGGCTCGACTCAAATGTCTTCAGTCAGCCTGAGGTGATCGAGTTCTTCACCAACGAAGCAGTCCTGGCCAAGGTCGACGCCGAGGAGGATACCGCGCTGGCTCAGCAGTACCGGATATCCGGCTACCCGACTACCGTGCTCGTCCACGCCGACGGCACCGAGATCGACCGTATCGTCGGCTATGCCGAAGCTGACGAATACCTCCAGACCCTGCGCGATTACCGGCAGGGGATAGGCACGCTCGACGATCTGCTCACCCGAGCCGAAGACTCCTCCGACCGTGAACTCTACTTCGAAATCGGCAACAAGTTCAAGTATCGCGGCGCTGCCGACGACGCCACCGCCTGGCTGATGAGAGTCGTCGACGCCGGTGAACCGAACGACTCCCTTTCGGGTGAAGCCCTCATGAGCCTCGCCGACATGCACCGCCGCGCCAAGGACTACGAAACCGCGCTTGCCGGCTACCAGTCGGTCGAGAGCGACTTCAAGGGACAGCTCTTCGAGGAATATGCCGTTATCTGGCAGGCCATCGTGTACGGCCAGATGGACGAAACGCAGAAGGCCGTCGAGACTTTTCGCGACTTCGTCAACCGCTTCCCCGACTCCGAGGATGTGGACTACGCAAAGAAGAAGATCGACGAACTGAGCTCGCGCTCCGACGCCAAGAAATAGACCATGACGACAACTATGTTTACACGTTTCAAAAATACAGCACTCGGACTGCTGCTCATCGCTGTGTTTGGCTTCTGGCTGAACGGTTGCGGCAGCAGTGAAGCATCGTACGAGTACGATACCTTCGCCGCCGCGCAGGAGGCATCCGACGGTGCCCCGATCCTGATCGACTTCTATACCGACTGGTGCCGCTACTGCAAGATGATGGATACGACGACATTCGAGGACTCCGCCGTCGTTGACTACATCAAGGGCAACATCCTCGTCGCCAAAGTCAACGCCGAGGTCGACTCCAGCCTTGCCCGGTCGTACAACGTCACCGGCTACCCGACGATGGTGCTGGTCGAACCCGACGGCAACGAGATTGATCGCTTCATCGGCTATTATCCTCCGGAGAAGTTCCTTCCGACGCTGACGGCCTGGGTTTCCGGGGAAGGCACCTTCGCCGAACTGCAACAGCGCGCTCTGAACGCAACCGATCCGACCGTGTCGGTCGAACTGGCCGACAAGTATCTGCAGCGCGGCCAGATGACTGACGCTATCGAGGTGCTCGACCGCGCCCTGACTATGAGTCCGTCCGACTCACTCGCTTCCATGATCATGCTGCGCCAGGCCGACGCCAACTTCCGCGCCCAGAACTACAACGAGGCAATGAACGTTCTCAGCGCCGTCATCGCCGACTATCCCAACTCGATAGGGGCGGAACAGGCCGGCTTCGCCCGCGGCATCATGTATGAACGGATGGGCGACACCACGGCGGCCGTAGGCGCCTATAAAGACTTTCTGGCCACCTTCCCGGAATCGGAAGGTGGGCCGCAGGTGAGAATGAGAATACAGATGCTCCAGTCCGCTCAACCACAGAATTGAGCGGTCAACGCACGAACGAGATACATGGATTGATCAATGATGGAACCAACCCCGCTGATATACGAAAAATCGGTCGCCGGACGTCGCGGTGCTACGCTGCCTGCACGGCAGCACAGCGCCGACGATATCCTGTCGGCTATTCCCGCTGATCACCGTCGCGCTGTCGACGCCCCGCTGCCCGAGGTAACCGAGGGCGAAGCGATGCGCCACTTTGTCGAGCTGTCGGTCAAGAACCATCACATCGACAAGGGCTTCTATCCGCTCGGCTCCTGTACCATGAAGTACAACCCGAAGCGCAACGATGTCGCGGCCTCCTTCGACGATTTTCGCGACCATCACCCGCTCGCCCCCTGCTCCTCCGCGCCCGGTATCCTCGAATTGATGTGGAACCTCAAGACCTACCTCTGCGAGGTCTCAGGTTTCTCCGCCATGTCGCTGCAGCCGGTCGCGGGCGCCCACGGTGAGTTCGCCGGTCTCTTGATCATGCGCGCCTGCCACGCCATGAACCAGGAAAATCGCACCCGCATCATCATACCCGACTCCGCCCACGGCACCAATCCCGCCTCGGTCGCGTCGATTGGCTGGAGCACCATCGAGATCAAGTCCAACGAAGACGGTATGATCTCACCGGAAGCGGTCGCCGAGGTGATGGATGATACCGTCGCCGGTATCATGATGACCAATCCCAACACGCTCGGTATTTTCGAAAAGCACATCGAGGAGATTGCGAAGATAGTGCACGAGGGCGGCGGTCTGGTGTACATGGATGGCGCCAATTTCAACGCCAACATGGGCATCTTCCGCCCGGCCGATGTCGGTTTTGATATCATGCACTTCAACCTGCACAAGACATTCAGCACCCCCCACGGCGGTGGCGGCCCGGGCGCCGGCGCTGTCGGCGTAACCGAAGCCCTCGACCGCTTCCTGCCTAAACCGGTGCTGGAAAAAGCTGGTTCCGGGGAGCTGTACTTCAACTACGACCGCCCCGACTCGATCGGCCGCCTGCACTCCTACTACGGCAACTTCGGCAACATGGTCCGTGCCTATGCCTACATCAAGTCGCTCGGCGGCGACGGTTTACTCGAAGTCTCGCAGAATGCCGTCATCAACGCCAACTATCTCAAGGAGTTGCTCAAGGACGACTACGAAGTCCCTTACGACATCCACTGCATGCACGAGTTTGTCGTCTCCGGCAGCCGCCAGAAGAAGAAAGGTGTCCGTACCGCCGACATCTCCAAGCGCCTCCTCGATTTCGGCGTCCACTCGCCCACCAATTACTTCCCACTTATCGTGCCGGAAGCCATGATGATCGAGCCGACCGAAACCGAGAGCCGCGAAACCCTCGACCGCTTTGCCGAGATCATGAAGCAGATCAACCGCGAAGTCGACGAGAGCCCTGATGTCGTTACCTCGGCGCCGCACGACACACCGGTGCGACGACTCGACGAGGTCGGCGCCGCCCGCAATCAGGATGTTGCGTATCTCGATTAGCCGGAAAAACAGTTTCAACAATAAGGCCGATGTCGTACCCTGACATCGGCTTTTTCTTATGCTGCGACTTGATAACGTTACATACCAGTACTCCGGCGCCAGCCTTTCAGGCATCACCCGCCTGTCGCTGAATGTCCGGCCCGGCGATCGACTCGCCGTCATGGGCGCCAACGGCTCCGGCAAGACCACCCTGGCTCGTCTTATTGCCGGCCTCCTCACACCCCAGTCCGGCCGGATCGACCTCCCCGACACCACCGCCCCGGTTCCGGTCGGTATGGTCTTCCAGTCACCCGACAACCAGATCATCGCCCTCACCGTCGAAAAGGAAATCGCTTTCGCCCTGGAAAATCTCGGTGTCAGCCAGGCCGAGATGTCGAAGCACATCACTGCCGTCCTCGATGCCTTCAATATCGCCCCCCTGCGCAAACGTCTCACCGCCGAACTTTCGGGAGGGGAGAAGCAGCGCGTGGCTATCGCCGGTGTCATGGTCCTCGAGCCGGCCGTACTCATCCTCGACGAACCGGAGACCTTCCAGGATGTTGCCGGCCGCCGCGCTCTGTTGGAGATCCTCGACGACCTGACACGGCGTCGCCCCGACACCATCATTATCCACATCACCCAGGAACAACAAATTGCCGAGCACTACGACCGCCTGCTTGTCCTTGACGACGGCAAGCTCGCCGCCGACAGCGCACCGAAGACCCTTTTCTCCGACACCGATCTCTGCCGCCGTCTGCGCATCATCGGCGGCCCCGAGGCGGGGCGCGCAGCTGACCATCCCGAGGATAGCCGGCGCACCCACAAGCGGGTGATTGAGCAGGTCGACGGTGACGCCGTCGCTTTCGGTTACGACCCGCAACAGCCGATTCTCGAGAGCCTCGACCTCGATCTCCGCTCCGGCAGTGTCACCGCTGTTGTCGGACCGTCCGGCTCCGGTAAGAGCACCCTCGCGCTGCTGCTGGCCCGCCTGCACAAGCCGACCGCCGGCCGCCTCACCTTCCGCGACATTTCCGGCAACCTGGCGCCCTCAGCCACCCTGCGCGGCCGCACGGTAGCTGTTTTCCAGCAGCCCGAACGCCAGTTCTTTCTCAACAGTTGCACTGAAGAGATCGAGTTTGGCCCGCGCAACCTCGGCCGCAGCATCACCCACTACCAGGTTGAACGTCTGCTCGACCAGGTCGGCCTGCAGCCGGAAATCTTCTTCAACCGTGACCCCTTCAGCTTGTCAGGCGGGGAGAAGCGCCGCCTCGCCTTCGCCGTCGCTCTCGCCCTGTCACCCGACCTGATTATCTTTGACGAACCGACCTGCGCCCTCGACGCTGACGGCATCAGCCGCTTTCTCCGCCTCGTCCGTCTCCTCAAGGACCGCGGCAGCATTGTGGTCATAATCACCCACAACGGCGCCCTCCTGCGACGCGTCGCCGAAAAGGTCATTATCCTCGAATCCGGCCGGCCGCCGCGCCATCGTGCAACCGATAGCTTCCTTGCCGCCTCGGATGTGGAAAACTTTGTGACCACACTCTACTGATTTTTGCACCAATTCAGTTCCGCCACTTGACAGCCTCGTCACATTCCGTATACTCTGGCCAACTTTGAACCTTCTTTTAAGGCAGTCCCGCGAGGCCGCCAAAGGAGTCGCCGGTACGTGACACCAGATCCTTCCCGAATCTCACACGCCGAATCATCACTCCCTTTTCCGGCAGTCGCGGCCGTATGTCTGGACATTCATAGCAAGGAGCGCACCGTTGCCGGATAAGCACGACGAAATACTCAACGCCAAGAAAATCGAGCGCACGGTCATGCGCATGACCCACGAAATTCTCGAGCGTAACCCCGACGCCGAATCACTCGTGATCATCGGCATCCTCACCCGCGGCGCTCATCTGGCCAGGCGCATCGCCGAACGCATCAGTCAGCTCGAACAGATCAAGGTTCCCGTCGGTCTCATGGATATCGCGCTGTACCGTGACGACGTTCACTCCAAGCTCGACCAGCCGATCGTCCAGCAAACCGACATTCTCTTCGACGTTGCCGACAAGAATGTTGTCCTCGTCGACGACGTTCTTTTCACCGGCCGCACGGTCCGCGCCGCCCTTGCGCACATGGTCGACTTTGGACGCCCCCGCACTATCCAGCTCGCCGTCCTCGTCGACCGCGGCCACCGCGAACTGCCGATCAAGGCCGACTATGTCGGCGTCAACGTTCCCACCCGCAAGAAGGACCAGGTGGTGTTGCACGTTGCCGAGGTCGACGGTGAGGATCGTGTCTTCATCATGCGCGATCAGGATGGCGCCCCGGTGAAAGCCGCCATCCACAAGGCACCGTCCAAAGAAACAGCGAGAAAAACACCGGCGCAAAAGACAGCGAAGAAAGAGTCGTCCGCGAAGAAGGGAGGGAAGAAATCATGAGCCGCTTAAGCTCCCGGCATCTCCTCGGCCTCGAAACCGCCACCCGCGAGGATATCGAACTGATCCTCAACACCGCCGATCCCTTCCGCGAAGTGATCGACCGTAAGATCAAGAAGGTCCCCACCCTCCGCGGTATTACCATCGTCAACCTCTTTTACGAACCGTCCACCCGCACCCGCATCTCCTTCGAGCTGGCCGAAAAACGTCTCTCCGCCGATATCATTAACTTCACCGCCTCAACCTCGTCCGTTAAGAAAGGCGAGTCGCTTCGCGATACCGTCCAGAATATCGAAGCGATGAAGATCGATATGGTAGTGGTCCGACACGGCTCCTCGGGCGCGCCCTACTTTCTCACCCAGTGCCTCGACGCCAACATTATCAACGGCGGTGACGGCTGCCATGAGCATCCTACCCAGGCCCTCCTCGACATGTACACCGTCTGGAAGAAGTACGGCAAGCTCGACGGCCTCCGCGTTGTTCTCATCGGCGATATCAAGCACTCGCGTGTCATTCGCTCCAACATCTGGGGATTGAAGACGATGGGCGCTTCGGTCGCCCTGTGCGGACCATCAACCCTGCAACCGTACGAGGTCGAGCGCTTCGGCTGCGATGTGTACACCAACATCGATGAGGCCCTCGAAGGCGCAGATGTTGTCAATATCATGCGCATCCAGCTCGAGCGCCAGCAGGCCGGGCTGTTTCCGTCGCAGCGCGAATACACCAATCTCTTCGGTATCACTAAAGAACGCCTCAAACGACTCAACGAAAACTACACTATCATGCATCCCGGTCCCATGAACCGGGGAGTGGAACTGAGCAGCGACGTGGCCGATGGCGAACACTCGGTCATACTCGATCAGGTAACCAACGGTCAGGCCGTCCGCATGGCGGTGCTGTACCTGTTGTCGGGACGTAAAGATGACGACGAGAAGGGCGACGAATAATGGCAGCCAGGTATGACCTTGTAATCACCAACGGGCGCGTCATCGATCCCGCCCTTGGCTTCGGCAAAGTTGCCGACGTGTTTATCCAGGACGGCTTGATCGCGAAGATCGAACCGGTCTCCGCTGAGTCAAAGACAGAAATCGACAAGCTGCCGCGGGAGAGTGTCATCGACGCCACCGACATGCTGGTCGTTCCCGGCCTGATCGATATCCACGTTCACCTCCGGGAGCCCGGCCGGGAAGACGCCGAAACCGTCCAGTCCGGCTGCCGCGCCGCTGCCGCCGGCGGCTTCACGTCCGTCTGCTGCATGCCCAACACCATGCCGCGCATCGATTCCCAGGAAACCGTCAAATTCGTCCAGGACCGCGCCCTCGATGCCTCCGCCCGTGTCTACGTCGTCGGCGCCATCACCAAAAATATCGAGGGTAAGGAACTCTCGGAAATCGGCGACCTCGTCAAGATGGGCGCTGTCGCTATTACCGACGACGGCCACTATGTCCAGAACCCCGAGATCATGCGCCGCGCTCTCGAATACGCGCGCATGTTCGACATTCCGGTGATGCAGCACGCCGAGGATCACTACCTCGTCGGCAGCGGCGTCATGAACGAATCGTTCGAATCAACCCGCCTCGGCCTCGCCGGCGCACCGTCGGTCGCCGAGGAAATCGCCGTGCTGCGCGATATCGCCCTCTGCCGCTTCACCAACAGTCGTCTGCATATCCAGCACGTGTCCACCGCCGGGGCTGTCGACGCCATCCGCAAGGCCAAGGCCGAGGGTGTTCGAGTCACCGCCGAAGCCTGCCCGCACCACTTCGTGCTGACCGACGTCGAGATCGGCAAGGAGTTCAACACTAATTTTCGCGTCAATCCGCCGCTCCGTTCCGAGGACGACCGCCAGGCGGTCATCGAAGGCCTGATCGACGGCACCATCGACTGCATCGCCTCCGATCACGCTCCCCACCCCGCCGAAGACAAGGACTGCGAATTCGACAAAGCCCCGCCCGGCATGATCGGGCTTGAGACCACTCTTGGTCTCGTCAAGTCGTTCCTCATCGACAAGGGCTACCTGAGCTGGGCCGACGCCATCCGCAAGATGACCGCCAATCCGGCACGTATCCTCGACATCCCTGGCGGCTCGATGTCCGACGGTTCCGTCGCCGACATCACCATCATCGACCCCGAAAAGAAGTGGACCGTTAAGGCCGACCAGTTCCGCTCGCAGTCACGCAATACACCGTTTATCGAGTGGGAGTTGTCGGGTCAGACCTATCGAACCATTCTCGGCGGACGGGTTGTGTACGAACGGTAGTTATTTTCTGAGGCGATTGATCAAGTCGGGCAGTTCGAGCAGCGAGGTAATGACATGATCGGCCCGCTCCAATGGCTGGTTGCGACGGTCGATATGCACGGATTGCACGCCCAGCTTGTGCGCCGTGTGGACATCCATCAGGGTGTCACCCACCAGCATGATCTCGCTCATCGGTTCCCGACAGAATTCCCGGGCCTTGTTGACCATGGCGGCCGACGGTTTGTATCCCTGCACCTCGCTTGAAATCACATAGCCGTCAAAAAACCGGCTCAGTCCCAGTTGGTCGAGCTCTTCATACAATACCGAGGCGTCGGCATCACTGATTATGATCATCCGAACCCCCATTTTCTCCAACTCCGTCAGCGCCGGCATACTGTCAGCGTATGCCGTCGCTTCCTTAAGGAACAGCTGTCGGTAGATAGCCGGCGCCCGGTCGGAGGCGTCCGGTACACCCAGATTATTGGCGGCCTGGCGGAGGACGACCGCCATCAATTCCTGCACCGTTCGAAACGGCTGACTTGCATCCAGGTACAGATCGAGAAAGCGGTCCTTTAAGAACCTCGCCAGTTCGTCGCGCTCCTCATCGACTACCTGTGAGGCGATATGGAGAAAGACGTCCGGTGCATCGATCACCGTCCCGCCGGCATCGAAGAATACTGTGTGGATCATCGTCCCGACAAAAAGCAACATTCTGGATCGTGCGTCAAGCCCTCGACCAATATGATCGGGTGATGGATATACTTGACAGCCGTGTCGCTCAAGTCTATCTTGCGCCCCAATTCGGATGACGCCCATGGAAATCAAATACCTCGACCTCAAAGCCCAATACGACACCCTCAAAGACGAAATCGACCCCGGCATTCAGGATGTCCTCAATTCCAGCAGTTTCGTCCTCGGACCCAAAGTCGGCGACTTTGAATGCGACTTCTCGAAGTACTGTGAAACAAAGTTCGCCGCCGGTGTCAACTCCGGTACCTCGGCCCTTATTCTGGCGATGCGGGCGCTCGATATCGGTGAGGGCGATGAGGTCATCACCACCGCCAATACGTTTGTCGCCACCGCCGCCGCCATCGCCACTGTCGGCGCCAACGCGGTCCTCGTCGATGTCGACCCGGTCAGTCGCAACATCAATCCGGAATTGATCGAGGAAGTCATCTCCGACGATACCCGCGCCATCATGCCGGTGCACCTGTACGGTCGCATGGCCGACATGGACGCTATCATGCAGCTTGCCGAGCAGTACGGTCTTGATGTCATCGAGGATGCCGCCCAGGCGCACGGCGCCCGCTACAACGGCAAACGCGCCGGTTCAATCGGACGGATCGCCGGATTTTCGTTTTACCCCGGCAAGAATCTCGGCGCCTACGGCGAGGGCGGCGCTGTCGTCACCAACGACGAAGATCTCGATCGCCGAGTTCGCATGCTTCGCGACCACGGCTCCTCGAAGAAGTATTACCACGACGCCCTCGGCTACAACGCCCGTATGGAGGGTTTCCAGGGGGCGGTCCTCGGTGTGAAACTCAAGCACCTCGACAGGTGGAATGACGAACGACGCCGCGTCGCCTCCCGATACTACGACAACCTGAAAGACCTGCCGATCGGCCTGCCGCCGCTCGACGATGCAACCTACGAATCGGTCAACCATCTCTACGTCATCGAAGCCGACGACCGCGAGAAATTGCAGGCCCACCTCAAGGAAAAGGGCGTCCCCACCCTGATCCATTACCCCGTCCCGATCCACATGCAGCAGGGCTTCGCGTTTCTCGGTTACGGTGAGGACGATTTCCCTGAAACCGAGCGGCTCTGTAGCCGCGTCCTCTCCCTGCCGACCTACCCGGAACTGACCGACGAGCAGGTTGACTACATCTCCGACGCCATTAAGACCTTCTTCTAAGTCTGATGTCCCGTTTTAATCTCGGCAGCCAGACCGGACGGTACTTTGCGATCGCCCTGGTATTGATTGTCGTCCTGTTGGGGATGCGACTGGTTCATCTCGACGCCGATCCACCTCTCGACCTCTCCGGTTCCACCGACGTTTACACCGATCCCCCCCAGTACACGCTCTTTGCCCGCCTGTTTGTGCAGGACGGCGCCTTCAATCCGTACAACGACCAACGCTTACCGTTCTTCCTTAAATCCACCGTCACCGCTCTGGCGACAGTTGTCTTCACCATTGGCGGTGTCAGTCTCTGGACCTCCAACCTCGTTGGCCTGCTCTTCGCCTTCGGTTCACTCCTGCTTGTCTTTGTGGTCATGGTGCGCATCGGCGGCTGGCCGGCGGCGATTGTCTATCTCCTGTTCGCCGGCCTGAACTACAACCTGCTCTTTTATGGCCGCCTTCCCTTCCTGGAGCACGCCATGACTTTCTGGCCGCTGCTCGGCTTCACCATCCTGATTTACGGCCGCAGCAACTTCGCCCATTTTCTGGCTGGCGCCTGTCTCGGCATTGGCATCTTCTTTGGAAAGATAATCGGCGTTGTCTTTCTCTTTCCCTTTGTCTGTCTGCTGCTGTATGGTTTCCTTTTCGGCGAACGCAGAAAACGATGGACGCCCGTCATCTGGTTTACCGTCGGCGCGCTCATCATTACCGCCGCCTGGTTTTTCTTTAGCTATCTGCCTACCCAGCGGCAGGTTACCGGTTACATCGGCGAGCAGGCGGTCTCGCTCTACGGTGCTCCCGAGGGCCTCGAATCGATCGACTCGTTTTTCCGGAAGATGGCGTCGTTCGGGTATATCTCTCATCTCTTTCCCCGGATGGCTATCGTATCGCTGCTTGCTGTCGGCTTCCTCAGTATCGTCTTCTTCCGCGCCGGCCATATCAAACGCTGGTTTCATGAGGACACCACCGCCGCTGCCGGCTGCATTTTTATCGCCGCCATGATCGTCGGCTTCTTCGGTTCCCTGATGATCTGGAACTACCGCCCGCTCCGCTACCAGCTCGTCCTGATCTACCCGTTTTGTGCCGCCGCCGCTCTGCTGGTTCGGTGGCTCTGGGGTGCCTTGAAGTCCGACGGTAATGGTCCCCAGCCGTGGCTGTTTTATGTCATCTTCTGGCCGGTGCTCTACGTCATGCTGCACCAGGCTATGCGCGGTCTTGAGTCCGATCTCGGTTTCACGTATGTCTACGAAGATACCAAATTATCAATCGGGCTTTTCACTACTGCCCTACTGATTGGTTTTGCCTTTACCTGGCGATCAATAAGCCGACTCTCACCCCCTTACCTGCTGCCTGTCCGCCGGGGGCTTCTGGTTGGCCTGGTCGCTCTCTCGACCATTTTCGCAGTCGCCGACTGGCACTACTGGTTCCAGCGCCCCACCTGGCAGGCCCGCCAGCAAGGCCGAGACCTCGGTAAAGCGATCGCCCCCGATGCCATCCTCTCCGGTCCCTACGGCCCGCTGTTGACCCTCGAAAGCGGCCACGACGCCATCATCCACATGTTCGGTGTCTCCCAACCGGATCCCGAGCTCTTCAAACGCTTTCCCATCACCCACCTGCTGCTCGATCGCGCCAACGAGCGACGCGCCCGCGCCGACTACGGCGCCCTGATGGACTCGTCGTACCACCTGTACACCTATCACGTCGGCACCCGGCCGGTCCGCCTCTTCTCGATCTTCGAGCAGACCGGGCACCCTCGGGCCGACGCCTATCAGCCGAGTATTCTCGAACAGGCCTACCTCGCCGGTATCCGCGATTCGATCGATCTCTCTAATGCCCTGGCGGTAAAATATGTGCAGGATTATCCCGACAACATAACTGGGAACATGTTGTTGGCGGAACGAGCAGCCCTCGCCGGCCACAGCCGCGAGGCCGGTCTGCTGTTCAAAAAAGCGGTTGAGTTTGCGCCCGCCAATTATGATCTTAACGCGCGGCTCGCGGAATTCCTTGCCGATCAATATGATAAGACCGGCCTGCCGGAATACCGCAGCGCCGCCCTGAAATATTACGACACCGCTATCCGGCTGGCGCCAACCCTCAGCGCTATCAGGGATGCCCGCCGGGAGCTAACAGAGAAGTAGATGGTCAAACCAGCCCAGGCACCCGAGCAGTACCTCGTCTCGGTCATCGTTCCGGCCAAGAACGAGGAAGGCAATATCGACGAATTCTGCCGGCAATTCGACGAGATGCGCAAGAAGGCCGCCTTCCGCGCCGAAATTGTCTATGTCGACGATGGCTCGACCGACGCTACTTTCGAGAAAGTCACCGCCGCCGCCCAGCGCTATCCCTTCGTACGGTACGCCTCTCACCAGCGCAATCGCGGCCTCACCGCCGCTCTCCAGACCGGCTTCGCGGTCGCCCGCGGCGATATCTTCGTTTTCTATCCTGCCGACCTCCAGTACCGCCCCGAAGATATCCCGCGCCTCGTCGAACCGATTTTCAACGGCGCCGATCTATCGGCCGGCTGGAAGCAGGGCAAATACAAAAAGTGGTTCGTCTCGCGGCTGTACAACTGGCTCTCGCGAAAGATCTTCAGCCTCAAGGTCCATGACCTCAACTCCGTCAAGGCTTTCCGCCGCGAAGTGGTCGAACAGATATTCCTGAGGCGCGACTGGCACCGTTACCTCGTACCCCTCGCCGCCGACGAGGGCTTCCGCATCGACGAGGTCAAGATGCCGCTTTACGACCGCCACTGGGGCAGCACCAAGTTTTCCATCTGGCGCGTTCCCGTCGGCGTCCTCGACATGCTCGCAGTCAAATTCCAGCTTTCGGCCCTGCGCAAACCGCTGCTGTTCTTCGGTGTCGCCGGTTCGTTTGTCTTCCTGCTCAGTATTCTCGTCGGCGCCTGGGCCGTTTATCTGCGATATGTCCTCGGCGAAACCCAGCTCCCGCTCTTGTATCTCGTCATTCTCCTTGCCGGGCTTGGCCTGGGCCTGTTCATGATGGGCTTCATGGCCGAGGGCCAGACCGCCATCAAGGAAGAGGTCTCCGACCTGCGAAAAAAACTGCTGGAGCTGCTCAAGCGCAGCGACCCGCCACCCGAGGACGACTCCGGCAACCGCCCATAATTTTATTGCCCGGCAATTACTTCGCACCTATGTTGACCTCTATCGCCGGATGAACCCCCCGGCCAGTAAGGGATGAACCATAACTGTGGCTAAGAAATCGAAAGCATCAACCGGCGCTCGACCAACGCCCCGGCGTTCCTCTCGTGTCCCCCTCGACCGGGCCACCTGGTTCGTCCCGGCGGTCTTTGTCATTCTAATCCTCGCCCTGACCATTCTGTTCGCTGAGTTCATCTTCTCCGACGATATGCTCCATGGCTCCGATATGATCCAGGCTGGTATTTTCTTCCGCAACTTCCTGGTCGAATCGGTGCTGGGGGAAGGACACGTCCCGCAATGGAACCCCTATATCTTCGGGGGTATGCCGTATGTCGAGGCCTTCCACGGTGACATCTTCTATCCCTTGTCATTCCTGAAGTTCTTCGGCACTTTGCACCGCATGCTCGGCTGGGTAATGATCCTGCACATCCTGTTAGCCGGCATATTCATGTACCTGACCGCCCGGCAACTCAGCCTCTCACGTATCGCCGCCCTGGTCTCCGCCGGCAGCTATATGTTCGCACACTACCTGGTGTCACTGGTTGCCCCCGGGCACGACGGTAAGATGTTTGTCACCGCGCTGTTTCCGCTGGTCATCCTCTTTCTCGACCGCGGTTTCGAAGTCGAGGGCATACTGCGCAAGCTGTTCGAATTTTCGCTGCTCGGCTTGGTGATCGGCTTTATTATCCTGTCGCCGCACCCGCAGATGTCATACTATACCCTCTGGGCCGCCGCCTTTTACACGGTCTTCCGGATGGTCATGACCTTTCGCAAACAACGTGCTCTCGGCAAGACAATCATCCCCGGCGCTTTCGCCGCCTACGCCGTTGTCATCGGCCTGCTCTTGTCGGCCATACAGTTCTACCCGGGCTACAAGTACACCACCGATTATTCGCCCCGCGCTACCGACGATTCCAAGTCCGGCTGGGAATGGGCCACCTCATGGTCGCTCCACGAAGAAGAAGCGTTCAGCCAGCTCATCCCTGAATTTGCCGGCGCCAGCAATCGCGAAGCCAACAGCTATTACTGGGGTAAGAACTACTTCAAGGACAACGCCGAGACTGTCGGCATTGTCCCGATCTTCCTCGCCCTCATCGGCCTGTTTTTCTATCGAAGACCGGAGGGCTACTTCTTCGGCGGCCTGGGACTGTTCGCCTTCCTCTACGCCCTTGGCGCCACCACGCCGATATTTTACATCTTCTACTATATCATGCCGCTGGTGAAATCGCTGCGGGCGCCGTCGATGATCATGTTCCTGTTCGCCTTCAGCATCGCCCTTCTCGCCGGCATGGGCGTGCAGCGCATCCGCGACGGTCTGGGGGACCTTTCGAAAAAGTCACAGCAATGGTTCAGCTACCTCTTGTGGGGCCTGCCGGGATTCATGCTGTTCCTTGCGCTCGCTTTCTCCGTCGCCGGTCCCGGTATGCTACGAATCTGGACCTCGATCTTCTACTCGGAAGCACAAACAACCATGATCCAGCAGGGCGTTTCAAAATTTGACCTCGCCCTCATGAACCTGCCTGCCATCCAGTCCGGCGCCTGGATCGGTTTCCTCTTCTGCAGCCTCGCCGCCCTTTTGATCTGGATGTTCCGCAGCGGCAAAGCGGGGGAGTGGGCGCTCGCCCTGCTCATCCTGATTCCGGTGGTCGATTCGGTGCGTTTCGACAAGCGGTTTGTCAACACCTTCAACGCCGAGAGCCACTGGGCACAGTCGGCCTTGACCAATTTCTTCGCGCAAAAAAGTGACCACTTCCGCGTCATCAATTTCACCAACCTGCAGGCCGACTTCCTGCCCTATTTTGGCGTCCAGATGGTAACCGGTTACCACGGTAACCAGTTGCGCTGGTACGACGCTCTGCTCGGCGGTCCCGGCAAGGCCAACCAGACCAACCCGCGCTTTCTGAACCTCGTCGGCGCCGAGTACATCATGCTGCCGGCCAACCAGAACCTGCCGCCCGGCGCCCTCGGTCCCGAACCGCTCGAACAAGCTGCCGCCTTCGGACAACTGAGTGTCGTGCACAACCCCAACGCCTTCCCGCGCGTTTACCTGGTCGACCGCCACCGCACCTTCGGCCACCGTGAAGAAGTCTACCGCGCCGTGCTCCAGGGTAGCGAAGACCTCCGGGAGATCGTCTACCTCGAAGAAGAACCGGCCATACCTGTACTCGACGATACCGTCGCCGTTACCGACTCCGCCTGGATCACCACCTACGACACCGATTCTGTCGAGGTGAACGTCGAGCTGTCCGACAACAAGATCCTCGTAATGACCGATAACTATTTCGATGCCTGGCAGGTGACTGCCGACGGTGAGCCGGTCGACTTGATGCGCGCCTACGGCACTTTCCGCGCCGTCGCCCTCCCCGCCGGCACCCAACAGGTTACCTTTGTGTACAAGAGTGAGCGGTACCAGACGGGCAAGACCATCACCCTCGCTACCTCGATCTACCTGCTGCTGGTAATAGGCGGCGTTGGTCTGGTCAGGCTGCGAAGCAATAACAACAAGCGTGAGGACGAGGAAACCACCGCATGAACCAGGCCAAGCGCGCCTTGATCATCTTTCCAACCTACAACGAGCGCGACAACATCGAGAAGATCGTGCACGCCGTGCTGCCCCTCGATCCGCGCATCCACGTGTTGGTTGTCGACGATAATTCCCCTGACGGTACCGGCCAGATCGCCGATCGCCTGGCGCGCGAGCAGGAAGACAAAGTCTTCGTCCTCCACCGCGCCAACAAGGAAGGGCTGGGCAAAGCCTACATCGCCGGTTTCAAGTGGGCGATCGAACGCAAGTTCGACTATATCTTCGAAATGGATGCCGACTTCTCCCACGGCCCGGAGTACATCAAGGACTTCCTCCGGGAGATAAATACCCACGACGTCGTCCTCGGCTCCCGCTACATAACCGGCGTCAACGTCATCAACTGGCCGATGTCGCGCCTGTTGCTGTCATACTTTGCCAACGTTTACAGTCGCATCATTACCGGTCTGCCGGTCCGCGACGCTACCGGCGGCTTCAAGTGCTTCCGCCGTAAAGTCCTCGAGACCATCAATCTCGACGAAGTGCACTCGTCCGGCTATTCCTTCCAGATCGAGATGTCGATGCGGGCATGGAAACGCGGCTTCAAGATCAAGGAAATACCGATCATCTTCTACGATCGCCAGGCCGGCGAATCGAAGATGTCCAAGCGCATCATGCGCGAGGCGATGTGGATGGTCTGGTGGCTGCGTATTAAAGCAATGTTTGGAAAGCTCAACTGATACCCTGTGCCTGAATCCGACGTCACAGTTTCCGTCATCATCGTCACCTGCAACTCCGGCCCGGTTCTCAACGACTGCCTCGGTGCTATCGCCGCGGCAGCCGGACAATGCACCTTCGAGTCGATCGTTGTCGACAACGCCTCCAAAGACAACTCCCTGGACATCGCTGAGTCACACCACGCCCGCATCATAAGCAATGCCGCCAACCGTGGTTTCGCTGCCGCCTGCAACCAGGGCGCCAGGCTGGCCGGCGGCGACTACCTGCTGTTTCTCAACCCTGATGTCGTCCCCGATCCGTACAGTATCGAACGGCTTGTCGACGCCTGTAAGACACTGCCCGACGCCGGACTCATCTCCGCCCGGCTGCGCAATGACGACGGTTCTTACCAGCCGACATCGCGACGCTTCCCCAGCCTCACCAACCTGATCTTTTCCCGAGGCTCCATACTCTCGCACCTGCTCGGCTCGTCGGCGCGCTACACCTACGGTGACTTCGTGGAAACCACGGAAGTTGACGCCGTCGCCGGTACCTTCGTTCTGGTGTCGCGCGAGCGATTCAATCTTGTGGGACGCTTCGACCAGCGGTTCTTTATGTACATGGAAGATACCGATCTCAGCCGGCGCCTGGTTGCGCATGGCTTTGCCAATTACATCGAACCTTCCGCCGGCGGTGTCCACCGATGGGGGAGAGGCTCCGACGCCCTCGATGTCACCCGTATCCGGTATCACCACCGCTCCATGGCGCGCTACGCCGACAAGTATTTCTCGATTGCGGCGCGCCTCATTCTCCGGTTCATGCTCAGCATCAACCTCGGCCTGCGTCTGCTGACAGGCTCGCCACGGAGCGGCCATTGACATGGACGATACCATTCTCTGGCTCTCGGCGCTCGGTGCCGCCATCGTATCGATCGGCCTGATACCACTTGCCATCAAACTTTCGTTTGCCCTCGGGCTGCTCGATATGCCGGGTGCCCACAAGCGGCACCACGAACCAACCCCGTTCGTCGGCGGTGTCGTCATGTTCCTTACTGTCTGGCTCACGGTGCTCGTCACCGGCATTGCTGCCGACCGCCTGACCGATCTCTTCACCATCCAGCTTCTCTACATTTTTCTCGGCGCGCTCATTATCGTGCTGGTTGGCTTCTCCGACGATATCTCACCTGTCTCCGCCTGGGTCAAACTTCTCGCCCAGGTCGGCGCCGGTACCGTGCTGTACCTCGGCGGTCTCAATGTCGAGCTGCTTACCAGCCCGGTGGGGAGTATCGACGTTGGCTGGCTCTCGCCAGTCATCACCGTGCTCTGGGTCGTCGGTCTGACCAATGCTGTGAACCTGATCGACGGTCTTGACGGCCTTGCCACCGGCGTCTCGCTCATCGGCGCTGCAACTATTCTCGTCATCGGCACCCTTTACGACATCGGGCCGTCGCTCCTCTTTCTTACCGCCCTGATCGGTTTCCTCGCTGTTTTCCTCTGGTTCAACCGTTTTCCCGCCCGCATTTTCCTCGGCGATTCCGGCTCCATGCAGATCGGCTATTACTTCGCTGTCGTTTCGCTTTTGGTTCCGATCAAGTCCTACACCGCCACCGCGTTGTATTTGCCGCTCGTCGCCCTCGGCGTACCGATAATTGAGTCCGCGTCTTCACTGGTGAGACGTCTTGCCTCGCGTAAGAGCATCATGAAGGCCGACCGCCGCCACCTCTTCCACTATCTTGCGCTGGCCGGCTGGTCGGCCCGCAAAATCGTGCTCGCCTTCTACAGCCTCGCTATTGCCTTTGGTCTCTTTGCCCTGGCCATGTACTACCTCGATCGCGCCCTCTTGTTCGGCCTGCTGGTCATTTTTATGGTTGTTATTTTTGCCGCTTTTTTTATAATTACCAACAATTTAGCGCAACGACGACGCGGCCGAAATGCGGCCCGACGAGTCGATGATGAAGAAGGATGATGCGTAGATCATGGCCGATCGCCCCTATCTCGAATTCGAGCGACCTATTTTCGACCTGGAGAAGAAAATCTCCGACATGCGCGACTTTTCAGTCGGCGAAAATGTCGAACTCGGCAGCGAGATCGAATCGCTCGAAAAGAAGTTGGAGAAGCTGCGCGACGAGGTCTATTCCAACCTGACGCGCTGGCAGAAAGTCCAACTCTCTCGCCATCCCAAGCGACCGTACACCCTCGACTATGTCCGCCTTATGTGCACCGACTTCGTCGAACTTCACGGTGATCGCGGCTATGCCGACGACAAGGCGATGGTCGGCGGTTTTGCCCGAATCGACGGTCAGCCAATTATGATCGTCGGCCAGCAAAAGGGCCGCGATACCAAGGATAAACTCGTCCGCAACTTCGGCATGGCCCACCCCGAAGGCTACCGCAAGGCGCTGCGACTGTTCAAACTGGCTGAAAAATTTAACGTCCCCGTCGTCGTCCTGATCGATACTCCCGGCGCCTTTCCCGGTATCGGTGCCGAAGAACGCGGCCAGGCCGAGGCGATTGCCCGTAACATTCGCGAGATGTCCCGCCTCCGGGTACCGATTGTCGTTGTCATCATTGGCGAAGGCGCCTCCGGCGGTGCCCTCGGTGTCGGCGTGGGGGATAGCGTCATGATGATGCAATACGCCTGGTACTCCGTGATCTCGCCCGAAGGCTGTGCCGCCATATTGTGGCGCGACGCCGCCAAGGCGTCCGAGGCCGCCGAGGCACTCAAGGTTACATCATCGGATAACCTCGAACTGGGCGTCGTCGACAAGATCATCCCGGAACCGCCCAGTGGCGCCCACACCGACCCCAAAGCCGCCGCCCAATTCGTCAAGGACGACATCATGGCGGCACTCAAACAACTGCTAACCCAATCGATTGACGACCTCATTATGAAGCGAATCAATAAATATTCGCAGATGGGGCAATATACCGAGGGATAAGAAAGGTAAACGATGGCACTGCCGGAAAAGCTGCTGGAAAAACTGGTTTGCCCCCAGTGTAAAGGGAAACTGGAATATAACGAGGCCGACGACCGCTTGATCTGCAATAAGTGCAAGCTGGCTTATCCTGTATCAGATGGAATACCGGTACTGCTGGTCGACGAAGCTGACAAACTGTGATAAGGAAGTAGTCGATGAAACTGTCTAAGTTTTGCGATGAGAGCTTAATAACTTTCGATATGAAGTCGAAAACTAAAGATGAGGCGATTGAGGAACTGGTCGACCTGGTTGCCAACTCCAGTATCGTCCAGGACCGGGACCAGCTCCTCTCGGACATCATTGAACGAGAAAAACTGGTCACCACCGGTGTCGGCTATGGCGTCGCCTTCCCGCACGCCAAGACCCGCGCCGTCAAGGGCATCGTTATTGCGTTTGGTCGTCATGACGACGGTATCGATTTCGACGCCATGGATCACAAGCCGGTTAACCTGTTCTTCTTGATCGCCGCACCGGAAGACGCCATCGGCGCTCACCTGAACGTGATGGCACGACTTTCGTACTTGATGAAGTCGGAAGAGAATCGCAACAAGTTACAGGAGGCTACTTCCCCCGGAGATGTACTGGCGCTGATCGACAACGTCAATTGAAGCCAGACGCCCGGCAGGGAAGCCAGGGTGCATGAACTGGATCTCGTCGCTTTTCCCCAAGCATTGGCGCCTGATCAACCTGTCGTTGATTATCCTGCTGTCGCTGCTGTTGATCATCCATATACCGGCCGTTAACAGCACCGTCAGCCAGGCTATCCTGTCCACTCTGTACTACGCCCCCTTCTACGTCCAGAAGGAAGTTTCCGCCCTCACCAGCGAAGCTGAGCGCAGTGAGGGGCTGCGCGCCACCATCATGGAAATGACCCTCCAGGTCGAGCTGGCCGAGGAAATGGCGCGCGAAAATCTCCGCCTCCGTTCTATTCTCGGCTTCGAACCACCGGTCGCCTACAGTCTCGTCCCCGCCAAGGTCATGTCGGTCGAAGGCGGCAGCTACCCGATCGCCGTCGTCATCAACCTGGGTGCAAAGGACGGCATCGCGGTCGATTTCTCCGTCATCAATCAGCAGGGTCTGGTCGGACGCATTACCTGGGTGAGCGACGAGTTCGCCCATGTCCAGCTTCTCACCGACCCGGCCAACCGTGTCGCCGCCCGCATAGCCGAATCCCGTGAAATGGGGATAGTCAAAACCGAACCCGACGGTAACATGATCCTCGACAACTTTCCCGTACAGGGACAGGTACAGATCGGCGACACCGTTGTGTCCAGTGGCCTCGGCGGCGTCTATCCCGCCGGCCTCGTTGTCGGTACCGTCGCCAATGTCAATTTCCCGGAAGAAGAGCCGTTCGCCGAAGTCGACATTACACCGGCCGCCAACTTTTTTTCAATCGAGGAAGTTTTCATCCTCCAGCCGATGACACCATGACACGTCTGATACCCTACATACTCTACCTGTTGCTGCTGGCAACCTACCACGTCATCCTGATCGAACCGACACAGATCGGCGCCGTCTGGCTGAACCTGGCGGCGCTCATGGTCATCGCCGTCGCCGTCTACAAGACCGAAGACGTCGCCATCTGGTTCGGCTTCTTCGCCGGCCTCGTCGCCTATGCCGGCGATCCGTCGACCCTCGGCTGGCATGCCCTCGCGCTGGCCGCCGTCGCCCTTGCCGCCGTCCAACTCCGGGAGCGCCTCAACCTCGCCTCGATGTGGTCCAAGCTCTATCTCATGCTCGGCGGCGTACTGACCCACACCATTCTCGCCGTCCTGATCATGCGCCCCGAACGCCTGTTCCATGAAATCTGGGCGGTAACACCGCTCGTCGCCGTCTATACAACCGCCGTAGCCTGGATTTTCTTCCTCTTCAAGGAAGGACATCTCAGCTGGAAACGCATAAAGTCGATTTTCTGAGTATAAAGATATATGACTGCTGAAAAGGGAAAGATTACGCTCGCCGGACGCCAGGCCGTCGCCGTGACCGTCATCATCGCCATGGTGCTCATCTTGCTCGTCGGACTGGTCCGCCTGCAGGTGGTCGAACACGCCGAAATGGCGCAGCAGTCGGAATTCAACCGGATTCGCGTCCTTCCGATCGTGCCGCGGCGCGGTGTTGTCTACGACCGTTTCGGGAAAGTCATTATCGACAATCGCCCCTCCTACACCCTCTCGGTCGTCCCCGCCGAAGAGGACCGTGACTCCACCCTGCCCAACCTGGCGAACCTGATCAGCCTCGATTCGACTCAGATCCGCAAACGGATCCAGAAGAACATCGTCAGCCGCAACCAGCCGGCACCAGTCAAGCGCGACATCCCGTTTGAAGTCGTCGCCGTCCTCGAGGAACAGGCGCGACGCTTCCCCGGTGTCGTCTACCAGATGGAGCGCGTTCGCAAATACGAGGACTCCCTCGGCGCCGAGTCCTTTACCGGCTTTGTTGGCGAAGTCTCCGAAGAGGAACGCCAGCGGCTGGGGGAGAGCGAGTATCGTCTCGGCAGCATGATCGGCAAGAAGGGCCTCGAAAAACACTATGACCACCTCCTGCGCGGCCAGGAAGGCACCGCTTACATCGAGGTCTCGGCCTCCGGCCAGATTCTGGGCGCCTACGCTGATCGAGCGCCGATCCCGGCCGTCCCCGGCCAGGATCTCCACCTTACCATCGACTATGACTTGCAACGCGACGCCGTGGCCGCCCTCGATACCTTCTGCTGCGGCGCTGTCGTCGCCATCGACCCGCGCAACGGCGAAGTGCTCGCCATGACCTCGTACCCCGGCTACGACGCCAACATCTTCTCCGGTGTCATTCCACAGGAAGTCTGGGAGGAAATATCGTCCGATACCAACCATCCGCTCCTGAACCGACCGCTCACCGGTCTGTATCCGCCCGGCTCCACCACCAAGTTTGTCACCGTCGGCGCCGCCCTCGAAGAAGGCCTCGTCACCGAGACTACCACGTTGAAACCGTGCGTTGGCGGTTACCAGTTCGGCAACCGCTTCTTTGGCTGCTGGCTGGAACGCGGCCACGGCCAGCTGACAGCGGTCCATGCCCTTGAGCAGTCCTGTGATACCTATCTCTACCAGATCGGCCTGAAACTCGGCATCGACCGTCTCGCCGACTACTATGCCGCCTGCGGCTTCGGCAAACCGACCGGCATCGACCTGCCCAACGAAGCCGCCGGTCTCAACCCGACGACCAAGTATTACGATCGGCGCTACGGCAAGAACGGCTGGACTCGCGGTCTGGTATTGAACAACTCGATCGGCCAGGGCGAACTGCTCACCACGCCATTGCAGGTTGCGCAGTTCTTCTGCGGCCTGGCCAACGACGGTATCGTGTACCGCCCGCACATTCTCAAGCGCATCGTTCACCCCGATGGCAGCGAAGAAATTGTCAACCCGGAAGTCAGCTTTCGGCTGCCGTTCTCCTCGTCCACCATGCGCGTCCTCGAGGAAGGCCTCCGGCTCGTTGTCGAAGGTGAACACGGCACGGCGCGACGTCTTCGCAACAAGTTTTACTCCATCGGCGGCAAGACCGGTACTGCCGAGAACCCGCACGGTGAGAACCATTCCTGGTTTGTCGGTGTCGCGCCCCTCGAGAATCCGCAAATCGTCGTCGCCGCTATCGTTGAAAACTCCGGGCATGGTTCCGATATCGCTGCGCCGCTGGTCGGACAGGTCATCCGTTCCTTCATGGAAAAACGCATGGAGCTCCTGCCGCCGAAGATGGATGAATCCCCCGGCACCGCTCAAAAGATTATCGATACCTCGACCGGGCAGACGGCCGCCGGCGCCGGCGCTGCCGTGTCGACCGCCATGAGTGGGGGGGAGGAGGCCAACTGATGCTCGACTATCGCCAGCTCGACTGGAAACTGGTCGGCGCCGCTCTGACACTGTCGCTGATCGGCATCCTCATGATCATGTCGGCGCAACACTTCTCCGACTCCGCCTTCGAACGCACCTTCTACGAGCGGCAGTCGCTCTGGCTGGGTCTGGCCCTGGTCGCCTTCCTGCTCACCATCCATCTGCCGGTTCGACTCCTCGACTTCGGCGCCTACCTCTTCTACGGTATCGCCATTCTGCTGCTCATCCTCGTGCTCTTTATCGGCAGCGCCAAGATGGGCGCCTCCCGCTGGTTCAGTTTCGGACCCATAAACCTGGCACCTTCGGATGTCGCCAAACTGGCCATACTTCTGGCACTCGCACGCTTTTTGGCATACACCAAACTACCCGTGACATCGAAGCGACGGCTTGTCGCGTCGGCGCTTTTGGTCATCATTCCGGTCGCGCTCATACTCAAGCAGCCGGACCTCGGGACCTCGCTGGTCTTCTGGGTCGTGCTCTTCGCCCTCTGGTTCTGGTCCGGCCTGTCACCCTGGTACCTCGCTTTCATCCTATCACCAATCGCATCGCTGGTGACGGCGTCACACTGGCTCGCCTGGGCAATCTATTTCGTCGTCCTGCTGGTTCTGTTGTTCACCATCCGCCCCGGCGTCCTCTTCGGTATCATGACCGTCACCGCTAACCTCGCCTTCGGCGCCATTACGCCGTTTATCTGGAATAAACTGGCCGAGTACCAGAAACTCCGCATCCTGACATTTCTCGATCCCGGACGCGACCCGCGTGGCGCCGGTTACCAGATCATCCAGTCGAAAATCGCCATTGGCTCCGGCGGTATATGGGGGAAAGGTCTGATGGAAGGCTCCCAGGCCCGCCTTGAGTTCCTCCCCGAGCGTCACACCGACTTCATCTTCTCGGTGCTCGGCGAAGAGTTCGGCCTGTGGGGCGCGCTCATTGTTGTTGCCCTGTTCACCTACATCTTCGTCCGCGGTGTTCAGATCGCCGCCCGCTGCCGCTCCCGGTTTCTCTCGCTCGTCGCTGCCGGCGCCACCGCCATTCTCATGTTCCAGTTTTTCGTCAACATCGGTATGACCCTCGGCTTCATGCCTGTAACCGGTCTCGCCCTGCCGTTTGTAAGCTACGGCGGCACCTCGCTCGTCCTTACCTGGGTACTCGTCGGTCTCCTCGTCATGGCCGACTACTACTGGCAGGAATACTAAGTGGCGACGACTTCGCCGCCCACCGCCAACCCGCCCCGCAGCATCGCCTTCTATTACAGCGTCATCATCCTCGGTGCCCTCCTGATCAGCTTCGCCCCGATTCTGGTGAAAGCCCTCGACGCCCGCGTCGGCGCCACCGCCATCGGTTTCTGGCGCACTTTTACAGGCGGCCTCTTTCTCTTCATGATCTGCGCCGTGACCGGGCGTTCCCTTAAAATCGACAAGCGCATCCTGCCCGTCGCCGCCCTCGCCGGCTTTCTTTTTTGCGGCGACCTCTTCGTCTGGCATCGCTCCATCTTCCTGGCCGGCGCCGGCATTGCCACCATCCTCGCCAACACCCAGGTCTTTGCCACCGCCGTTCTCAGCACCGTCGTCTTCAAGGAGCGCCTCACCTTGCGCTTCATGGCCGCCGCCGTCAGCGCTATCGGCGGGGTGGTCCTGCTCGTCGGTATCGGTTCCGACTTTCATTTCAACGAAACCTATATCGCCGGCGTCGCCTTCGGCCTCGCGACCGGTTTGTTCTACGCTTCCTACATCGTCACCCTGCGCGTCGGCGGCAACCGCTCCCACGGTGTCGGTACCCTCAGTATGATGGCCTGGGTTTCGATCTTCTCGAGTATCTTCCTGTTTCTCACCGGCCTGATCGAAGGCGAGACATACGCCCCACCCGATACCTACTCCTGGGTCATCCTCTTGCTCCTGGGGTTCTTCGTGCAGGGCCTTGCCTGGTGGGGGATATCGTCGGCCCTGCCTAAGATCCCCGCTTCGCGCGCCGGATTGCTCCTCCTGTTGCAGCCCGTCCTCGCCACAGTCTGGGGATGGTTTTACTTCGACGAACAGCTCAGCCTCATGCAGCTGTTGGGCGCCGCTATAACCCTCACCGCCATTTATGTCGGCGCCGTCTCAAGGCGTACGGTGGCAATGCCGCAAAAAAACGGCGACCCGCAAGCGAGCCGCCGTTTATAACAATCCTCAAACGTAACTTAGTCGATCAGCACCTTTTCCAGCCGTTCAACAATGTAATCGATCCCCGATTCATCGAGAATCAGCGGGGGAGAGATTCGTATCGTGTGCCCATGCGAATCGTTCGCCAGAAGACCGAGATCCAGCAGTTTCCGACAATACGCCATGGCGTCGCCGCTCTTGACCTCGATACCGATGAACAGGCCGCGACCACGCACTTCCTTGACATGCGACGATCGCGCCGCTACATCCTGAATCTTTTTCTTGAGGATTTCACCCATCTTCGCCGAGTTTTCAGCCAGCTTCTCGTTCACGATAACATCGAGCGCCGCATTGCCGGCTACGCAGGCCAGCGGATAGCCGCCATATGTCGAACCGTCGGTTCCCGGCTGGAAGATCATATCCATGATTTCACCGTTGGTTACGAACACCGACAACGGCACCAGGCCGCCGGAGATCGCCTTGCCGAGGATGATACCGTCGGGCACGACATTCTCATGCTCGAAACAGAACATCTTGCCGGTCCGACCCAGCCCCACCTGGATTTCGTCGAAGATCAGCATCAGGTCGTTGTCATCGGCAACTTTGCGCAGTCCTTCGAGGAAACCGGACGGCGGGATGTACATGCCGCCCTCACCCTGCGACGGTTCCACCAGGATGGCACAGGTATTCTTGTGCACGGCCTGCTTGACCGCTTCGAGGTCGCCGAACGGTACCGACGTGAACCCCTGCGTCAACGGGCCGAACCCTTCCTTATACTTGTCCGTTGTCGAGAACGATACAACCGACGACGTCCGACCGTGGAAGTTATTGTGAAAAACGATAATCTCCTGCTTGCCGTCCTCGATCCCTTTGTGCTTGCAGCCAAACTTGCGGGCCGCCTTGATTGCCGTTTCCACCGACTCCACGCCACCGTTTTTCGGCAACACCTTGTTGCCCGACCCGCTGAATCGAGGCGCCAGCGTCGGGATGAGGGTGGCGATACGCTTCAGGAAAACCGCCAGCGAGTCGGTGTAGACAACATTTGAGATCACCGACGCATACGAGCCCTGCAGGGCGTCGACCAGTGCCTTCACGATCACTGGATGATGGTGCCCCTGGTTGGCCGCTGAATAGGCCGCCAGGCAGTCCAGGTATTTGCTGTTCTCGGAGTCGTACAACCAGACCCCCTCAGCCTTGCGTACTGCCAGGCCGATCCGGCCATAATGATGCGCCCCGAACTCGCGCTCAAAGTCAAAGACCTGCTTGTCGGTCAGATCCGAGAAGCCCGCGGTCGGTTTGATGGTCGCCGGATTTACGGTCATATCACACCTCCAATTGGTCAGTCGTTCTCTTTTGTCTAATCAACGGCAATAAACGCTCCAACAGCGAATCTGGCAAGGGGCGCGGCAAGAATCTCCTTCGCCTAAGCTGTTGGGTGATAGGGCGGTAGGGCCGTTTAGCGACTCTAACCGAAGCCTCCTCGATTGATAGATAATCTAAACCGCCCGAAGAATATTCGGCCGGTCAGCGCTGTCATCGAAGATTTGCCTCGGCCTGCCGGTCGCATTATGGTTAAGCG
>CAZJCK010000021.1:0-47161 GCA_964544635.1 uncultured Ignavibacteriales bacterium | reverse complement strand
CGGTCGCCGATGATCAGCTCGCGCTGGCCGCGGCCGATCGGAATCATCGAGTCGATCGCTTTCAGACCGGTCTGCAGCGGTTCTTTCACCGGCTGGCGCTCGACCACGTTGGGCGCGGCGCCTTCGATGACCCGATAGTTTTCCGTCACGATCGGACCCTTGCCGTCGATCGGCTGGCCGAGCGGGTTGACGACGCGGCCGATGAGGGCATCGCCGACGGGGACCTGGGCAACCTTGCCGGTGCGTTTGACCTGGTCGCCCTCGTTAATCCGGGTGTCGGGACCGAACAGCGCCACACCGACATTGTCGGTTTCGAGGTTCAGCACCATTCCGTAGATATCATTGGGGAACTGCACCAGCTCCGACATCTGGACATCTTCCAGACCCCAGACGCGGGCAATACCGTCACCGACCTGCAGCACAGATCCGACCGACTGCATTTCGAGCTTGGTTTCGTAGCGCTCGAGTTGCTGCCGTATGACCGATGATACTTCTTCAGGGTTGAGAGGCATCAGTATGCTCCTAACAACGTTTCTTCAGCAGTGATGTTGTGGCAGTCGGTGTTCATGTATCCGCCTACCGTACCCGCGCTCGCGACAGCCGATCTTCGACCAGTTCAAGGCGGTACCGAACGGAACCGTCGATGATCTGGTCATGGAAGATGGCGATAACGCCGCCGATGATGCGGGGATCGACTCTTTCTTCGAGTATGACTTCCAGCTTCGTTTTGGCCTGCATCTTTTCGCCCATCGCCGCCCGCTCGGTATCGTTGAGCGCTACCGCCGTAATGACGGTCACGCGGGCGATACCTTTTGCTGCTTCGACCATCCGGTCAAATTCATCGATGATCTCCGGCAGGAAGGCAATGCGCTTCTTGTCTACCAGGAGGTCGAGAAATTCGAGCACGACGCGATCGACGCGCTCGGAGAGAGCCGAATGCAGCAGATCGCGCTTGTCCTTCTGGGTCACCTTGGGCGACTTCAGAAAGCGCACCAGTTGATCGTCGCCCTCGACAACCTCCTTGAGACCGTCCATCTGGCCATAGACGGCATCCACCGTCTGGTGCGACCGGACCGAATCGAAGAGGGCGCGAGCGTACTTGTGAGCAACTTCCTGGGCGAGCATATGCTATCAGGCTTTCTCGACGTTATCGATGAAATTGCCGATCAACTCGCGATGCTTGGCATCGTCGAGCCGTTCGCGGATGATCTTTTCGGCGGCGGAGACGGTGATGGCGACCATGTCGTCACGAAGCTGCACCTTGGCCTTAGCGACTTCGGCTTCGATGTCAGCCCTGGCCTTGTCACGCAACTCCTTGGCGTCCTGTTGAGCATTCGCCTTGATGTCTTCAGCGATCTTTTTGCCTTCATTGACCGCTTCCAACAGTTTCTGGCGTTTTTCCTGCTCGATCTGCTGCAGTCGTCTTTCATACTCTTCGGTAAGTTTGCCGACGGCCGCTTTTTCTTCGTCAATGGTGCGGAACTCGGTCGCGATCTTGTCGCGCCGCTCCTCCATCATCGACATCAGCGGTCCCCACGCAAACTTCTTGAGCAACCACAGTGTGATCAGGAAGCCGATGGCATGTGTGACTAACTGTTGCCATTCAAGACTCATAGCAACTCCCGTTTACACCCGATCCCGCTATTAGCGCGACCGGATCCGCCTGTGGTTTTCTCAGCCAATTTTTCCCTGCAAAATGAAGAAGACGAGCAGGGCGTACAAGGTAAGCGCCTCAATAAAGGCGGCGCCGATGATCATGGCAGTCTGGATCTTACCGGCCGCTTCCGGCTGGCGACCCATCGCTTCCATGGCCGAACCGACGGCGCGGCCGAGGCCCAAACCGGAACCAACGGCAGCCAGGCCGACTGCGATAGGCAGCGCCCAAGCAAGCATTCCCTGATAATCCATGAGTTCCTCCTGTTAACTATTCTCTCTGAACTGTTTGTTTACGTTTCTATAGTATCAATTGCGTCATAACTGAATCAGTGTGCCTCCTCGTGAGGCAGCATCAACAACAGATAGATGGTCGACAGGGCCGCAAATACCAGCGCCTGAATCGTCGACAACAACAACCCGAGCAGGATGAACGGCACGTTTAGGGGCAGGCCGATCGGAATACCGACCACCGACATCACGGTGATACCCAGCAAAACGAATGCGGCCACCAGGACATCCTCACCGGTAATGTTACCGAACAAACGGACGGCGAGTGAGAACGGTTTGGCGAACTCGCCGATGATGTGGATCGGCAACAGAAGCGGCACCAGGCACCACATGATGACCGAGCGCGGTTCGCCGGCCAGGTGATCGAGCCACTTGACAAACCCCAGCCGGGTGATACCGGTGTACTGCGAATACAAGAACACCAGGATGGCCAGCGAGGCGGTGATGTTGATACTGGTCGACGGCGAGTGGCCGCCGGGAATAATACCCCAGAAGTTATTTATCAGAATGTAGAAGAACAGTGTGCCGATGAACGGTGTGTATCGCCTGGCCTCTTTGCCGAGGATCGAGTGCACGAAGTTGTACATGCTCTCGACCAGGATTTCGAGGAAGTTCTGCAGCTTGTCGGGGATCATGCGACGGTTTGCGTAGACGAACACCGAGACGCCGACCATAATGATCGACGTGAGCAAACCGTAGATCACATTGATCCAGTCGTAGACCGGGCCGGAATGGTGTGTCAGCATGCTGACGACAGACGGCAGGTGTGGCGCGCCGCTCCCCTTATCGCCGCCTTCAGCAGCAGCCGCAACGTAGGGCCAGAGCGGCACGGTCAGGGCGGCGAGTTTGCTCGTCACGAGAGCTATCATGTTCTACACCGCCTTCTGCATGGGAGCGTTATCGGATTTCTTGTCGTCCAAGCCGAGAATGAGGCGACCGAGGGCTTTCATTACGATCACGATCAGCACCGCCATCGAGCCGACCAGCAGGATGAGCGGATCGAAACCCCGGATCGAAAGCAGGAAATAGCCGGCCAGGTAAAGCAGGGGGAATTTGACGAGCAAAAACAAGAGGCTGCGACGGGCGTCGGGACCTTCCGGCCGGAGGGCCGAGCGGATGATGCCGGTGAGGAACATCAGGTTGATCATCCCCCACACGCCGCCGGAGAAAAAGGCGAGGGCCGGGCCGACACCGTAGTAGTATAGACCAAAGACCAGCGCCACCAGTAGCAGAATGCCGGTAGTGCGGAGACTTCGGTGCAAGAACTCAATTCCCATTGTCGTCGTTATCCCGGTTGGCGACCTGCTCGGCCTTCTTCACCAAGTTAATTATTTCACGAACTGCGGCAACCATTCCCAGAACAATGCCGGTTATCATGAGCCAGGGTTCGGTCCCCAGCTTGCCGTCCGCCCAATTACCAATAAAGTAGCCCACCAGCGGGGCCACGACTACCAGAATAGGTATAACCGCCAGAATCCCGATCTGAGCGTAGTCATTGTCTTTCTTGCCCTTAGGGCGGTTACTGACCATGCTCGAACCTCGTTTCCGGCGGCAATTTCAAAGGGGGAATATATCGGGAGTATGGACGATGTCAACCGATTTTTACCCTTATTTGCTCTATTAATAGGCGACACCGCCGGCTTTGGTAGTTTGCGGTATTGCGACGTTTACTGGCGGACATGCAGGGAGCACGAAGTCGGGTGACGGCTCACAAACATTGCCTTGCGACAAATCACGATTGCAACTATCTTTTTCTCCACGCCGATGCACATGACAGGTAATCGAGGGTGTTTGAGCAGGACCTGCGCAGAAAAGTCCGGCGGCACCCTTTTGTTTTGGCAGGCAACCGCGAACCATAGAGCAAAGAATGACAACGACGAAGACTTCAACCGACCTGAAAGCCATATCCGTCGTTCGCGGTCTGCCCTTTGCGGTGCTGTTCGTACTGTTGCTTGGAGGATTCAATCAGTCTGTCCGGGCCGAAGACCCGGCGCCCATTGTTGATCCCTCGGTGCAGAGCCGCAAGTACAGCGGCCGACTCAAAGCGGCTGCCCTTCCCTACTTTGACTACCGGATACACAACAACGGCCGCTTCTGGAACACGGTCAACAATACCGGGATGTTCGGAAACATCTACGGTTTTGGCGACAACAAGGGCCGGCGCCAGGCGCCGTCGTTCTTCTTCCCCAAATACAGCCGGGTCGTCCATGGCTGGTACACCGCCCTGTGGGTTGGCGGCGTAGTTGGTCGCGACACCCTGGTGACCACGGCCATCGGTGATGCACCAACCTACGGCATTTCATCAGAGCGCGAGTTCTATCCTGAACCATACCCCCAGGGCGGCATGACCGAAGCCTCCAACCGGTCCGGCTCGCCCTTCTACACTCCGCGGGCAGACGCGGAACAACAGTATACGGCGGTCTATTCCGACACCTTCCACAACGAAAGCTGGGTCCCGTTCAATGAGTACGACGGTCGCCGGCACCAGCCGCTCAACATCCAGGTGACCCAGACAAGCTACTCATGGTCGTATGGCTATGCGGAGGATTTCATCATTGTCGATTACGAGATACGGAATATCGGCGACGACCCGATTCGCGACGCCTGGGTCGGTTTGTACTATCAGGGCGGCATGTACCATGTCAGCGAGCAGCCGTACCCGAAGCTCGATGACTATGTAGGTCTAACGCCGTACCTTCCGACCGACGTCATCGGGGAGTGTGACTCCACCGCCTGGATCGCCTGGCTTGCCGACAACGACGGCCAGCCGTTCGGCAACAATTGGGACTATATGTCCACCACCAATGTGTTTGCCCTGGCGCCGCTGCGGATACCCGAGGATGCCCTGCAGGTCAATTTCAACTGGTGGGTGCTTTCGTATACCCAGCCGTATGACTGGGGGCCGCGCTACAAGGGCCAGACGAAGTCGGTACGGGTGTTCCCGTCCGGCAACCTCGGCGCGCCACGCGGTGATCGCGCCAAGTACTACCTGATGTCGTACCCTGAAATCGACTATCCGAGCTGGGAGACAGCGCTGGACCACACGTCGGAGGGCTGGCTGCCCCCACCCGACTTCGCGACGAATATCGCCGACGGTCATTCGGTGCAGTACGTGTTGTCGTTCGGCGACTTCGACCTGGCGCCCGGACAGGCGCGACACTTCACCCTGGCAATGATAGTCGGTGAAGACTTTCACATCGATCCGAGCAATCACGCTGAGCGTTTCGATCCGTACGCGCCGCAGAGCTTTGTTGCCAATACCAGTTTCGACGACCTGCATTTCAACCTGCGCTGGGCGCGATCGATCTTCGACAATCCCGGAATCGATACAAATTTCGACGGTGACTCGGGCAGTTTCTACTTCGAGATCGACCCGGTAAGCGGCGACTCGACACAGGTTTTTTGCAGCGGCGACGGTATCCCCGATTTTCGCGGTGCGACACCGCCGCCGCCGCCGGAGGTTCGGGTTATTGCAGAGCAGGGGAAGCTGACGGTGCGCTGGAACGGCCGCGACGCTGAGAACTTTTTTGACACTTTCAGCCGCCTGCGCGACTTCGAGGGATACCGTGTATACATTGCCCGGTCGCCCACCGAGGGGGATATTTCGGTCCTGGCGTCGTATGACCGCCGGAATTACAACCGGTTTACGTACAACCATGCCAAACGCCGTTTCGAGAATGTCGAACTGCCGTTCACCCTCGATTCGCTTCGGTCACTGTATGGCCCGACCTTCGATCCCCACGGCTATCCGCCGCATGCGCCGCTGCACGTCGGTAACGATGCCTACTATTTCACGCCGGTCGATTTCAACTACTACGATCTTTCCGACCCGACACAGATTCACCGGGTGTACCCGGAGGCCGAAAATGATACCTCGGATGTCGACGACGAAGGCCGCATGCGCTTCTACGAGTACCAGTATATCATCGAGAACCTGCAGCCGACCATACCGTACTGGGTCTCGGTGACGGCGTTCGATTACGGCTATCCGGCCAAACGGCTCGAGCCGCTGGAGTCGTCGCCCTATGTCAACCAGGTAAAAGTCTATGCGCAGAACCAGGGTGACGCTGTTTTGGACGAATCCGGGAAACTGAACGTCTATGTCTACCCCAACCCGTACCGTCTTGACGGCGATTACGCGGGTCGAGGACTGGAGAACCGCTTCGATGACTTGTCAACCGACCGCTCGCGCACCATTAATTTTGCCAATCTTCCCCACCGGTGCACAATTTCGATATATTCACTGGACGGTGATCTCATTAAGCGGTTCGAGCATGACGAGCCGGAGGGCAGCGGCACGGCGTCGGTTGCCCGATTTGATCTCATCACCCGAAACACCCAGGCCCTGGTCAGCGGCCTGTACTACTGGGTGGTGGAGTCGTCGGCGGGCACGCAGGTGGGTAAGTTGATGGTGATCCTGTAGGGCCAAAGAGGGGAAAGTCGGCGGCATGAAACTGTTTACCGCCGGAGACGTTTAACACAACGTTGAGAAGTTCGTATTTTGAATGTTGTTGAGTTCGCCAAAGTGAGAGACATCGATTGAAACGCTCGAATACGTCCCCCGGCCGCATCTTCATGGTAATGGCACTGGGGCTGCTTCTGGTTTCGGCAGTCACGGTTTATGGTGACGACGACCTGCCGTACCCGGATCTCCCCGCCGACCAGTTCCCGAACAAGCAGTTCGACCCTCCCTTCCCGATCGGAAAGCAGGCGGCGGCCGCCAGTCCATACCTGTCCTTCCGGGTGCATAACAACGGCCGATTCTGGAACACCGTGATGAACAATGGTGTCATCGGCAACCTGTATAATTTCCCCGATCCGCTCGCCCGTCGCACGGCGCCGGCGTTTTTCTTTCCCAAGTACAGCCGTCGTCGACATGGCTTCTACACCGGCCTCTGGGTGGGTGGTGTGGTTGGCGACGATACGCTCGTCACCTGCACCATCGATGAGCTCGGCAACACCGAAATGTGGCCGGGCGACTATCCTGATGGCGACTTCGTCGAGGTCGAGCGCGACTCCAACGGCGTTCTGCTCGATGCCGGAGCGCGGCAGCAGATGGTGGCACAATACGCCGATACACTGTACCGCGAGGCGTTCGTGCCGTTCTCGCCGTACGACCTGCGCAAGCACCAGCCGCTGAATATCGCCGTCACCCAGACGACCTACTCCTGGTCACTCGATTACGCTGAAGATTTCATCATCGCCGATTACGCCATCAAGAATGTCGGCCGACAGGCGATCCAGGATGCATATGTCGGGATATACTATGTCGGTGGCGTGCAGCACATCTCGGAGCAACCATTTCCGCGGCTGGACGACATCGAGGGGTTCATCGACTCACTGCCGCACGAATTCGAAGAGGCCGGGTATGAAAACATCGACCTGGCATGGGTAATTGACAACGACGGTCAGCCACTCGGCAGCAGTTGGGGGATGTTCCCAACCCAGAGCGGTTTTGGGGTCGCACCGTTGCGGGTGCCCGACAGCGGCCAACAGGTGCGATTCAACTGGTGGATCAACACCAACTACGCCGGCAGCTGGGGGCCGCGTCGCAAAGGGCTGTTGCTTGACGAGCCGCGAATGTTCCCGGGAGGGCTGGGGACGCCGTATGGTGATAAGGCCAAGTATCACATCATGTCCTTTCCGGAAATAGACTACAGCGGCTATGAGGCGGCGCTTAATTTCACGGCCCAGGGCTGGTTGCCGCCGCACCCGTCGTACGCCCGCATCATCGCCCAGGGACATTTTGTCAATTTTGTGTCGTCCTTCGGCACCTTCGATCTCTTACCGGGTGAAGAGAAACACTTCACGGTGGTGTACACGGTTGGCGACGAGATACACACGATTCCGACCTATTACCGGAATAACTACAGCTTCTTCTCTCCCTACAAGTTCATCAACTACCTGCAGTTCGACGACATGCTGACGAACTATCGCTGGGCCAAGCGGATTTTCGACAATCCCGGCGTGGATACCGACGGTAATGGCGACTCGGGGAAGTACTTCTTCCGGATCGACGAGGTCACCGGCGACACCAACCAGGTGTTCTATACCGGCGACGGCGTTCCGGACTTTAAGGGCGCTTTGCCGCCGCCCCCCCCGGAACTGCGTGTTCGTACCGAAGAAGGCGTGATTTACGTTCGATGGAACGGTGAAGTAACTGAGCGATTTCTCGACACCTTCAGCGGTATTGTCGATTTCGAGGGTTATCGCGTGTATATCGGTCGCTCGCGCAATGAGGGCGATATCTCGATGGTGGCATCGTGGGACCAGGAGAACTACTACCGGTGGACCTGGAACGACCGCCGCGAGCGCTACGAGCTCATTGACCTGCCGTATACAATTGAAGATCTCAGACAGATGTACGGCGAGTCGTTTGATCCCCTGAATCATCCCTATCACAATCCGCTGTATGCATCCGACGGGATCTATTATTTCAGCGCCGTCGACTTCAACCTGTCGGAGCGCAACTCGGAGAACGGCATCTACAAGGTGTACCCGGACGCGCCACTGGATACGTCGGTTGTCGATGAAGAAGGCCGCCTGCTGTACTACGAGTATGAAATCAGGATCGACAGCCTGTTGCCGACGGTACCATACTATGTTGCGGTGACCGGCTTCGATTTTGGTCACCCGCCCAAGAACCTGTCGCCGCTGGAATCGTCACCGTTTGAAAACCTGACCAAGGTCTTCGCGGTCGACCAGCAGGACGAGTTCATGCCCGACAGCCAGCTCAATGTCTATGTCTATCCCAACCCGTGGCGGATCGACGGCGACTATATGGGGCGCGGCTTTGAAAACCGGTTCGACGATCTGGCCGCCGACCGGGCACGAACGATCTACTTCGCCAACCTGCCGAACAAGTGCAAGATTTCGATCTTTTCGCTCGACGGTGACCTGGTGAAAGAGTTCTGGCACGACGAACCCAAAGACAGCCCGACAGCGTCGGTGGCGCGGTTTGACATGATCAGTCGCAACACCCAGGCGGTAGTGAGCGGGTTGTACTATTGGGTCGTGGAGTCAGAGTACGGCAACCAGATCGGCAAGCTGATGATCATCAAATAGCCGGCTGTGCGCCGGCGTACCAGTAGAGCATCAGGTACACCACTACCCCCGAAATCGATACGAAAATCCAGACCGGCCAGACCCATCGGGCCAGGCGTTTGTGCTTCTCAAAGTTCTCACGCAGGGCGTGCCAGAGAAGGATGAGGATGAACGGCGCCATCACCGCCGCCAGGATGACGTGCGGAATGAGGATGGCGAAATAGACCACGCGCGTCCAGTCCAAAAGCGGGTATTTCACCGATCCGGCATAGTAGTGGTAGATCAGGTACGATACCAGAAACAATGCCGAGACCGCCACCGCCGAGAGCATGAAGCGCTTGTGGGTTTCGATCCGACCCTGCCGGATCATGCGATAACCCATGATGAGCAAGAGCGTGGCAATGGCGTTGAGGGTGGCGTTGACCGCCGGCAGGTCGTAGACGGTCATCGGTTACTCTACCGCCAGTTCGGCAAGGTGGGTCTTGAGGATTTTTGTCGATGCTTTGTCCAGCCCGTCATAGTAGCCGCGGATGATACCATCCCGATCAACCAGCACGAACTTGGTGGAATGAGCACCCGGGAGATCTTCAGCCGAAAGCTGGAAGCCGTCTTCCAGTAGCTGCGATACCAGCGGCATCGGGCCGCGCAGGAAACGCCACTGGTCATCGGTAACCTGCTGCTCCTCAGCGTACGCTTGCAGTACTTCGAGGGTGTCGTGTGCGGGATCGACAGTGATCGAAACAAACTGGATATCGTCGGCATCACCGAATGCCTGGTAGAGGTCGCCCATATTGACGGCCATGATCGGGCAGGCGCCGAGGCAGCGGGTAAAAATAAAGTCGACCACCGTCAGCTTGCCGAACAGGTCGTCTTTTCCAAACGCTCTCCCCTGCTGATCGGTCAGTTCAAACGGGGGCACTTCGCCCAGTTCGGGGAGGTCGGCGCGTGTCTTGTCGGCCTGTCGGAGCACCAGGAGGGCCGTGACCAACAGCACCAGCACCACCGCTGCGACAATCAGAATACGCATGAACACTGTGCTGCGATCCGCCATACTACGCCACCCTCGCCCTGCCGGTGGTGCCATAGAACAGCAGCAGGCAGCCGATGTACAGCGTCGCTACCCACAGGTGGAAGACCTGCACCATAGCCGGAATGCCGGCGAAGATGAAACCGGCGCCAATCAGGATCTGCACGCCGACCAGCACCATCATGGCGACAATCGCCTGGTGGGCCAGACTCGACAGCGCCACGGTGCTCTTCAGTACGCGCCAGCCCAGCACCACCGTGACGAGGGCAATCAGTATACCGAGCACCAGGTGGGAGTGGTTGAGCCAGCCGACGCGAGCGAGCCGTTCGGTGTCGGCCAGAAGCGGCCAGCGGTCGGCGAGCGTATCGAGTACCGAGCGAATCTGGGTGCCCAGTCCAACCTGCACCAGCGTGAGCGGCCACAACAGGAGGGTGACAGCACGGGTTGCCGGTGGATACTGGGTTGCCCGGTCAGCGGCAGGATGTTCGAGATAGTAGGCCTGCTGGGTGAGATAGGTGAGGAGGCTCACGATCACCAGCGCCAAAAGCATGTGCACCGTCACCACGATCGGTTCGAGCAATGACGACACCACCACACTCCCCTGCCAGCCTTGGAAGGCGACGAGGAAGGCCGCGAGTACGGCCGGCACCACGATCCGGCGCTGCTTGCGATAGCGAATAATCGCCCAGACGCCGGTGGCGGCGATCAAGAGGCCGACCGACATGCCGATCAATCGGTTGATCCACTCGATCCAGGCCAGGGTGAAGTTGAACAGACTGGGGTCGATATCGGGCGGGAGCTGGCTGACATCGGTCGGCGGGATCCAGCGTCCGAAGCAGGTCGGCCAGTCGGGACAACCCAGACCGGCGCCGGAGACACGCACGAAACCACCAACGAAGATCAGGATGTAGGTGGCAACGGTGGTGAAAAACGCAAAGCGCCGAAAGGGTGTGACCGAACGATCGACCTCAACCCCGCCCGGTGCCCTGGATAGCTGCGCTGAAGATGTACTCATAACTCCGCAATAGTACATTCTGCCGGGCCGGCAGGCAAGTCGTTATTGTTGATCGGCGGCCGCCGTATCGGTCAGGCTGGTGTCGCCCAGGGTCGTATCGGCAGGCGCTTCGGTGGTATCGGCGGGAGCGGCGGCGGCCCCTGGCTGCTGGCGATAAATGACAGCATCCTTCTCGATCGGTGACTGCTTGAGCTCGTAAATATCACCGCGGCGCTGGGTATCGTACATCGTAATGACCACAAACACCGCGAGGAACGCCAGCGAGCCGATGAAAATCAGCGTGTAGAGCTTGTTATCATATTTCAGGTGCATGAAGTACAGAGCCACCATCGTCGCTTTGGCCGCGGCAATGGCCATGGCAATGATCAGGTTGAACGGTTCCAGGCTGACCGTCGTCACCAAAACGGTGATGATCGTCAGCGTAAACAGGGCGGCGGTTACATTCAGGTACACCTTGAGCGGGAGTACGTGGTGTTCTGCGTTATGTCCGGTATCGTTACTCATACATGCAACCCTAATGAATCAGGTAGAACAGCGGGAACAGGAAAATCCAGACCAGGTCGACGAGGTGCCAGTACAGGCCGGTCATTTCAATCGGCGTATAGTATTCCGACGAGAAGTGGTTCCGGTAGACCCGCGACAGTATCCAGATAATCACGCCGATACCGGCGATGACGTGGATAGCGTGGAGACCGGTCATCATGAAATACACGCTGAAGAAGATGTGCGGGTTGGTTCCCGCAATGCCTTCGAAGGTGTACAGATCACCGGGAAGCTGACCGACATGAATCTTGTGGCTGTATTCGAAATACTTGATAACGAGGAAGGTGCCGGCCAGCGCCAGGGTCAGCCAGAGATTGATAATCGTGCCTCTTTTGTTGTTCAACTGCATGGCACGAATAGCCAGCGCCATGGTCAGCGAACTGGTGATCAGGACAAACGTGTTCAGCGTGCCCAGCGGGATATCGAGGTACTGGTGGGCGATGAAGAACATGTCCGGATTCCAGGCACGATAAATGGCATAGGCACAGAACAGGCCGCCGAAGAAGAGTACTTCGGTCAGCAGAAAAATCCACATGCCGAGCTTGGACGTTTCCTTTTGTTGCTCGGAATCGTGGAAATGGTGCTGCAGGTGCGACGGATGAGCGGTCGAATGACTACTCATAATTACTTCTGCTCGCTTTCCGTTACCGGCGGCCGGTAGACCACCTTGTCATAATCATAGGGACCGTGTGCCATCGGCGGCGTTTGCTCAAAGTTGTGCGGATGCGGCGGCGAGGTCGTTTCCCATTCCATGGTAAGCGCGCCCCACGGATTGTTGCCGGCCGGTTTCCCCTTCTTGATGGCATGAATCAGGTAGATGGCACAAATAACGAAGCCAAGACCCATGACATACGAGCCGATCGACGAGAAGCCGTGCAACGGCTGGAACTGGTCGACATACGTGTAGTAGCGTCGCGGCATCCCCTGTGAGCCCATCAGGAACTGGGTAAAGAAGGTCATGTTGAAGCCAACAAAGACCAGCAGCACGGCAATGCGGGCCCAGAACTCGCTGTACATCCGTCCCCAGATCTTCGGCCACCAGTAGTGCAGACCGCCCATGAAGGCCATCACGGTGCCGCCCACCATCACATAGTGGAAGTGCGCCACGATGAAATACGTATCGTGCAGGTGGACATCAACCGACAGCGCCCCGAGGAAAATGCCGGTCAGGCCGCCGATGGTAAACAGGAACAGGAACGCCTGCGCCCAGAGCATCGGGGCCTCAAGGGTAATCTGTCCCTTGTACATCGTCGCCACCCAGTTGAATACCTTGATGCCAGATGGAATGCCGACGAAGAAGGTCAGGAACGAGAAGATGATCGCGGCCAGTTCCGACTGACCCGACGTAAACATGTGGTGTCCCCAGACCAGGAAGCTGACAAAAGCGATACCGAGGCTGGAGAAGGCGATCGCCTTGTATCCAAAAATTTTCTTATGCGAAAACGTGCTGATCAGCTCGGAAATAATACCCATGCCCGGCAGGATCATGATGTAGACCGCCGGGTGGGAGTAGAACCAGAAGAAGTGCTGATAGAGAACCGGGTCGCCGCCCATGGCCGGGTCGAAAATACCCACGCCCATGGTGCGCTCGATGATCAGCAGGCAGAGGGTAATCGCCAGCACCGGCGTGGCAAGCACCTGGATGATGGCGGTGGCATACAGGCTCCACACAAACAACGGCAGGTTGAACCAGGTCATACCCGGCGCACGCATCTTGTGAATTGTGGCGATGAAGTTGAGGCCGGTGAAAATCGACGAGAAGCCCATGATGAATACACCAAGGGTCATGGGTATGACGGCGGTCGATGACTCCGTCGAGTAGGGGGTGTAGAAGGTCCAGCCGGTATCGACACCGCCGAGGATGATGGCGGCGAGGGCGAAGACGGCGCCGAACATGTAGATGTACCAGCTCGCCAGGTTGAGTCGCGGGAAGGCCACATCTTTGGCGCCGATCATAATCGGCAACACGAAATTGCCCAGGGCGGCGGGAATCGAGGGGATGATGAACAGGAAGATCATGATCGCGCCGTGCAGCGTGAAGAACTGGTTGTACATATCGGCGTCGACCAGGACCTGTTCCGGCCGCAGCAGTTCGGTTCGGATCAGCAGCGCCAGCACGCCGCCGACAAAAAAGGCGCCCATGATGGCATACAGATACAAGATACCAATGCGCTTATGATCCAGCGTGAGCAGCCAGGACTTGATCCCCTTCTCGTGGTTCAGGTAGTGCGTTGTGGGAATAGCGTTGGTGCTCATATGCAACTCGCTTTCTCTATCATCACTTCAAGGACTTGATAAACTCCACCAGAGCGTCGATATCGCGATCCTTCAGGATGCCCTGGTAAGTCGGCATGACCGGATCGTAACCGGCGACGATCCGGGCGTTCGGGTTCAGGATGGATTCCCGTATATAGTTTTCGTCGACCACCCCGGAGCTACCGTCGGTAAACTGTTCAGTCGTACCGAACTTATTAAGGAAGGTCGGACAGGTATTTTTTGAACCGTCGATCGAATGACAGGTCACGCAGGCACGCTCGACATACAGCCGGGCGCCATAATCGCGCAGTGACTCCCCCTCGCGCGGACCGCTGGCCTCTTCAAGGAACTTCTGGTAGTCCTCCGCCGAAACCACCTTGACCTTGCCGATCATTTCCGAGTGGCCCTTGCCACAGAACTCGGTGCAGAACAGATCAAACTCGCCGGTGTGGGTGGCCTCGAACCAGGTGATGGAGTAGCGATTCGGCAGCACGTCCATCTTGGTGCGGAAATTCGGGACATAGAAGCTGTGAAGGACATCTTTCGACGACAACAGCAGTTTGACCGGCTGATTGACCGGGATGGTCAGGTTGTTGGTGGTCACCGCGCCATTGGGGTAATCAAACGACCAGAACCACTTCTGGCCGGTCGCCTTGATTTCAATCGAGTCCCCGGGCGCAACGTTGAGCGTCAGGAAGCCCTGGAACCCCCAGATAAAGACGATGATAATCAGTATGGTGGGGATAACCGTCCAGGTGACTTCAAGCGCCGTATTATGCGCAATACCTGAGGTCGTTGTCGCTTCGCCCTTGCGGCGGTACTTCCAGATGAAGTAAGCCGAACCGACCACAACGATGGCGAAAAAGACGATGCTCGCGTAAAGAATGAAGTAAAACAGCGAATCCACATCGCTCGCAACCGTCGAACTACCCGGCGGCATCCATAATGTTCCGACTGTATCTTTCATCGCGTCTTGTTAAATTCCTCAACTTCATACCGTCGCGTGCCCGGCGGCAGCCCGCGCTGCCGTCGTTCCCGCAACCAGTAAATACCGATAAATAGTCCCACCAGCAGCACTATGACCACACCGCCCAGTTTCATGACGTTGGTGGCGAAAACCACATAACCGCCGGCATCGGGGTCATAGTGAAAACAATAGAGCAGCAGCTTTTCCATGGGCGTACCGACAGCACCGTCGGCGGCATCCATCAAGCTGAATTTCACGTCGTTGGGCTTGAACGAGATGCCGTAGAGATAGCGCGATATCATTCCGCTCGGGCTGGTGATCGTGATCACGGCAGCATGCGCATACTCATCGCGCGCCTCGTCATAATAGTACTCAAAACCGACCGCCTCGGCCAATTCGGTGATCTGGTCCTGCGAACCGGTCAGGAAGGTCCAGGCGACCGGATCGGCATCAGTGCCCAGCGTCTGCCAGTAATTAGCCTTCTTGGCCTGAGCCAGTTCCGGCGTTTCTTCCGGATCGATACTGACGGTCACGATTCGGTACTGCTTACCCAGTTCCCAGTCGAGCCTGGTGATCACGTCGCTCATTCCATTGAAAACCAGGTTACAGAGCTTGGGGCACTCGTAGTAGCCCAGTATCAGGATGACCGGTTTGTCGTCCTGATAGTACTGTTCAAGCTCGACGCTTTTGCCGGCCTCATTAATAAAGGTCAGGTCAAGCGGCAGGGTGTCGCCACGGTGCTCTTCGACATTGATCTTCTGCAGCGACGGCACGTTGTCCATAACCTTTTGTGCCGAAACCGGTACCGAAAGCACCAGGGCAACGGCGACAATGGCGGCCAGGGCAATCCCCCGGCATAGGAGACTCTGCGGGCCTGCTAAGTCTACAATTTCGTCTTTTTTCACACGCATCACTTATTCTGAACCTGATTCCCCGGCCATTAGTTCCATGGCATTGCCGATGGGGATTCGGTACACTCCCTCGAGCGAGTCAACCCTGGTGTAGTTATTCAGCAGGGAGTCTTCGGCGGCCTGCAGTTCGAGGTAATCGCGGGCTACCGGCACCAGGGCGGTGTCGTAATACAGCCGCTCTTTATAGAACGTAAAATATTCGTCGAGTATAACAATCGACACGACAATAAAGGCGATACAGGCAACAGCGATCCAGACCGTCTTCTTGATGTCGATATCGCGCCGCTCGTAGCCTTCGCTGAGCGGTTCGTTCTGTTTCTTTTGCTCAGTCATTGCCTATTGCCACCCCGGAAATGGTGTGTTCCATATGCATCGAGTCGTACAGGGTCGGATCGCCGACAGGCATGACGGGCCGGCGGGTATAGCGCAGCCAGAAGTACCAGGTAAAGATGCCGCCGACACCGGCCATGGTGGCAAAATCGATCCAGCCGATGTGGGCGCCGTGATGGTGCAGGTTAGGCAGCACCAGCCAGTGCAGGTCGACAAAGCGCATCAGCAGCATCCAGAGCGCCACGATTACCATCACGACCGTATTTCGCTTGGAGAAGCGGAACAGGTAGATCACAAATGGCGCGGCAAAGTGGCCGAAGATGATTACCAGGCTCACGGTTTTCCACGACCCTTCCCAGCGGTGCAGGAACCAGATGGTTTCTTCCGGAATGTTGGCGTACCAGATCAGGAAATATTGCGAGAAGGCCATATATGCCCAGAAGATGATAAAGGCGAACAGCAGCTTATTGATGTCATGGTAGTGGCCGGGCTGGACCTCTTTCGTCAGCACGCCCTGGGCATTCTGGAACTTGCCGATCAGGATCAAGAACGACAGGAAGGCTAAAAACAGGCCGGAGAAAACGTATACCCCGAAAATCGTCGAGTACCAGTGGAAGTCGATCGACATGATCCAGTCGATGGAGCTGAAGGTAACGGTGAAGGCGAACAGCAGCATGCCGGGCGCGCTGATCTTGCGCATCCGGAGGATGAGGCTGTCGGAGGGATCGCTGTCCTGCTTCAGTGAGGCGCGATACAACAGGACGGCGAGCACACCCCAGATCACGAAATAGCCGATCGACCGGATCAGGAAAAACGTAGTGTTGAGGTACGGTTTCTTCCACGCCAGCAAGTGATCGGTTTCTTCAAGACCTTCATGGGTCCAATGGAAGATGTCGTGCATCCCCATGATCACCGGGATGAAGAAGACAATCATGAGCGGTACGGTGCTCATGAGTGCTTCGGCCGGACGGCGGAGTACGGTCGACCACTTGGCTGCCGTCAGGTGGTGCAGCATGGTGAAGAACAGCCCGCCCAGGCCGATGGCCAGCCAGAACAGGAAGGCAACCAGCCACGAGAAATAGAACTGTTTGGCGTCGACCGTGTAAGCGTACCCCGAGGCCGCCAGGCCGACGATACCGATGATCAATGCGACGGTGCCGAATTTGCCCGAGTCGGTTACTTTGTATGTCGAAGTATCAAGCTTCATATCCTCTACCTTACTGCACCTCGTCGCGGATGTTTTCCGGAATATCTTCGATGTCGGCGTGCTGCGACAACTGCAGGGCGCGGACATAGGCCACGATCTTCCAGCGATCTTCCACCGGTATCTGGTGGCGGTAGGTCGGCATATTTCGAATGCCGTTAGTGATGACGTAGTAGATGTGGCCGTCACGCGACGTACGAATGCGCTCCTCGTGGAAGCTCGGCGGCCGCAGCATACCGCGCTTGACGACCATACCGTTGCCGTCGCCGGTTCGCGAGTGGCAGGGCGCGCAGTAAATGTTGTAGCGATCCTGGCCCCGCTGCAGCACATTCATTGTCATCGGCAGCGGATTGTTCACCACCGTATCACCGTCTATTGTCAGGCCGGTATAGTACGCAACCGAATCCGGATCGGCCTGAAATTGGCCAAGCTGGCCCCGGGCCACGGTGCCCTCGACGGGCTGTCGCATGACCGAGGCATCGGCAAAGAACTCACTCTTCTCGTACGCCAGCTCTTTCGGCTGCCGATCCATCGACGGATTGAGGTGAATCGGCGGTTTCTTCGACGGCTTCCCCTGGTAGCAGCCGAACAGGCCGAGAGCCAGCGTGGCGGCGAGGGTAATCGTTATGAAGCGCGTCATCGTCATCCCTGCACCACCTCTATTTGTTTGCCGCCGATCGACTCGAGGAATTTGCGGGTTTCCGCCTCGTTGTATTTTTTGTCGCGCGTGTCGATGCTCACGAAGAAACCGTCGTCAGATACCTTCTCGAACAGTTTCGAATTAAACAGCGTGTGGTACAACTGCGGCAACTGGTTGAAGGCAAGCATGCCGAAAAAGGCGCCGAAAGCGGACAGCAAGACAGTCAGCGCGAAAGTCACCGGTACGAACGCCTGGTAGGAGAAGAACGGTTTGCCGGAGATGACGAGCGGGTAATCGACAGCGCTGGTCCACCACTGCAGACCCAGGGCGGCGACCAGGCCGATCGATCCCATCACCCCGACGATATAACCGATCGGCGAGCGCCCCAGGCCCATGGCATCATCCATGCCATGGATGGGGAAGGGCGAGTGGACGTCATACTTCTGGTAGCCCTCACCGCGCATGGCGGCGGCCGCCTTGAGGAGGTCGCGGGTACCGTCGAAGCGGGCCAGCATCAGTTTAGGCGGGTTACTGGCCTGTAGAATCATGACTTACCCCCCGACGTTTCGGGTTTCGGGTGTGGTCCGTGCTCATCACCGTGGTGCGGATCCGCCTGCGGCAGGACCGCTTTCACTTCCGAGATAGCGACCATCGGCAGGAAGCGCAGGAAGAGCAGGAAGAGGAAGAAAAACAAGCCGAACGAACCGGCGAAGCAGGCCCAGTCGAAAATGGTCGGGCTGAAGTAATCCCATGATGACGGGAGGTAGTCGCGGCTGAGGGTGACCACGATAACGAAGCGCTCGAACCACATGCCCACGTTAATCAGTATGGACGCCACGAACATGACCGGGATGGTGCGGCGCAGCTTCTTGAACCAGAAGAGCTGCGGCACCAGCACGTTGCACGAGACCATGATCCAGTACGCCCAGGCGTAGGGGCCGAAGGCGCGATTGGTAAAGGCGAAGGCTTCAAACTCGTTGCCGGAGTACCAGGCGATGAAGAACTCCATGCCGTAGGAGTAACCGACCATCGTACCGGTCAGGAGCATGATGATATTCATCCGCTCGAGATGCTTGAGCGTGATCACATCTTCCAGTCGCCAGGCCCAGCGGGCAATGATCGCGAGGGTCATCACCATGGCGAAACCGGAGAAAATGGCGCCGGCGACGAAGTAGGGCGGGAAGATGGTCGTGTGCCAGCCCGGAAGAATCGAGGTGGCGAAGTCGGTCGAAACGATCGAGTGCACCGACAACACCAGCGGCGTGGAAATACCGGCGAGCACGAGGTAGGCCAGTTCGTAGTGGCGCCATTGACGGTTACCGCCGCGCCAGCCGATAGCGAACAGACCGTAGATCATTTTGCGGACTTTTGACACCGCCCGGTCGCGCAGCGAGGCCAGGTCGGGAATGAGGCCGACATACCAGAACAAGAGCGAACAGGTGAAATAGGTGCCGACCGCGAATGTATCCCACAGCAGCGGGCTGCGGAACTGCGGCCACATTTCCATCTGGTTCGGCAGCGGGAAAACCCAGTAGAGCACCCAGACACGGCCGACGTGAATGGCCGGGAACATAAGGGCGCAGATGACCGCGAAAATAGTCATCGCCTCGGCAAACCGGTTAATGGCCGTACGCCAGCGCTGCCGCAGGAGGAAGAGAATTGCCGAGATGAGAGTACCGGCGTGGCCGATACCGACCCAGAAGACGAAGTTGACAATCGCCCAACCCCAGCCGACCGGAATGTTCAATCCCCAGATACCGGTACCTTCCCAGAACAGGTAGCCGAGCACCACCATGTACATGCCGGTCAGGGCCGCCGAGATCAAAAAGAGCGGCCACCAGGCACGCGGTGTCCCGGTTTCGACAATATGACAGATCTTGTCCGTCAGCGTCGCAAAGGTGTGGTCGCCGTGAACCAGCGTGTCATCGTACACCGCGCTTTTCTTTGGTTTTATCGCAATACTCACGTCAGCGTCGTATCCTAATGTGATTCGTTACTGGCCTGCCCGGTCGGTTCCAGGTCCGGGTGCGGGTTGCGCAACTTGCCCATAAAGGTGGTGCGGGTCTTGATGTTGAGGTAGTCTAGCATCACGTAGTTGCGTTCATCCTGCTTTATCTTCGAAACCTTGCTATTGGGGTCGTTGATGTTGCCGAAGTGGATAGCGTCGGCCGGGCACGCCTGCTGGCAGGCGGCGACAACCTCGCCGTCGCGAATCTGCCGTTCTTCCTTCTTCGCTTCAATTCGCGCCCGGTTGATCCGCTGCACGCAATAGGTGCACTTTTCCATGACCCCGCGAGTGCGTACCGTGACATCCGGGTTCATCGCCATCTGCACGACTTCCGGCGTGTCCTTGGTGTAATTGAAGAAATTGAAACGACGGACCTTGAAGGGACAGTTGTTGGAGCAGTAGCGAGTGCCGATGCAACGGTTGTAGACCATCACATTAAGGCCCTCATCGTCGTGTACCGTCGCCGCCACCGGGCAGACCTGCTCGCACGGCGCCATTTCGCAGTGCTGGCAACCGACCGGCTGGTGAACCATGTCGGGATTGTCGGTATCGCCGCCATAGTAACGGTCGATGCGAATCCAGTGCATCTCGCGGCCGTTGCGCACCTGCTCTTTTCCGACGATCGGTATATTGTTTTCAGCCTGGCAGGCAATAGTGCAGGCGTTGCAGCCGACACACGCTGTCAGGTCGATCGCCATGCCCCACTGGTATCCCTTGTCATACTTGTGTTCATCCCAGAGTGACACCAGCGGCGGAGTCTTGATCTGTTCGGGCTTGAAGTCGCCACCCTTTGACCACTTGTCGAAACTGGTCTCGCGGACCAGCGGCCGGCCCTCCATTACATTATGGTCCTGGGTATTGGCCAGATCCACGCGCCGTCCGGTTGACACCACGCCGGCGCCGGTAACAGACCAGCGATCGGTCGAGGTGCGCAGCGGGTAGCAGTCGACGCCCACGTCGTTGGCGACGCGACCACCATGTACCCGGCCGTAGCCGAGCTCGAGACCGATCGCACCCGGCGCCCAGCCCGGAACGACCCAGGCCGGCAGTTCAATCTGGCGGCCGCCCGCCGAAACCGTGACCACATCGCCCGACGATACGTTCAGTTCGTCGGCGGTTTGCTTGCTCATCAGGGCGGCATTGTCCCAGGCGACTTTGCTGACCGGATCAGGCAGTTCCTGCATCCAGCCGTTATTGGCATACGAACCGTCGAGCACTGAATGCGACGGCATGAAGACAACATCGTAGCCGGAGCCCGAAACCGCGTTCAGGCTTGAGGCATAGTCGTTCAGTGCCGAGGCAATGGCATTGCTGTTGACCCGCAGCGAAGCGGCGCTCGCGGCGCTGCCGGTATGAACACCGTCGTGCAAGACCTTCCTCCAGGCAACGTCGAAGCGACGCCCATCGATCGGGCCGGCATCCAGTACCGGCTGCCAGGTCTGCTTGACCAGTTGATTCGCAGTCACCGACTCGCCGGTGGCGATCAGGTTAAGGAACTCGACCTCCGATTTGCCGTTGTACAACGGCTCGATCAGCGGCTGGACCACCGAGAGCGTGCCGTCGAAGGTGCGCACGTCGGACCAGGACTCGAGGAAGTGCGCTCGCGGAATATGCCAGCGACCTTCATAGCTTGTTTCGTCAACGTGGTACGACAGGTGCACCGTCGTTTTAACTTTGGCCAATGCCGAGCGGAAGTTCAGATCGGCGGGCGCATTATACACCGGGTTGCCGCCGAGGATAAACAGGGTCGATACCGCACCGTCGCGCATCTGCTGTACCAGGTTCACCAGCGCCGGCGTCGACGAACGGGTCTGGTCGGGCGCGTCATGGTAGGTGACCGTATTGCCTTCGTTGCCGAGGGCATCGTTGATTGCGACGACCAGGGCATGTATGGCGGGCGCGGGAGCCTGGCCGATCGCAACGAGTGACCGGCCGCGGTTGGCCATCAGGTCTTTGGCCACTGTTTGCAGCCACCTGGTATCAATGGCACTCGATGCAACATCGGGGAGGTTGCCGGCGCCGTCAATGTTCAGGCCACGGTTTTGCAACTCGGCCGCCAGGGCCACGACGAACCGTTCGAGATCGCGCGGCTTGAGGCGCAGGCGATGGTCCGCCATCGAGCCGGTGATGCTGAAGGCGGCCTCTGCGACCCACAGCCGGTTCATCGTTCCGCCCTTTTCGGGCATCCGGCGACCGTCCGCAAAGCCCTTCGCACTGGTAATGTTCTGCGGGTCCATCAAAAACAGATCGTTGTCGATAGACAGGATGACATTCGCCTTGTCGAGGTGATAGACCGGCTGGTACCAGTTGCCGGTGGCGGCGCGGATACCGTCGTACTGATTTTCGTCGGCCACCGGATTCCAGGTTACCCAGGTGGCGTTGGGATAGGTTTCTTCGAATTGTCGCTTCAGACGGTTCATTGTCGGCGAGTTAAACTCGTCGGCGAGCACCGCCAGACCTTCGCCGCCGTTGTCGTCGTACGGCGCCTTGTTCTCCGCCCAGTACTGCACGAAATTGGCGTAATCCGACAACTTACGATTCTCCAGCACCTGCTGGGAGCGATCGGGATCGTACAGATTCAGTATCGCCGCCTGGGCGAACGAGTTTGACTTCCCTCTTGTGGCGGGATGCAACTCATTGCCTTCAACCTTGGTGGGACGGCCGGTGTGGGTCTCGACCAGGAGGCCGTACGCACCGCCGCGCCACGGCATGGCGGTGGCATACTGCAACGCGAAACCGGGAAGGATTTCTTCGGGCTGTTTTACATATGGTACGATCTTGTCGACCGGCTTGCGACAACCGGCCAGCCCGGCAAGGGCGGCCGAGGCACCCATTAACGTTAGAAAACTCCGTCGCGACCAGGCATTGTTGGGGATATCGGCGTCTTCGCCGAACTCGCGGGCGACTTTTTCCTTGTACTCCGGCGTACTGGCGAGCTGTTCGAGGCTGCGCCAGTAGTTCTTGCCGGTGATATTCCGGTCCTGGTTCTTATCTATCTGTGACATGCCGAGCAGTCTTCCGGGGGTGCGAGGTTCAATTTTTCAATCTGCCGGGCCGCGAATTCTTCCTGGTTCTCTCCCGGTTCCCAGTCCATGTTGGTCACCTGGTCGACCGGACGCAGATGCGGTTCGGGGTTGCGGTGACAGTCGAGGCACCAGCCCATACTCAGCGGCTCGGCCTGCGTCACCTTTTCCATCCGGTCGATGCGACCATGGCACGAAACGCAGCCGACACCGGCATCAATATGAATCGAGTGATTGAAATAGGCGTACTCGGGCAGCTTGTGGATACGCACCCACTGGACCGGCTGGCCGGATGTCCAGCTGGCCCGAATAAGGGCGAGCTTCTCACTTTCGGCTTTCACCATGGTATGACAGTTCATGCACGTCTGCGTGGGCGGCACTGTCGCATACTTCGACTTCTCCACGCCGACATGGCAGTATCGGCAGTCGATACCAAGATCACCGGCATGGAGCTTATGATTGTAGTCGACCGGCTGGTTGGGACGGTACCCCACGTTCAGGTATTTGGGAGAACCGTAATACCAGAAGAAGCCGACTCCGCCGAGCACGACAGCACCGGCGAGAACCGCAATGATCAACGGCAGCGCATTAGTCCATTTGGGGAATAACTGAGACAAAAGCTATCTTCTTTGTTAAAGTTTTCACAAGCCGTTGGCGGAAACCTGGGGAAACCTGTCTTCAGTATACCTCTCGATTATCCCGCACCTGCCACTCAAACCTTTGTCGTGTATTTTGAGGGCAGAAAGTATGTCATACGACCTACCCTGTCAACCCTTAATAAAATAGATCTTGTAGATTCACCATATCTATATGTCCACCCGCCCCATCCGGTTACACGACACCGTCGATGATAATCGCGCAAAACAGTCCGAACAGGTAGACCAGCGAATATCGAAACATCGAGCGCCATGCCGCGACCGTCTTTTCGCGCCGGGCGTCGATCGCTTTTTTCACAAACATTACACCGAGCAGAAGTGCGACTACCAGGTAGAACCATCCCGGCTCAAACGCCAGCAGGCTGAGGGAGACGGCGAAGAGCACCACCGTGTATGCCAGCATCTGGTTCAGGGTCGACTTCTCCCCTTTCACCACCGGCATCATCGGCAGATCGACCGTTCTGTAATCGTCGCGGCAGAACAGCGCCAGGGCCCAGAAGTGTGGCGGTGTCCAGAAGAATATAATGAGGAACATGATCCAGGGCGTGACAGCCATCTCGCCGGTGGCGGCAGTCCAGGCACCGACCGGCGCCATGGCGCCGGCGATACCACCGATCACGATATTCTGTGCCGTGTGCGGTTTCAACCAGAGAGTGTAATACAACGAATAGAACAGGATCGTGCCCACCGCCAGGCCGGCGGTCAGCCAGTTGAAGAAATAGGCAAAGACGGCAGTGCCGGCTGCGCCGATACTGACGGCAAAAATCGTGGCGTGGACATGGCCGATCCTGCCTGACGGCAGTGGCCGGCGCTTTTTCGTTCGCGCCATCCGGGCGTCGATGTCGCGCTCGAAGATCTGGTTTAAGGCGTTGGCACAGCCCCCGGTAAGATACAGACCGACCAGCACCAGCATGAATCGGAGCGGTTCTGACAGCAGCGAGCCCTCGACCACCATGGCGGCTGAGCCGGTGAAGATGACCAGCAGCATGATGGTGGGCTTGGTCAGATCTATATAACTTTTAAGTATCGCGGACAAGTTCACTCTATATTCCCGTATCACGAAAAGGTACTGTCTAACGCCGAAAAACCCAACAGAAATGTGTCGAGATTGTTCCATTTTGCACGAATATTCGTCGCCGCAGTTACCTCCGGCAAGAACCGTTTGACGCCGCTTCCGAAACCGTGTAGCTTCCCGTGACACGAAGCTGACACACGGGAAAGACGATTACCCATTGCCAACCAGACGTTCCGAATACATCCTGCCGCGACACCCCGCGTCTGTGATCATCCTCGCTACATTGCTGTTTATGATGTCGCTACCGTCCGGCGCCTCGGTTGCGGCGTCGCTGCACGGTGAAGTTGTCGACTTCGAAACCGGCGAGCCGATCCCCCGCGCCACCATCCGTGTGCTCGGCACCAATGAAGCGATGCTCAGCAACGACTCCGGTCGATTCAAGCTGCGGCTCGATCCGGGGGAACACCAGATCAAAGTATCCCATGTTGCCTATTACTCCGAGACGGTGACTGTCACGTCGGCTGATTCGGTCACCGGCTACACGATTGCATTGCGCCCGGCGTTGATCGAAGTGCGCGGTACACGCGTGTATGACCGAGAGGTCGACCCGGCCGGCGCCATCATACTCGAAGCCATCCGACGCAAGAAAGACCTGCTTTCGCAGCTCGACAGCTACAGTTTCGACGCCTACACCAAGCTGGTGGTGTGGCGCACGACGACGGAGACGATTGTCGACTCGACGGGCGTTGAGCGCACCGAGGACAGCTCTCGGATCATACTCCTGGCCGAAACCCAGGCGACCTCGTGGTGGAAGCAGCCGGACAAGTTCAAGCAGGAAATTATCGCGCGGCGCCAGTCGGCAAATCTGGAGGCGGAGCAGAATTTCGCGACCGTGCGCGACATCCTCAACTTCAACGCCAACCGTATCGATATTCTGCGCTACTCCATTCCGACGCCGACCGCCACCGACGCCCTGGACCATTACAATTATTACCTGCTCGACACGGTGATGATTGATTCTATGGCGGCTTTTCGTCTCGAGGTCGAACCCAGGGACCCGGTCAGGCCGCGATTCGCCGGCACGATCGACATCGCCGATTCGTCATATGCCGTCGTTGGCGTCGATCTGGGCTTCAGCGACGGTGTGGATATCCAGTACTTGAGCGATGCCGGCTACCGGCAGCGGATGGCGCTCTTCGAAAATGCATACTGGATGCCAGTGGAGGTACAATTCTACGGCCATGTCGAAATCACGGCGCCGCTGTTTGGCGAGTTTTCGCTCGATATCAAGCAGGAAGCGCTGATCTACAACTACCGTTTCGATCCGGAACTGCCGGACGGGCTGTTCGACGAATTCGTGCTCGAAGTTGATGCGGGGGCCGACGACGCCGATTCGGCTCGCTGGGACAGCCTGCCCAGGATTGACCTGACAGCTGAAGAGACATACGGCTACCAGCGCATCGACTCGCTCGAAAGCGCGCCTAAACCGATCTGGTACTATGCCCGGCTGGTGCCGGTATCGATCCTGGCAATAGCCAACTCGTCGGCGACGTACGATTTCGTCCATTTCAACCGGGTCGAAGGACCGTATCTCGGCGCCGGTTTCGATTTCCGGCTGGGTGAACGGTTTCTGTTCGATGTTGCCAGCGGCTGGGCTTTCGACGGCGAGTACTGGCAGCACGACTACGGCGTGCGACACACCCTGTCGGAGCGTGAACGACTGCACGTCATGGCGCGTTATCGCGACCGCGTGACGACCATGCCGACGGCAGTCTCGCCCTCGGACCTCAATCCGACTTTCGGCGCAGCGCTGTCGGCCATCGATCCGTTCGATTATTTCCGGGCGGTCGGCTTCACGGTCGGCTTTGGTTTTGCGCCGACCAGTCATTCGATGTTGCAGGTCAGCCTTGCCGACGAACTGCACTACTCCACACCGATAGCAACCGACTTCAGCCTGTTCGGAGAAAGCGCCGACGTTCGCACCAATCCCGTAATCGAAGAGGGACGCCTGCGCGCCATGACGGCCGAGCTGACGTTTGACTCGCGTAATCGCCTCAAGTCCGGTCACCGCGAGGAAGTCCTGCAGGACTGGCCAAATACGCAGTTTACCATCGGCGTGGAGCATGCGTCGGACGCCCTGTTGGCCCAGGAGTTTGACTTTACCCGTTACTGGATTCGGCTCGAACACGAGCGCCGCCTGTTTGGCCTCGGCCTGACCTCGCTTTACGCCTACTTCAGCGCCGCAGCTGACCCGCTGCCGCCGCAGCGACTCACAACCGTTGATCCAGCCTACGATTTCTTCGATGTGCAACATCACTTCATGACACTCGATCGCACCGGCTTCGCCGGCGATCACGTGTATGCGTTCCAGATTGAGCATGACTTCGAACGTTTGCTCTTTCGCCGCAGCGGCATCCCGCTCCTGAGAGAAAGCCCATTCTCGCTTTTCGTATTTGGCGGTATGTTCTGGACGGAGTTCCGTGAGACAACCCTGCGCAGCGGCGATCACCGGCAGGCTGCAAACAAGCCATACAGCGAGATCGGCTTTGGAATCGGGCGATTACCTATGTTTTTGTCTGTAATGTTTACCTTTCAACTCTCGTCATACAATACAAACAACTTTTCCTGGGACATCGCCGCGCGGTTCTGAGAACTATCGGCCGCCGTGGCCTGTTCTATGAGCCGTATGAAAGAACAGCAAGCAATCACCAGCGAACCGGCGCTGTCGGTCATTATTCCGACACTCAACGAGGTCGAGCACATCGCCGGGCTGCTCGACTGCCTGCATCGAATCGCACCGGAGTGTGAGGTTATCGTTGTGGACGGTGGTTCGACTGACGGTACGCGCGAAGCGGCGGCCGGCCGCGCTGCGGTCCTGTCGAGTCGGCGCGGCCGCGGCTACCAGATCAATGCCGGAGCAAGACGGGCGCGTGGCGACGTGCTCTGGTTCCTGCACGCCGATACCCTGCCGCACCCGAAGTCGATTGATGCCATGATGCGGGCATTGACCGACCCAAGGGTGGTCGGCGGCGGATTCGAGTACGGTTTCCTTGAGCCGGGCCGTTCCCTGCGCTTCTTCGCCTGGTACTCGAACCGCAAGAACCGGCTGGTACGCCGTGTCTACGGTGACATGGGCATATTCGTTCGACGCGACGTCTATCTTGATCTGGGCGGCTTCCCGCAGTTGCAGCTGATGGAAGACTTCGAATTCGGCCGGCGCCTGGCGCGAAGCGGCCCGATCGCCATCCTGCCCGAGCGCATCATGACCTCCGCCCGCGACTGGCAGCGACAGGGGATGGCGTGGAAGATCGTCAAGGATTTCCTGATCCGTACGGCCTATCGAGTTAACGTTCCCGACGACCGGCTGTATCGCTGGTATTATGGAGAGAAGCATGAAACTGCATAGAGTCATATTCCTGCTGGCAATTCAACTCGTGCTGCCCATCGGCGTGGCAGCGTCGGACTTCGACCACGATTACGAACATTATGAGCGGCTCCTGCAACAGCATGTCGACAGCGGCCTGGTCGACTACCGCAGTATCAAGCAGCACCGGGCGTTGCTCGACAGCACGAACGCGCGATTCGGCCGGGTATCAATCGAACAGTTTGACGCCTTCACACCGGATCAGCAAATGGCCTATCTTCTCAATGCCTACAACTTCTTTACGATAGTTGCTATCGTCGACGCCTACCCGGTTGAGAGTATCAAGGACATTAACGGTGTCTGGGACGACATGGCGTGGCCGGTGGCCGGACGCAGTTTGACCCTCGACAACATCGAGCACGACATCCTGCGCAAACAATTCGACGATGCCCGCATCCACGCTGCCGTGGTGTGTGCGTCGATTTCCTGTCCGGCGCTGTGGGAGCATGCTTTCACAGCCGACTCGCTCGACGCCCAGCTCGAGCAGCGATCCGAGGCCTTCGTCCGTGACACCAGCCGCAACCGCTTCGCTCCTGAAGAGAATAAGTTATACCTCTCGAAGATATTCGACTGGTACGGCAAGGACTTCATCTCGCAGTATGGGCAGTCCGGTTTGTTCGCCTATCTCGACGACAAGAAGCAGGCGACCACGACACTCTTCTATCAACATGTGGCGACCGAAGCGCAGAACCTGATGCGGGCGGCACGGTTGAAGGTATCCTATCTCGACTACGACTGGAGCCTGAACGAGCGGCGGTAGCGACGCAAATGCCGTTTGCCTGTAAGCCGTCAGTCCGATATCTTGGCCGGTATGAACGGTGCACCGTCAACTGCAACCAGCCTCGATCCGCAGCGCCTGGGGTACCTCTCGCTGATTATTTTGCTCGGCGCGCTGGTGCCGCCGGTGGTGCTGTACTTTATTGGCGGGTCGCGGCTCATCCTCCCCTACCTGGGCATCGGGACAGCGCTCGTCCTGCTCTTCTATCCGCGCGCCCTGTTCGTCCTTTTCGTCCTGTCGATTTCACTGTACCTGCGCGCCGCCGCCGGACCGTTCATGATCCTCCCGTCCGATGCCATAGGCGGCCTGTTGCTGCTCGCGGTGTTCATCGAATTTTTGGCCCGCGGCGAGACGAGGGTCGATCATAGCGGCCTCGACTGGCCGTTTCTCACCCTCATTGGCGCTACCCTGCTGTCGATTCCATTCGCGCACAATCTGTCGCTGACCTTCACGCCGGCCATACGCATCATTCTCATCTATCTGATGTTTCGCATCAGTTACCGTCTCGGCCGGCAGTTTGGCGTGCGAAGGACATTGCAGCTCTATATCCTGTTGGTCACGGCGCTGTCGGCCATCAACGCCGCGCGCTTCATACTGGTCGGCGGCGAACAGCGAATCTTCGGCATTGCCTGGCTGACGATCGAAACGTTTACCATGACAGCTCTGCCGATGGCGATGGCGTTCATTATCTGGTCGCGCGACCGTCGTGAACGACTCATGTATGGCGTGGCGGCGATCATTATTGCCTTGGCGCTGTTGGCCACCCAGTCGCGGGCGCCGCAGCTGGCGGTCTTTGTCACGCTGCCGGTGCTGGCGGTCTTTGCTGTTCGCAAGCTCCGACAGACAGGCGTACAGGTGCGCTGGAGCCGCATTGCATTGATTGTAGTCATCCCGGCTGCACTGGTAGCCGGCATCAGCTTCATCGCGCCGACATTGCTCGAGGGCGTGTTTGCCCGTATTGAGGAGTTTCTTGTCTCGCTGTCGCGACCGCAGGGGACGGTGGCGCTTCGGGTGGTGCTCTGGACCGGGGCAATCAAGGGCTTTCTGACCAGTCCTGTCACGGGAATCGGTATCGGCAATTTCCGGGTCATCGACCAGATCGTGCCGGAAATGAAACTCGAACCGGTCTGGTACTACATCGGCGGCCTGAGTACGCACAATGTCGTCCTGCAGTACCTGTGCGAGACCGGCATTATCGGCGCCGCGGCCCTGCTGGTGCTGACGATCAAGGGGCTGATGATGGGCTACCGGGCACTGAAACATCGGGGCGACGCTGCCGCCAACCAGACCTCCGCCGCCATCTTCATCAGCATGTTCGTATTCGCCCTCACGATTCTGTACATGCGGGCGTGGACATGGGGGCAGGACGGTCATGTCATGGCGCTGCTGTTTGGCTTGACGGCAGCCTGGTACGCGCAAACCTCCGAGAAGAGGCAACGTGACTCGCAAAACACCGAACATACCGGCTGACGACAAGCGCAACTTCCAGCGCCGCATCTTTCGTTTCTACGAGAAACACGGCCGCACCGCATTGCCGTTTCGCCAAACGACCGATCCCTATGCCATCACTGTCAGCGAGATCATGCTGCAGCAAACCCAGGTGGAGCGGGTCATACCGAAGTATGCGGCCTGGCTTCAACGCTGGCCCGACTGGGAGGCGCTTGCGGGGGCGTCGCAGCAGGAGCTCCTGGCGGCGTGGAGCGGACTCGGATACAACCGTCGCGCCATCTTCCTCGGTCGCATGGCGCAATCGGTGATGGACGAGTATGGTGGCGCCGTTCCTGAGGATCCGGTAAAACTGAAGAAACTGCCGGGGATCGGTGAGTATACGTCACGCGCCATACTCATTTTTGCGTTCAATCAGCCACTGGCGACGGTCGACACCAACATCCGGCGAGTGCTGATTCACGAACTGAAACTGCCGCACGACCTGTCAATGCCCCGGGTGCAGGCGGTAGCGGAGCAGGTCCTGCCGAGACGACGGTCGCGTGAATGGCACTACGCCTTAATGGACTACAGTCGTCTTGGCTTGCCGCGGCGTATCACCAACATCGCGCCGATCAGTCGGCAGTCAAAATTTGAAGGTTCGATCCGCCAGATACGGGGTGAAATCATCCGACGCCTGACGACACAACAGTCAGTCTCGCTAAAACGGGTGGCCGCTGAGCTCGATCGGAGTATGAGCGATGTCGAGAAAGCGGTGGCGGGGCTTTTGAAAGATGGCATGGTACAGCGAAACGGCCAACAGGTACGTTTACCGCTGACCCGTTGACGGGGCGATATCTTCCGGTTTGGAGGACGTCGAGCAATCGGGGCAACGGCCGTCGTAACGCTTCAGGATATCGACCGGAACCTCCTGCTTGCAGGTGGCGCACTTCTCCCACTTGTTGCGGGGACCGTACAGATGTTCCACCCAGTGTACCATACCAAAAGATAAAACTTCAACCGAGCGCTGTCACGTCAATTACTGTCGGTGACGCAAACTTTCGGACATCGGCGCGCCCTTGAGCACGAACGAGGCCAGCCCTTTCAGCTCCGGACGTCGCCGTGCCCGGCGCCACAACTTGACCGCAAGATAGAGCTGCAGGACCCGGGTTCGCAGCGGGCCGTAGTGCTTGCGATACAGATACAGAAACGAAATGTAGAATTCCCGTTCGATTTCCATGCTGTGCCGGGTGCTGCCGCCGCCATGGTGTTTCACTTTCGCGGCCGGCACGAGATACCGCTTCAGTCCGGCCCCATGCAACCGCAGGGCCAGGTCCTCCTCCTCGCAGTACAGGAAGAAGTTGGTGTCGAGGCCGCCGATCTGGCGAAAGCGACCGGACGGGCAGAACAGGGCGCTGCCGGTGACGACATCGACCGCTCGCGGTTCGTCGAAATCAGCGCGGCGTTTCCTGTATTGACCGGGCCGCAGCAGACGCATCAGTCCCGCGCCCAAAAAACGCACCGCCAGCGACGGCAAGTAGTCATAGCCGGCGACCGGCGTGCCGTCGGCCGCGTGCAGGCGAGGTGCGCAGACGCCGACATCTTCACGGCTGTCGCAGAAATCGACCAGCCGGCCAATCGCATCGTTGAGCAGCACACAGTCGTTGTTCAGGATGAAGAAATAGCGCGCCTTGCACAGCTCGAACAGTTTCATGTGGCCGCCCGCAAAGCCGAGATTGCGGTCGCTGCGTACGACGATCACGTCGCCGTGAACTCGCAGCGGCTCGAGAGCGCGGCGGTCGTCCGGGTGCGAGGCATTGTCGATGACCAGGATCTGTAATCCCAGCTCGGGCCGGGTGTGGGTATGGATTGACTCGACGCAGGCCAGCGTATGGCTGCTTGAGTTGTAGTTTATGATTGAAACGGCGACATCATATAGCCTGCTCATAGCACCTCGCAGGGTCAATGAACAGGCCGGATCGGACCGCCGCCAGCAAAAAAAAGAGTCCGCGAGCCGGCAGATTCCCTGTAGCAATATGGACTGAGCTTGTATATATTACAGCCAGTGTCAGGCGGGGGCCCGCCCGGCGCCCCTTGCCATAGAAGCGATGATTCATACCAGTTGCAGAGGATTCCGGTCATGATGTCTGATCGGCGAACAGATGTCTCCATGCGGAAATTCGATGTTGATGCCGCCCTGCGGGCAGTGGTTGAGGGCACTGGCGGTGCAACCGGACGGGCCTTTTTCGATGCCCTGGTGCAGTCGCTGGCCAAAACGCTTGGTATCATGGGCGCCTGGGTGACCAGGTACCATCCCCGTGAATGCCGGCTCAAGGCGCTGGCATTCTGGCTTCGCGGACAATTCATACACGATTTTGACTACATCGTCACCGATACACCGTGTGAAGCTGTCATCCGCGACAAACAGACGGTTCATTATGAAGACAACGTGGCCGGCCTGTTTCCCCAGGACAGCATGCTGGTGCAGGAGAACGCCGTGAGTTTCATGGGGATGCCTTTGATCTCCAACAGCGGTGCCGTATTGGGGCACCTGGCGGTGTTTGACGACAAGCCGATGCCGCCGGACAAGCGGGCTCTCGCCCTCTACCGGATCTTCGCCAACCGGGCCACCGCCGAACTGGAGCGGCTTAATGCCGAGACGCAGCTTCGCGAGCGGGAAACCAAGCTCAGCCGATTGATTGACAGCACCCGTGACGCCATCATCGAACTTGACCCCCAGCTCAATGTCACCCTGATCAACCCGGCAGCGCAGCGCACCTTCGCCATCGAACGGAATCAGTTCATTGGACGCAACTTCATGGCGTTCGTACCGGAGGCAGATCGCATCCGCCTGCTCAACCAGATTGCCGAGATCGACAGTCAAACCGGCGAACAGCGCTCGGCCTGGATACCCGGATCGCTGGAGATTTGTCGCGGCGACGGCAGCACGTTTCAGGCGGAGGCCACCCTGTCGCGGTATGACATGGAGGGCGAAGCCTACCACATCGTGCTCCTGCGGAGTGTCGACGACCGCCTCGAAGCGGAACGGAAAATCCAGTCGCTCATGGTGGAATCTGAGTACCTGCGAAGCGAAATCCGGGAGTTGCTGAAAGTTGATGAAATGATCGGCAACAGCCCGAAATTCAGCGCCGTCCTCCAGGATGTCGGCAAGGTGGCCGAAACCGACGCCACCACCCTCATCCTTGGCGAAACCGGCACCGGCAAGGAACTGATTGCCCGCGCCATCCACGCCAACAGCCGCCGCGCCGACAAGCCGCTCATCAAGGTCAATTGCGCCGCTATCCCGGCCAACCTGATCGAGAGCGAGTTTTTTGGTCATGAGAGAGGAGCGTTTACCGGCGCCACGCAGCGTCGCGACGGACGGTTCGCCCTGGCCGACGGCGGCACCATTTTTCTCGACGAGGTGTCGGAGTTGCCGATTGAACTCCAGAGCAAGCTGCTGCGCGTATTGCAGGAGGGTGAATTCGAGCCGCTCGGCAGCTCGACCACCCGGCAGATCGATGTTCGCGTCATCGCCGCCACCAACCGCGATCTCGAAGCCGAAGTGCGCAAAGGCAATTTCCGAGCCGACCTGTACTACCGGCTCAATGTCTTCCCCATTGTCGTGCCACCGTTGCGCAAACGCGGCGATGATGTCATCATGATTGCCGAGAAGTTCATCGAACGGTTCGCGCGGCAGACCGGCAAGCAGGGAATCAAACTGACCGATCACTGCAAGCAGCTGCTGCGATCGTATCGCTGGCCGGGCAACGTACGGGAACTTGAAAACATCATCGAACGGGCGGTAATCGCCTCGGATGGAACACGCCTCAACCTGATGCGGGCGCTGCCGACTGCCGACAGCCCGCTCGTGGCATCGAGCGCGGCACTCGATATCTCCACGGTCTACACCGCGGAACAGATGGTGGAACTGGAGAAACGGAATATCCTGGCAGCGCTAAATGCTACCGGCTGGCGGGTGGCCGGCGACCAGGGAGCGGCCCAGCTTTTGGGCATGAGCCCGTCCACGCTCTCGTCCCGCATGAAATCGCTCGGCATCAGCCGCCCCGGCAAATAGCCCGACCGCTCTCGAATCTCTCTCGACATTTCATCAGAGTCACGAGATCTCGCGACCCGTTTTCGCGACATCTCGTTAATCGCCCCGTTCCCAACACCATTCGTAGACTTCATCGGCCCGCTTAAGCTATTTTCGAACAGCGACTTACCTGCTTTCCCCCGAAGTTGGCACGACGTTTGACATCTCTTTGGGTCAAACAGCAACCAATCACAACCACCAATCGGAATTCCGAAGGGAGGAGACAATGAAACAGAGGAAACTGAACAGATGGTTCTACGGTGCCATGATGATCTTCACCGTCGGCGGCGCCACCGGCTGCCTCTACAGCGCGGCGGCTGCGGCCGTCTTAATCGGCTGGTCAGTGGTAGTCTCACGGCGCGAGCACATGGCGCCACGCCATACCGCCGGGACCGCCATGGCCGATCGCTTCGGCATTGCCGCTCAGCGATGGGACGGCGGGGATGACCGTGGCGGCACGATCGAACCGACCAGCCTGGTGGTGTCGGCCGCGGCATAGGCGGCTGTCACACCGGTACCCAGTCACCTGTCAAACAATTCAATGAATGGAGCTACCCGATGCGAAAGTTTCTTTACCTTACATACGCCGCCGCCAGCTACACCCTGTTCCTGGCGGTGACGGTTTACCTGATCGGTTTCATGACCAACATGGGGGTGCCAAAATCGATCGACAGCGGCGAGATGACGGTCTCGCTGCCGCTTGCCCTGGCGATCAATATCGGCCTGATCCTGTTGTTCGGTTTACAGCACTCGGTCATGGCGCGCCCCGGTTTCAAGCGTGTCTGGACCAGGATCGTACCAAAACCAATCGAGCGCGCCACCTACTGCCTGGCCACGTCGCTCTGCCTGATCGCGATGTACGTGTTCTGGCAGCCGATACCGCTGGCGCTCTATGACGTCACCAACCCGATGGCCCGTGCTGTCATTCACGGCCTGACGATCGGCGGCTTCGGCCTGGTGGTCTATGTCACTTTCCTGATCAACCACTTCGACCTGTTCGGTTTGCGCCAGGTCTGGCTGCACCTGATGGACAGGGCGTACAGCCGCGTTGGATTCAAGATGCCCTGGCTGTACCGGCATGTCCGTCACCCCCTCTATGTCGGCTGGATGGCTGCCTTCTGGATCACGCCGACGCTGACGGTTGGCCACCTGCTCTTCGCTGTCGGCATGAGCGGCTATATCCTTGTCGCCATCATCTTTGAAGAGCGCAACCTGATCGACGAACATGGCCCGCAGTATGAAGAGTATCGCCGTCGCACCCCAAAGCTGATACCGAAGCTGCGACCAGCGGCCGCAACGCAGGGGACCGGCCGCCCTGCTCCGACCACAAGCGAGGCGGCCTGACCGCGCCTCGTACAACTTGAAAGAAAACCAGAGTAACCACTATACAGGAGTATGGAATCATGATCGAACACGAAACCATCAACGGCGTTGACGCCATCGCGCTCGATACGGCCCGAGTCGCAAGCCTTGAGGATCCATCGACAGCGAAGTGCACCTACCAGGTGCGTAACCGTTGGGTGTCCGGCGCCCATAACCGCTCAGTCATCCGGGAGTTCTATGTCGCCGGCAAACTGGACGAGTCACGTAATCGGTCGTTCGTCCTGCACAATGACGCAACCCGGTCACTGCTCGGCGCCGACACCGGCGCCAACCCGCTGGAATATCTGCTCCATGCTTTGGCGGGCTGCCTGACCACGACCCTGATCTACCATGCCGCCCTGAGAGGCGTACGGATCGGCTCGGTCGAATCGACTATACACGGCACCCAGGACGCCCGCGGCATCCTCGGCGTGTCCAACAACGTGCGCAACGGCTTCTCCGACGTGCGCATTGAATTGAAGGTAACCGGGGATGCTTCTGACGATACTCTCCGGGAACTGATCCTGCTCGCTCAAAAGCGCTCGCCGGTATACGATCTGTTGTCTAATCCGACGGGTATTGTCGTGACCGGTTCGGTCAATCGCTCGAAACAGGCGGCGTAGACACTGCCGGTGGCGCCCCGTTTCCGTCCACACAGCCGTCGGTCGCAAGGCCGGCGGCTGTTGCCGTTTCACGTCCGGCGCCGTTTGAATTTTCTTGACCGATTCTGACATTTACGTATCATGTCTATACAAGGCGCAGCATCCAGACGTCGCACCCGTTGCTCGGGAAACAGATATCTTGATACTTACATTTTTCTCAGGGGAAGCCGCGGGCAGTCGTCCGTCGCCCTTCAGAAACTATCCGGAGCCCGGCCATTGTTTGGGGTCGGGCATGCCCGAACGGCGCAGCATGCAAATACCCTTACCCCCCCAAGGGTAAAAGCGCACCCCGGGCTCGCCTCGTGCGACCCGGGGTGCAACTCCACACAGAAAAAGGAGACACAGCTCCGAAGGATTTAGTCGGCCAGGTAGGCCCGCATCATCCAGGCATCCTTCTCCAGACCGTCCGAGATCTCATCCATCAGGTTGGTGGTGCCTCGATCACCGGTCGCTTCGGCGTCTTTGATCACGTCGCGCATCTGCGAAACCTGGGTCATATAGTCCTGCAGGATGTTCCGGGCCATCTCCCGCGCCGCCGGCGTTTCGGGATCCTCCTTCACCTCGGCCAGTTCGATCGCCCGGGCCAGGGTCGCCAGCGGACGGCCTCCGACCGTGGCGATGCGTTCGGCTACATCGTCGATGATCAGTTTGAACTTGTCGTACTGCTCCTCGAACTTGGTGTGCAAATCAAAAAACGTTTCACCCGAAACCTCCCAGTGATAGTGATGCAGCTTCTGGTAGGTCACAATGGCGTTGGCCAAGGTGTAGTTCAACTTGGTGGCCACATCGGTGTCAGGCATGATATCAATCCTTTCTGTTTGTTGTTCTCTTGTTAATAGGAATAGTTCTTAGTATCCTCGCAAATTTTTTTATGCTTTGTCGCGACAGCTCGAACACAGCCCGCGCAGCTCGACATGGCCAACCGCCACCCGGCTCCAGCCGGTCGGGCGCGGTGGCGCCAGCGTTTCGAGACCGCTCCAGTGGATGTCTTCGATCCTCTGGCAGCGCACACAGACAAGATGTTGGTGCTGCTCGAGGTTGCTGTCGAAACGGAAGCGGCCGTCGGCGCCCGTCAAACGCGTCACCAGGCCGATTTCCTCGAAGGTGTCGACGGTACGGTACACGGTGTCGAGGGAAATCGACGGTAAGCGCCGCCGAACCACGCTGTGGATTTGTTCCACCGAAGGATGATCGGGCGCGGTCATGACCGCCCGAAACACCTCTATCCGCTGGGCGGTCATCTTCAAGCCGTGCCTGCGGCAGGCCTCTTCAAAGGCTGTGGTGTCTATTTGCTTCATCGTGCCTTGTATAACGACATCTAAATAAGAATTGTTCCTGACATTGTACGAAGTTCCGTGGTCCGGGGGAGATGGATCCCGGATCTTCGGCCCCGCTTGCGCGGGGCCTCGTCCGGGATGACGTAGTATAAGCTGCGCAGGCCTCGTCCGGGATGACGTGGCATGAGATGCGCAGGTCCCGTCCGGGATGACGTAGTATGAGCTGCGCGCGCCTCTGTCCGGGATGCCATAGTATAAGCTGCACAGGTCTTTGTCCGGTATGACGTACTTGAGAGTACGGTGGGCGCAGTTGTTAAACGGCGCCACACCATATTGGCTATTGCTCCGACGCCGTCCTCTTACCAAACGTCATGTACAGCGCCGGCAGCACCAGTAGTGTCAGGGCGGTCGAAGTCAGGATGCCACCGACGACCACAGTGGCCAGCGGCCGCTGCACTTCGGCACCGACACCGGTCGAAATGGCCATCGGCACGAAGCCAAGCGCCGCCACCAGGGCGGTCATGAAGACGGGGCGCAATCTGGTTACGGCGCTCTCGCGCACCGCCTCTTCAATCGGCAGGCCATCGGCCCGGTTGCGCTTGATTGTCGACACCAGTACCAGGCCGTTGAGCACAGCAATACCCGACAGGGCAATGAAGCCGACGCCGGCCGAGATCGAAAACGGCATGTCGCGCAGGGCCAGCGTTACCACGCCGCCAAAGGCTGCCAGCGGCACACCTGAGAAGATGAGCAGGGCATCGCGAGCCGATTTATAGGTCCAGTACAACAGGCCGAAGATCAACAGCAGGGCGATCGGCACCACGATAGCAAGACGCGTCTGCGCTCGCTCCAAGTGCTCGAACTCGCCGCCGAGCCGTATGAAGTACCCAACCGGCAGCGACGTCTCACTGTCGAGACGCTGCCGCAGTTCATCGACAAACGAGCCGAGGTCGCGGTCACGAACATTGCACTGAACCACGATCCGCCGTTTGCTCCATTCCCTCGTGATAGTGGCCGGGCCATCGTCGAGCGTCGCAGTGGTCAATCGGTCAAGACCGACCATGCTCCCCGATGCCGAACGGACCAGTATCCGGTCGATGTCCTCCGGTCCCTGCAGGCGGGTTGTGTCGACGCGAACCGTCAGGGTGAACCGTCGCTGCCCTTCAAACACGTCACCCACCGCAATACCGCCGATACTCTCAATTGTTGTGAGCACCTCTCGTGCGGAGAGACCGAAACGAGCGAGTCGCTGACGATCGACCGTGAGGCGCATCTGCGGCTGCCCGGTCAACTGCTCGACCGAGATGTCGGCGGCGCCGGGGATAGTTTCGACGAGGGCGGCAATCTCTTCCGCCTGCAACTCGAGCGTATCCAGATCGTCACCAAACAGCTTGATGCCGATATCGGAACGAATACCGGCGATCATTTCGTTGACGCGCATCTCAATGGGTTGCGTGAAGATGCGGTTCTGGCCGGGCAGGTCCGCCAGTTCCTGGTCCATCGCTGCAACCAGTTCCGATTGTGTGGACGCCTTCGTCCACTGATCGCGCGGCGTGAGTGAAATGAACATGTCCGACAGCTCCAGTCCCATCGGATCAGTCGACAGTTCGGCGGTGCCGACGCGGGTCCAGATATGGTCAATCTCTTCGGGGAATGCCCCCAGCAAAGTCTGTTCTATCTTCGTGTTATACCGCACCGACTCCTCGAGCGAAATTCCCGCCAGTCGCACGATATTGATGACAATCGTTCCTTCGCTCAGGCGTGGCACAAACTCTGCGCCGAGTCGATTGAACATGAAGACCCCGACTACCACCAGTGCGGCCGCTACCATGAGAACTGTCCTGCAGTAACGCAGCGCAATGTTGAGTACCGGACGGTAGGCCGCTCGCAGCCAGCCGACAAAGATCGGTTCGCGTTCGCGGACATTCTTGCGCAAGAAGGTACCGACCAGCGCCGGCAGCACGGTAAAGCTGAGTATGAGCGAGCCGGTGAGAACGAAGACAACCGTCAGAGCCATCGGGCGAAACAGCTTGCCCTCCACTCCCTCGAGTGTGAGGATCGGCAGGTATACAATGATGATGATCAGCTCGCCGAACAGGGTCGGTTTGCGCACCTCGAGGATAGCGTCGCGAATGACACTGAGGCGCGACTGCTCCCTGGCGGCGGTCGACAACCGTCGCACCGAGTTTTCGACCTGGATGACGGCGTTATCGACGGCGAGGCCGAAATCAATGGCGCCGAGACTCATCAGGCTGCCGGCGATGCCGAAGCGCGACATCATGTCGAACGCGAACAGCATGGACAGCGGTATGGCCGATGCGACTATCAGTCCGGCACGGAGATTCCCGAGAAAAACAAACAGCACTGCGATGACGAGCAGGGCACCGAAGAAAAGATTGTGTTCGACAGTCTGGAGCACGTCGGCCACGAGAGTCGTACGTTCATATACCGGACGTGCCTCAACACCGTCAGGCAGTCCCGTCGATGCTTCCTCCAGCCGCCGCGACAGCTGCGCAGTGACTTCAGCCGGATTCTCGCCGGTGATCATGAAGCCAAGACCAAGCACTGCCTCTCCCTGGCCGTTGTAGGTAGTGGCGCCGCGACGCAACTCATGGCCGATGGCGACATCGGCAATATCGGCTACCGTCACCGGCCGCTGTTCGACAGTGGCGACCACGACGTTTTCGATCTGCTCGATATTCTCGACGACGCCGATACCGCGAACGAGGGTCATTTCACCGCCGCGCACGACCTGGCCGCCGGGGACATTGCCGAGATCGTCCCGAATCGTGTTGACCACCCTCTCGAGAGCGAGGTTATACTGGGCGATCCGATCGGGATCGAATATGACGAGATATTCTTTGACGAAGCCGCCCCAGCTGTTGACCTCGGCCACCCCCGGCACCGCCTGCAACTGCGGCTTGAGCGTCCAGTCCTGTTCCGTACGGGCGGCGGTGATATCGGCGGTGTCGGCGATTACGATATAGTGGAAGATTTCCCCCAGGCCGGTCGACACCGGTCCCAGTTCGGGTCTACCGACTCCGTCGGGCAGTTCCACCGACAGCAGCCGTTCGCTCACTTGCTGTCGGGCGAGGTACAGGTCGACATCATCCTCGAAGATGTTCGTCACCTGGCACAAACCGTACTTGGTAACCGAGCGAACCTCGGTGAGACCGGACAACCCGGTGACAGCCTGTTCGACGGGGTAGGTGACGAGGCGTTCGAGATCGTCGGGCGCCCAGCCGGGCGCCGAGACATTGACCTGTACCATCACCGGGGTGGTGTCGGGGAAGGCGTCGAACGGCAGGTGCCACAGCGCGATCACGCCGAAGATGCACAATACCGCCGTCAGCGCCAGCACGACATACCGGTAGCGCAGCGTAAATTCTACTATGTATCGGAGCATGGTTGCCTCAGCCGACCGGTTCGATACCGCAACAACCGGCGCCGATGCTGGTCTTTTTCAGCTCAGTCTTGAGCAGGAAAGCGCCGTCGACAACCACCTCTTCGCCGCGCTCCAGCCCGTTGGTCACCTGGTAGAACGGTCCGTCACCGTCGCGGAACTCGATCTTGCGCGGACGATAACGGTCGGCCGTTTCTTTCACGAAGACGACATTGCAGCAGCCTTCCCACTGCACTGCATCCTTCGGCACCAGCACGACCTCGGACTGGTCCTTCTTAACAATGCGGGCACGGCCAAACTCACCGGCCGACAAGTCGTGATCGGGTGCGATGATTTCGGCCCGAACCGTACCGGTGCGGGTGTGGGGATCGAGCAGGCGCGACACCCATATGACCCGGCCGCCGACCGTCTCGAGACCGCGACCGTCGGAGCTGAAGGTCAGTTCTTCACCAACCGCGACACGACGCACCTGCTCTTCGGTGAGCTGTGCTTCGATCCACATGGCCGAAGGATCGGCGATTTGTGCGAATGACTGTCCCGCCGCCATCAGGTCGCCCAACCTGGCGGTTCGTTCCACTACGACACCATCGTCGGGAGCACGAAGCGCGAACTGGTTGGAGATCTTCTTGTGGCTGATGATTTCGTCGAGGTCATCCTCACTCAGGCCGGCCGAACGGAGCAGACCGCGCACACTGACAAAGTCGGCACGGGCACGTTCACCCTCGGCGATCACCAGTTCGTACTCCTGCTCGCTTATCAGCTGACGTGACATCAATTCTTCGTGCCGCGCAACTTCCTTCTTCTTGACCTGGTAGAGGGCATGGGTCGACAGGAGCCTGGCGGTCAATTCGGCCACGTCGGGAGATTGCAGCAGCGCGATCACTTCGCCCTCGCGCACCTCGTCGCCGGGCGCCACCAGCCACCGCGACACCAGCGCCGGGACAGTCGAAGTGACAACCGTCGCCGCAGTCTCATCGAACACGACTTCGGCCGGAGCTTCAACCGATGCCGAGGCGTGGTCGGTGCGCACTTTTCGCACCGACAGGCCGGCCCGATCGGCGGTCTGGGCGGAGGCGAACTGAATCAGGGCATCGTTGGTCGCACAAACCGGCTCGTTGGGCCGGAAGAACAGCGAAACAGCGATATCGCTGTCGGCTTCGGCCATTCGGCGGTCACGCAGGATCTCTTCCTGTGGCCAGGAGATACCGGGATTGCACAGTCGGCAGTGCGACTCCGGAATGCCGTGGCCGGCACACCAGTCGTAGCGCTCTTTGAAACCGTCGATTAATTCCGGATGACACTGTGTGCACTCCGATTCGGGGACCGAGTGCGCGGTGCACCAGTCGAGGCTGCCGTCTCCAGTTGAGGCATGGGTTGCCTCACCATGTTCTCCGGGAACATCATCATGCCCGGCGCGGGAATCGTCGAACAGCTCGCCTTGCCCGGCCGATTGATCGCCGCCGCAACCAGGAGCGACCAGCAGTAACATCAGCCCCAGCAGGGCTGTCAGCGGTATATAGGTACGTTTCGTAAACACAGATTTCTCTCCATCCTGATCAAGCCGGTACCGACGCACCACGGGGTGCAGGCACTGGTCTTCAATTTCAAATAGTGGGAATCATCGACCGGCACTATTGTGCAGCCGAAAACAGATGATCAGGCGGACAGCTGGGGTGGATGATCAATGCCGTCGGCGAATCGTGACTCGTTACGGAAGGTCGGTACAATTACGGTGTCCGGCCGGGTATCGATCAGGAGATCAAGTTGGCCGGTGTATGCCGACAAAAGGTGCATGGTCGGCAGGCAGTGGGCACAATCGCCGCAGGTATCACAGGAGTCGTCGCAGTCGTTCTGGCACGTTTCATCGCAGTGATCCTCGAGGGACGCAAACAGGTCGCCGTTCATCACCGCCACCATGGAGGTGAGGACAGCCAGGATAACAACAATCCGGGCGATCAGCGAAATGTACTTGAGATAGTCTTGCATCTGTTCATTAAACGGCGCCTCACGGGCGCGGTTCCGTCCAATCCTTGATCAAATATAGCCATTTTGTAGGGGATATCAAGGCAAAAGGGCGACTGCTCATCGCCGCCGACGGTCGCGGGTGGGTTGCCGGGGCGGCTTTGGCGTGGCCCAGTCGAGGTACTCTTCCGCTGCCCAGATGCCACCGGCCAGGCCGACCCGTTCCCGGACGGCCGCCAGTTGTTCCATCCGTGGCCAGTCGGCGGGGCGATCCAGTTCCTGCCAGAACCGCAATAGATGGGCCGGCGGCACCATAGGGAAATGCAGCTGCCAGGCATCGGCCCATATCGCTGACTCGACCAGCTCGGTAAAAGCCAGGGCATCGGCCGGTATCAGCACAACGGCACCATATCGAGTGTTCACCCTCCCCGCCGGCGGCCCCGCCATCATACCGGACTGCGCCGCACCAAGGCTGTGCAGCAGTTGATTGAGGCGAATCCGGTTCTTCTCGCTGTCGGCGATGATAAGGTCGAGGTTGGTCGGCGCCAGCCGTACGCCATACGCCAGCGCCGCCACCGAACCGGTCACGATGAAGCGTACCTCACAGCGACACAATTCCGTCAGCAGTTTCCGCAGCACGAGGTGACCGGCGGGATGATGTTGAGGTTGACTCCTGGATCGCTCCATGGTTACAATATAGACAACGATCGACAGGCTGACGCACATAAAATGAGCCGGTCGACCGGGCCGGACACAGGGACCGGCATATCATGAAAGCACTGGGCTGCGACAAAGAATCGGGGCTGGAGGGCTTTCGCACAGGCACCGTACAAAGAGAAGGGCGGGGTAATGATCCTTGTCGCACTGACACAATTAACGCAACTGATTGCGATTTTCGCGGTGGTAATCGCGGGCGCCGCGATAGCGGCGCTGGTTTACTGGCGGGGCAAGAAGCGGGACGCTGATAAGTCGGATTGCTGAGCCACAAGATCTACATCTTGTCACTTCGTCAGCAGCCCGTGTCTGCTCCCCAAACGTCACGATTTTTGATTCGGTCGACGAGGACCGCACGCTTCTTCCCCGGTAAGCTGCTGGCACACTGTCCGGGCAGATCCTCGGTTCAGCGCACTTCCAGTTCCTTCTGCCAGTTGACGACAGCCGTAAATTCGCCACCACCGGCGGCAGTCAGCGGGGTATTGAAAATGAAACGGTTGGGGTCTTTTGTGACGATGTAGCGGTTGCGCCCCAGACCGTCGGTCGAAAGAATCTTGTTGAACAGCCGGGTCGGTTTGCCGACGGTGAAACGCCCTTTGGTCGAAACCGGCACCATCGTGAAGTCCCAGGTCTGGCTGAGGTAATACAGCTCGGAGCCGTCGGCGCTCCACATCGGATATTGAGCGCCATCGGACGTAATCTGCCAACGTCCGCCCCCCTCGGCCAGTTCAAGTACATAGATCTCCGACTGCCCCGACTCGTCGCTGTAGTATGCCAGGTAGTTACCATCCGGTGACACCGCCGCGGCTCGCTCGGCGAACGGCGTGGCGACGATCGTCTTTATGGCAAACGAGTCGCGGGTATCGAAGCGAACGATATCATAGTTGCCCATAACCCGAGGCCCATACAAGTACCGGCCGTCCGACGACCGCGTGGCGACTGCCATGTGAACGCTGTCATCCCTTTTCATCAACTCGGCCTCGCCGAGTCCGTTGGCGGCCTTTCGATAAACAGCAAACCGACCACTTCGATTATTGGAGTGGTAGACATATTTGTTGTCGTGGCTCCACAGCGGCGTTATATCCGGTCGTTCGTCAAACGTGATGCGGGTCTTCACATCCCGCTCAAGGTCGTAAACCCAGATATCGGCCTGGCTGCCATCGAAAGTCGTTATTGCCAGCCGAGTCTCATCCGGTGACAGAAAGATGTCGTCGTATGCACCCGGTTCACCGATCTGACCCACTTCGGCCCCGGTCCGGTCAACCCAGACGATCTTATTTAGCGATGCTGAAGCGTTGGTCTGATAGACCAGCATACCGTCGTCGGAGACACCGAACTCGGCGCGATCGGCCTCGCCAACACCGACATCGTCGGTGATCGGCCTGGCTTCACCAATCACTTCCAGGTTGTCGGGATCGAACCGTTGTGCCAGCAGAATGCCGTCGCGAAAATACACGAGATAGCCCGGCTCGCAGTACTGCACGCGGGCGTCGACCGGAAACAGTGCCTTGGATTCACGCGTTTCAATATTGCCCACCCGCAACATGTGGTTGCCGCCGGCAGCGACCGGATCGTTAATCGACGCAAGATAGAGATACTGTTTCCCATCCGGCAGGAACCACGGCCAGGAGTGGGTCTGCTCACCCACCGCGGTATCGATTCCCGGCAGCGGTGACGGCGTACCGCCCGATGCCGACACCATGAAGAGCGAATCGCCGTTCCCTGCATCATAGATTATCTGTCCGGCCGCCCCCCAGGTTCCGTCGGCCCCCCGGATAGTTTCGCAGATCAGCTGCACCGGTCCGCCTGCCGCCGGGATTTTCTTCAATTGTTCGCGATCGACGACGAACGCGATGTACTTGCTGTCGGGCGACCAGAACGGGCGGTTGGCACCCTCGGTCCCCTGCAGGGCGTAGGAATCAAGCGAGTTGATCGGTCGGATCCAGATCCGGTCCTGACCGTCGGTGCCCATCGCGCTGAATGCCAGCAGCTTGCCGTCGGGTGAAATACACGGCCAGCTGACCTGGGAGATGTCGGTGCGCGTGGTGATTTTGAAGCGCATCAACTTGGTTTCGGGTATCTCCCGCGTGAACCAGAGAACTGCAAACGCCACAGCGGCAATTCCCAGCAGCGCCGACATTACCCAGGCCATCCGAAAATTGAGTTTCCGCCGTGCGGCGACATGGGCCGGCATGCCGATCTGCGAACCGGATCGTTCAATCCAGCGCAACTCGTCGGCCAGGTCACGCGCCGACTGCCAGCGCTTCTCCGGATTCTTGTTAAGACACTTGTCGACCAGCCGCTCGAACGCAGGCGGCACATTCGGATTCAGGCCGGTCAACGATGTCGGCTGCCGTTCGAGAATGCCGGCGATCAAACCGGCCTGGCTCTGACCGTCGAAGGCCGGTCGCCCGGTCGCCATCTCGTACAGCAGAGCGCCAAGGGCGAAGATATCGGAGCGGGCATCGGCTTCCTTCCCTTCGAGCTGCTCGGGGGCCATGTACTGGATGGTACCGAGAATGGTACCGGCGCCGGTCAACGGCGTGGTTTGGGTAATATTTGAAATGCCTTCAACATGGCCATCAGCGACCTGCAGCTTGGCCAGACCGAAATCGAGCAGTTTGGCGCCGGTCGGGGTCAGCATGACATTGGCCGGTTTCAAGTCGCGATGCACCAATCCCTGGACATGCGCCTTGTCGAGAGCGTCGGCAATCTGACCGGCAATCTTCAGCAGTTCGTCCAGCGGTACCGGGCCGCGCTTGACGCGATCGTACAGTGTTTCTCCCTCGAGAAACTCCATCACCAGGTAGTCGAGACCCTCCTCGTGGCCGACGTCGTAAAGCGTGCAGATGTTCGGATGGTTGAGGCTGGAGATCGTTTTGGCTTCACGCTCGAAGCGCTGTTTCAATTCTTCGTTGGCCGCCACCATGTGGGGCAGGACCTTGATGGCGACTGTGCGGTCGAGGCGAGTGTCTTTCGCCTTGAACACCTCACCCATGCCACCGGCCCCGGCTTTTTCGATGATCTTGTATGGCCCGACACTACTGCCCGGTGTTAACGGCATGCCTTCTCCTGCGTGGTATTTACTGTTCGATAGACGTGCTGATTCTGCCCGCTAAAATGGGTTAATCTCATCTATAAAGCAAGCAAAACGGCGGATTTACCGTCGTGGCAACTGTTAGTTGAATCCTGCTGACATTGGAGCATATTATCACATGGCCAAGGAAAAGAAGACAAAAGAGTACTACGTTTATGTCATCGAGCTCGATCCGGAGTTCGGCGTTACCAGCAAGGCGAAGAAAGCCAACCCGGACCGCGATCCGTCCAAACCATGCATCTATGTCGGCAGCAGTTCCAATCCGCCGGAACAACGCTTTGCGGAGCACTTTGAGGGGAAACGGAGCGCGAGGGGGTTTCCGTTGTTTTCGCGCAAGGTGCACAAGTGGGGGTTGCGGCTGCTGCCGCACTTGTACCA
>CAZJCK010000020.1:0-48469 GCA_964544635.1 uncultured Ignavibacteriales bacterium | reverse complement strand
AAGAACCCGTCACGCTTCGCCAAACTCGTCAGCGACCTGATGGTATCGTCGAACTAACATACCGGCACTTCGGACTTTATTTTATTGAGGCTGTCGCTACTCTCGGCAGTCTCTTGTTATTTGACAGAAAATGTCTTGATTATCTGGCATGATTGCATATACTTAGGCCAGCTGCGCGTTTGTCTGAATCGATAGCGGGCTGTCTTCTCACCAGTAACGACCAGTATTCAAAATCAAGAGGTTTGTCGTCGTGTTACGTTTGTTCTTTTCATTCTTGCTCGCCGTCTGTTTGTTCATTTCAGTTGCCGCAGCACAGACGCCGGGAACGCTCGATCGTTCATTTCACATTCCCGGAATACGATACTCGGGTGACATCAATGCGCTCAGTCAATCGATTGACGGAAGTACTATTTATTTGGCGGGCCGATTCTCATTCGGCGCTATCGGTCAGAATATCACTGCATACGATCGCAGCACGGGCGCTTTCTCCAAATTTGACGGCACCAGTATTCCGTTTCCGGGTGAGATTGTCGCACTGCACAGGATTGGTGCCGACACCATAGTCATTGGCGGCAGCTTTACCGAAATAGACGACGACACCAGTATGGCCTACCTTGCCCTCTGGGATGGGCAGTCGTGGAACCCGTTCAATGGCACCGATGACCGACTCGACGCACCTGTCAATGCAATCGTGGAATTTGCCGGTCGTATCTATATCGGCGGCAGCTTTACGGAAGTCGATGGTCAGCCTGCAAAGGCGGTGGCGGTTTGGGACGGTGACAACTGGTCGGCTCTGGGCACCGGCCTCGACGGCAACGGTACGGTAATGGTTAACGACCTGGAACTGTTCAATCAATCTATCTGGATTGGTGGCGAATTCGAAACCGCCGGTGGCTCACCGTCGGCCAATCTCGCACGCTGGTCCGGGGCCGCCTTTCTTACGCCTCCCGGCAGTATCGACGGCCCGATCAACGACATGCATTTCCTTGCCGACGTCCAGGGTGCTTCCGGTGACTACATCCTGGCGCTCGGTGGCGATTTCACCCAGGCCGGCGGTATCGCTGCCAGCGGATTCATTACCTACCGCAGCAACACCGATACCTGGAGTCGCAAGGGTGGCGGTTCGACTACCGGCACGATCAACAGTGTTCTTGTCATGACCAGCCTCGACGAATACCTGGTGGGTGGTTCGTTCACCGACTTCGCCGGCGATTCATCAATCAACCGGTTCGCCGTGCGCCGCGACGGCTCGTGGAAGACGATTGGTGCCGGCGCAGATGGCGATGTGCATGACATCATCTGGACCGGCACCGGCGCCGGGTACCTGATCGGTGGTGACTTCGATGTTATCGGCAACATGCACGCCTACAGTATCGCTCGATATATGTACTTCGACGACAGCATTGCGGTGTTCGGACGCGGACTCGAAGGCGACGCTTTTAACATCGCTCTCGACGACAACAACAAGCCGGTCATCTCCGGCGGCTTCAATACAGCCGGCGGTTCGCCGGCACAGTTGGTGTCGCGCTACGGCACTTCGAACTGGGAATATCTGGATAACGACCAGATTATTCCAGCCAGCGGGATCATGGCAGTGGCGGCTGCCGGCAACAAAATCTGGCTGGCCGGCGCCGTGCTCGCGAGTGACAATCCGTCGATCGGTTCGTCGGTTCTTCAGTATGACGGTTTCGACTGGTTCTACCAGGGCAACAAGTATGCTTTCAACGATGAAATCTACGATATCGAGTTTCACGACAACACCATCTGGGTCGTCGGTCGCTTCGATTCGGTCGACAATCAACCGGCCAAGGGTATTGCCCGATGGAACGGCACGGCCTGGGAGGAGGTTGACGGCGGCCTTGGCAGCGCCGGATTTCCCGGCGACGGCTATCAGCTCAAGATCGATCCGTCAGACTCCAACATTGTCGTCGCCGGAGATTTTACATTGGCCGGCGGACGTGCCACCCGGGGGGTCGCGAAATTCACCGATACCGGCTGGGCAACTTACAATGCAGTCTACCCGTTCCTGGGAGCCGATCCGAAAGAAGGCGGCTATCCCCTGGCCATGGATATCGGACCGAACGGAACCATCTATGTCGGCGGATCGTTCGACGGTACCCTGGCCAAGTTTGAGTCGACAGTCTGGGAGTTTGTCGAAAAAGGCGAATTCGGCGGCGCCCAGCAACTGAGTGCAATCCATGTTCAGGGGTGTGATCTCTATCTCGCAGGCCACAACCTGTTTTACAACAAAGGTGACGGCAACGAGAGTGTAAATTTCCTCAGTCTTTCCGAGGGTGTCGTCAGCGTACCTGACTATGAACTCGATTTCAGAGTGCGCGACATGGTCGGAAGCGGCGATACCCTCTGGTTGGCCGGTGACTTTGATGTTGCCCCGTTCGACGATACATTTCTGGACTACTTCGGCGCATCCGGCGTGGTGCGCTATTTCATGCCGTCAACCGGTATCCCGGGTGATCGATTTATTCAGATCGAATACCCGTCGTCGGATGATACTCTGTACTTCGGCAACGGCGAAGTGTTTCAATTCAATGTACTCAATGTCGACAATATAAAGCTGGAACTGTCGGTTGATTCCGGCAAGACCTGGGTTGACATTGATCGCGATATCGATGCCACTGTGCTTGACAGGATCGCCGTGCTGATCGACCGATCGGGAGATCACTGCTTCGTCCGTGCCACCGATCTGGATTATCCCTGTGTGTCGAGCTTATCGGATGAGTTTTCTATCCAGTTGTCGGATATTGGGCGACAGATTACATGGCTGGCTCGAAATCGCGATGGTGACCTGCGCGAACCGTTCCTGCCCCAGTACCATGGATTCCAGTTTGGCAATTCAAAATCCGAAATGTGGCCCGATGAGTACTGGCAGGGATTAGAGAGCCGTTACGTGGCCAAGGGCTACATTGTAGACTTTATTCGGCAATTCGAGAAGGCCCGCAGCTTCTCGCCAAACTACTTCCAGACCTGTCGGGCCCTCGGCGACGATCGGTGCTTCCCGTACGGCGATCTCACCGGCCAGATCGGCAGCTCCGGCCTGCTCCTGTTGCGCTCGTATCAGCGTGAGTGGGGTGGCTTTTGCGACGGCTTCTCCAAGGCGGCAACGCTGTTCTTCAGCCTTGGTCTGTTCTTCGGTTTCGATTTGTATCCGCAGTATGTCGGGCAGCCGGTCGCCGATATCACCGTTGATGACTTCTCCCGTGACTTCATCGGCGGCTGGTGGACCTGGCAGATGAACGATCTGGATAAAGACTGGGAAGACGATCACGAAGACATGACACCGAAAGAAACGATTCAGTGGTTCGAAAGCGCCTGGAGCGGTCTGGCGATCGACGATGATATCGGGCCGCTGATTATTCGTGATTTGGGTTCGGACGGGGATTTCATCGCCGGCCACTCCGTGATGCCGTACAGGCTTGAATCACATTCGACGTCACCGGATACGGTTTATCTATACGTGTACGACAACAATTTCCCGCTCGATACCACCCGTAAAGTGATCGTCGATACCGTCGCCAATACCTGGGAGTATACCGATCTGGGCGCTAAGAAAGGCGGCAACTGGCGGGGGAGTGTCGGCTTCTTCCCCGGCGCGCCGAAAGGTGTTTTGACACAGGACCCCGATTTCATTCGCAAGTGGAAAGCCGACTCCAGGGCCAGCAGCGCTGACCACTGGGTACGGCTCTATCTCTCCGGGACTGCCGACGCCCGCCTCATCAGCCAGGCCGGCGATACCCTTGGCAATGTTGAAGGCGACGATTTCGCTACCGACTCAACAGTCGGCAAGCCGATCTATGTACTCAATCCCGACCAGGAGCAGAAGCGACCATACGGCTATCGTGTGACTCCCGAAATGACGCAACTCGTCGAACTGTTTGGCTTCGAGGACACGCTCCTGACGGTCAGTTTCTTCGGTGATTCGATCGCCTACGGGTATGATCGATTCGATGCCGACTCGCTGCAGACCGACGAACTGACGATCGACAGCAGTATCACCCTCTGCAATCCGGATGCTGCTGCGAAGACCGTGTCGCTGATCGCTATCGGCACATATGCCGACAACGAGAAGACATACGGCGTCGAACAGATGATACTCGACGCCGACGACACCACCGCGGTACAACTGCGCGACGACGGTAGCCTGAGTATCGAAAATGCCGGCGGCGACAAGACCTTCCGGCTGCGCATACGTCACCTCGATGCTTCCGGTGCTGAAGAGGTGGTGTCGGGCAGTGTATTTCTGCCCGCCAACTCGGTGCAGCAGGTCGTTCCCGACTTCAACACTCTGGAGTTATCGGATGTAATGCTGTACATCGACAACGGTCGCGACGGTTCGTTCGATGATACGACGATGGTGGCGGTCGCTACCGATGTCGGTGACGACCACGGCGCGGCCCTGCCGAACCGGTTCGCGCTGGAACAGAACTACCCCAATCCGTTCAACCCCAGCACGACCATTCGCTACAGCCTGCCGACGGCTTCGGAGGTGAAGATAACCGTCGTGAACATGCTCGGTCGCACGGTGGCGACGCTGGTCGACGCTCGGCGGTCGGCCGGTCAGCATGAAGTCGTCTGGAACGGCCGCGACGATGCCGGCAATGCGGTTGCCAGCGGTCTCTACCTCTACCGCCTGCAGAGCGAGAACTTCCGTGCTACGAAGAAGATGATGCTGCTGAAGTAGTTTACGGTTGCAGGCAAAGAAGAAGCCGGTGGTTCTTTCGAGCCACCGGCTTCTTCTTGCTTGTCGCGGAAGTGATCAGCCCAGTTCGATCCTGGCCACGCCGTATTTCTCAAACTCCCCTTCGATCGCCTTGCCGATCTCGGCTCCCGGTTGCTGCGCGGCATACACCTGCGGCAGGAGTTCCAGCGCCGAGCTCATTTGATAAAAGTCGACATCCATCTGCTTGAAGGCGTCCGCCACACTCAAACCGTCGTCACGCTTCTCCATCCGGTTGGTCAGGCTGATGATCGCCGACACCTCGATATCGGCCTTGCGCAATCCCTCCAGCGCGGTCATGGTCGAGCCGCCGGTGGTGGTGACATCCTCGATCATCACCACCTTGCCGCGCGGCGTGCCGACAAAGAAGCGATCCTTCGGCGCCCCGTGCTCCTTCGGTTTGGCTCGTCCCATCGCCAGGGCGTGCGAGCCGATACCGTAATCCGATTGTTTGCGCGCCCACGTATACTGCGCCAGTACGCCGAGCTTGGTGGCGCCTTCCGGCACGCCATAGAACGTGTCGACTGCGATTCCCCTGGCCTCGACGAACGACAGGAGGTGCTCGACCAGTTTTTCAGTCAGCCAGACATCCTCAACGACTGTCCGCCAGTTGGCGTAAAAGTGCGACTGCCGTCCTGACTTGAGGGTGATCGCCTGGTCGAAAAAACCGTACACTTTGTGTTCGAGCATAAACCGGTTAAATGCTTCCTGATCAAACTGTTTCATAGCTGTGTCTTGACTGTCCTTTCCAGTTCATTGTACCCGTTCATCGCCAAAGGCGCTGTGCCACCAGGTGGGGATGATCGCCAGCCCGGCCACAAGGAGTATGACCGGCCAGATGATCGAATCATCCGGCGCCCGCACCAGCAGCTTGCCTGCGCCCGCCAGCACGAAGAACAATGAAAGCGAACACAGCCCGGTGAGCAACAGATGTTTCCCCAGTCGCTTAATCGGACGGCGCGGCTCATCACCGACCGCCGTTGCCGTGTCGCGCCACCAGCCGAACGGTTGCACGCGGCGGTAGAACTCCTGCCGCGTGGCGGTGTCGGTGTCGCGCGTCACGAAGGTAATCCCGATCGCTGCGGTTGTCGAGGTCAGCGCCATGATTCCCAAACGCAGCCACTCTTCGTCGGTCGCATACAGCAATACCAGCGCCATGATTAATGAGACCGCAATCGCCGCCAGCTCACTGTACAGGTTGATCCGTTCCCACACCCAGCGCAGCACCAGCACCGATCCGACGCCCGCTCCGAACATGAGCGAGATATACCAGGCAGTCTGGATCGAGCCGAGATTGGCCATGATGGTCAGGGCAATGATGAGAATGATAACGTTCGACAGCCGCGCCGCCAGCACCAGCTCGACATTGCGCGGTTCACGTTTGAGCCAGGACTTACAGATCAGTCGCTTGTACAGGTCATTGGAATAGTAGCTGGCGCCCCAGTTGAGATGGGTATCGATTGTCGAGGCCAGCGCCGCCAGCAGGCCGGTGAGCATCAGGCCGCGAATGCCGGGTGGCAGCAGATCGTTGATACCGGTCACAAAGAGGATTTCGCGAGACGCCGCAAAACCGTCGACTCCAATCTCCGCCGCTTCAAACGGGTACACCACCAGCAGCCCCACCCCGATCACCAGCCAGATCAGGCTGCGTACAAGAATCTGCATCCAGGCGAAGATGACACCGGCCGCACGTGCGCCCTTGTCGGTCTCGCACGCCATCGAGCGCTGTGCCAGGTAACCGGTACCGTCGGCATTCATCTGGAAGAACCATTGCAGGCCGATGATGACGAGGAATGGCGCCAGCGCTTCTCCCGCCGTCGGTGCCCACGACAACATGTCGTGCGCCTGTGCCGAACCATAGATCTCGACAATCCGCTCACCCAGAGCACCCAAACCGCCGACATGGTCGACCACCAGCACCGCGTAGATCGCCGTGCCGACCATCGCCAGCGCAAACTGCATGACATCGGTTGCGACCACACTGCGCAGACCACCGGTCGTGGAATAGAGCGCCGTGAAGCTCAGGATCGCCAGTATGCTGATCAGGTTGTTGGCGGCCGTAATGTCGAGCGGCAGGCCGATCGCGCTTTCGCCCAGGGACAGCCCGGTCGTATGCACCAGATTCAGCACCGCGCCATATACACCCCCCGGCAACCACTCATGCCAGGGCAGAAACACTTCGGCAATACGCATCGCTGCCACCAGCACCATCGCCATCACCACGCAATTGATGACCGTCCCGTAGTAAATCGCTTTCAACACCCGCAGCGTCAGGACGCCCGGTCCACTGTAGCGGATCTCCGTGAACTCGGCATCGGTCAACACACCCGACCGTCGCCAGAAGGCTGCGAAGACAAACGCCATCAGCAGAAAAGCGATGCCGTAAATCCACAGCCGCCAGACCAGGAAGATTCCGCCGGTGGCAATGAGTCCGGTGACCAGCAGCGGGGTGTCGGCGGCAAACTGGGTGGCGGCCATCGACAGCCCGGCCTGCCAGCCCTTTAGTGTCTTTCCCGCCAAAAAGTACTCGACCAGCGACCGTGATGCCTTCTTGCGCGCCCGAAAACCGGCGGTGATGGCATAGACGATAAAGGCGAGGACAATGAACAGATCAAGCATGGGTAAGTCGAACGTATTGACGATTGAAGATTTCAGCGATCGTTCCAGTATAGGCAGCCCGGGCATCCCAGGCAAGGCTGTCGCCGCAAAAGAATCGAGCAAAAAGGTTGGCGAGCCGGCGACAGTTCGCGACATTGTCTTACATGAAGAAGACGCCAAACATGACTTTGGTCGCGAAGACGCTTCACGGCCTGGAAGACATTGTCGCCGAAGAACTGTGCAACCTCGGCGCACACAACGTCGTACCCGGCAACCGCGCGGTTACCTTCGACGGTGACAAGGCGCTCATGTACAATGCCAACCTCCGTCTGCGTTGCGCTACCCGCGTTCTGCGCCCGATCAGCGGTGGGAAGACACTCGACGATAAAGCGCTGTACCGGCTGACTCAACAAATTCGCTGGTCAGATTACTTGTCACCCGACAAGACGCTGGCAATTGATGCCGTTGTCAACAAGTCACGTATCCGGCATTCGCAGTATGCCGCGCAGACGGTGAAAGATGCGATTGTCGATCAGTTGCGGGAGAAGTTCGGCAAACGACCGTCGGTCGACCTCGACAGCCCGCACCTCCGTATCAATCTGCACGTGAACGACGACAATGCCACCATCGCGCTGGACACTTCCGGCGATCCACTCACCCGCCGCGGCTACCGTACCGAGGCCGGGGAGGCGCCGCTCAACGAGTGTCTTGCGGCCGGCATCCTCTTGCTGGCGGGGTATGATGGTACGACTGTGATCGTCGACGGTATGTGCGGTTCCGGCACCTTCCTGATTGAGGCCGCCCTCATCAGCCTGTGCCGCTCCCCCAACGCTGAACGCAAGCAGTTCGGCTTTATGGCGTTTCCCGATTACGATGCCGCCCTTCTGCGCAGCCTGCGCGGGCGTTGCCGATCTGAAGAGAAGTCGGCCGTGGCGAGCAGTATCATCGGCTGGGATTCCGACAGCCGCGCCCTGCAAGCCGCCCGGGCAAACGCCCAGCGCGCCGGCGCCGGTCCGTTTGTCGACCTGCGCCAGTCCGACTTCTTCACCACCGAGCCACCGGACGCAGAGGGCATGCTTGTCATGAACCCGCCATACGGTGAGCGGATGCCGCTGTCCGAGGCGGAAGCGTTTTATCGACAGATCGGGGATACCCTCAAGCAAAGCTACACCGGTTACACGGCATACATATTGACCGGCAATCTGAAGGCCGCCAAGTCGATTGGGTTGCGAACCTCACGACGAATCGAACTGTACAACGGCCCGCTCGAATGCCGCCTGCTGAGGTTCGATATGTACACAGGCAGCAGGAAAACCTGATTTTCTGCTTTACACGGGAGTTAGAAGACGCTAACATTGTGAAACATTTCTCATGTGTCTGTTGTTACAGGCAAAGAGCAGAAGGCGAAACAGCAGTTGTTTGGTCTTATAAACGTCTGTTCAGTATGACGTTAAAGTAGACTGAGTGCGGCCGAAGGAATACTTATCCGGGATTTATCATATTTTCTTGATCTATGAGTTGGACCATTCTTTAAGAGAGCGGCCATGGATACAGAGTTTCTTGCACGCTTACAGTTCGGGCTGACAATCGGCTTTCATTATCTCTTTCCACCCTTGACCATCGGCCTGGGGGTTTTCCTCGTCATCACCGAGGGGATCTACCTCAAGACCAAAAACCAGCTGTACCACAACCTGACTAAGTTCTGGGTGTTGATCTTCGGCTTGATCTTTGCCCTGGGGGTCGCTACCGGCATTGTCATGGAGTTCCAGTTCGGCACCAACTGGGCGACTTACTCACGGTTTGTCGGCGACGTTTTCGGCAGCGCCCTGGCCGCCGAGGGGATCTTCGCCTTCTTCCTGGAGTCCGGCTTTTTGGCCATTCTCCTGTTCGGCTGGAACAAGGTGAAGCCGCGCACCCATTTCTTTGCGACCATCATGGTTGCGCTTGGCGCCCACTTCTCAGCCATCTGGATCGTGGTCGCTAACTCCTGGCAACAAACACCGACCGGCTATCACCTGGTTGAGCACAACGGTGTTATGCGCGCGGAAATTACCGATTTCTGGCAGATGGTATTCAACCCGTCGTTCATCGATCGTATCACCCACACCTACATGGGCTGCTGGCAGGCGGCTGCTTTCATGATCATGTCGGTCTCGGCTTTTTACCTGCTGCGCAAGCGTCACCGCGACTTTGCCATCGCCTCGATGAAGATTGCCGTCGGCATCGCCGTCTTCGCCTCCATCATGCAACTGGTGACCGGGCATATGTCGGCCGACGGTGTCACCGAAAACCAGCCCGCCAAGCTGGCGGCGATGGAAGGTCACTGGCCGGAAAGCGCGCCGGCCGGTATGTACCTGTTCGGCTGGGTTGACGAAGAGAACGAAAAGACTACCGGCCTCGAAATCCCCGGCTTCCTGTCGCTGCTCGTTCATTTCGACAGCAACCAACCGGTCACCGGCCTCAAGGCCTTCCCACCGGAAGACCGGCCACCGGTCAACCTGGTCTTCCAATCCTATCACCTGATGGTGGCTATCGGCTTTGTTCTCATCACCCTCTCGCTGATTGCAGCCTTCCTGTTGTGGCGAAAGAAGCTGTACGATACCCGATGGTTTCTCGTCATACTTGTCTTCGCTGTCCTCCTGCCGCAACTGGCCAATCAGCTCGGCTGGTTCACGGCCGAGGTGGGGCGGCAACCGTGGATTGTTTATGGCCTGTTGCGCACCGCCGACGGCATAAGTAAATCGGTGTCGGGCGGCGAGGTGCTGACATCGATTATCGGGTTCTCAGCCATCTATCTGCTGTTGGGTGCCCTGTTTGTCTACCAGCTCGATCACAAGATACGGACCGGCCCCAAAGACATTGAACCGGACAAGGGGAGGGCGTGATGGATTTCGCATTCGATTTCAATTCGATCTGGTTCATCCTTGTCGGCATTCTCTTCGCCGGCTACGCGATACTCGACGGCTTCGATCTCGGCATCGGCGCTCTGCACCTGTTGACCGACACCGACGAAGAGCGTCGCGTCATGATCAACGCCATCGGCCCGGTCTGGGACGGCAACGAGGTTTGGCTCGTCACCGGCGGCGGCGCCCTGTTCGCCGCCTTCCCGGAGGTGTATGCCACCGCCTTTTCCGGCTTTTATCTCGCCATGATGCTCCTCCTGGTCGGCCTGATCTTCCGCGCCGTCGCCATCGAGTTTCGCTCCAAGCAGGAGATGACCTGGTGGCGACGGATGTGGGATGTCGGCTTTGCCGGCAGCTCCATACTCTCCGCCTTTATCATCGGGATAGCGCTCGGCAATATCGCCTGGGGAATTCCGCTCGACGCCGAGCACGAGTTTGCCGGCAGCTTCCTCGACCTGCTGCATCCGTATGCACTGCTGGTCGGAATTACGACCGTCGCACTGTTCATGATGCACGGCGCTATATATGGCGTGATGAAAACCGACGGCCCGCTGCAGGCCAAGCTGCGCAGCTGGGTGAACAACACGATCATCTTCTTCGTGATCTGTTATGTCAGCACGACGATGGCGACACTGCTCTATGTCCCGCAGCTGACCGACCATATTAAAGCCGGCCCGCTGTTGTTCGCTATTCCTCTTCTCAACATGCTGGCGATTGCCAACATTCCGCGGGAGATTCATCACGGTCGGGAGTTTCGGGCATTCCTGTCGTCGTGTGCGGCGGTGCTGCTGTTGCTGGCGATATTCGGATTGGGCATGTACCCCAACCTGATCTACTCCAACCCCAGCCCCGCCAACTCGCTTGATGTGTACAACGCCGCATCGTCGGCCCAAACGCTCAAGATCATGCTGATTATGGCGGTGATGGGGATTCCGCTGGTCCTTGCCTACACTACGAGTATCTACTGGATCTTCCGGGGCAAGGTGACACTCGACGCTCACAGCTATTGATACAGGAACGGCCGGTCGCAATCGACCGGCCGTTCTCAATCGAAAGTCTTACGTCTTACTTTAACAGCAGCATCTTTTTTGTTTCCTGCCACTGATCAACCGTCACCCGGTAGAGATACATCCCGGATGCCAGCTGGGCAGCGTCGAACTCGACCGCCACCGTACCGGCCCCTTCAGTACCGGTGAACGAAGCCACCTGGCGACCGCGGACATCGAAGATTTCCAGCGTATACTGGCCGCTGACCGGCATACTGAACTGAATGGTCGTGGTCGGATTAAACGGATTGGGGTGATTGTGCGGGTTCAGCGCCGTGCTGTCGGCGCCGTCATCTCCAAACTCGCCATAGTCGCCGAGTATCCAGATACAGTCACTGCCCACCAGCGACACACCGTCTTCCGTCTTCGCCTCCAGCACCAACTCGTAATACTCCCGGTCTCTAACCGGTGCGGTGGCGGCGAGAATGTCGCGCTGCAGGAACTTCAGCGTCAGGTCTTCGAACCCGTCGCCCTTCTCGTCGTGGCAGTCGCAGCTGTCCCGATCATATGGCGTGGCGACATCCTCATAGGAGTATCGCTCCGCGGCGACGCCGGCGAGGGTGATAGTTGACGGATCGACATTAGCTACATCGAACGACTCCGTTCCCAGCAACGCCACCGGCAATACCGCCCGGCCGCGCTCGAGGTTGCCGCGGGTATTGAACGGATTGGGACAGGATCCCGGCTTGATGTCGACATACACGTCGCGAGCCTGGCTCGAGAACGAACAGATTTCGAAATTATCGCCATTCTCGGTCCATACGACGGCTGTCTCGACTGTCACCGGTCGGCCGTTGACGGCAAACGACAGGGTGTCGCCCGGTTCGGCGCCCTCGTCGGCATCGGTGAACTCGTCATCACGGTACACCGGCAGAAAGCCGTACTTGCCGTCCGCACGCACCGTATCGATGCCGCACAGGATACCATCGGGGTCAAACACCATGATGGTGTCACCGGCTGCCAGCGGACTTCCGTTCAGGGTCGGGTTCTCGCAGTAGAGGCTAATCCACTCCGGTGTTGGAATGATTAAAGAATCGAAATCGGCAGAGAAAGCGGTCAGTGGTGCGTGCCGTGGAGATATCTTTTCCTGCGCCGAAACACTTGTAACAAGAGTCAGGCAGCACATCAGTACAGTAAGCGTCACACACTTCATTTGAAACTCCTATCCAATCTGAAAAGAGCCGTTTTGCGATCGGCTCTGTTGGCAGGTACCGGCAAAGTATAGCGGGGGCTGAAATCGCTGTCAACGCTTGTTTCAGCCCCCGTTCTTACAAAAAAAAGGCTCCGCGAGTTGCTCGGAGCCCAGGAAAAATGATACAGGGATATGTATCGAGTTCTCTGGAAGGATACCGTCAGATTGTTAAGGAAATAGTAATCGGGTATGAAGAAATGAATTAATACTGCCGCCGCCCGTGATTCAGTCCATATCCTGAATGCGATCGCGCAACAGGCTGGCCAGCAGACGGTTGTGCGGGTACACATTGAGAAATGCCTTCCATGACCGTGCTTCTTCCAGCCTGAGGCCAAGGCGGGCACAGAAGATCGCTCGATAAAACCACAGCTCACCGGCGTCGGGCCAGGCGCGGGTCCACCTGTTTAGATGTACCAGCGCAAGGTGCGGCTGATCGTGGCTGTGCCAGACCCGGACCCGGCTGATGGCATCGTCGAGGTCCCACGGATGTTCGGCGCCGGAGCGGGGTACTGTTGTCATGGTCACTTCTCGCTCGGTGCGATCGGGCGGGGCTGGGCGGGAGGCGTGTTCGGCAGGCTGGGCTGACTGACTCCGCGCGCCAGGCGGGCGGCACGGAATTCGGCCGAGCGGCGCAGGCGCGCCCAGAGGCGGTTCATACTTTCACGGTTCCGTCGTGCATTCACGTTTCAATGTCCCTTTGCTGACAATGCAGTTATCGTTTCTTAAGCAGATAAACAGCCAGCGTGTTAGAGCCGGTGTAGGGTTATGTGAAATTTCGGTTAATCGGTTGTCCCTCAAAAAGAAAAGCCCCGGTCGGACTCCGGGGCTTTCTGGAGAAAGGAACAGGGATAAAGCTGTTGCATGCCAACAATGCGACCGCTCTGTTAGGCGCATGGTAAGGTGATATGAGAATTTGGTTAGGATCAATCTCAACCGTGATGGAGTCGGTTATTGACATTCCGGCCGCCGACGGATTAATTCCGGTCTATTGCAGGTTTGCGCCCTAAAAGGAGTTTGTATGACCGAATCAGATAACGTCGCCCGGAAAACACCGTTTTATCATCAGCATATTGCCGCCGGCGCCCGGATGACCGAGTTTGCCGGCTATCTCATGCCCACCCAGTACAAGAAGGGCATGCAGGCCGAACACAAGGCTGTCCGCGAGAATGTTGGCCTCTTCGATCTTTCGCACATGGGTGAGTTCGAGGTCTCCGGCAGTGATGCGGTCGCTTTCCTGCAGAAAACCACCGTCAACAATGTCGAGCAACTCGATGCCGGCCAGATCCAGTACTCCTGTATGACCAAGCCGGACGGCGGTATCGTCGACGATCTGTTGGTCTACCGTCTGCCGACCAAGTACATGCTGGTGGTCAACGCCGCCAACATCAAGAAAGACTTCGAATGGCTTAACTCTCATCTTGAAGGGGATGTCAAGCTGGTCGATCGTTCCGACGATACCGGCCTGCTGGCCATCCAGGGGCCCAATGCCCAAAAGGTGGTTGAGAAAATCACCGATTACGATCTCGATACCATGCCGTACTATACCTCGGCTGTCGCCGAGATCGGCGGTGTGGATATTCTTTTCTCACGTACCGGCTATACCGGCGAGGACGGTTTCGAGCTGTATATCCATCCTGATCACTGCGACCAGGTCTGGAAGGCGGTCACCGATGCCGGTTTCCCGATGGGGATGGAGCTGATCGGTCTGGGCGCCCGCGACACGTTGCGTCTGGAAATGAAGATGGCGTTGTATGGCAACGACATTGATGAATCAACCAACCCGGTCGAGGCCGGCCTGTCGTGGATTGTCGACTTCGACAAGGAGTTCATCGGTGCCGATGTCCTGCGCAAGCTGAAAGAAGAAAAGCCCGACCGTCGCCTCGTCTGCCTCGAAATCGAGGAGGGCCGGGTCTTTCCGCGTCACGGTTACAAGGTGTTCGTCGACGGTTCCGAGGCAGGTCATGTCACCTCCGGCACCTTCTCACCGTCACTGCAAAAGCCGATCGCGATTGCTTACGTGCCACGCTCGCACTTCAAGTCGGGCAACGTGGTCCAGATCGACATTCGTGGCAGGAAAGTTGATGCCACTGTTGTCAAACCGCCCTTCTACAAGGATGCCAGCCACAAGTAAGGTTGCTGTATGAATATAGAGGTGTACCTCACTCCCCTGCCGTTCGTCAAGGCGCAAATGGAGAACAAGTCGGTTGTGGTGATCGATGTCCTCCGGTCGTCCACTTCCATCTGCGCCGCCCTGGCAGCCGGTGCAAAAGGCGTGATTCCGACCGACGGCCCCGGCGAGGCGGGGGAGATGCGCCTGAAGATCGGCGCCGAATCGACCGTGCTGGCCGGCGAACGCAAAGGCGTGAAAATTGAAAACTTCCACCTGGGCAACTCGCCGGCCGAGTTCACCGAAGAAACCGTGGGCGGCAAGTTCGTCATCATGACCACAACCAACGGCACCGGCGTGTTCGAACGTACCCACGGCACCTCGCCGGTCCTCTCGTGCGGCCTGGTCAACATTACGGCGGTGGCGGCCAAAATCGCCGAGGTTGACAAAGACCTGATCATCGTCTGCTCCGGACGTGACGGCGGCTTCTCAATCGAGGACACTCTCTGCGCCGGCATGCTGATCAGCCTGTTAGCGAGGCGTCACGGCGCGATGGTTAACCCCAATGACGCTGCCTCGCTGGCGCTGCTGCTGTACCAGAACAATGAAAACGATCTCACCGGCGCCATTGCCAAGGGAGAGCATGGTCGCTTTCTCGATTCGATCGGCTTTGGTGACGATGTCATAACCGCCAGCACCATCGACTCGATTCCGGTATTGCCGATTTTGCGGGACGGTCGGCTGGTGCAAGATGCCGACGGGGTGGCATAAATCGCTCGACGAATTCCCATCAGGAACGTATAAATCAGCATGATCCAACTGATTACCTATAGTCTGTGCCTGCTTTTCGGGCTGGCCGCGGTGCCGGCCCTGGCCACCCCGGCGGTGCGCTGTCAACTGTCGATCGCGCAAACAGAGCCGGGCGCCGAGCCGGTCACGTTGCTGACCGACACTGTCGATTGCGTCGACGGCATCCCGATGACCGGCTACCATGTCGGTTTTTCCAGCGATATCGAAGTCAGCGCCATCGACTCCAACAAGTGCGACCTGGTTGTGCACATTGTCACGCTGGGGCCGCGCTCATCGACCATCTCGCGGCGGTTCACTGTCGAGTACGAACTGCCCGCCCGCCTGACCGGTATTCCTGCAAAGGGCGGCGGCGAGTTGGCGTTCACGGTGGTACCACTGGAGCCGATCGAGATAGACCTGGGGGAGTGTCCCTACAATCATCGGGCTGGCGATCAGTTCAAGTCGCGTCCCAGCGCCAATGCTGACTTCTACTATGTGCAGGGGTCGTTTGGTGACTACTACTGGCCGACCGTCAAGTCGATGTTCGAATACGAATATCGCCAGGTGGCCAATATGCTCAAGTTTTCGTTGCCCGGTAAGTATACAGTCTACCTGGCGCCCTGCTTTATGGCATCGGTCTGGTGGGACCGCAACTTCGCCATGATGGTCGATCCGACTCGCTCACTGGCGGTAGGGGTGTACGGCCATACCGCCGTGGGGGCCGATCCGTTCATCATGATCAGTGCCGCCGTGCAGCGCAACCTGGGCTACAGCCACCCGATGTTGATCGATGGTATCGCCGGTTACTTTGCCCCGGCCACGCTTGATATGCGCGAGATTTTGCTCGACGATCCGTCGCCAATGCTCTCCCGATTCGCGGATCCAGTCGAATATCGCGGCGATGATCCGCGCCTTGCCGATCTGGTGGCATCGAGCTTCGTTAAGTACCTGATGGCATCGTTCGGGCCGGGCCAGTTCAAGAATGTCTACCGCGAAGCGCACGATCTCAACCTGACACAAGCGCTGGAGTCGACCTACCGGATGTCACTTGCCGACATGGAAAACGACTGGCGGCAGTTTGTCGATACCGTCACGATTGACCTCGGCACCCTCAGCCGATATGCCCAGCGTGCCGAAGGCCTGTTCGCCTACGATGCGGCGTTAAAACAGTACCGTCGCATGATCGAACGTGCCGCCAACGCCAATGACAGCGGTCGAGTATTGTCGGACCTGCACCTGGCGTACTTCTATTCCGGCGATTACTACAATGCTGCCGAAGCGGCCGAGCAGCTGGCCGCGCTTGATACAGCGAATGTTTTCGCGACCATGGCGCAGGGGAGTTACCTGCTGATGGCCGGACGATCTGCTCCTGCCATCGAGCTGTTCGAAAAGGCCGCGCAGATCGATTCGAACAGCGCCCTTATTGCCTTCAACAGAGGGTTGTACTACCATACTGAAGGTCGCGACCAGCGTGCCCGGGAAGCGCTGCAGCAGGTCGTTACCGAATCAGCCGGCGGCGGCGCCCAGGCCGAGAGCCGAGTCCTGCTCGGAACGATTCTGCTGGGCTCCGACGACGCCGCTCTCAGGCAGCAGGCGACGGGACACTTCAAGGCGGCGCAGGGGATAATCAATTCCGTGCTCGGCGCCGAACCGAGCCGCGCCGATCTGTATATGTGGAACGGTATCAGCTATGCCGGTACCGGTGATATCGAGGTCGCCAGGGAGTATCTGCAAATCGGCTACTTTCTTGAAACAAGGCCGTACTATCTCGGTATGATAAACCTGTGGCTGGGTAAAGTCGCCGATCTGGAAAACGACCATGAAACCGCGCGTGAGTACTACGCCAATGTCATCAGCCTGCCGGCCGCAGCCTACCACCAGGACGAGGCCAAACGCCTGATCGAAAATCCTTTTACCTGGCAGGCCAAACTGTAAGTTATGTTTAGTTTCCTCAACAGTGCCGTGCTCTTAGCGGCGGCAGCCGCCCTCATTCCGCTCATCCTTCACCTGTTCTCCAAACGTCGGGTGAAAGTAGTCGAGTTTTCGTCGCTGAAGCATCTCAAGCAGATGCAGAAGCGCCAGGTGCGACGCCTTAAAATCCGCCAGCTGCTGCTTCTCTTGCTGCGCATGCTGATCATCCTTGCGGTCGTGCTGGCGTTCGCCCGGCCGACAACCGAGGGCGGCAACATCGGATCTCACGCCGAGGTCTCGGCGGTCGTCGTCGTTGATAACTCGGCGTCGATGCAACGATATGTCGCCGACGGCGTGCTGTATGATTTGGCCGTGGAACGAACCGAGGAACTGCTCGCTACATTTTCCGAATCGGACGATATCGCCGTGGTGCCGACCGTACCCCTGGTCGAAGTGGAAACTGCCGACGTGTTTACCTCGGCGGCAGTGGCGCTGGAAAAGCTCAGGCGCCTCGCGGCCAGTGATCTGCCGGGCGACATGGAACAGGCCCTCGACCGCGCCGGCTCGCTGCTGGAAACGGCCGCCAATTTGAACAAGGAACTGTACATCATCAGCGATCGCCAGCGCAGCGCCCTGCCCGAGGCGCCGTTGCTTGCGGAAACCGGCGCCAACGTCTACATTCTCGACTTACCGCTCGAAGAAAACGACAATGCCGGCATCCTGACTGTCGACTTTGGCGGACAGCTCATCCTGCCGGGCCATGATTTCGACATCACCGCCACCCTCAAGAACTACTCCGGCGAGGCGCGCGACGACCTGATCGTATCGCTCTTCCTCGACGGTACTCGCGTGGCCCAGACCGACGCCGTGGTCGGCGCCGGGGAACAGGCGGCGGTGCGTTTCAGCCGCTCGGTTTCCCGCGCCGGTCTGCATTCCGGGTATGTCGAACTCTCCGACGACGCCTTCCCCGGCGACAACCGCTGGTACTTCAGTTTTACCATACCCGAGCAGTTCAATGTGCTGATCATCAACGACGATCCGGCATCGCGACTGATGTCGCTGGCGCTGTCGCCCAGCCCCGATATGGCGCAGTACTGGTCGGTCAAGATTGCCGCTACCGACGAGCTGTCGGGTATCAACGTCTTTGACTACGACGCCATCTTTCTCTCCGGTATTCCGCGGTTGCCGCAGATGTATGTCGACCGGCTGAAGGCGTTTGTGCGCAACGGTCGCTCTCTCTTTTTGAGCTACGGCGCCGGTACGCCGCTCGATCAGTACAACGCGGTGTGGGCGCCGGTAGCCGGCGTATCGATTGACGAACCGATCGATCCCGACTTTACCCGGGCCGGTTACTATACCCTGGCCGATGTCGATATCGACCACCCGGTGTTCAATGTCTTTTCGTTTGACCAGAACCAGCCGCCGGAAATCAAGTTCTACACCCTGCCGACTGTCAGCGCCGGCGTCGATGCCAACGTGATCGCCGGCTTCTCCGGCAACCGCCCGGCGCTGGTTGAATCGTCGCTGGGTCGCGGCCGCATTCTCACCTGGCTGGCGCCGATGGCGCCGCAATACAACGACCTGGCCGGTCATTCGTTCTTCGTGCCGTTTGTGTCGCGAATCGCCGAGTACCTGGCAAGCGGCCTGTCGAGTTACGACATGACACTCTTTTCCGGCCAGACCATTACCCGTTCGGTTGAGTTGAGCGGCGGAATCGATTCCCCCGTCGAGATGGAAACACCCGACAGCCTGCGTGTCACGCTGCCCCCGGAAGAACAGCAGGGGGCGCTGGTGGTACGGGCGCGACCGATCAATCGACCCGGCATCTACCATCTCTATTTCCAGGGGCGCGAGATTGATCGCTTCGCGGTGAACATTAATCCGACCGAGTGCAACCTGACGGCGGTCGATGCCGACCAGTTCGCCGACGCCCTCGGCGCTCCCCAGGCGCCGCTGCTCGAAGAAGATGTCGCCCTCGCCGGCGCCGTCGCCGAACTGCGGTTCGGCAAGGAGCTGTGGCAGGTATTCCTGTGGGTTGCCGCCATCCTCATGGCGCTCGAAATGCTCCTTTCGCGCAGCGGGCGGACTGAACAGGAGTAGCACGGTGTCGCTGCTGGCCGGGGAATCTCTCAGTAAAGCCTTCAATGACCAGGTCATTCTCGACGACGTGTCGTTTACCATCCGTACCGAAGATCGTATCGGTTTGGTCGGGCGCAACGGTATCGGCAAGACGACGTTCTTCGAACTGCTGGCCGGCAAGTCTGAACTCGATGCCGGCAGCATCAACAGGGCAAAGAACTGCCGCATCGAATACATCGAGCAGGAACAGACGGAGTACTACGACGACTCCCTGTTCGATTTCGTAGCCGCCGCCCGCCCTGAACTGCACGACCTGAGACACAAGATCACCGATCTTGAAACACAACTGAGCTATGCGCCCGACGACGAGAAGGCGCTCGAGGAGCTGGGCCAGCTGCAGCAGTTGTTCGAAATTGAGGGCGGCTTCGGTTTCGAGGATGAAATCAAGCGCATCCTCATGGGCCTGGGTTTTGTCGAGGAACGCTTTGAAGAACCGCTGCGCCAGTTCTCCGGCGGGGAGAAGAACCGCGCCGCCCTTGCCCGTGTGCTGGCCGGCAAGGGTACGCTGCTGTTGCTCGACGAGCCGACCAACCATCTCGATATCGACTCCACCGTCTGGCTCGAGGAATATCTCAAGTCCTTGGACAAGGCGTACGTTGTCGTGTCGCACGATCGCTCCTTTCTCACGGCAACGGTCAATCTGGTCTGGGAGATGGCGTTCGGCAAGCTCGACACCTACACCGGCGGTTTTGAAAAGTATCTCGTAGATCGCGAAGAACGCCGCCGTCTGCACGAACACCGCTACCGTCACCAGCAGGAGGAAATCAAGCGTCTCGAGGATTATGTCCGCCGCAACATGGCCGGTCAAAAATCGCGTCAGGCCAAGTCGAAACTGAAGCATCTCGGTCGCATCCAGCGGATCGCCCGGCCGCGCGACGAACAGGCCGGGGCATCGATCGATGTCAAGCTGTCCGGACGCTCGTACGAACACGTCCTGTCACTCGACTCGGTCTCGCTCGGCTACAACGGCCAACCGGTGGTGCGGGACATTCACTTCGATATCTATCGCGGCGACAAGGTCGGGCTGATCGGCCGCAACGGTTCCGGCAAGTCGACCATACTCAAGGCGCTCATCGGCGAACTGGAGCCGCTTGAGGGTGAGATCCGGCTGGGCAACAATGTCGATGTCGCCTACTTCGACCAGGAGTTGTCGGATCTCGATGAGGGGCAGACCGTCATCGACTCGCTGTGGGAGAAGGACGTTGCCGCCGAGGCGGGCACTATTCGCAGTGCGCTCGGACGGTTCGGGTTCTCGGGTGAAGATTCCTTCAAGAAAGTGTCGACCCTTTCCGGGGGCGAGAAAACCAAGCTCTCGCTGGCGCGGCTCTTGTACCACCCGGCCAACTTCATTATCTTCGACGAGCCGACCAACCATCTCGACATCGACTCCCGGGAAGCCCTCGAGGATGCCCTGCGCAACTTTGACGGTTCTTTCCTGATCGTCAGCCACGACCGTCACTTTCTCGATGCCGTTGTCGATCGTACTCTCTGGGTCAACTACGGCCGGGTGCGCTGCTTTGACGGCAACTACAGCTACTTCCGGGAGAAGATACAGCAGCAGGCACTGGCGGACGAACCGGAGAAGGTCGAGAAGGACAAGACCGGTTACGAGTCGTTCAAGGAACGTTCGAAAGCGCGCGCCCGCTTGAAGAAACAGATCGAACAGGCCCGTGCGCAGATCCAGGAGTATGAAACGGAACTGACCGGATTGGTCGAGGCGATTGACAGCGGTATTCCGCGCAACGACTGGGAGAAGTTGCAGCAGGCGACCAGGCGCAAGAACGAACTTGAAGACGAAATCCTGAACCTGTACACTACTTTGGAAGAACTGGAATTGCTACAACGTGAAGACGAAGATTGAACTACTCGTAATCAACGGCTCGCCGACCGTCGGCTCATCGACCGACATCCTCCTCGATCGCATGGCTCGCGCCTTTACCGAAAGCCTGGAGGGTAGTGTCACGGTGGCGCGCAAGGATGTCCGTCTCAACGACCTGGTCATCCTCCCCTGCCAGGCCTGCGGGGAGGCGCCGACCCCGGCCTGGTGTTTTTTCAAAGACGATCTGTCGCCCGTCTATGACGAACTAGCCAGGTGCGATTGCCTCATGTTCGGTTCGCCGGTCTATTTCGATTCGGTGTCGGCCCAGGCCAAGCTGTTTATCGACCGCTGCAATTGCTTCCGGCCGGCCGATTTCGAGGACCAGGATCCGGAACACGACTTCCTCAAGCTGCTGCCCGAAAAGCGTCCCGGCGCCATGGCCCTTGTCGGCGGCGAACGGGGATGGTTCGAGGGCGCCCGCAAAGTGATTGCCGGTTTCTTCAAGTGGGTCGAGGTGACCAACGAGGGGATCGTCATGCACAAGTCACCGTCGTTTCACGATGCCGGCAGCGCCGAAACCGACGACAAGGCGCTGGCCGAGGCCGATGCCGTCGGGCACAACCTGGCCGAACAATTGTTGCAGCGTTCAGCATGACCAGACAGCAGCGCCGACAGCCGAGCACAGAGGCCGAGATGATCCGCTATTACGATCGCCGCGCCACCGAATACGAACAGATCTACTACCGTGACAACGTCGAGCGCCGGAAAGAGATCGATGACGAAGCGGCTCGCCTGCAGGAACTGGCGACCGGTCGCGATGTCGTCGACATTGCCTGCGGCACCGGCTACTGGACGACGCGCCTTGCTGCCACCGCGAAGCAGGTGACGGCGGTCGATCGCTCGATCGCCATGATCAGGGAGGCGCTCAAGAAACCGTACCGTCACCCCACCTCGTTCGTCCAGGCCGATCTCAACTGGCTGCCGCTTGGTGACGGTCAGTTTGACCTCACCTGTCTCGGCTTCTGGTTTTCGCACCATCCCAGACAGGAGTACAATCAGCTGTTCGATCTGGTCAGGCGGCTGACCGCTTCGGGCGGACAGATCTGGCTGGTCGACAACAACCCGTCCGCTGAAGGGCCGACCATGGAATCGACCGGCCGCGACAGCTACGGCAACAACTACAAGCGGCGGTATCTGGACAACGGCACCGAGTTTATCATTCTGAAGAACTATTTTGAGCAGTCCGAGCTGGAGAAAATCTTTTCGGAACAGTTTCGGATCGAGCGGCTGACCTACCGGGAGTACTACTGGGCGGTGGTGCTGGCGGTCAAATAGGTCTTGCCGAAAGTCCGATCTATTGCTATAATTATAGGCTGTGGGTGAATCCGCGGACGTTTGCGGCACCCGGATTGGTTGTAGAACAGGCAAGTTGTTGTATTGAAATAAAGGAGCAGGCATATGAAAGCCGGAATCCATCCCGATTACCAGAAGTCGACCGTTAAGTGCGCCTGCGGCAACGTCTTCGAGACCCGCTCGGTGCGCAAAGAGATCACCGTCGAAATCTGCTCGGTCTGCCATCCGTTCTTTACCGGCAAGCAGAAACTGATCGATACCGCCGGACGTGTCGAGCGCTTCCGCCGCAAATACGGCATGGACAAGAAGGAAGCCCCGACGCCGGAAGAGGCGAAGAACGCCGAATAAGCAGATTTTTTTGGTGTCAAATTTGAAGGCGGTGCGTATTAATCATGTGCGCCGCCTTTTTTCTGGCGGCATAAACCCGAACGACAGGGACAGGCCAACCCAATGCCCGACTTGAATATCGGCGGACAAGCAGTAATTGAAGGGGTGATGATGCGATCGGAAAACCGCATCGCCACCGCCGTGCGCACGCCAACAGGTGAGATCGTGGTCAAGAGCGACCCCTATACCTCGCTGGCCAAACGGTTCAAGCTGCTTGGTTTGCCGATTGTGCGGGGTGCTGTGTCGTTCGCCGAAATGCTCATTATCGGCATCAAGACACTCAATTTCTCCGCCGACATCGCGGTGAAAGAGGCGGAAAAAGAAGAGGCCGCGCAGAAGGGCAAAGACTACAAGCCGAACAAATCCAATGGCCTGATGCTGGGTCTCACTGCCGCCTTCGCCATGGCGATGGGCATCTTCATCTTTTTCTTCATCCCGCTGGCGATCTCGAATTTCTTTGGTGTCGACAAAAACGCCGTCTGGTTCAACCTCGTCGCCGGCGCTATTCGCCTGTGCATGTTCGTTGCCTATGTCTGGCTGATCTCCTTGTTCGGCGAGTTCCAGCGGGTGTTCCAGTACCACGGCGCCGAGCATAAATCGATTTACGCCTTCGAAATGGGCGACGACCTGGTGCCCGAACGGGCTGCCTGCCACACCCGCTTCCACCCGCGCTGCGGAACCTCGTTTATTCTCATTGTCGCCCTCATCGCCATCCTGATATACGCCGTCTCCGACACGCTTTATGCCATCTACACCGGAGCGCCACCGGCGCTGTTGGAGCGCTTCGCCATCCACTTCGCGCTGCTGCCGATCGTCGCCGGTGGATCGTACGAACTGCTCAAGTTGTCGGGCAAAACGCGTGACAATGCCATCACCCGCCTGCTCATCCAGCCCGGTCTCTGGCTCCAGCGGATCACCACGAAAGAACCGACGATGGACCAGCTCGAGGTCGCCATCGTCGCGCTCGAAGCCGCCCTGGGCAAGACCGAGACCAGGATCCAGTCACAGCAGACTGCTGTCTCTTAGCTGCCTTCATTCTTTATTGATTCCGGGACCATGACAGGCTATACATCTGCCTGAACCAAACGCCAGGTTGAGAAATGATAGAAATAGTTAAAAAGCTCGAACACAAACTCCGCGACATCGACGAACAGATGTCGGACCCCGATGTGATCGCCGATCGCGAGCGCTCCATTGCGCTCAGTCGCGAACGACGCCGTGTCGAAGAAACACTCGAGATCGGGCGGGCCTACCGCGACGCCGTCACCACCGCCGAAGAAGCGCGGCAGATGATCAAGAACGAAAACGACGACGACATGATCGAGATGGCCCGAGAGGAACTGGCCGGCGTGGAAGAAAGGATTCCGGAGCTGGAGCAGAAGTTCAAGCTGCAGCTGTTGCCGCACGACCCCAACGACGACAAGGCTGCCATCTGCGAAATCCGCGCCGGCACCGGCGGCGACGAGGCCGGCCTGTTTGCCGGCGACATCTTTCGCATGTACCAGCGTTTCGCCGAGCACCAGGACTGGAAACTGGAAGTGCTCAGCTCGTCGCCCAACGAAGTTGGCGGCTTCAAGGAAATCATCTGCTCACTTTCGGGCGCCGACGCCTACGGCAAAATGAAGTACGAATCCGGCGTCCATCGGGTCCAGCGTGTCCCCGATACCGAAACCCAGGGGCGCATTCATACCTCGGCGGTCACGGTTGCGGTCTTTCCTGAGGCGGAAGATGTCGATATCGATCTTAAGGAAAATGAGATGAAGATCGACGTCTACCGCTCCAGCGGCCCCGGCGGCCAATCGGTCAACACTACCGACTCGGCGGTGCGCATTACCCATCTGCCAACCGGTTTGGTCGTTACCTGCCAGGATGAAAAGTCGCAGCACAAGAACAGGGCTAAAGCCCTCAAGGTGTTGCGGGCGCGCCTGTATGACCGGAAGATGGCCGAGCAGATGGCCAGGCAGACCGAGGAGCGCCGCAGTATGGTCTCCAGCGGCGACCGCTCAGCCAAAATCCGTACCTACAACTTTCCACAGGGCCGTGTCACCGACCACCGTATTTCTCTCACGCTGTACAAACTCGATGCTGTCCTCGGCGGCGCCGTTGATCTCTTGATCGATGAACTGCGCGCCCACGACCAGGAAGAGCAGCTTAAGGTGCAGGCGAAGATACAGGGAGAGCTTGCCTGATGCGAACGGCGCAGGTCATCGTGGCAATCGTCCTGTCACTGGTGATGCTGTACGTCGCCCGCGCCAACTCCGAAGGACGGCCGGAGTATTTCGAGTATACCGAGAACGGCTACACCTTCCGGTTCAACACTGTCCCCAAGGAATTCGAGCACTCGACCGCCACGTTCAGTATTCGCGTCGACGGTGTGAACGACCAGGAGTCGATCGTCCTGCTCCGCTATCTTCCCGAAGCGCTCAATATCGATCCGTCGCAGCTCGAGCAGTACCAGACAAAGATCATGCTGCCGACCGACACCACTGCCGATGTCTACGTCGCCACCCTGAAGACGGGGGAGAAGCTTACCAAAATCTGGTACTACTTTCAGGTCCAGAACACGTCGGGCGCCCTGGAGGCACAATTTGCGAAAGAAGAAGGTACGCCGTTTCGATTGCGCGCCATCGGCCATGTCCCGGCGCTCATTCTTATACCACACGTCGTGCTGATGTTCGCCACCGTGGCGGCCGTCGTTATGGCGGCTATTCGCGGATTCCAGGTCGTTGCGGGCGGTGATCGCCTGCGCAGCATGGCGGTGTGGATGCTCTGGGCGACCCTGCTCAGTTTCATTGGCGGCTATCCATTCGGCTTCGGTATGAACTACTACGCCTTCGGCGTCATGTGGGAAGGAGTTCCGTTCGGCACCGACGCTACCGACAACAAGACCCAGCTGCTGGTTGTCTATTTTGTGATCGTCACTGTCTCGGCCTATGGTTCCCTGATCAATAAGCCGCAGAAGAACCTGTTCGGCCCGAAGGCACTTGGCGCCATGGCGGTCGGCTCGTTCTTTGTCATGCTGGCAATTTACCTCATCCCGCACTCGATCCAGTTCTCGCCGACCCTGACCAGAGTCGTCTGCTGGTCGGCCATCGGTATCATGGCGCTGGTGCCGATTATCGGCCGGCTGAAACAACGCGGCGACAGCCACACAACATGACCGAGCGCATCCAGTCTTTCATAAACAAGGCGGCGGCCAGACTCGAGGCAGTCGGGATTGACCAGGCCAAAGCCGAGGTTGAACTGATCCTCTGCTACCTGTTGGACTGCAAGCGACTCGATCTGTACATGCACGGCATCGATGCCGTCACGCCGGAGATACAAGAGCGCTTCGAGAAGATTATGACGCGCCGCCTGCCACGTTATCCGCTGCAGTTCATCCTCAACGAGGCGTGGTTCTACGGCCGGACGTTTTATGTCAACGAGCATGTCATGGCGCCGACGCCCGAAACCGAAATGCTGGTTGAAACGGCGCTGCGGACAGTCAGTGCGAAGAAACTCGCAGCGCCGTTCATTCTCGATGTCGGTGTCGGGTCGGGGGTGATTTCGATCACGCTGGCGCTGGAGTGTGAGAGCGCAAGTATCACGGCAGTCGATATCTCCAGAGACGCGCTCGAGGTCGCGCAGCGGAACGCCGCCACCCATGGTGTGGGTGATCGTATCACTTTTATCGAGTCGGATTTCTTCAGCAGCGTACCGGTTGATGCTCGCTTCGACCTGATTGTCTCCAACCCGCCCTACATCGCCGAGCCCGACTATGCATCGCTCGACCCCGAAGTGAAAGCCGACCCGAAGGTCGCCATGACATCGGGTGTCGACGGTCTCGATGCGGTACGTATCATCCTGCGCGATGCACCAAACTACCTCGAACCGGGCGGTACACTGATGTTCGAGATTGGCGTCGGCCAAGCCGACACGATCGCGCAACTGGTCGGCGATGACAGTCGCTACGACCAGTTCTCCATCCTTCGCGACCTCAACGACCGCGACCGGGTTGTCATCTTAAGAAAAGCGTAGTACCATACGGTATGCCCCGCGAATCGCTCAAAGACAAGAAAGCCCGCACCGAGCGGCTCATCGAGATACTCAAAGGGGAGTACCCCGACGCCCGGACAGCGCTGACACACAGGACTGTCCACCAGCTCATGGTGGCGACCATCCTCTCGGCGCAGTGCACTGACGAGCGGGTCAACATGGTCACGCCCGCGCTCTTCAAGCGATACAAAACAGTACGCGACTTTGCCGAGGCGGATATCGACGAGCTGAGTGAGATCATTCGCTCGACCGGCTTCTTCAATTCAAAAGCGAAGAACATCATCAAGTCGGCGCAGCAGCTGATCGCACACCACAACGGCCGTGTCCCGAAATCACTCGACGAGCTGACCAAACTGGCCGGGGTCGGTCGCAAGACAGCGTCGGTGGTGCTCGGCGCCGGCTACGGTCTGGCCGAAGGGATTGTGGTCGACACCCATGTCGGACGTATCTCCCGCCTCTTGAAACTTACCGGGCACAAAGATCCGGAAAAGGTCGAGCGTGACTTGATGAAGCTGGTGCCGACGGATGACTGGATTATCTTCTCGCACCTGTTGATTCTGCATGGCCGCGCGATCTGCAAGGCCCGCCGCCCCGACTGCCCGAACTGCCCGATCAACGATCTCTGCCCCTCCTCGACGGTGTAGCCGCCGGAGTGAATTGTGGATACTTAAAGGCATCATTCCCGCGGAAGCGGGAAGGTGAATCCAAATTGTAGGTCGAAACGTCAAAGCCGTCGAAGGCGGCTGCAGACTTTCGACATCTTTGTGCGTGGTGTGCGAGATTATTCATGTCGAAAGTCTCGCCCTCGCTGACGCCTGGCCTCGACATTTCGACCTACAAGCGAGAAAAGATACACCAAGCCCCCGTCGTCCCGGCCCTGCACCTTCGGCAGGAGCCTCGGGTTTGTCCGGGGCGACGTGAACTTGCATCGGAATTATAGGACCGATTATTGGAGCGCGAAATCACATATTATTGTCATCCCTGCCGCTGTGTGTCACACACGTCACCCCCTCGCCTGCCCCTCTACGTTTCCCAAGCCCTCATTTTCCCGCCTTGCCACGCCATCACCCCCGCCATATATTGCGCCCTCATAAAGGAGACCATACATGCCCGAACAATACACGCAGCCGCAAGTCACGCATGACATGATCGAGGCCCACGGCCTCACCCCCGACGAATACGAGAAGATCAAAGAAATCCTCGGCCGTGAGCCGAATTACACCGAACTGGGCGTCTTTTCGGTCATGTGGTCGGAGCACTGCTCCTATAAGAACTCGATCGCCCTGATCAAGACCCTCCCTCGCGACGGCGAGGCGCTCTTGGCCAAAGCCGGCGAAGAAAACGCCGGGGCGGTCGATATCGGCGACGGCCTGGCGGTTGTCTTCAAAATCGAATCACACAACCATCCGTCGGCCGTCGAACCGTACCAGGGCGCGGCCACCGGTGTCGGCGGTATCCTGCGCGACATCTTCACGATGGGCGCGCGTCCGATCGCGGCGCTCAATTCGCTGCGCTTCGGCTCGCCGACCAACCCGCGGGTGCGTTACCTGGTCGACGGCGTGGTGCGCGGTATCGGCGACTACGGCAACTCCTTTGGCGTCCCGACGGTGGCGGGCGAGGTTTTTTTCGACGAATCGTACACCGGCAATCCGCTGGTCAACGCCATGGCAGTCGGTATCGTCAAGGCCGACCGGATAGCATCGGCCGTCGCCAAGGGCGCCGGCAACCCGATCATGATTGTCGGCAACAAGACCGGCCGTGACGGTATCCATGGCGCCACATTCGCCTCTGAAGAGATCAGCGAGAAGTCGGAATCGAAACGTCCGTCGGTGCAGATCGGCGATCCCTTTACGGAAAAGTTGCTTTTGGAAGCGACCCTCGAAATCATTGACAACGACCTGATTGTCGGCATCCAGGATATGGGGGCCGCCGGCCTGACCTGCTCGTCGTCGGAGATGTCAGCCAAGGGCGAAGCCGGTATTGTGATCGATATCGAGAAAGTCCCGGTCCGTGAGCCGAAGATGATTCCGTACGAGATACTTCTCTCCGAATCGCAGGAGCGGATGCTGGTGTGCGTGAAGAAAGGGAAAGAGTCCGAGGTGCAGCGCATCTTCACCAAGTGGGGACTCGACTCTGAGATCATCGGCGAGGTGACCGACGATGGCATGATGACGGTTCGTCTCGATGGCCAGGTGGTCTCGCAGGTACCGTCGCATTCGTTAGTGCTTGGCGGCGGCGCGCCGGTCTACAAGCGGGACACCAGGCGCCCGGCCTACATGGACGAGATCGTCAAGCTCGATGTCGACAGTCTGCCGCTCGACCGCGACTGGAACGATACGCTCTTGCAGATGCTGGCCTCGCCCAACATCTGCCACAAGGGCTGGGTGTTCGAACAATACGATTCCATGGTACGCACCAACACTGCCATCGGTCCCGGGTCCGATGCCGCCATCATGCGTCTTCGCAAGACCGACAAGGCGCTGGCGATGTCGACCGACTGCAACGGTCGCTTCTGCTATATCAACCCGCGCCGTGGCGCTGCCTCGGCAGTGGCCGAAGCCGCCCGCAATATTGTTTGCTCCGGCGGTAAGCCGCTGGCGATAACCAATTGTCTGAACTTCGGCAATCCGTACAAGCCGGAGGTATACTACTGCTTCGCCGAAGCGATCGCCGGCATGGGTGAAGCCTGCCGGGTGTTCGAAACGCCGGTCACCGGCGGCAATGTATCGTTCTACAACGAAGACCCTAACCGCGCGGTTTTCCCGACCCCGACGATCGGTATGGTCGGACTGATCGAGCATATCGACCACATCACGACACAATGGTTCAAGAACGAAGGGGATGCCATCCTCCTGATCGGCGACAACAAGAACGAAATCGGCGCCTCGGAATACCTGCACACGATTCATCGTAAGACTGTCGGTGATGTCCCTGCACTCGATCTGGCATTTGAGCGCCAACTGCAGGACGCACTCCAGGGCGCCATACGTGACGGTTTCATTGTTTCGGCGCACGATTGTTCCGAGGGCGGTCTGGCGGTGGCGCTCGCCGAGGGCTGTATCACCGACGGCCGCAAACCGATCGGCGCACACATCAGGTTCGACAGCGACCTGCGTCCCGATGTTCTCCTGTTTGGCGAAACCCAGTCGCGCGTCATTGTCTCGTGCGATCCGTCGCGGGTCGAAATGGTCAAGTCGCACTTTGCGGCCGCGGAAGTTCCGTGCCATGATCTCGGCGTCGTCGGCGGCAACGAACTGATCATCAACGACCTGGTGTCACTCCCGCTTGATCGACTCCGCCGCGCTTACTTCGACGCCATGCCCGATTTCATGGAGCGGGTGACGACCTGAGGCGTACAGGAAGGATCACGTAGTGGCGGCGCTCTACGCCTTTTCCGATGCGCATCTCGGTTCCGGGTCACCGGAACTGGAGCAGCTGAAGAAAGATAAGATCGAACAACTGCTCTCGCTGGTCGAGGCCGATGGTGATCGCCTGATAATCCTCGGCGATCTGTTCGACTTCTGGTTCGAATACAAGCATGCCATCCCCAAAGATCATCACGACGTGCTGTTTATGCTCCGGAGACTGGTCAAGAGAGGTATCCGCGTCGACTACATCGCCGGCAACCACGACTTCTGGATGGACAATTACTTCAGCGACCAGCTCGGCCTGCATGTCCACCGTGACTCGTTCGACTTGGAATACGCCGGGAAGCGTATGCACTGTATCCACGGTGACGGCCTGGCGCCGAGGGATCGAGGCTATCGGGTACTGAAAAAGATCCTGCGCAACCGGTTCAATATCTGGGCCTATCGCAAGCTGCCGGTCGACTGGGCGATTCCGCTCGCCAAGTGGGTATCGGGATCGTCGCGCGAATACACCACCCGCCGTGACCACGCTTTCGCCAAAGATTATCGAAAATATGCGATGGCGCAAATGGACTCCGGGTACGATATTGTACTGATTGGACACCTGCATATCCCGATTGAACTGGAACACAACGGCAACATGTATATCAACACCGGAGACTTCATTAATCACTTTTCTTATGCCAGGGTTGACGACAACGGCGCCCGCCTGCAATATCTAAGCGATACCGATGACGACCGTTGATCTGCCGATCTCAGCAGGAACTTCATTTGAAGAAGCCGTCCGCCATATGGAGCGGGCGCTGCGTTTCTCATATCTTATCGCCAGCCCGCAGGGAGAAATGAAATCGTACCGTCAGTCGATGCACTGGCACGCCACCGAGGCGGGTGCCACCGGTACCCTCGAGGCGACGGTGGCGGTCAAGAACGACGGTAAGCCGGCAGCCTGGTTGTCATGGCATGACAACCGGTTCGGGCCGTGGATACATGATGCCGTGATTTCTCTACAGCAGCTCTGGGAGGAGACTGAAGAATGACTCGTTTCAACTACGACGGGAAACTGTTTGTGGGGGTCGAGAACTACGATGAAGGGGACTTAAACCGGCAGAGCCTCTTTCGGTTCTATCAGCGCGGCGATGTCGTCTGGTCGACGATCGAGGGCGGCGGCGTGGCGTTTGGTACGATAGTCGCCAAAGTGACTGAGGACGAGGCACTCGACATGGTCTGGCAGTACCTGAGTACGCATGGCCGGTTCGTCTCCGGGACATGCCGGGCCGAGCCGGAGTTGACCGCCGACGGTCGCATCAGGCTCGAGGAGGAGTGGACGATCAACGAAACCGGGGAGCACGGCTTTTCGGTTTTGGAAGAAAGGCCGGCCGACGAGGCGTCAGCCGTTGATTAGCCCGGTCAGCAAGCCAAAACCCCCATCTCAACCTCGATTCCGATTGTGCAGAAAATCGGCCGGTCTAAAGAAAAAGGCATTGACCGCCGATCATACAGCCAGTATCTTTTTGTCAGCTTGACCAGATTAGTCTGATTTTGTTCGAAGGTAGTTGAAGCTCATATTTTGTAATATCCCACAAAGATAACTAAACAGAAGGCAGGCGCTGATTTGTGCGCCGCATTGGGTGTCGAGTTTGCCATGACACGGCTAAGTGTGTCATGGTGAAATCGACGAGATGGAGTATTGTAATGAACATTTATGTCGGAAATCTTTCGTACGACACGACGGAAGATAAGCTGCGCGATGCGTTCGCGAACTATGGCGCAGTCTCACAGGTCAACATCATTATGGACAGGGAAACCGGTCAGCCTCGTGGCTTTGGTTTCGTGGAGATGGAATCAGACGATGCCGGTCAGGCTGCTATCGACGGCCTCGATGGCGCCGAACTGGATGGTCGCCGGTTGAAGGTCAATATGGCCCGTCCGCGCACGGACAACCGCGGCTCCCGTGGCGGCGGCGGTCGAAATTACTAAGGGAGACTTAGCTGAACTCGATTTTTGTCTCAGATTTCATATATCAAGACCGGCCGTTCGGGCCGGTCTTTCTTTTGTCACCTCAGATAGAATCCCCGCGTTTGGTAGCCCGGAATCTCAGGGCACGGCTTGGCCGGGGTGCAGAATCCCGGATTGTACCGTGCTTGCAAAAACGCCAGAAGTTCTCCGGACATTCCGGCTACAATTTTGAACGCGTTCTTTGAAACCACGCCGTCACCTTCGACGGCGGCCGCCAGATAAACACCACCACCGTGAACAGCGCCAGCACTATGGTTGGTACTGTAATTACCCACAGCGGTACATCCGGGTACACCAGCCGCTCGATCCAGATCACGATGAACGACCCGGGATAGGTTTCGCCAGGCGAGTGCATGCGCCGCAGATCGTTCTCCCAGATAGTCAGCGGGCACGGCTTGTCTATAAGCACCAAAAAGGCAACGAAGGCTATTCCCAGGAGATGGAGGGTGCGAAACAACCAGCGCTCGAAGAGCGACGGTTTGAAAAAGGCCCAGGCGGTGAACACAAACCCCCAGATCATGAAGAGGATCCAGGCGAAGTGGATCACCATCAGGCTGTCGGCAGCCAGCTTATAGAACATAACTACAGCTTATGACGTAGGCAGGTCGGCCGCAAACGGATTGTCGTTCTGCCAGCCGGTCCGATGGCGATCGTCGGCGCCAATACCGTCCTCACCCGTGGCACGATACCGTTCCAATCGACGGATTGAAATTTCGGCGAAGATCGGATCGATGTCCATGGTCATACAGTGCCGCCCGGTCCGTTCAGCCGCCAACAGGGTGGTGCCGGAGTGGGCGAAACAGTCGAGTACCGTATCATCGGGTACCGAAGAGGCACGAATAATCCGTTCGATCGCCTTCAGCGGTTTCTGGGCATAGCAGCCATTGACATTTTCATGCATACGATAGAACACCTGCTGGATATCAACCCAGACATTCCCCGGACGGATCGTATCAGCTTTGCTGCGCTCCATGTTCTCGGTCCGCCGACCGTTAATCTCTTTGTAATAGCCCCGCAGGATTTTGGGGATATCGGTATGCTGGACGGTGAACGACGGTTCTCCCTTGGTGTAATAGAGCAATTCCTGGCGGACTGACATCCAGTTCTTCTGTGTCCCATATCCCCGCTGATTGCGCATGGTGATAAACGACCGGCTGGCGAAGCCGGTGGTCGCCATCATCGACATAAACTGTGGCAATGGCTGAAAGTGGTTATTCTGGTCGGCGCCCAGCCAGACATACAGAGCAGCATTGTCGTTAAGCACTTGCCAGCTCGTTTGTACCCAGTCCCGGCACCAGTCGATGAACTCCGCCACTGGCCGCCGATCCATCACCATGTTGTACGGCGGATCGTGCACCGCCAGGGTGGGCCGCACGCCTTCAACCAGTCTGGCAACGAGATGTCGATCGGCGACATCGCCGCAGGCCACGCGATGGCGGCCTGCCGGGTCATGCCAGACCTGGCCCGGTCTGAGCCGGCATTGTCCCTCGAGCTGTTTCCGAAGCGAGCTGTCGCAGCTGTCGAGGCGGGGGAGACGGTTCTTCTTCATGTCGAAAGGGTAGCCGGGAGCGCTGATTGGTTCAACAAAAACCGATTTGACGGTGATTGTCAGCAATGCGGAAATCGTTTGCGCACATTGACCTGGCAACTATCTGCAGTCGACTGCACCGCGAACCTTGATCAGTTATTGCACAGATGGGCTAACCGTGTGTATAATCATGTGTTACACATCGTTTACTGCATTTCTGAGATAATGGCTACAGCGCTTGAATCAGTTTTACGTTAAGGCACACCCCTTGCATTAAAAGGCGTTCGAACAGATAGCCGTCCGTATGGCGGCCCCAAAAGGAAAGATAGAAAGAGGAAGAATAGAGAAAGGAACTGATTATGAAGACGACAGCTAAATGGCTCTGTTTCTGCCTGCTTGCCCTCGCGACCTCCGTGGCCGCCCAGGGGACGCCGGTTTCGACGTTGTTTTCGGTCAGCGATGCCCAGGTCGAGCCGGGTGGTTCGTTTGCCCTTGACGTGGAAATGACCAATAATACTACCGCCATCAGCGGCCTCCGCATCCCGATGGAATACAGCGAGACCTATCTGAAGATTGACTCGATTTCGTTTGTCGGTACGATTCTGCCGACGACGGCCAAGCTGGACGGTATTGTTCACGACACCGGCTTTATGAGCATCACGTTCCTGCCGAATATTCCGCCTGATACGGTATTTGCTTTCTCTGGCCTGATCGCGACCATTCATGGTTCGGCCAAGGTCACCACGCCGCCGTCGAACTACGTCATCGACTCGGTCGACCGCACCACCTACGGCGGAATAGTCCGGACGCGTTGGGAAACGTCCGGTCCGAGCGGCCTGGTGACCTACCTGCCGCAGTTCTCCTCGGGCACGGTTTCAGTGAACACTGTCACCGCCATCGAGGACGACAATGGCTCCGCCTTGCCGACCGAATTCAGCCTCGCCCAGAACTACCCCAACCCGTTCAATCCGTCGACGACGATCAACTTTGCCTTGCCGTCGGCCGGCCACGTTGAACTGGCGATCTTCAATGTTTTGGGTCAGAAAGTCGATGTGCTGCTGGACCGTCGCCTGGCTGCCGGTCGACACTCGATCGAGTGGAACGCCTCCAACCAGCCGTCCGGTATATACTTCTACCGCATCGCCTCGCCCTCGGGTATCGACACCAGGAAAATGAGCCTGATCAAATAAAAGAACCCCCCAAAATGCCGATCATAACAGGGATAGCGGAATGGGCCCGCTGTCCCTGTTTTTTTGTGCCCACCAAAGCATATGGCATCTACAACCGTACAGACAGATCAGGCCAAACGGGAAATCCGACTCGGCAACTACATCCTCACCGCCCGCATCGGTCAGGGGGGCATTGCCGAGATATTTAAGGCGAAACAGGAATCGCTCGATCGCGTCGTGGCCATCAAGATCCTGTCATCGCGGCTGACCGACGACCCCGATATCGTCAAGCGGTTCGAACGTGAATCAATTACCATCGCCCGGCTGAATCACCCTAACATCGTTCATGTCATCGACAAAGGGTGTGTCGGCGGCCGCTACTTCTTTGCCATGGAGTACATCGATGGTACCACCTTGCGTGAGGTGATTTCGTCCGACAGGATTCCACTAAAGACCAAGCTCGACATGATTGTACATGTGCTCAAGGCCCTCGACTACGCCCACAAGAACGGCGTCATTCACCGCGACGTCAAACCGAGCAACATCCTGATCGACCGCCACGGCAATGCTCGGGTGGTCGACTTCGGTATCGCCCAGATTGTCGGCACCCCGGAAACCGATCGCACGGCGTCCGATGTCGTCATGGGGACGGTCTCCTACATGTCGCCGGAGCAGAAGATATCGACCGCCAGTGTTGATCAGACGACCGACATCTACGCTGTCGGCGTCATCCTCTACGAAATCCTCCTTGGTCGCAAGCCGCTGGGTCATTTCAAGCTGCCGTCGCAGGTTGATCCGGAGGTCGATTCCCGCTTCGACGTTGTCATTCAAAAGTGCCTGGCCTCTGATCCGGCCGACCGCTTCCAGACCGCCGTCGAATTGAAGGATGCCATTCTCGAAATCACCAGCAGTGAGGACGACAAGAGCGAGCAGGACAAGATCACGATGAAGGCAACCGGCAGCCTGATGGGCAATTGCCGGTATCTCGATACGATCAAGGAGAACCAGTACGGTTCGACTATTCTTGTCGAGCGGAAGCAGGATCGCAAGTTGTTTGTCATTAAGAAGAACAACAAGGGTGAGACCGGCCGGGCCGAGGCCGAGATTTTGCGCTCGCTGCGCCATGACAATATCATCGGCATCTACGGCGCCGGCGGCGATCGCCGCTCGACCATCGTCGTCAGCGAGTATGCCCAGGGCGGCTCGCTGGCCGACCGCATGGTGCGACCGCACCAATGGCAGGACGCCCTTGAAATTGCCGTGGGAATGGCTCGCGGCCTCGACTGCGCTCACAAAAACCAGGTCATCCACGGCAACCTGCGGCCGTCGAATGTTCTCTTCGACGCCAATGAAGTGGTCAAGCTGGCCGACTTCGGCACGCCGATTCATTACGAAGGTCCCCGCAAGAAAAACTGGTACAGCCCGCCGGAACGGAAGAAGTCGGTGCTGGGCGATGTCTATGGTCTGGGTGTGATTCTGCACCAGCTCCTGACCGGTCGTAATCCCGGCTACGACACCGGCAACAACCTGATCATCGAAGACTTTCGCAACCAGATCCCCGAAGCGATCGGTGATATGCTGCACAAGCTCCTGGCGATCCGGGTGGCGCAACGATACCAGTCCTGTGCCGATTTCATCTCCGACTATGACGCCTTCCAGGAATCTCGCCGGGTACGGACCGGCCGCAAAGTTGCACCGGTTGTGGTACCGTCGGGCCCCAAAGAGACCGTGCCGGCATGGGTCTATGTCGCTGTCGGCGGCGCCATCATGGTGCTGGTCATCGTCATCCTTGTCTTGAGCGGCGCTCTCGGTTAATTCACGTCCCATTGCATTTCCCAAGAAACTTAGACCGTTTGTTGCGTATGAGTTTAACAACCCGCTATACTTGTGGTTGGAGAAGCTCATGCACCCCCAAAGGTTTAGTACTGCCCTCACAGCACTGTTGGCTTGCTCAGTATGGTGCTTCGCTCTGTCCGGTTGTGGCGACGACCCGGTCAGTTCGGACGACAACAGCAGCACCGGCGTTGTCGAATCATCTCCGGTACTGTCACTGGACGGCGAGTTGATTCTGAGTGTCTGGGATTCGGAAGACGACACCAGCGAGAGCGGCATATATGCCATGTATACCGGCGTCACCTCCCGCTTTCAACTGCTTGGCGGGCCAAACCTGTCGTCGCCGAGCCTGACTCCCGGCGGTTCCAGACTGATTTACCTCTTCGACGGACAGATCCGCGTGCATGACATGGCCGAAGATACCAGCTCGATCTTCATGCGTTACTTTCGGTTCAGCTCGGTCGCCTGGTTGAATGACGATATTCTGGTGGCCGAATTCAATAATCGTCTCTGGCTGGCCCACTGGCCCCTTGAGAGTTCGTTTACCTTCTGGTCCAATGGCTGGGATCCGACCGTGATCGATGCCGGCGAAGTGGTACACGCCGACAACGGTACGCCCGGCAAGACCTCTATCGTCAACCGGCGCATCGATCAGCTGGGACCACACACTCCGCGTACGCGCGTGGCAGCCCTGTCACGGGTGCGGTTTCCGTCACCGCACGCCGATGACAGCACCTACTTGTTTGCGCTTGAAGACGGTTCGAGTTTTACGCTGGCGATGCAGCGGGTGGGGGACGAAACGTATACGGCGCTGACGACCTCGCGGTCGCCACGCGCCGTATTTATCGATTCGACTCGATTTCTCTATACCGGGCCGAACGGCCGGTTCTGGACCTACGACATTACCACCGACAAAACCGCCCAGTACTGATAACCCAGAAGCGTTACATCAGGCGGAAGGTCACTCCGATACCGAGGGTCTGTTTCCAGCGCCCTTGATCAATCACTTGCTTGTCATACAGCAACTGCGTGTACAGGTTGACCGAGACTATCCTGGTCACAGCTGCACTCAGTGTGCTCTCCCAGTTTACGTCGACGGTCTTCCAACTGTCATCCGGATCGGAATCCTCTTCGTTGGAGAGAAACGCTTTGAACAGGGTCAGCTTGCCGATGTACTTGAGGTTGTCGTGAAACGACAGCACTGCATCGGTGACCCACTCGACGCCGCCTTCGATATAGGTGGTGTCGTCGGTCAGGTAAACCAGTTCATTGTTCACCGTGTCGACACCGACGATGCTCTGGACAATATTTTCCTGTACCGCCGCACCGACACGGGTAAGAATGACATCCTCCTGCTTTTTGTAAATGCGTCGGGCGATACCGGCCGATTGCGTCAGCTTGAGGGGTGAAAAGAACAACTTCTTGTCACGTACCCGACCGTCGTAAAACTGAGTCTCGATACGAAAGGCGCCGTACGGCTCAACATAGGAATCCAGTTTGAACAGAAACAGGTGCTCCCAGTCGATAAGGTCGGTCGATTTCTTAGGGCGTTCCCACTCCTTGGTGTCGGGATTCTGGCTCAGGGTCTGGCCGAATGACATTTTCAGTGTCGTACGATAATCGACCAGGCTGGACAGGTATTTTTCGGCCGTCCCATTCAGATTGGCCGCCCAGCTCATCTGGCCGGCTTCGCCGCCGGTCCAGGAGTCGGAGTAGGCGGCCTGGGTGACGCCCAAATCAAAAATAAGCGACTTCTGCCACCCGGTGATGACAGTGTCTTCGTTGTCCTGTGCCGACACGGTTGTGGCGAGGATGGCCACGGTCGCCAGGCACAGCCAAATGCGCTTCACGATATGCCTCCTTAATCGCCCCTACGATGCTTTGGTTTCGTAAACGTGTACATCCCGCTGCGGGAACGGTATGCTGATACCCTGCTCATCGAAAGTCGCCTTGACTTTTTCGGTAATGTCGAATTTCACGCCCCAGTAGTCCGCCGTCTGGACCCACGGTCGAACCACGAAGTTGACCGAGCTGTCGCCCAGTTCCGCAACGGCGATCTGCGGCGCCGGATCTTTCAACACGCGCTCGTCGGCCGCCAGGATGTCGGTCAGGATCTGCCGCGCCTTGCGCATGTCATCGCCATAACCGATACCGAACACCATGTCGACCCGCCGGGTGTCGTGCGCCGAGTAGTTGGTAATGGCGCCCGAGGTGATCTGGCCGTTGGGGACGATCACCTTCTTGTTGTCGGGGGTGCGGAAGACGGTGGTGAAAATGGTGACTTCTTCGACTGAACCGGACTCGCCGCCGGCCTCCACGTAGTCGCCTGCCTTGAACGGACGGAAAAGAATGAGCATAACGCCGGCCGCAAAGTTCGACAGCGAGCCTTGCAGGGCAAAGCCGATCGCCAGGCCGGCGGCGCCGAGGATGGCGATGAATGATGTCGTTTCTACGCCCAGTCTTTCGAGGGCGGCGAGGATGACAAAGGTCATCAACAACGCCTTACTCAGACCGGTGACGAACCTGCTCAGGGTACCATCGACGTTCGATCGTTCCATCAACCGGCTGAGTACCCCGACCAGGATGCCGGTCACGATGCGACCGATGATCAGGATAAGGATGGCGCCGATGATGTTCCAACCGTACACGGCGAAGTACTCTTGAACGTTTTCCCACAGCTCTTGCATGCTGTTCACTCCTGCTAATCAATTGGTTTCCTGTCACCGGCAGACCCTGGGCGATCCGGCTGCAGTCAGGACGTGGATATCCGGTGTGCTTGGGCGGAAAGGTATGTGTCGGCACGCCGGCAAGCAACTGCAAAAGCGAGTGGCGAATATTGCTGTTAGTTGTCAGGAATATGATTCGTCGTCGGACGGGAACCGGCCGCTTTTCACATCGTCGATGTATCTCGCGACAGCCTCGCGAATGGTCGGGGTCAGGTTGGCGTATTCACGCAGAAACTTGGGCTTGAAGCCTTCCTGGCGCAAGCCGAGCATGTCGTTAATCACCAGCACCTGGCCGTCACAGTCTGCTCCGGCGCCAATACCGATGGTAGCGCAGCCCTCGACAGCCGCCGTAATCTCTTTGGCAATGCCCGACTCGACCAGCTCGAGCACGATGGCAAAGCAGCCGACATCGCACAGCGCCCGCGCCGATTCCAGCAGGTACTGGCGGGAAAGCTCGTTACGTCCCTGTACCTTCGGCCCGCCAAATCGATTGATCGACTGTGGCGTCAGGCCGATGTGCCCCATAACCGGGATGCCGCAGTCGACCAGGCGATTGACCGTTTCGACCATCTCCAGGCCGCCCTCGACTTTGACGGCTTCCGCACCTACCTTCATGAATTCACCGGCATTGCGCACCGCTGTTTCAATCGACGGCTGATAGGACATGAACGGCATGTCGGCGATGACGAGCGCCTTCTCGGTACCGCGCGCCACCGCGGCGGTGTGGGCGATCATCACCTCGAGTGGTATCGGCAGCGTGGAGCCATACCCGTGGATGACATTCGCGGCCGAATCACCGACCAGGATCATGTCGATACCCGTCTGGTCCAACAGGCCGGCCATGAAATGATCGTACGCCGTCAGGACCGTGATCTTCTCACCCTTCTTTTTGCGGGCAGCGATTGTCTGGACGGTTATTTTCTTGCGTGGTTCAGTGTGCGACATCTATACCTCGGTGGTATCACCGGCGGGGGAGTAGTATTTCTTTCCGGACAGTGGCTTGTGAATCTGCTCAATCAAGTCTTCAAAGTGATCCGGCGTGTTGACGAAGTCGATATTGTCGGTCTTGACGACCAGCAGGGGCGCTTCGTTGTAATCGAAAAAGAAGTAGTCGTAGGCCTGGTTCAATTTTTCGACATAATCGTCGTCGATCGCCCGTTCAAAGCGCAGGTTGCGTCGCTTGATACGATCCATCAGCACCGGCGTGGAGGCCTGCAGGTAGATGACGAGATCCGGCCTCGGAATGTCGCGCGCCAGCGTCGGGGCAATCTTCTCGTACAGCGCAAGTTCCCGTTCTGAGAGGTTGACCGAGGCGAAGATGGCGTCCTTCTGGAACAGGTAGTCGGCGACGACCCGTTTCGAAAACAGATCATGCACCATCAGCTGCTGCTGCTGCTGGTAGCGTGACAGCAGGAAGAACAACTGGCAGGTGAAGGCATAGCGCTTGCGGTTCTTGTAGAAATCGACCAGGAATGGATTCTCGAACGCCTGTTCCGGCAGGAGAGTAGCGTCGAGACGTGCGGCCAGCATTTCGGCAAACGACGTTTTGCCGGCGCCGATAACGCCTTCAACCGCAATGTAGTTTGGTTCAAACGCTTCTGGCGACATGATCTTTGAACAACATGATTTCGGATGCACCCTCGTCGCTTAGAAAGTCGGCGATGGGGCGTTGCTCTACAGGGTGGACCAGGTCGGCATCGATCTGCAACAGCGGCACCATGGCGAACGGACGGTTAAGCAGCTCCGGATGCGGCACCGTCAGGTGCTCAGTGCTGATCTGCTGATCGCCGAACAGGAGGATATCCAGATCGAGCGTCCGCGGCTGATTTAGGCCCTTGTCCTCGCGGCCGAAGTAGGCTTCGATCTTCTCCAGCTCTTCGAGCAGCTCGTGTGGTGAATACTGGTACTCACCCTTGATCACCTGGTTTAAAAAGGTCGGGTTCTCCCCTTCCATATCCTGCGCCTCGGACAGATAAATCGCCGAATAGGCGATCACCTCAAGTCCTTCCAGACCTTCCAGCCGTGACAACGCCGCTTCGAGAATCCGTTCCCGATCGCCCACGTTTGAGCCTGAGAGAATGTACACCGTCTCCGCCATGTCAACACTCCTTGTCATTTGCCGGTGTTTGGTTCATCGGCAGTATCCGACGACGGCCGTGTAATTTCAACCTCAACATAACGGCAGTGCCCGCCGACCGGCGGGTGAACCTTCTTCACCTTTAAAGTTACTCTTTGTATCGGAAAGGTGTCCAGTATCTTTTCCGCCAGCCGTTCGGCCAGTCCTTCCAGCAAGACAAACGACTTTCCCTCGGCCGTCTCGCGAATCAGCTTATATACCTTGTGGTAGTTCACCGTCTCCTTCAGCTTGTCGGTCCTGCCCGGCTGATTCAAGTCGGCCTCGATGATGCAGTCAATCTCGAACATCCGGCCGACTTCCTGCTCGGCCTTCGACACGCCGTGGTACCCGTAGAACGAAATTCCACCCAGCACAATACGGTCAGTCATCGAACCTCCTGGGCCAGCTTGAGGAATCGGAGTTTCCCTTCCAGTCGTTTGACGGCCTCGGTATACTGGTCCGGCGGCACGGTGAGCGACAGCCTGATATATCCTTCGCCGGTATCGCCGAACGAGGTTCCCGGCACGACCAGCACGCGGCCGCGCCGGAACAGCACCGACGCCAGGCTGGTGGCGCCGGCACGCCGCTCGATTCGCGCCCAGAGATAGGGTGCGCTGTCGGCCCCGGCTTTCTCCAGTTCCAGCATGGTCAGCAGCTTGCCGGCCTCAGCCGCCGCTTTTCCTGCCTCCTGCCGAATACCGGTAAGCGCTTTGCCAGGGAAGCGTCGGATCGCCGACAGCGCCATGTCGACTACTCCTGACGGCAGATAGTTGCCCTGCAGGGCGCCGGCCTGCTCCAGCCCGGCGATGACTTCGCGGTTACCGGCCGCGAAACCGAATGGCAGCCGTGGCAGACCAAACGTGTACGCCAGCGAATGCAACTCCACAGCCACGTTGGCGCCGTTTTCGGCGCTCAACAGTGAGGCTACTTTGTGCGACGGATAGCTTTGGTAAGCGGCGTCGTTGACCAACAGCACATTGTCGCGCAGGGCGACATTGACGAGGTCCTGCAGCACCGCGGTGTCGAGTTCGCTCCCCGACGGATTGTGCGGCGAATTGAGAAACATCAGCCGGGCCACCCGTCCCAGCTGACCACGCAGCGGCTCGAGATCGGGATGCCAGTTTGTTTTGGCCGACAGGTTGTACGCCAGCGGCTGGGCGCCGGCGGCTATGGCGGCGCGACGGTAAGTCGGCAGGCCGAGCGACGGTACGAAGACGAGGTCTCCCGGATCGACAAACGCCATCGCCACCAGCAGGCACATCGAGGTGATCGAGCCGCCCAGAAATATCTCCCGGGCCGGGTGCAACTCCACCCGGTGCTGGTCGGCATACCATTCGGCAATCGCTTCTTTGAGCGAGATTATCTTGTCACGGCCGGCCGGCGACAGTGCCGCACCGTTCAACTCCGGCGTGTCAAAATCGATCGGCCAGCGGAAATGGGCCAGGTCGACAATGTCGATCTTACGGCGCAGGGCGCGCTGGCGTTCATCTTTCACGAATGCCAGTATATCGGGCGGGAGTTGAAACAGGCGGTTGGCGCGGTCGATGACCAGCTTCCGGGTCGGCATCGACGACCTCAGCTTTCTTTGTTCCAGGCATCGTCAAGCGCCCGGCGCATCTTCTCGAGTCGGGCGAAGTCGTCCGACGGTATCGCCTCGACATTGCCGAGTTGACGGGCAAGCAAGACGATCCGGGCGTAATGCTCCACTACTTCGTGGCGATGATATGCCTCGTCAAGGCTGCGGCCGATCGTCAGCAATCCATGATTGCGCAGCAGGAAGGCGTTGTTGGATTCCAGGTAGCGCTCGATCGACTTCGGCACGGCGTCGGTGCCGGGCGGGGCATAGTCGGTCAGGGGAATACCGCCGACCGCGACGACGACCTCCGGGAGAATATCTTCGGCCAGATGGACGCCGGCAACGGCGAAGGCGGTGGCATGGGGGGGATGAGCGTGGACACACGCCCGGATGTCCGGACGGTTTCGGTACACGATCAGGTGCATCGCCATTTCCGACGACGGCTTATTTTTGCCCTGCAACTGCTTGCCGTTCTGATCGACCAGCACCAGGTCATTGGGCGCCAGGCGGCCCTTGGCAACACCGGCCGGGGTTATCAGAATACGGTCATCGTCCAGCTTCACCGAAAAATTACCGTCGGTGCCGCTGACAAACTCCCGTGCATAGAGGCGCTGGCCGATATCGACGAGCGCTTTTTTCATTGTAAATGGCGAGCCCATAACGACCGGAAGGTAGACCGTAAGTGCCCGGGTGTCAACAACAGAGCGAGGCGGTGCGGCAATGTGACGGCTGGACAGGGCTTGCCGAACAGAATGGACCATAATCAGGAAGTTTTTTGAATCAACTGCCGGGCTGATGCGTTAAAGCTTTACGGAAAGCAAATAACCTGAAATCGCCTTGACAGGATTGTCCAAAATGACTATCTTGCTCGGCTACGTGGAGGATGGCAGAATTTGACGGACCGGCATTCCTTCTCTCGATCTCGGAACAACACCCGATCTTCTGTTGTGACCGTAAGCGGCGTGGCCATGGCATGTCTTATTATCGGCATTTTGATTGCCGCTAACTTTGATATTTCGCCGCGCCTGGAGGCCCAATCGCAGGCCCCGACAAATATATTTGAAACCGGCGCCCACCCGGTAGTGGAGCGTAACGGCCGGTTCGAGTCACCGTTTGTGGCGGTTGTCGAGCAGGTCACCAACGCGGTGGTGAATATCTCCGCCCGCACCCGGGGGGAAGAAGTTCCCTGGTGGCACCGTGGCACCGGCGGCACTTCATCCGGCTCCGGTTTCTTTTTTAATCGTGATGGCTACGTGCTGACGAATAACCACGTTATCGACAACGCTACCCGCGTGACGGTGCGTACGAGCACCGGTTTTGCCTACGATGCCGAGGTGATCGGTACCGACCCGGAAACAGATCTGGCCGTGCTGAAAGTCGAGCCGGAAGAGGAGATAGCGTTCATTCCACTGGGTAATTCCGACAGCATCAAGGTGGGCGACTGGGCAATTGCCATCGGCAATCCCTTTCCGCAACATTCGCTGGACCGGACCGTGACAGTCGGTGTCATTTCCGCCCGCGGCCGCAGCCGTCTCAATTTTGGACGCGAAACGCCGCAGTACCAGGACTATATCCAGACCGACGCATCGATCAACCCGGGCAATTCCGGGGGGCCGCTTCTGAACCTGCGGGGTGAATGTATCGGCATCAACGCCGCCATTTCCAGCCCGACCGGAACCTCGGTGGGGATCGGCTTTGCCATCCCGGTAAACATCGCAAAGTCGATCATACCCGATCTTATCGAGGAAGGCCGACCGCGCCGTGGCTGGCTCGGCGTCTACTTTGACAATGTTACCGAGCGCGAAGCCCGTCGCCAGGGGCTCGAAGAAGTGCGCGGTGTCATGATCGACTCGGTCTTCCGCGACTCACCGGCCGAGCGGGCCGGGATAAAGCCGGGCGACATCATTATCCGGTTCCACGATCAGCCGGTCGACAATACTGTCCAGCTGTCGGTGCTCGTCTCGACGGTGGCGAAGAACACGCCGGTGCCGATCGAGGTGGTGCGCGAACGCGAGCGGATCTATCTCGATGTCGAGATCATCGACCGCGACGCCTTTATGGCCTCGCTGCAGCAGGAACCCGAGTTACTGACCGACCTCGAGTACCAGCCCTGGCTGGGTATGGAACTGGTCGAGTTCACGCCCGACATTGCGCGGGCAACCGGTGTAAAGCATGTGAACGGTGTATACGTAAGTAAGGTCATCCCCGGTTCGCCGGCCGACCGCTCGGAAATAGCAAAAGGGACCATTATTCTTCAGGTTAACCGCGAGGCGGTGTCGACGCTTGACGACGTCGAGCGGGTGGCATCGAACCTGAATGGCAGCGATGAGCGGATTCCGCTTATCGTGCAGGAGCCGGACGGTACGATAGCGCGAAAAGTTATCAGACCGTAACACCGGCAGCGTATTGTGTGTGACCGCTGAGAGTAAATCAGAAGAGGTTCGTATTTGTAACGACCGCTAACCATTGGAAGGAGCTGGGTGTAACAAGTGGCAAAACAATCCCTCAAATATCGCGATGAAGACCGATCGCTTGATCTGTATCTTCGCGAAATCGGGGAAACTCCACTCATTACGGCCGATGAGGAAGTGCGACTGGCTCGTCGTATCAAGCAGGGCGACAAAAAGGCCCTGGAAAAACTCACAAAAGCCAATCTGCGCTTCGTAGTATCGGTCGCCAAGCAGTACCAGAACCAGGGTCTGTCGCTGGCTGACTTGATCAATGAAGGTAACATCGGACTGATCAAAGCAGCCAAGCGGTTTGACGAAACCCGTGGCTTCAAGTTTATCAGCTATGCCGTCTGGTGGATCCGCCAGGCGATCCTGCAGGCACTGGCCGAACAGAGCCGAATTGTGCGACTGCCCCTCAACCGGGTGGGCACGCTGCACAAGATCGGCAAGATCTCCAGCCGCCTCGAGCAGGATCTTGGACGGGAACCGTCCCCCGACGAAATCGCTGAGCAACTGGAGCTGTCGGCGGGCGAAGTGCGGGATACGCTGAAGATCTCGAACTCGCATTTGTCACTCGACGCACCGTTTAGTGTGTCGGAAGACAACTCGCTGATCGACATCCTGGAGGACGAATTCCAGCCGTCGCCCGACGAGGCACTGCTGAAAGACTCGCTCAAAGTGGAGATCGAAAAGGCGCTCGATACCCTCACGCCGCGTGAAGCCGAGGTCATTAACCTGTACTTCGGTCTCAATCACGAAAAGGCGCTCACGCTCGAGGAGATCGGAGCCCGCTTCTCGCTCACCCGCGAGCGGGTCCGTCAGATCAAGGAAAAAGCGATTCGGCGCCTGCGCCATGCCTCGCGCAGCCGCTCGCTTCGAGCTTACCTGAACTGACCGGACAGACAATTTCATAGAACATCAGGCGGCCCTCGATAACTCGGGGGCCGTTTCTTTTTGGCGCACCGCTTGCCGAAAACGACAATTCCCCCTATGTTCCCGCCATGCCCGCTGACCAGAAAATTCTCTGCATCCTCCCTGCCTACAACGAGGCGGGGAAGATCGGACGGGTCGTCGAAAAAGTCACCGCCGTCGGTGTCGTCGACGAAATCGTCGTCGTCGACGACTGCTCCTCCGACAACACCTCCGGGGAAGCCCGACAGGCCGGCGCGACAGTCATCCGTCACGAAGTCAACCAGGGAGTCGGCGCCGGGATCAGAAGCGGTATCAACTACGGCCGCGCCAACGGTTTCAGTATCGGCGTGATCATGTCGGGTGACGATCAGCATGAACCGAAAGAACTGCCGCCGGTGATCGAGAAGATCAAAGAAAACCGGCACTATTTTATCCAGGGGTCGCGGCGTCTGGTCGGCGGGAAGACAGTCAACGCGCCGCTCTTTCGTGAAATCACGACCCGCCTTTATTCACTCGTCTTTACGATCCTGACACGGCAGCGGATCACCGACGGTACCAACGGCTTCCGTGCCTTCTACCTGTCGATCTTCGACGATCCGTTTATTGACATCGAACAGGACTGGCTCAATACCTACGAACTGGAACCGTATCTTCTTTACAAGGCAGTGCGCTCGCCTCGTATTGTGGTACTGGAAGCGCCGATAACGATATACTACCATGCCGATAAAAAGCAGTACACCAAGATGAAACCGTTTCGCGACTGGTGGCGGCTGGCGCGGCCGCTGGTGTTTCTGGCATTCGGCCTGCGGAGATAAACATGACCCCACTTGAATTCAACGGCAAAAAAATGCTCGTGACCGGCGGCGCCGGCTTTGTCGGCTCCAACCTGGTGGAACGGGCGGTGAACTGCGGCGCGACGGTGACGGTGCTCGACGATCTGTTTACCGGTCGCCTCGACAACATCAGCAAGAGTGTCGACTTTGAGTTTGTCGAGGGTTCCGTCACCGATGAAAGCCTGGTCGACAGGCTGGTCAAAGAGGCCGACTTCGTGGCCCATCTGGCGGCCCGCAATATTATCGTCAGCACCAAAGACCCGCGCGAGGACTTCGCCACCAACATAGGCGGCACCCTCAATGTGCTTCTGGCGGCTCGGAAGCATGGTATTGAACGGATCGTGTACACGTCGTCGGCCTCCGTCTACGGCAACCCGCGCATCCTGCCGATCCACGAGGACGAAGCCACCCGCACCTTTTCGCCATACTCGGTATCGAAACTGAGCGGCGAGAATTACTGCGGCGCATTTTATGAATCATACGGCCTGCCGGTGACCTCGGTGCGTTACTCCAACGTGTATGGGCGCAAGCAGGACCCGGCCAACCCGTACTGTGGCGTGGTGTCGAAGTTCATCGAGGCGATCGATAACGGTCGCACGCCGCAGTTGCATGGAGACGGTCAGCAGACGCGCGACTTTACGTATGTCGAGGATGCCGTCGATGCTACCCTCGTCGCGCTGGCCTCACCCAAGGCCGAGGGATTGGTGTTCAACATCGGCACCGGCACCGAAACCAAGATTATCGAGCTGGTGCAGGTGCTGGCCAAACTGCTGGGGCGCGAGGTGGTACCGGAGCATGTTGACCGCCGCGACATCGACAACATCCGCCGCCGCGTGCTCTCGATCGAGCGTATCCGCACGATTTTGCGCTGGGTACCGCAGTATGACCTGGAGCGGGGTTTACGACTGACGGTGGACTGGTATCGGGA
>CAZJCK010000019.1:0-50170 GCA_964544635.1 uncultured Ignavibacteriales bacterium | reverse complement strand
CGGACGTCATTCCCCGCGTAGGGCAGCCTCCGCCCTGGGAGGCTGCCGATCATGTCCGTTCTGCTTCATTCAGCAGACGAGAACGTCTGCCGCCCGCGGAACGGGACTTTCCACCCCCCTCAGATATCCGGCCGTCCTGCCGATATATCCACAAAGAGACAGGCTAATTCTGTGCAGAATTGAACCACCCCGGACGGACCCGGGCTTCAGGCAAACGGACTGACTTTCATGGATCTTGCCACTTTAATCGGACTGGTTGTTGCCATCGCCGCAATCGCCGGCGGCTACGCCCTCGAGGGCGGCCACCTCGATTCGGTCATCCTGCTGTCGCCGATGCTCATTGTCATTGGCGGCACCCTCGGCGCCACAACTGTCACCACCTCGATGTCGACCATCAAGCTGGTGCCGCGACTGTTGTACATCGCCTTCGCGCAGCGTCACCGCGACGATTACCTGGCCACCATCAATATGCTCATTTCTCACGCCGAAAAAGCCCGCCGCGAAGGAATTCTCGGCCTCGAACAGACATTGCGCGGGGTCACCGATCCGTTCTACAAGAAAGCGCTCCAACTGGTCATCGACGGTACCGAGATCACGGTTCTCCGCGAAATCCTCGAAACCGAGATTGCCTACAAAGAAGAACGCCACAAGCGCGGCATTACATTCTTCCAGAAAGCAGGCGGTTTCGCCCCCACGATGGGAATTCTGGGCACGGTTCTTGGCCTCGTGCATACCCTGTCCAACACTGAGGATGCCGCCAAGATGGCTAAGGCGATTGCCATCGCCTTCATCGCCACACTGTGGGGGGTGGGCCTTGCCAACCTGTTTTTCCTGCCGCTTGCCGACAAACTGCGCTTGCGCCATGAGGACGAAGTCGCCCACATGGAACTGATTATGGAAGGCGTGATCGCCCTGCAGTCGGGTGAGAATCCGCGGGCGATCAAGATCCGCCTGCTGTCGTTCGTCCCGCCTGAAATTCGCCCCGACCAGGATTAGGGTGCAGCCATGCCACGCAAACGCAGACAATTCGGCGACAACGAGAACACCGACCGCTGGCTTCTCACCTACGCCGACTTAATCACGCTCTTACTGGCGTTCTTTATCGTCATGTATTCGATGTCGCGCCTCGATGCCAAGCGGTTCGGCCAGATGGCCGAGGCGCTCAACGGTGTGCTCAAGGGGAGCGACAAGGTAATTGCCCGCTTCGAACACGACCAGTTCAAGCAGGGGCACGGTGTGTTGAAGATCGGCGACCTTCGCATGATCCAGGCCCAGGTCGAACGCAACTTCGAAACCCTCGGACGCGGCGAAGAACTCCAGACCGAAGTCACCGAGCGCGGCCTCGTCATCCATATCATGGAGTCGGCCCTGTTCGGGTCCGGCTCGTCAACGTTGCAGCCGCAGGCGATGGAGATCCTTGATCTCGTCGGCGAACAGATTAAAGACCGACCCAACCATATTCGTGTCGAGGGGCATACCGACGACCACCCGATCTTCACCGACCGCTTTCCGTCCAACTGGGAACTGTCCACCTCGCGGGCAACGTCGGTAGTGCGCTACTACATCGACTACCACGACATCGATCCAACCCGGGTCTCGGCTCTCGGCTATGGCGAGTTCCGGCCGATCCGCCCCAACAACTCGCCGGAGAACCGGGCCAAGAACCGCCGGGTCGACATCGTTCTCTTGACCATGGACCTGACCCTGACCGAACCGACCGGCACATTGTACGATCTGGCCGATGCTGAGCCGGCGCCCGAACCGAGCCTCGAGTAATCCTTTCCCGCCGTCGGCGGAAATCTCTTCCAGCAATACAGACTTAGTCGCCAATGCGAACTCCGGTCTGGAATCGTAACTCCAACCGGTGCAACGCGATATGCAACGGGCGCTGCCCGTGGCACGCTCGTTGCGATAAGGGGGTGCGGATAAACCTATGGTATATGGAATGTAATGATGGCTAACGATCTAATGAACGGCTTGTTTGAACGAATCGCGCTGCCCAAGTTCGAATCGTATCTCGACCTGTCGTCCTACAGCCACAAACTCACCAGCGGCAACGTTGCCAACCTGTCGACCCCCGGCTACGAGAGCCGCTCGATCGATTTCAAGAACGAGTACCTGCGCCTGACGCAGGAGAAGTCGTCGGTTCAGGGTCTGGTGACTAATGCCCGCCATATTCCACTGGGCGACCATCCGCAACGTCCGCCGGAGGTGCAGCACGCCGATGTCGCCGACGGTGCGATGAACTCGGTCGATATCGACCGCGAAGTGGCCGAGATGGCCAAGAACGAGCTGCGTTTCACTGTTTCGGCGCGACTGCTGAAGCGGAAGTTCGACGGTATCAAGAAAGTGATAACGAGTAGATAAGGTATGATACGATGAGTGACGTTTTCACTGCTTTTGACGTTTCGGCGCGGGGACTCTCGGTCCAGCGCGCCAAGATGAACGTGGTGGCGGAAAACATCGCCAACGCTGAAACGACCGAGACCCCGGAAGGCACCCCCTACCGTCGCCAGCGCGTGACGGTCTCCGAGGATGCCCGCCGGACCACCTTTAACTCCGAGATCAGCCGCGCCCAGGCGCGCCTCTCCAAGACGAACGACCGTCATTTCCAGATCGGACCCTCGATCTCTGTCCACAAGACCGAGGTGCCGACCGCTGATCTGGAAGTCGGCATCGATAAACTGTCGAATTTCCGGCCGGTCTATGACCCCTCGCATCCCCAGGCGGATGAAGAGGGGTATGTGCTGATGCCGGACATCGAAATTGTAAATGAGATGGTCGATATGATGGCGGCGTCGCGAGCCTACGAGGCCAACACCTCGGCAATCGCCGCCGCCAAGCAGATGGCCAAGGATGCATTGGATATCTAAGAAGGAGTAGGAGTCGATGCGCATTAATCCCGCAGGCATCCAGATATACCAGCAACAGTCGGAAGCGGAAAAGTTGCAGCGCATGACGCGCGACAACGCAAAGGTTAAAGAAGCTGCTGAAGCGACTGTTCCCCAAAAGGCCAGGGAGACCGAGCGCTCGCTGTCGAGCATTTCGGTGAAGGCCAACGAGAACATCAGCAAGGACGCGCTGTCCTCTGAAGAACGTGCCGCCCTCGACCTGTTGTTCTCCCGCTTCGCCAACAACGCCCGCTTCCAGACTGCGCGCCAGGGTATTCAGCCCGATGACGACGTCCGGCCGGGTCAGCTTATCGATATCAAGGTCTGATCATGGCTGGAGATGTCGGCAAAGTTGTTCGTTTGGTCCCGGGTATCGCCGACCAGATGCAAATACGCCCATCGGAACCGGTGCGTATCAATGATCAGTCGGACGATCAGTTTACCGACCTGTTTGCCAAAATGGTGAACTCGGTAAACGACGCCCAGGTCGAATCGGGCGAGATCCAGCAGGCGTTCCTGGCCGGTGAACCGGTCGAATTGCACCAGGTCATGATCAAGGCCGAAAAAGCCGGCGTCGCGACCGATTTATTGCTGGAGATTCGCAATCGTTTGGTCGATGGGATAAATGAGATTATGCGAATGCCGGTGTAACACAACCCCGGCTTTCGACGCGCGGCCATGGATGGCGGCGCAGCGTAGCACAATAAATAGGACTTGGCATGGAACGTATTAAGGAGTTCTTCTCCAACCTGACAGAGCTCATCGGACGGATGACACCCAGTCAGGTCATGATGTTACTCGGTGTTATCGCCGGGACGATCGTCGGCATCGTCTTTGTCTTCGGCTGGGTCAGCTCGGTCCAGTACTCCCGACTCTACAGCGACCTCGACGAGTCCCAGGCGGGTGAAATCATCGCCTATCTCAACGAAGAACAAGTCCCCTTCGAATTGCACGACGGCGGTCGATCGATCGAGGTCCCCACCGACAAGGTCTACCAGACCCGTATCTCGCTGGCTTCGCGCGGCCTGCCGCAATCCGGGTCGGTCGGTTATTCGATCTTTGACGAAACCAATTTCGGCATGACCGACTTTGTGCAGAATCTCAATTTCCGCCGTGCCCTCGAAGGGGAGCTGACCCGCACTATTATGGAACTGAACGAGGTGCAGGCGGCGCGTGTCCACATCGTCATGCCCAAAGACAAACTCTTCCGCCAGGACCAGAAAGACGCTACCGCCTCGGTCGTGCTCAAGCTGCGCGGCAGTGCCGGCCTCGATCGTCGCCAGGTCAGCGGTATCACCCACCTGGTCGCGTCGTCGGTGGAGGGCCTTGAGCCGAAAAATATCACGATTGTCGATTACGACGGCAACCTGCTTTCGTCGCCACAGCAAAATGACGAGCTGGCCGGCCTCTCGGCCTCGCAGCTCGATGTCCGCCAGCGCGTCGAATCCTACCTGCAGCAGAAGGCGCAGAGTATGATGGACGACGTGCTCGGCCCCGGCAAATCGGTCATCCGGGTGACGGCGGAACTGAACTTCGCCCAGATCGAACGGACCTCGGAAACATTCGATCCCAACTCGCCGGCCATTCGCAGCGAACAGCGCGAACAGTCGACCGGCTCTGCGTCCGATAAGTCGAACGAAGAGGGCGCCGAGAACCAGGAGCAGCAAAGCACCGAATCGGTCACCACCAACTATGAATTGAACAAGACTGTCGAGCATATCGTCAACGCCGTCGGCACCGTCCAGCGACTGGCGGTGGCCGTCATGGTCGACGGGACGTACCGCGACGTGGAAAACGCCGAGGGTATTGTCGAATCGGTCTATGAACCGCGGCCGCAGGACGAACTCGACCGCCTCGGCGCCATCGTGCGCAACGCCGTCGGCTTTAACCCCCAGCGCAACGACCAGATCGAAATGGTCAACATCGCTTTCGACCGCGATAACCTGCAGGATGATCGGGAAGCTCTCGATAAGATGTACCAGCGCGAGTTCTTCATGGACGTGGCGCAGAAAGTCCTCATCATTCTGGTCGTCGTTGTCGCCCTCCTCTGGTTCCGCAAACGGATCCGCGCCTTCTTCAGGAGCATGGCCACATTAATGCCGCCGACGCCGCAACCGGTCGCGGCGGTTCCCGAACCGGTGCAGACCGAAGAAGAAGATGAAGAGGAAGAGATTAAACCGATTGAAGCGAAGAAACGCCGCCCGCGTCTGCTCGACCAGATGCAAAAGACGGCCAACGATAAGCCTGAAGAAATTGCCCGCGTCATCAAGACGCTGATGGTTGAGTAATATGGCGGACTCACAGAAAAAGGAAGTCTCCTTCGAAGAGATGTCGGCTGCGCGCAAGGCGGCAATTGCCCTGGTCGCGTTCGGGCCCGAGGTGTCGTCGCATGTCCTCAAGGGACTGAGCGAATACGACCTCGAGAAGATCACTGTCGAGATCGCCAATCTCAAGGATGTTCCGGCCGACATAGAAGACAAGGTCATCGAAGAATGTTACCAGATCTTCATGGCCCGGCAGTATGTCTCGCAGGGCGGCATCGATTTCGCCAGCAAGGTGCTGGAACAGGCCGTCGGTTCGAAGAAGGCCCGCGAAATCATGAACCGCCTGGAATCCTCGATTCACAAGGGCGGCTTTGCGCTCCTGAAAGACATCGACGCCAAGCAGCTGACCAGCTTCCTCCAGAACGAGCACCCGCAAACGATCGCCCTCATACTTACCCAGCTCGTCACCAGCCAGGCTGCCTCGGTGCTCAGTGAACTGTCGCCCGAATTACAGGCGGAGGTCTCGCTGCGCATCGCCACCATGGAAAAGATTTCACCGGAAATCCTCAGGGAGCTGGAGCAGACGCTCGAAGGACACTTCGTCAAGCATGCTGCCGGTGACCTGTCATCGTCCGGCGGCACCAAGGCAATAGCCGAGATTTTGAACTTCATCGATACCTCGGCGGAAAAGAACATCATGCAGTCGCTCGAGGCCGAGGATGCCGATCTCGCCGCCGAGATCAAGAACATGATGTTCGTTTTCGACGACATCACGCTCCTCGACGATCGCTCGGTCCAGCGCCTCCTCAAGGAGGTCGAAACCAAGGACCTGGCCCTGGCCCTCAAGGCGGCCAGCGACGAGGTCAAGGAGAAGATCTTCAAGAACGTGTCGGAACGTGTCGGCGTGATGATCCGCGACGAAATGGAATTCATGGGACCGACCCGTTTGTCCGACGTCGAAGTGGCGCAGTCGGCCATTGTCGACGCTGTCCGTCGCCTCGAAGAAGAAGGCCAGATCGTCATCAGTGGTCGCGGCTCCAAGGAAGAGATCATTGTCTAAGATCATGCGACGCATCACCGAGGCCCCGGCGGTCCGGATCGGTGAGAACCGGTTTGATCTGGATCGCGAGGTCCAGGCGGAAGAAAGACTCAAGAAGATCCTGCCCGAGGTCGAGGTGGTCACCAACCACGACGGCGCCCGTGCCATACCGATTCTCGAGGTGTTCAAGATCGACACCGTCCTCAACACCCTGCGCCGCGAAACGTACGACCGCGCCTACAAAGAAGCTTACGATACGGCCTATCAAAAAGGCCTCGCCGAGGGTGCACGGGAAGGCACTCAGAAGGCACAGGACGTCACCCATAACCTGGCCCGTACCATCACCGAAGCAATCGAGCAGCGTGAGGCCATGCTCAACGAGGCCCGCGACAATATCCTTCACCTGGTGCTGCAGATTTCTCGCAAGGTGACCTTCGACGCCGTCCGCGTCGACCCCGAACTGACCAGGGATATGATCGCGCGACTCATCGATACTCTCGTTGATCCCTCGAGATTGCGAATCAAGGTCAACCCCGACCATCTGCCGGTCCTCGAACAGCATATCGACGAATTCATCAAGGGCTCACACCGCATCAAGGAACTGACTTTCGCACCCGATCCGCGCGTCCGCTTCGGCGGTTGCCTGATCGAAACCCCCGGCGGCGATATCGACGCCCGGCTTGAGTCGCAACTCGACGTCGTTACCGATGCCGTCCTCGAGCCGGAGAACGCGTCGTGAGTATGCTTCCCTACGATTCGTACGCCGAGCGCATCGCCCAGTGCAGCCCGGTGCAGCAGTTCGGTCGGGTTACCCAGGTGATCGGCCTGGTGATCGAATCAGCCGGACCATCGGTCTCTATCGGACGAGTGTGCACCATCGAGAACCGTGATACCGAGTCATCGATCAAAGCTGAAGTTGTCGGTTTCCGCGACGACCGTATCCTTCTCATGCCGCTCGGTCCCATCTCCGGCATCACCCCCGGCGCCATCGTGACGTCAGCGTCGCAGCAGCTCCGCGTACCTGTCGGCAAGGAACTGATCGGGCGCGTGGTCGGCGGTTTGGGGCAACCGATCGATGGTAAGGGTGCGATCCAATCGACTACCAGCCGCCCGGTGCACAACGAACCGGTCGCGGCGCTGTCGCGCACCCGTATCTCCGAGCCGCTGCGCACCGGAATTAAAGTTATCGACATGACCGCGACCGCCGGCCGCGGCCAGCGCCTCGGCGTTTTCTCTGGGTCCGGCGTCGGCAAGTCCGTCACCATGGGCATGATGGCGCGCAATGCCTCGTCCGATGTCAACGTTGTGGCCCTTGTCGGCGAGCGGGGGAGAGAAGTACGAGAGTTCATTGAACGGGATCTCGGTCCTGAAGGCATGAAGAACTCGGTCGTCGTCGCCGTCACCTCCGACCAACCGGCGCTTATCCGCATCAAGGGGGCACTTGTCGCCACCACCATCGCCGAGTATTTCCGTGACCAGGGTATGAACGTCATGCTGCTCATGGACTCACTGACCCGTATCGCCATGGCCCAACGCGAGATCGGTATCGCCGTCGGCGAACCGCCGACAACCAAAGGCTACACGCCGTCGGTCTTCGCCCTCCTGCCGCGCCTCCTGGAGCGCGCCGGCCAGGCCGAACACGGCTCCATTACCGGTTTCTACAGCGTGCTCGTCGAGGGGGATGATTTCAACGAACCGATCTCCGACGCCGTCCGCTCCATCCTCGACGGTCACGTTACCCTGTCACGGCGTCTCGCCGCCCGGAACCAGTACCCGGCAGTCGACATCCTCGATTCGATCAGCCGTCTGATGAAAGATGTGTCTACGCCCGAAGAGATCGAGCTGGCCGCCGAGGTCCGCGAGCTGTATGCCACCTACCGCGAGGCCGAAGACCTGATTAACATCGGCGCCTATGTCAAGGGGTCGAATCCCCGCATCGACCGCGCCGTCGAAAAGTATGACCCGCTGAATCGGTTCTTCCGGCAGGGCATCACCGAAACGATCGATCATGAAGTGTCGGTCCGCGAACTCAAGCAACTCCTCGACAAGCCGGACACGGCGGCGGAACCGAACGAACGGAACAGGGCAGAGGCTGAGGTTGGCGCATGAAGAAGTTTTCGTTCCGTCTCGAGCCGCTCTTGAAACTCCGGCAACACGAGGAGAACCAGAAACAGAGGAGTTACTCCGCGGCGTATGAAAAGGTGCGGCGCCAGGAATTGGAAAACGAACAGGTATCAAAGACACACCAGAACCTGGTCGACCGCCAGCGCGGCGCCCTCCAGGGACCCCTCTCGACCACCATCCTGCAGTCGTACGCCCGATACTTTCGTAAACTCAAGACCGACCAGTTAACCGGCCACCAGGTTCTGGGTGTACTCAGGCGCGATGCCGAGACGAAACGCCGTGAACTGATCGCGGCCTCACGGGAACGCAAGAAATTCGAGAAGCTCAAAGAGATACAGCAGGATCGCTTCCACCGGGATGCTGCCGCCCTCGAACAGAAAGAGACCGATGAAACGGCGGCCGTCACCTATCGTCGACTGCAGAAAAGCTGACATTCCCCTTCCTCTGAAAAAAGAAAAGGCGCTTCATCGTGAAGCGCCTTTCTTTGATTTGGTCTGTCGTCCGAAATTACGGACAGGGTATCATCGAGCCGATTCCTGCAAACAGGTAATCAACCAGTGTCGCCAGGTCGAGCGGACCGACCTCTCCGTCGCCATTAATGTCAGCTTCTTCCGGACAGGCCAGATCAGGCGGCGTCTGGAAGAGAAAGTCGACCAGTGTCGCCAGGTCGACCGGTCCCGGATCTTCCTGGCCGTCGCCGTCGACATCGCCGCGCAGGCCAAAGCAACACCCGCCGACACGAATGTCGAGCATGCCGGCTTCAAACACCGGATAGTAGATTTCGGCATCCTCGCTGGAGAAGAAGGTGGTGTGCAGGGCGCCGTTGTCAAAATAACTGTTGGAATCAAGGACAACCGCGAACGTATCAACATCGGCCGGCACCGACACGTACAACCGCCCCAGCAGGCCCGAGCCGGGGGCAATCAACTGTTCAGCCAGCACGATACCCCAGATGCTTACATTGGTGCCGCTGGTGTAATACCCACGGGTATTCAGGTAGGCTACCCGTCCGCCACTGAAGGCGAACGAATCGACCGCAAGACGCGAATCAACCAGGTCGATCGTTATTTCGAATCCCGACACCGACTGGTCGTTGGCGAAATTGATCGGTACGGCATGAGAGCCGCCACTCCGCACCAGGATAGAATCAACGCTAATCGTATCGGGGACGCCAATATCCTGTGCCCGACCGTCAACGGCCGTCAACGCTACCAAAGCCAGCGCCAGTGTAATTGGAAGGATGGATTTCATATGCATACAGAAGGTCCCATCAAGTTTCTTTGGTGGACAATAACAGCAAATGTTATGCGCGCATCAGGCAGCCGGTTGTTCAATCTCCGACCACCCCGCTTTAGCTGGTGAGACTTATCTAAGTGCCTTTCGACTCAATGGTTAGACCACTTTGAATATACACTCGGGCCGCCCGGCTGGCAAATCATTTCTGCCATTCATACCTCCACTGTGCAGGCGCTTGCGCATCGACTGTGAACTCCTCTCGCCTCATCTTTTACCAGTCACTGCCGATAAAGACTGATATGAAAGAGAAAACGTTCACCCCGGTGGTGCGCTGCGCATACATCAAATCCTGCTACCTGGCCGAAGAACTCCAGTGCTTTGGATACAAGACTGATTGTCCGCTGTATCAAAAGTCGAACGGCGAGTATTACAGCAAAGCCAGCTTCGACGCTGCCATGGATCAACTCATCCTCCGCACCAGGCAAAAGCACGACGACGGGCGCTGACCCAACCATTCGCCCAGAAAACTCTTCCCCACGACAACCGAAAGATCTTCCGCCGAGGCATGAAAAAGAGTGTCGGCTGACCCCTCGACCTTCTCTGTAAGATAAAGTCCTGCAATTCCTTACGGCTGCAGCGCAAGTGTCGGCACGACGCCTGCTCTCGGTTCAGCGGAGGAAACTATGATAAAGGGACTCTATACATCTGCTTCCGGCATGCTGCCACACCAGCGCAAGCAGGAGGCTACGGCCAACAATCTGGCCAACACGTCGACGCCGGGCTACAAGAAGAGCGACATCTTCGTCAAGGAGTTGTCACGCGCCGAAGCCAGGCACCAGGTCAAGCGGTCCGACTGGCAGCAGCCGATCGAGGTCGAGCAGTTCACCGATTACCAGCAGGGCAGTTTTGACCGTACCGGCAATCCGCTCAACCTGGCGATTGACGGTGACGGTTTCTTCATGATCCAGCTGCCCAACGGCGACCGCGCCCTGACCCGCTCCGGCTCGTTTGTGGTCGACAACAATGGCCTGCTCGCTGTCCCCGGCGGCGGCATCGTCCTCGGCGACGGCGGCCCGATCGAGATTGGCAACGAGAAAATAACTGTCACCGCCACCGGCGAAGTCTCGGCCGGCGAATTTCAGGTTGGACGTATCGTGCCGGTCTCAGTCCCCGATCTGACACAACTCCCGAAAGCCGGCGGTTCGCTGCATCTGTTGCCAAAGGATGCCCAGTTGATCCGCCTGCCGCAGTCAACCATTCAGCAGGGCTTCCTCGAAGCCTCCAATGTCGACACCGTCCGTGAAATGGTCGAGATGATCATTTCATTCCGCGCCTACGAGGCCAATGCCCGGGCGATCGAGAGCCAGGACCAGTCGCTTAGTCAACTGCTGTCAAAGGTTGCCGGCGGTCAACGATAGGATAACAGCGACCGAACATAGGAGGTCACCATGATAAAATCGATGCGCACAGCGGCCAGCGGCATGCTCGCCCAGCAGATGAATGTCGATACCATCGCCAACAACCTGGCTAACCTGAACACCACCGGCTTCAAGAAGATGAAGGTGGAGTTCCAGGATGTCCTGTACCAGAATATCAAGCAGCCCGGCGCCGCCAGCGCTGTCGGCTCGACCCTGCCGGTCGGCCTGTCGGTCGGATACGGCACCCGCGCCGTCTCAACCGTCCGCCAGTACACCCCCGGCGACCTGCAACTGACCGGCAATCCGCTCGACCTGGCCATTGCCGGCGACGGTTTCTTCCAGGTGCAAATGCCCGACGGTTCGATCGGCTATACCCGCGACGGATCGTTCAAGATCTCCGCCGACGGTCGCATTGTCAATTCCGACGGCTACTACCTGCTGCCGGAAGTGACCATCCCCGAAGATGCCACCTCGGTCTCCGTTTCGAGCGACGGCATCATCCAGGTGCAGCAGGTGGGCCAGGACGATCCGGCCGAGATCGGCCAGATCGAGCTGACCCGTTTCATCAATCCTGCCGGCTTGCTGGCGACCGGTCGCAACCTCCTGCACGAGTCGGCCGCTTCCGGTGACCCGATCGTCGATGTTCCCGGCCAGAACGGCCTCGGCAGTATCGACCAGGGCGCCCTGGAAATGTCCAACGTGAAGGTGGTCGATGAAATGGTCAACATGATCGTCGCCCAGCGCGCCTACGAAATGAACTCCAAGGCAATCCAGACCGCCGACGATATGGCGCAGATCGCCAATAATCTGAAGAGGTAAGTAGTATGAAGTCGCAACATCGGACGTGGCGTGCCATACTCATCCTGCTGTTTCTCACCTTTGCGCTCAGCGTGCAGCTCACCGCCGGCCTGGCTACCGACCGCGCGGTGGTCGAGAAGATGTTCGAGATGTACGAACTCGACTCCACCTCGTACGAAATCGAGATCCTGACCAACCATCTCAAGTCGGCCGATGTTTCCGCCGACCAGCTGCAGTTGCGGCCGCTCTCACCGAAGGAACCGCTCGGCTCGTTTACGGTCGAAGCAGCCGTGTACGACGGCAACCGTGAGATTGAATCGGCGCCGGTTCGCATGAATATCCGCCGGTACGCCGATGTCGCCATCGCCATCGACCGGCTTAACCGTCACACCGAACTGACCGAAGCGCACGTCGAACTGCGGCGTATGGATGTAACCAACCTGCGTGAGAGAGCGGTAACGTCGTTCGACGAACTGACCAACCGCCGCGCCCGCCGCAACCTGATGAAAGGCTCGATCATCACCTCCGGCGATGTCGAAGCTATCCCCGACATCGATATCGGACGCGAAGTGCGCATCGTCTATATCGACGGTGCCCTCAAGGTTTCGGTCCCCGGCATCGCCATGCAGGCCGGAGCCGCCGGCGATTACATTCGCATCCGCAATAAAACTTCAGGCAAGGTCATCATGGCACGCGTCGTGGACGACGCGGCCGTGTCCGTCGACCCGTAAGCAGTCACGTCAAAGGGAATTGGATACCATGAAAGCTGCCAAATTTGTCATCATACTGATCATCCTGCTGTTGCTGCCGTTCGCCATCAAGGTGAAGGGCTCAGGGGATTTCGGTCAGCACCAGTCGCTCTTCACCGACATCAAGGCGCACGAAGTCGGTGACATCCTCACTGTGCTTATCTACGAAGACACCCGCGCCCAGAACGACGTTACGACCAAGACCGAAAAGTCTACCAAGGCCGAGGCTTCCGGCGGGCCGGGTATCGGACCGCTCGACTTCATTCCGCTGTTCGGCGCCGATGCCCAGAACAAGTCGACCTTTGACGGCAAGGGCTCGACCCAGCGCAACGGTTCGCTGCGCGCCCGCATGTCGGTAACCGTCGTCGACGTCAAACCCAACGGCGACCTGGTCATCGAGGGCAGCCGCACCATCGGCATCTCCCAGGAGAAAGAGACGATCGCCCTGACCGGCGTGGTGCGAAGCCGCGATGTCAAACCGGACAACAGTATCGAATCATACCTGATCGCCGATGCAACCATCAGCTACACCGGCAAGGGTGTTAACAGCACCGGTGCGCGTCCCGGTATCGTCACCCGCTTCATTAACTGGCTTTTTTAGGGAGGTGTTATGTTTGATATGATCACACATCGCCTCTCGATTCCCAGCATCATGGTAAGTATCATGGTGCTGCTGCTGATTCTGGCACTGCCAACCGATGCCGCCCGTGTCCGCATTAAGGACCTGGCTCAGTTCCAGAACCGCAGCGAAACCGAACTGATCGGCTACGGCCTGGTCATCGGTCTGGACGGTACCGGCGACGGTACCTCGACGCAGTTCACCACCCAGTCGCTCGTCAACATGATGGAGCGCATGGGTCTGACGGTTGACGCCGACCGTGTTAAGGTCAAGAACGTCGCCTCCGTCATGGTTACCGCCCGCATCAGCTCGTCGCAGTCGAGCGGTGCCTACTTTGACATTACCGTGTCGTCGGTCGGCGACGCCAACTCGCTTCAGGGCGGTACGCTGCTCATGACACCGCTGTCCGACCTGTCGGGTGCGGTGCGTGCCATCGCCCAGGGGCCGATCTCCATCGGTGGCTTCAATGTCCAGGTCGACGACGGTAACCGAATCGTAAATAACTATACCCTCGTCGGACGTGTACCCAACGGTGGAAAGATCACCAACCCCCTTCCCGAGCCGGAGAACGCCGAGACCGAGGTCGTGCTCTCGCTGCACGATCCCGATGTTACCACCGCCCACCGCATCGCCGAACGAATCAACATTACCTACGGCCTGACCGCCTACCCGCTCGACGGTGGCACCGTGCAGGTGATCGTTCCCGATTCGTTCAGCTATCCGACCGCCCGTATGAAATTTGTCTCCGACATCGGCCAGATGGAAGTGGTCCCCGATGCCACGGCCCGGGTGGTCATCAACGAAAAGACCGGCACCATAGTTGCTGGCCGCCATGTCCAGATCGAACCGGTAGCGATTGCCCACGGTACCATTACAGTTAACATCGAGTCGACTCCGGTCATCTCGCAGCCGGAACCGTACAGCCTCGGCCAGACTGTCGAAACCCGGGACCAGCGTATCATCGTTCAGGACGAAGCCGCCCGGGTGGTTCATCTCGAGGGCGCAGTCTTTCTGGCCGATATTGCCAACGCCCTTAATCGCATCGGCGCCACGCCGCGCGATATCATTGCAATTTTCCAGGCCCTCAAACAGGCAGGCGCGCTGCGCTCTGAACTGGTGATCCTGTAATGGCACTCTCCGCTCCCAGCATGCCCATGATGCCAGGCAATGCCTCGCTCGAGGCGCTGCAAAACCGCTCCGGCGACGGTCTGGAGGCGGAGAAGAAACGCCTCGCCAAGGTGGCGAGAGAATTTGAATCGCTCTTCATCCACCAGGTGATGGCGGCCATGCGCAAGACCGTTCCCAAAAATGATATGCAGGTCGCCGGCTTGTCCTCCGGTATGGGCAAGGACGTCTTCACCGACATGTTCGACATGGAGCTGGCCAAAGGGATCGCCGACGGCAAGCCGGGGTCGCTGGCCCACGCCCTTTACAAGCAGATGGAAAGGCTGATCGATGCCGCCTACAGCACCGATACCCCGGAGGCCGAGCGATCGATCAAGCCCCTCAGCGTACCTCAGGCCGACACCAGGCACATACCGTTGGACAACCCAGCGCCAGAGCTCAAGATCGACACCGATACGAGATTGAACGGCCTGCCGGAACGGACCGGCCGACCGGCAGTCGGCATTCGCCCGACACCATCGCCCAAACCGCAACCGCCCGAAGCGACCGAGCCAAACCAGCCGAAGCGCTGGGATCCGACTATTCCACTGCCCGACGAACCGCCACCGCCCAATCCGCTGCGCGATATGGCGCAGATTCGACGGGCCGTCACCTCGGACAGCATTCTGAGCCGGTTCGGGCAGCTGATTGACGAAGCGGCAGGGGAGACCCAACTCGATTCCGCCTTGATCTACTCGGTCGTAAAGGCCGAATCCAACGGTCAGCCCGACGCCGTTTCGCATGCCGGGGCTAAAGGGCTGATGCAGTTGATCGACTCGACGGCTGCCGACTACGGCGTGGAACACGTATTCGACCCGGCCGAGAATATTCGCGCCGGCAGCCGTTATCTGCGTGACCTGCTGGACCGCTTCGACGGCAATCTCGAACTGGCCCTGGCCGCCTACAATGCCGGGCCGGGCAATGTGAGGAGATACGGAGGCATTCCGCCCTTTAAGGAGACCCAGGAATACGTCCAGCGTGTGATGTCGCGCTATCACGCCATCCGCGCCGCTAAAGTGCGTAGATGAAAGGCCGATAACATCTTAGAGATGTGATGTGGAAACCAAACGATGATAAACCAACTGATTGACATTCTCGGACGAGAGGCCGGCATGTTTGAGACGTTCCTCGCATTGCTCGAACGTCAGCAACACGCCCTCATCGAAAACGATCTCGACGAATTGCAGATTGTCACGGAGCAGATGCATGAAAAGTCGGTCGAGTCGCAACTGTTGAGTCGCAGCCGCGAGCAATTGATCGCACAGATCAAAAACGCCAATGCGATCGACGGCGACTTCTCGGTGTCGAACCTGCTCGATATGGTATCGGAAAGCGATGCCGACCGCCTGCGCGAGCTGCGCCAGTTGATCATCGAACTGAATGACAAAGTAACCTATACCCGTAACCAGAACGCCATGCTGTTGAACCGGTCGCGGGCCTACATCCACAGGATCATGGAGACGCTTGCGAAGGTCGATCGTTCCGACGATACCTACGGCGCCTCCGGAACCAACCCCGAGCGGCAACGCCATGTCGCCATCGACGGGAGAGTCTGATGCCGGGACTGTTTCAGGGAATCGAAATCGGAAAGTCTGCGCTGCTCTCCAGCCAGCTTAATCTTCAGACGATTGGCCATAACATTGCCAACGTCAACACCCCCGGTTACAGCCGCCAGCGTGTGACGGTAACCAGCGCTTACCCGGAGATCAGTATTGTCGGCAACGTCGGGCAGGGCGTGCGCTCGGAAGATATCCGCCACATCCGCGATCTCTTCCTCGGCAACCAGATCCGCCAGGAACAGAAGGCTCTCGGTCAGTGGAAGTACAAAGAAAAGATCCTGACTCGCATCGAGTCGTTGTTCAATGAACCGAACGACAATACCATCTCCGACCGCCTCAACGAGTTCTGGAACGCCTGGTCCGACCTGAACAACGCCGGCGGCGAATCGGTGACGGCGCGCGACGGCGTCATTGAAATGTCGGTACTGCTGACGGAAGCGATCCACGAGTTGCACGGTCAGCTCGTATCGCTGCAGGATTCGATCGACCTCGATATGGTCAACCTGACCAACGAGGTCAACCGTCTCACCCAGCAGGTGGCATCGCTCAACGACCAGATCAAGCGCCAGGAACTTGGCAGCGTGAAGGCCAACGACCTCCGCGATCAGCGTGATCGTCTCATCGACGAACTGTCGAACATCATCGACGTCAACACCCGCGAAAAACCGAACGGGGAAGCGATCGTGTACATCGGCGCCATGACGGTTGTCGACGGCGCTGATTTCCTCACGGTCGATGCCGAAGAGTTCAACGACCGAGGCTCGATCCGTCACCGTCTTGTCTGGTCCGGCACCGACATCGAGCTGGTCAACCGCGACGGCGAGCTGGCCGGGCTGACCCAGGCCCGCGACGAAATCGTCGGCCAGTATATTGCCGAGCTCGACGAGCTGGCGGCCACCCTGGTGCGCGAGGTCAATGCCGTCCACATGGCCGGCTACGACCTGAACAACAACACCAACGTGCAGTTTTTCGACGCCCGCTTTACCGACGCCGGCACCATTCGCGTGCGCGCCGACGTGGTGCGGGACGCAACCCGCATCGCCGCCGCGGCCGTACCCGACGCCGTTGGCGATACCGCCAACGCTCTCTCGATCTGGCAGGTCAAGAGCCAGCGCGTGGCCGACGGCAATACCGCGACAATCAACGAATTCTACGACCGTATTGCCGGTTCACTCGGCGTCGAAACCAAAGAAGCTATCACGTTCCTGGAGAACTACGAACTGCTGGTTCACCAGTTGGATGTGCAGAAACAGTCGGTACAGGGAGTATCGCTCGACGAAGAAATGGCCAATATGGTCAAGTTTCAGCATGCCTACGATGCCGCAGCGCGGATCATAACGACCATGGATCAAGCGCTCAATACGGTCATCAACAACATGGGAGTAGTGGGCAGGTAGCGATAAAGTAAACATGTAACCACGTCCCACCACGGAGGGTCTCGTGCTCATTCTAACACGGAAGTTAGGGGAATCAATTACGATCGGCGACGATATCAAAGTCTCCGTTCTGGGTATCCACGGTCGCCAGGTGCGCCTGGGTATCGATGCCCCGTCTGAGGTAGTCGTCCACCGCGAAGAGATATACGTCAAGATCCAGGAGGAAAACCGGCGTGCCTCGAAGTCGCTCAAGGATGACCTGTTCGATATGGTCAAGGTATTGAAAGGGAAGATTCAGGGTAAAGAAGACGACAAGGGCCGCTCGGCCGATATCGACTTCAAGGAAAAACCACCCCGGAAGGGATCACGTCGCGACGGCGACTTCGGTCAGTCCGGTTCGGGCGCTTAGGCGCAACCGACGAGGAAACGATGCGAATAACCAACACTATGCTGACAGCCCAGGTGAACTTCAACAACCAGCGTTCCCTGTCTCGCTTTGTTGAACTGCAGGGCGTCATGTCGTCCGGGCGGCGGATCAACCGCGCCTCCGACGACCCGCTCGGCACCCAGCGCGATCTCGGCTACCGTCGCGAACTTTCCGGTAACGCCCAGTTCGTCGAGAACATCAACCGCGGCCTCAACTGGATGTCGACCTACGACAGCACATTCGCCGACCTCAAGGACCTGCTGACCACGGCCAAGGAACTGGCCGTCGGCATGTCCGACAGCTCGTTCGACGAAAACGCCCGCAATGCCGCCGCCGACGAAGTTGAATCGATTTTCAACCAGTTTATCCAGCTCTCGTCGACCCAGCTCGAAGGGCGCTACGTCTTCTCCGGCACCCGGACCGATACCCAGTCACTCAATGCCTATGCTCGCGGCGTCGCGTACCAGGGTAACGAGGGCTCGTTCGTCGTGCCAATCGAAACCTCGTCGCGCATCCAGATCAATTACACCGGCAGCGAAGTCTTCCTCGAACAACTGACACCTCTTGGCGCCGCGGCCGATCTCGAATCGGGTATCATCGGCACCTCGCTTTTGGCCGATTTCAACGCCGGCCAGGGCATCGACCAGGCCGTCGGTACCTTTACGATTTCCGACAACAACCTGGGAATAACGTCAACGGTCGACGTTACCGGCGCCACTACTATGCAGGACGTCATCGATGCCGTCAACGCGCAACTCGCCGCCGACGGTATCACCAACCTGACAGCGCGCATCGGTGACGCCAACAACAACCTGATGCTCGACTACGACGAAACGGCGCCGCAGCTGATCAGTGTGAATACTGAACTCAACAGCCTCAACAACGGCTTCGGCATCGACAAGACCGAGGATCGCTTTACCATCCGTCACGGTGGTTCCGACTACTATGTCGACATCGGTTCGGCGATTACCGTGGGCGACGTGATTGCGTCGTTCAATGCCGCCGCCCCTCCCGGCGTGAGCCTGCAAATCGATGCTTCCGGCGAGGCGCTGGAAATCGTCAACACCGCCTCCGGCAATACCGTCGAGATTCGTGAGTTCGTTGACGGCGTGAGTGTCGCCAGGGATCTCGGTATCCGTATCAGCGTACCCGATAACACCACCGGCACCGGCTCCGCACTGGCGCCGCGGCCAAGCTTCAGTGTCGATGAAACTACCGGCACCACCGCCGCCGACCTCGGCATCCGCGCCGATTTCAGCGGCGATCTGGCCGGTCAGGATGTCGCCATCCGTCTCACCGGCGATACTACCCTCGCGCAGCTCAACAGCGGCCTCGGTCTTTGGTCCGGCGCGCTCATTTTCTCGCAGGGGGAGCACAGCCGCATGCTCGATCTCAATTCCGGCATGGTTACCGTGCAGGACCTGATCGACTCGATCAACGCGCTGGGCCTCGATATTACGGCGTCGATCAATCCCGACGAGAACGGTATCCAGGTGATCAACAACGATCCCAACCGGTCCTTCACCATCGTCAACGACGGTGGTGGCAATGCCGCCAGAGAAATGGGCCTGTTCGGCTCCTCCGACATAATGGGCAGCCTCATGGTGCTGCAGGAATCGCTTGAGACCAACGACGAAGAAGGCATCCGGGCGCTTCTCGACCAACTCGACGAAGGCATTCAGCACCTCTTGAATGTCCGCTCCTCCGCCGGCGCCAAGACCATCCGGCTGGAGACCACCAGGGACCGCCTCGGCGATCTCGAATACAGCTTTACCCAGCTGCTCTCCGAGGTCGAGGATGCCGATATGGCCGAGGTCGTGACCCGGCTGGCGACGTATGAAACGAATTACCAGGCATCGCTCATGGCGAGCGCCAAACTGATACAACCTTCGCTGATGAATTTTCTGAGATAAGATAGGAAAGTGGGTATCACCATGCTGATTGAAAGTCTGAGACTGGGACCATTGGAAATCCCTGAGGACAAAATCATCCACCTGCAAAAACCGATCCTCGGTTTTGAACGACTGACCGAATTCTGTCTGGTGGAAGTCGACGACCTGCGACCGTTCCTCTGGCTGCAGGCGGTCGAAGAATCGTCAGTCGCCTTCCTGGTCGTCAACCCGACACTGTTCTTCCCCCGGTATCGCATCCAGGTCAACCCCCAGGAACTGGCCGAACTGTGCATCGAACGAGTCGAGAAGGTCGAGACCTATGTCATCCTGACGGTCGCGCCCGATCCGGAGCAGACGTCGGTCAACCTGCAGGGGCCGATACTCATCAACACCGACAACAATCGGGCCAAGCAACTCATCCTGGTGAACTCGGATTACCGGGTGAAACAGCGTCTTATCGACGCGCCGATCAATGTCCGTGAACCGGTCGCCGTTTGACACCGGCACCTGGCCGGAGCATGAACAAGTACATGGAAGTTTACACCTCAACATGGAGGCTGCAATGACGATGACTACTGAACAACTGACCGCCCAGGTCAACCGCTACCTGGAAACCAACCGCCTGAAAGAAGCCTACGACTGCCTGCAGGAACTGCTCAATCGCCCCGAGGCCGACGCTCGCACCCACGAGGTCGCCGGGCTGGTCGCCATCTCGCTCAATCGGCAGACCGACGCCGAAACCCACTTATCCAAAGCCGTTGAAGGGATGCCCAACGATCACAACGCCAACTACAACCTGGCCATTCTGCAGGTTTCACTGGGCAAGTATGATACCGCCATCGAACGACTCAACCACCTGTGCGACCTGCAGCCGGACAATGCCGAGCTGCACAACGATATCGCCGTCATCGAGATGAGCCGTAACAATGCGACTGCCGCCGTGGCTGCATTCGGCAAGGCGCTCACCATCGACCCCAACTACAAGCAGGCGCTGGAAAACGTTTCGGCGGCCGCCGTCGAGCACGACCTCAAGACTGAAGCCAGGTCGCTGTTCGAGGATGTTCGTAACAACAACAGCGCGAACGACGAGACCCGCCGCTATCTCGCGCAGCTCGAACAGCAATGGGCAGTCACCACGACGACCGCTTAGTCTGATCGGCCCCGGACCGGCAGAAAAGGGATTTTCAATGGCCAAACGTACACGGAAGAAAACCGCCACGCCGAAGAGAAAGGCGGCTCGCGGGCGAGCCGACAGCCGTCGCGCCGGCGCCGCAGTAAAGCCGGCACCGATCAATGCTGCCGGCCTGCCGTTCGAGGAACAACTCGATCTCGCCTGTCGCGAGCTTGACGCCGGGCGGCACAACGACATCGCCCGCTTCCTCTCCCGCTACGAGCCGGAGTATCCGTTTACCACCGATGCCCTGGCGGCTCAGTACGATCGCGCTCTTGCGGAAGCGTACGCTCACGACGGCAGCCTCATCGACGCTGAGCGGGTTGCCGACCGCGGTCTCGAAAAGCGCCCCGACGATCTCGATCTGTACTACCTGCTGGCATACGTCAAGCTCGGGATGCGTGAGTACGGCCAGGCCGTCACCACGGCCCGTGAGTATCTCACCCGCCTCAAGACAACCGGCTATAGCGCCCGCCGGGAGCGCGATGAGGTGCTGTTTGAACGCCAGACCGCGCAACTCTGCAATTTCCTCGGTTCCGCCCTGCTCCAGATACACCGCTGGCAGGAAGCCATCCCCGAGTTCGAGCGCGCCGTACAAATCGATCCCGGCAACCACCTGGCGTACCTCAACCTGGCGACCATCCACCGTCGCCGGAAGAAAGATTCCGACGCCTTGGCTATCATTCGCCAGGGCCTGGCCAATTGCAGAAATGTCAATGAACTGCAGATGGTCGAAAAGGAACTGGCATCATCGGCTACCGTTTCGGCCTGTCTCATGGTCAAGAACGAAGAAGAGATGCTGCCCGACTGCCTGGAGTCGATTCGCGACTTTGTCGATGAAATCATCGTCGTCGACACCGGTTCGACCGACCGCACTGTTGAAATCGCCCAATCGTTCGGCGCCAGAGTCTACCACCAGCCGTGGGAAGGCGACTTCTCCAAACACCGCAACTATTCGATCGACCAGGCCACCGGGGAGTGGATCTTCATTATAGACGCCGACGAACGGTTGTACGACGGCGATGCCGAAAAACTGCAGCCATACCTGCACAACGACGAGTGCGAGATCATCTCCATCTCGGTCGTCAATCATTACAAGCTGCACGGCGGTATGACCACGCACCTGCCGTCAGTGCGTCTGTTCCGCAAATCATACGGCCTGCGCTACGAAGGCACCGTTCACAACCAGATACCGCTCACGTCGAAAGACAAAGTCTATCGCGCTCCGGCCCGCATCAAGCATCTCGGCTACGACCTGGCGCCGGAGAAAATGCGCGCCAAGTTCGAGCGTACCCGCAAACTGCTCGAGGAGCAGCTCGCCGAGGATCCCAATAATGCATTTGCGCTGTTTAACTACGCCCAGTTGCTCCAGATCGATGAGCACGGCAAGTACCGGCGGGAATTCATTCCTCAGATTCTCGAATCAGCCGGCCGCGCCGTCGAACTGACCGACCTCAAGATCAAGAAAGAGCGCCCCATACATGTCATGGCCCTCAACCAGATGGCCTGGGCGTATTTTCACGACGGCCGCTACCGCAGCGCCCTGGAGACGTGTGATCGTGCCATTGCCGCTCGGTCCGACTACCTCGACGTGCTGTTGCTGCGAGGTATGGCACTGCGCTCGATGAATCGCGACGATGACGCAATTGCCGCCTTCGAACGCTATCTCGACGAACAACAGGCGTTCGATCCGGCTGCCGACACCGACCAGCTGATGCTCAGCCACAGCGATAACCGTCCGGCCGCCCTGTTCGGCATCGCCGAAATTCTCGCTCAACGCGGGGAGACGGAACGGGCAAAGTCGCTCTACGAAGAGATTCTCACGCTGCGCCCGACCTTCATCAATACCCGCAGTCGTCTGGCAAAACTGTATCTCGATGGCGGCGACCTGCCCATGGCTCGTCACCACCTGGTGCGGCAACTCCGTTCGGGAGAGGCCACCCCCGGCGACGTCATCGGATTAGCCACCGTCTACCGTCGCTCCCGCCGCCACCGCAAAGCTGTCCGCTACTTCCAGCGAGCCGTTCGCAACCACACCGTTGATCCTCATGTCCAGCTGGAGATTGGCCGCTACTACCTGGAAGTCGGCTACAACCATGAAGCTGTCAGCATCCTCAGTGATCTGCAGGAGACCTACCGCGCTGATCACGATTTCTGGCGCGATCTTGCCGACGCCAACCGCCATGCCGGCCGCCTCACCGAGGCAATCGAGGCCTACGGAAAGGTTCTGGCACTCGACGGTCCGAGTGGCGCCGTCTACGGCAATATCGCTCACTGCTGTTTCAATTTGAAACAGTTTGAAGCTGCCGAAAAGCATTACCGTCAGGCTCTCGAGTTGCCCGACTGTCCGCCCGACGTGCATCGCAATCTCGGTCTGACACTGGCCCGGCTGAATCGCGTCGAGGACTCGATTGGACAGCTCATCCAGTTCCTGGATAAGTCTGAGAGCCCGGAGCCGGACATTCTTCATGTCATCGGCGACCTGCACGGGCGCCAGGGGCGGTTCGCTGATGCGTTAAGGTTTTATGAGCGCTGTCTCCGCGAGGACCCGCTCAACCCGGACGCACTGCATAACATTTCAGAGTGTTATTTGCAGTTGGGATACGTCGAATCGGCCCTGGTCGGTTTTAAACAGGCACTCAAGATTGACCCGCACCACGAATCGGCACGCGAGCGCCTGGTCCAGCTTGAACAGGCACAGGCCGGCCATCCGGCCTGATGCGAACCGGACCTAAAAAGTGGGGCTGGAAAACGCTTTTGGGTTAAGATACACCGCCAGATGCCGATCTATTTCACTAGGAAAATCTGTGAATGAAAAGGGCGAGAATTAACGCGTAGGAGGAGTAAACGATCAATCTCGGCAGACTCATGGGAGGCAAGAGTCGTCGATTAGTAACGCGCACATGGGAAGTGACAGTGAACGAGAACACAATTCTCATTTTTAGAACCGAGGTAAGGACACCTCAAATTTCCTCAAGGAGGATTTAGCACATGTCACTTCGCATTAACCACAACCTGGCGGCACTCGATGCCCATCGTAACTTGACGATGACGAACCACGCCATGGGTAAGTCCATGGAGCGTTTGTCTTCGGGTTACCGCATCAACCGTGGTGCCGATGATCCGGCCGGTCTGGTCATTTCTGAGCAGTTCCGCGCCCAGATCGCCGGCCTGAATCGCGCGATCTCGAACTCTGAGGGTTCGATTTCGATGATTCAGACTGCTGAAGGCGCGCTGACCGAAATCAACTCGCTGTTGGTTTCCATGCGCGAGCTGGCCATTCACGCGGCCAACGAAGGTTTCAATGACGCCGATCAGCTCGCTGCTGACCAGGCCGAAATTGACAACGCCATCGCTACCATCGATCGTATCGCGGCCAACACCCAGTTTGGTACCAAGAAACTGATCGACGGCGGCAACTCCAACACCGCCACGATCGTCACCCAGGGCAACTCCGGTCTCCGGATCTCGGAATCGTACCTGTCCGACGGCGATCACAGCGTCACCGCGACCCAGGTCGCCGATGCCACCGCGTCCATCAACAGCGAGGCCCTTGGCCTGAGCCTGAAGAACGCCGATGGCGACCCGAGTAACCTGTCCGAGAAGATCCACGATCTGACCGTGACCCAGGCCTCCGACGGCGCCCGCATTCGCTCCGGCGAAATCCAGTGGTTCGACGCTTTTGGTAACGACCTGCAGCTCCGTGCGGCCGCTACCCAGGCGACCATCTCTACGGGTGACGGCACCGCCGCCGCCATCGCTGCCGGTACCGCCGGTACTTACACCTTCGTCCTGAACTACCAGGAGAACGGTGAGGCCCCGGTCGGCGCCCAGTCGATCGAAGTCAGCCTGGCTGCCGGCGATGCCGTGGCCGACGTTGTTTCCAAGCTCAACGCCCAGATCAACCAGAATACCGCGCTGCAGGGCAAGGTGCAGGCCCAGGCCGGTGGTGGTACCGACGACATCGGCTTTACCGCTGTCAAGTCCGGTGCCAACTACTCGCTCAAGCTGAACTCGATCTCGACGACCGGCACGGCTTCCAACTACGCTGTTGACGGTACGACGCAGACCGCTCGTGGTCATTCGCTGAACACCCTGGATCTGACCGCCGACTTCAACTCGACCTCGCAGGCCGGCGCCATGACCCTGACGATTGCGGCCAACACCTACAATAACGTGGCCGATCTGGTCAACGCCCTCACCACTTCGTTGAACGCTTCGTTTGGTCAGACGACCGCCGATGCGACCGACAACGTCAAGGTGCAGGCGGTCGGTGATAACCAGCTCGAGTTCTTCACGGTCGACGAAGGCCGCGAGTACTCGCTGCAGTTCACCGAAACGGGTACTGGTGTCCAGGACGCTCAGTGGGTCCTGAACATCAATCCGAACGACGTGGCAGTCACCGGTACCAGCGCGCTGGTCGAGCTTGACGGTTATGTCAACGAAATCACCGCCGTCAACTGGGGTGAAACCCGCGACGCGACGCTGTACAATGGTGACACCTCCAAGGCGTCAACCGGTTCGGCCAATTTCGTCGTCGGCAAGGCCCTTGAAGGCCTCAACATCGGTAACCTGTTGCTCGATGTGAAGGCTGCCAAGTTCGACGTGCGTGTCGACGGTGGTCCGGCTCAGCTGGTGACCGCCGGCGCCGAAACGATCGTCTACAACGCCGACCGCTCTGAGTCCCTCAAGGTCAAGTACGACCTGGATTCCGTCGGTGGCGCTGAGCGAATCAACAACGTCGACCGCTCGCTGGTCTTCCAGATCGGCGCCAACGTCGGCCAGACCGCGGCCATCGGCCTCCGCAACATGGCGGCTTCGGCCCTCGGTACCGGTCTCAACCTTGAAGGTAACCTGTTCCGCTCGCTCTCTGAGATCGACGTGACGTCGGTTGAAGGCGCCCAGGCGGCCCAGCAGGTCATCGACAAGGCCATCAACGAAGTCTCGACGACTCGTGGTACCCTCGGTAGCTTCCAGAAGAACACCCTGGAATCCAACCTGCGGAACCTCCGGATCGCCGAACAGAACCTGACGGCTTCGGAATCGATGATTCGCGATACCGATATGGCGAAGGAAATGTCAGAATTCACGCGGAACCAGATTCTGGTCCAGGCCGGCACCTCCATGCTGGCACAGGCTAACCAGAGCCCGCAGATCGTTCTGTCGCTCTTCCAGTAATCGGTTAGCAAGAGCAATAAAGAGGGGAGGCTTCGGCCTCCCCTCACTTAAAGACTAAACAGGATGCTGCAATAACGGACGACATTGACGTTGTGAAGAAATACAGGGAGTTGGTATGCCTCTGCAGTCTATAGATGGTCTCGCCTCCGGTCTGAACACGACCGAAATCGTCGATACCATGATCGAGTTCGAGCGGCGCAATGCCGTCCTGATCGAACAGCGACAGGAAGAGACCACCAATATCATTACCAGCCTGCAGGCGCTGCAGGCTAAAACCCTCGCCCTGGGTACCACCCTGTCGGCCTTGACCCGCGCCTCCAGTTTCGAAAAAGGCTCGGTGAAATCGTCCAATGACTCGGTACTCTCGGTGTCATCCACCGGACGTATTGCCACCGGTTCATACGACTTCCAGGTTCTCTCGCTGGCGCGCAACCACCAGATCGCCAGCCAGGGATTCGACAGCGACTCGGTCGGCACGCTCGGGACCGGCACCATTTCCGTCGGCGTGGGCGACGGTTCATCAAAGATCATTAATATCGACGCATCCAATAATTCGCTCGTCGGCATCAAGCAGGCCATCAACGAGGCCGATGCCGGCGTGACGGCGTCGATAATCAACGACGGTTCCGACAAGAACAGCTTCCGCCTGGTTATTTCGGCCTCCAAAACCGGCCTGGAAAACTCGATTAATATCTCGTCCAATCTTACCGGTGCTTCCAACCTGGATTTCAAGAACACCTCCTTCGATGCCCCGGAAATGATGCTGGTCGACGACAATACCACCAGCACAATCAGTCTCGGAACTACCGCTGCCTATAGCGGCGCTACCAACAAGACCTACACCTTCACCGTCAACGGCACCGGCGAACAGATTCTCGGTACCGACCCGATCACTATCAACTGGAGCGACGGCACCAATTCCGGCACCATCGCCGTCAATCTGGCCGACGATGAAGTCGAACTGGTCGGCGCCGGCGCCGACGGTCTGAAGCTCAACTTCAGCGCCGGCTCGCTCCACGGCGGTGACACCTTCCAGGTGCAGACGTTCGCACCGACCCTGCAGGAAGCCTCCGACGCCAAGCTGTCGTACGGCAATTCCGGCGGCGCCGGATCGGCCATCGTGGTAACGTCAAAGACCAATACCTTCACCGACATCGTAGCCGGCGCCGAGCTGAAAGTACTGAAGGAAACGGCGCTCGGTGAAACCGTGACCGTATCCACCGCCCCTGACACCGAAGGTATCAAGAACAAGATCCAGGCGTTCATCGACAAGTACAACGATGTCATGAAATACATCGATGAACAGAACGACTACAACGCCGACACCGGCAAGTCGGGGGTGCTGATTGGTGATATTACCACCCAGATTATCCAGAGCTCGCTTCGCGGCCTGCTCGGCAACCGTGTCGAAGGCCTCGACTCCGACTTCAACCAGCTGTATTCCATCGGTATTCGAACTACCGCCAATGGCGGTCTTCGCATCGACAACCCGACCCGACTGAACAACGCGATTGAAGAGAATCTCGACGATGTCATCAAGCTGTTCACCAATACCGGCAACTCGTCGAGCAGCAACATCGAATTCGTCAGCGCTACCGCCGAGACCCGGTACGACAGCAACTTCGACGTCCGGATCACCCAGGCCGCAACCAGGGGTGAGTACATCGGTACCGCGGTATCCGATCCGGCCGGAACCCCGCTGGTGCTCGATGCCTCTAATAATCGCTTGAAGCTGAAACTCGACGGCGTCGTCTCCGACGAAATGCTCCTGTCGCAGCGCACCTACAGCAGCGCCGACGACCTCGTGGAAGAATTACAGGCCAAGATTGACAACGACAAGAAGATCGGCGGCCGCGGCCTGACAGTCGAGTGGGTGGACGACGGCTCCGGCAACGGCCACCTGCAGTTTCAGAGCAGCGCCTACGGTTCGAATTCACGGGTCGAACTCGACCATGGTATCATCAACCCCAGCTACGAGATCCTCGGCCTCAGCGGCGGCACCAAGTTTACCGGTAACGATGTCGCCGGCACCATCAATGGCGAAGAAGCCGAAGGCAAGGGCCAGGTTTTGTCGGGTAAAGACGATTCCGAAACAACCGCCGGGCTCAAGCTGAGAGTGACTTTCGACGAATCGCAGGTCGGCGAGGGCGTGACCGGCACGGTTGAAATCGTGCGCGGCGTCGCGGCTCGCATGAAGGACCAGATCGACAGCCTCACCCGCAGCACCACCGGCACGTTCGACAGCCGAATCAAGGGGTACCAGTCGCAGGTCGAGCAGATGGCCGACCGCGTCGAGCAAATCGACGAACGCCTGGCCCTGCGCCGGATCTATCTGCTGGATAAATTCCTGGCGATGGAGTCGGCGTTGCGGGAGATGTCATCCACCGCCGAATTCCTGTCAACGCAAATTTCCGGCCTCAACCAGAACTGGGTAATTGGCCGCGGTGGCAACAGATAGAAGGACAGCACAAACTAGAGGGAATAGGACTCATGGAAAGCAAGACCAAGGCCTATCAGCAGGCCGACATCATGGGAAAGAAGCAACTGGACCTGGTCATTCAGATCTACGACGGCATCTTGAAAGCGCTGTCGGAAGCTCGCACGGCGCTCGACGACAACGACAACACAGCCGCTTACGAGCAGCTCGAACGGGCCAAGAAGTTCCTGACCCACCTCTATACGACGCTCGATCCGCAACAGGGGGGAGAGATCGCCGAACGCCTCGGCGAGATGTATGCCTTTGTCATCAACGAAATCAACGTCATCCAGGCAGTGAAGGACCCGGCCCGAATTGACGACAACATGACTATAGTCAATAACCTGCGGATGGGGTGGATCGACCTGAAAAACCAGCTTGCCACTCAACAGGGCGGGCCGCAGACGGTCGCGGCGCCGGCTGGAGCCGGCAGCTTTACCACCTCCGCGTGACGATAGAGCAACTATGGAACAAAATGCCATCACCCAGCTCGAGCGCGAACTGATCTTCGTTTTAAAAGAAGAGTATTCCTTCTACCAGTCGCTGTATGTCATGCTCGACAAGCAGCGAGATCTCATCAAGTACGACAAGGACGAACACTTGCTCGACCTGTTTGCCGAGATCGAGCGCTGCAAGCAGCGCATTCTCAAATCGGAAAACAAGATCGAGGCGATGAAGAACAAGAATCCGAGGCTGTTTCAACTGGCGTCGGCGCAACCCGACGTCCGCAAGACCGCCCGCAACATCGCCACCCTCGTGACTAAAAATGTCAACCTGGTCAATGAATGCCAGGAATACATGCAGGATCGCTACGACCGCATCAAGACTGAACTGGACGCCCTGAAAAGCAGCCAGAAGATCCTGCAGTACATGGCGGAGGAGGATCCCTCGCCACAGTTTATCGACGGTAAGGAATGATCGATCGGTTGAAACGACCGATCTGATATACATCGAAATGGGAATGAGAGACCATAGGAAAAGGCAGGACAATTATGGACATTGGAAGCGTTCATGGCGGCCGCCACGATAAGCCGGCGCCACAGGATGCCGAGTTAACGGCTCGTGCCAGACTGGCCGAACTGGCCGATACCGTCCATCGGGATGACCGCACCGAGGAAATTCGCCACGACCGCGTCATCCTGGCACAGGAACGAGTCGAGACGGCTTTTTACAGCCGGGATGAGATTCGGCACGCCCTGGTCGATCGGCTGGCGCAGTCGCACGATTTGGAGCCGAGCGATGACGACACGACCGACAATTCGCGGCTCGAACAGATAAAACACCGGATTCGACAGGGAGAGTATCTCCGGGATGATGTTCTGGGCGGTCTGGCCGACCGTCTGATCGATGTCTGGAGCGACGATCCCGACAGACAGGATGATATCGACTATGACGGAAACGCTGACTCTTGACAATAAGGTCCGGCAGGTTGTCTCCAACATCCGGAATCTCCCGACACCACCGATCGTCTTCCACCAGATCCAGAAGGTGCTGAGCGACCCCGATGTCTCGGCCGCCCAGGTGGCCAACATCCTGGCCGAGGATCCGGCCATGTCGGTCAAGGTCCTCAAGCTGACCAATTCGTCATTTTACGGCCTGAGCCGCACGGTCGACTCGGTCAAACAGGCGATTGTGATCGTCGGCCTCGAAGCCGTCAAGAATCTCGTTCTCTCGGCTGCTGTCCTGGACATGTTCAAAGGCAGCCATGTCGACGCCGACTATCAGGAGCGCTTCTGGCGCCACTCCCTGGCTACCGGCTTCTGCGCCCGCCTGTTGGCGAGGCAGATCGACGGCACCAGGGCGATAGATCCGGAGGGCGCCTTTTCGGCCGGTCTGCTGCATGATGTCGGCAAGCTCGTCCTCGGCTGCTTCTTGACGGAGGAAGCCGAAGTCTTGCGGCAGCAGCGCGAGGCCGGCGACATGGCGACCGATGTCGACCTGGAGAATCGCGAACTGGGCTACAACCATGCCCAGGTCGGCGGCTGCCTCGCCGAAATATGGAAACTGCCGCCCCGCCTGATCGAAGCTATCACCTACCATCACTCGCCCCACACCCGGGCAACCGACGATATCGCTCCGGCCATCGTCCACATCGCCAACCACCTCGCCAAGCTGACGTTCTATGAAAAAGACGACCGCTGGCAGATCGGTGATCTCCAGCCCGGCGCTTGTGACGAGGTCGGTATCAAACCGAAAGACCTCGACGACCTCTGCGACCACCTCAAGCAGGAATATCTCAAGGCCGAAACCTTCATGCAAATGGTCGGTTTACACTGATCTGACGCCAAAAAACGCCTTGACAACCTCTGCGCCGCCGCCTATACTTGCAGACTGCCCCGCAAGTGTACGGGGCAGAAGCAGTTAGCGTATGATGGGCGATTAGCTCAGATGGTTAGAGTGCTTGCTTGACATGCAAGAGGTCACTGGTTCGATTCCAGTATCGCCCACCATTTACAGTTTGACTTTGACCAGCGGTTTTCTTACGCCCACCGCGGCCGGGAAATCCGCCCTTTTTGTATGTTGGGCTGATACGTTCAGCCGAAAGGAAACAACCGCACCACCATGCCGTCTGTGCAACTGACATTTCCCGATGGCTCCACCAGGGAGTTCGAGAAGGGAACCACCGGCTACGATGTCGCCAGGTCGATATCGCCGCGCCTGGCCAAAGATGCTGTCGCGGTCAAGGTGAACGGACAGGTGCGCGATCTCAACGCCCCCATTCCGGAGGATACCGATGTATCCGTGCTGACCTTCGATGATCCCGAAGGGCGCGAGGTCTTCTGGCATTCCAGCTCCCACATTATGGCCCAGGCGGTGCAGGAGCTGTTCCCCGGTGTCAAGCTGGCCATCGGCCCGCCCATCGACGAAGGCTGGTACTACGACTTCGAAGTCGAAAAACCGTTCTCACCGGAAGACCTCGAAAAGATCGAAAAGCGAATGGCCGAGATCATCAAGGAAAATGCCGACTTCCGTTGCGAAGTGAAAAGCCGCGGCGAGCTGATGGACTACTACAAGAAGAAGGGGGAGCCGTACAAGGTTGAACTGCTCGAGGAGATCCCCGACGATACCGTGACCATGTACTACCACTCCAGCTTTGAAGACCTGTGCCGCGGCCCGCACATTCCCCGCACCGGCATGGTCAAAGCGTTCAAGTTGCTCGCCTCCTCCGGCGCCTACTGGCGCGGTGACGAAAAGAAACAGATGCTCCAGCGCATCTACGGCGTGGCCTATCCCAAAAAGTCGATGCTCGACGAGTACCTCGAGCGCATCGAAGAGGCAAAGAAGCGTGACCATCGCACCCTCGGCAAGCAGCTCGAGCTGTTCGCTGTTAACGACGAAGTTGGCCCCGGCCTGATCCTCTGGCTGCCCAACGGTTCGATCGTTCGCCATGAAATCGAGACCTTCTGGCGCGCCGAACACCTCAAGGCCGGCTACGAACTGGTCTACAGCCCGCACATCGGCAGCAGCGGCCTGTGGGACCGCAGCGGTCACAACGAGCACTTCCGCGATGATATGTACAGCCCGATGGATGTGGAAAACCGCAGTTATCAGATTAAGCCGATGAATTGCCCTTTCCACATCATGATGTATAAGAACCGTCGCTGGTCCTACCGCGATCTGCCCCTGCGTTGGGCGGAGCTTGGCACCGTCTATCGACACGAGCGCGGCGACGCCCTGCATGGCCTCATGCGCGTACGCGGCTTTACCCAGGATGACGCCCACCATTTTGTCACCAAGGAGCAGATGGAAGAGGAGCTGGTCTGGCTGCTCGACTTCTGCGTTCATATGCTCAAGTCGTTCGGTTTCGAGCGGTACGATATCTTCCTGTCGACCCGGCCGCCGGAAAAAGCGATGGGCGACCCGGCCGACTGGGAACGTGCCGAAGCCGGACTGGCTGCGGCGCTTAAGAGGGCCGGGCTGGAGTACGACGTCGACGAAGGCGGCGGCGCTTTTTACGGCCCCAAAATCGACATCAAAATTAAAGACGCCCTCAACCGGTCATGGCAGTGTTCGACCATCCAGTTCGATTTTTCGCTGCCGGAGCGGTTCGATTTGTCGTACACTGCGTCCGACGGCAGCCCGACCCGGCCGTACATGATTCACCGTGCCCTGCTTGGCTCCATCGAGCGGTTTTTCGGTGTCCTCATCGAGCACTATGCCGGCGACTTCCCGCTCTGGCTCGCCCCCAGGCAGGTCAAGGTGCTGCCGATTACAGATGATGCGAACGACTACTGCGAGAATGTTGTTGCACAGGCACGGCGAGCCGGCCTGCGGGCCGAGGCGGATTTCCGGTCTGAAAAGATCGGCTTCAAGATTCGCGACGCCGAGGTGCACAAGGTGCCGTACATGTTCGTAGTCGGCGGCCGCGAGGCCGACGCCGGCACGGTGTCGATACGCCGTCACGGCGAAGGTGATATCGGCGTGAAGAAAGTCGACGACGCGATTGGCATGCTCGTCGACGAATTGAACGAAAAGAAGAATTGACGATGCTGTCGACGGAACGTCAGCGAATTCGAAACCCGAGGAGGATTGCATAGCTCAAGACAAGGAACTCCGGATCAATGATCGAATCCGCGTATCGCCGGTTCGCCTCATCGGTCCCGACGGAGAACAGGTAGGAATCCTGCCGACCAACGAGGCGTTGGATCGGGCGCGGGAAGCCGGTCTCGACCTGGTCGAGGTGGCGCCCAATGTACGTCCGCCCGTCTGCCGCATCCTGGATTACGGCAAGTTCAAGTACGACCAGTCCAAGAAGGATAAAAAGGCCAAGAAAAAGCAGCAAAGTTTCCAGATGAAGGAAATGCGCTACCGGCCGAAGATCGACGATCACGACTTTAGCTTCAAGACCAAGCATGTCCGAGAATTCCTCGAATCCGGCAGCAAGGTGAAAGTGTTTGTCATGTTTCGCGGCCGCGAAATGGCCTATACCGAGCAGGGCCGAGCCCTGCTGGACAAAGTCGCCGAAGAATTGAAAGAGATCTCGCAGGTTGAAAGCCAGCCCAAGCTGGAGGGGCGCAACATGAGCATGGTCCTCGGCCCGACCAAGGATACCATGAAGAAGCTGCGTGACGACGAACAGAAAAAAGAGCCGCAATCCGAGAGTGAAGGCGACGAGAAGTCGCCCGAGCAGAGCAACGAATAAGAACCGTGTTGTAATATAGAGAGCGTTAGAGATGCCCAAGATGAAAACGCACCGGGGCGCAGCCAAGCGCTTTAAGCGAACCGCCTCCGGTAAGTTCAAACGGAATCATGCGTACCATTCGCATATCCTGACCAAGAAGACGCGGAAACGCAAACGCAAGCTGCGCAAATCGGCCCTGATTGCCAAGGTCGACCACCGTCGCATCGAGCGCATGCTGCCGTACTAACCACCTGAGATTAATCGGGGAGTAGCCAACAATGCCTCGCTCAATGAATAATGTCGCCGCTCACCGGCGTCACAAAAAGGTCCTTAAAAAGGCACGCGGTAACTTCGGGGGTCGCTCCAAGTTGTATCGCACGGCGCTGGAAACGGTTAACAAGGGCCTCAAATATGCCTACATCGACCGCCGCAAAAAGAAACGGGTCTATCGTTCCCTGTGGATCACCCGTATTTCGGCCGCGGCCCGGATGTGCGATACCAACTACTCGAGCCTGATGTCGGGTCTCAAGAAGTCCGGTGTCAATCTCAACCGCAAGGTCCTGGCCGATATCGCCGTGAGGGATATGGCCACGTTTGAGAACCTGGCGAAAATGGCCAAGAGCAATTAAGGATCGATGAACTGATCGCACATGAAGCTGCTCGATCAGATCACTGAAACCGCCAAAGAGGCGGTCGACAAGATCCAGAATGCCGACTCGCTCAATACCCTGAACGACCTGAAAGGGAAGTACCTGGGCAAGGACGGCGCCGTTACCGGTGTGCTCAAAAAGCTCAAGGATCTCCCGATCGAAGAGCGCAAGGCGGTTGGCGGCGCTGCCAACAAGGCCCGCCAGGAACTCGAGCAGCTCGTCAAAGAGGTCCGGGAGAGACTCTCGCGACCGGCCGACGATCACCGGATCGATCCCACCCTGCCCGGCACCACGCCACGCCTCGGAGCGGTCCACCTGGTGAACCAGGCGATCGCCGAAATCTGCGACATCTTCCAGCGGATGGGCTTTGAAATCGGTTACGGTCCCAATGTCGAAACCGACCACTACAACTTCGCCGCCCTGAATTTCCCGCCCGACCATCCGGCCCGCGACGAACAGGACACCTTCTTCGTCGAACACGGCCGCCTCTTGCGCACACACACTACACCGGTGCAATCGCGCATGCTTGAAAGCCGAACCCCGCCGATCAAGATGATCACCCCCGGCATCTGCTACCGCAACGAAGCTATCAGCACCCGCTCGCATGTGGCTTTTCACCAGGTCGACGGTTTTTTGGTCGACGAAGGGGTCACTATGGCCGATCTCAAGGGCGCCCTGGTCGCTTTCTGTAAGGCCTATTTCGGGCCGCATGCCAAAATCAAGCTGCGCCCGTCGTTCTTCCCCTTCACCGAACCATCGGCCGAAGTCGACGTTTCCTGCTTTCTCTGCTCAGGTGAAGGCTGCCGGGTCTGCAAACAAACCGGCTGGCTCGAGATCCTCGGCTGCGGTATGATCGATCCCAACGTGCTCAGGACGGCCGGCATCGATCCCGAGAAGTACACCGGCTATGCTTTTGGCATGGGCGTGGAACGACCGGCCATGTTGAAGTACAACATTAACGATATTCGACTCTTCTTCAATAACGACATCCGCTTCCTGCGGCAGTTCTTGTAAGCTATGAAGATCTCCTACCAATGGCTCAAGGAGCTGACCGGTCTCGACTGGTCCCCGGAAGAAATGGGTGACCGCCTCACCCTGTGTGGCCTCGCCTGTGAATATATCGAACCGACCGCCGAGTGCCTCGACAAAGTGATCGTTGGTGAAGTCACCGACCTGCAGCCGGTCGAAGGCGCCGATAAAATCCAGAAAGCGACTGTCAATCTCGGCAGTGAATCGCTCCAGTTGATCTGTGGCGCGCCCAATGTCGCCGTCGGGCAGAAAGTCCCGGTCGCCACCATTGGTGCGACGATGGCCAACGGCATGGAAGTCAAGAAAGTCAGGATCCGCGGCGTGGAATCGTCCGGCATGATCTGCTCCCAGGCCGAACTGGGGGTGTCGACCGAGTCAGCAGGTATCTGGGTGTTGCCCGACGACCTGAAAATCGGCAGTCCTGTGGCCGAGGCCCTCGATTTTCACGACTACATGATGACTTTCGAGATCACCCCCAACCGGCCCGACTCGCTCTCGGCCATCGGCATCGCCCGCGACCTCGCAGCCCTCGCCTCGATACGGGTCAGGCGACCCGAAATCAAGCTCGACGAAGCAGGGGAGAGAGCCGGCGACGTTGTCTCGGTGAAGATCGACGATTTCGATGGCTGCCCGCGCTACGCCGCTCGCGTAATCAAAGGCATCACGATCAAGAAGTCACCCTGGTGGATGCAAAAAAAGCTGCTCGCTGCCGGCATCCGACCGATCAACAACATTGTCGATATCACCAACTTCGTCATGCTCGAGTGCGGCCACCCGATGCACGCCTTCGATCTCCAACGATTCGGTTCCAGCGAGGTGGTTGTGCGATTCGCGAAGGACGGCGAGAAGTTCACGACCCTTGACGAGAAAGTACACACGCTCAACACCGAAGTGCTCCTGATCACCAACGGAAAAGAGGCCGTTGCCGCCGGTGGGGTCATGGGCGGCCTCAATTCCGAGGTCGAAGAAGGTACCAGGGATATCCTGCTCGAGGCCGCCTACTTCGATCCGTCGACTGTCCGCCGCAGCCGACGTCATCTCGGCCTCAATACCGAATCATCGTACCGCTTCGAGCGCGGCGCCGACCCCAACGGCATTGAATACGCCCTCGACCGCGCCGCCCAGCTCATGGCCGAACTGGCCGGTGGCGCCGTGCTGTCGGGGATCATCGACGCTTACCCGAAACGGATTACGCCGCGCCGCGTCGCGCTGCGGCCGGAACGCTGCAATGCTATCCTCGGCACCGACCTCTCTTCCGGCAAGATGACACAGATCCTGTCCGATATCGAGTTCGACGTTTCCGGCAGTAATCCGATCGAGACCCTGGTCCCGACCTTCCGTCCCGACATTGAACGGGAGATTGATCTCATCGAAGAGATTGGACGGATCGTCGGCTACGATAACATCCCCGATGCGCAAACCAATATCGGACCGCTATATACGCCTGTCCCCTTCGAGAACAAGTTTCAGTGGGAATCACGTTCGATCCTGACCGGTGCCGGCTTTGACGAGATCATGCTCCACGGCCTGACCGACCGTAAACTGGCCGAGTTGGTGGAACCAGATATAGAACCGCTGGGCGTGACCAACCCGGTTACCGAGGATCTTGATATCATGCGCTCCGCCCTGTTGGAGTCGGCCCTGACGGTCGTCCAGCACAATATTGCGCACCGCAACCTCAATCTCAGGTTGTTCGAACTGGGTAAGGTCTATTTCCCGCCGAACGAGAAGGACGAATGGATCGAGCAGTACCGTCTGCTCCTTCTTGTCACCGGCTCGACCGACCACACCTGGCGCGACAAGCCCCGGCCGCTTGATTTCTACGATGTTACCGGCGCCCTCGAACAGCTGACCGATCACTTCCGCTGGCCAAAATTTGACTATGTTGCGGACAGGGTCGGCTGGCTCGATTCCGAGACATCGTTTGGCGTCAAACTCAACGGCGAGACAATCGGGTACGCCGGCCGCGCCGCCGACAAGTTGCTCAAACAGATCGATTTGAAGCAGCCGATGTATGTCGCGGAAATCAAGCTCGAACCGCTCATGAAAGCAGCCGATCGAAAGATCGAATATCAGCCGATTCCGGTCTACCCGGCCGCCCCGCGCGATTTGGCTATGATCGTCGACAGTGGAGTGATGGTCGGCGATATAATTGCCGAGGTCCGTAAAGCGGCCGGACCGCTGGCCGAATCGATCGATATTTTCGATATCTACACCGGCAAACAGATTCCCTCGGGCAAGAAGTCGGTCGCCATCGCTATCAATTATCGCTCAGAAAAAGGCTCGGTTTCGAGCGAAGAAGTTGACAAACGGCAACAAGCTGTTATATCAAGCTTGAAGAAAAACTTTAATGCCGATATACGGGACAAATAAACATGTCCGATCAGTTTGCTCTTCTTAACGATCGCATCGAGCGAGCGGCCGGCGCTCTGGCGCAGCTCAAGACCGAAAACGATCAACTGCGGCAACAACTTACCGACCTCAAAACACAGCTGACCGAGCTGCGCAAAGAGCGTGACCAGATGGCCGCCGGCAAGCGGGACGATACCGATGCTGTCCGCTCCAAGCTTACACTCGTGCTTTCCCGCCTTGAGCAACTCGAGGCTCTGACACAATAATAATTTTGCTTGACACGGGTCCCGTCTGCCCCTTATAAACCCTTGTAATTAAGGAGGATAAGGAAACAGGACCGCAAGCTGTCTTTATCGTAAATATGCCTGATTCAGAATTCGGAAATAAAGTCGTGGTCTCGATCTTTGGAGAGGAGTATCCGATTACCGGGTATTCCGATCCGGACTATATTACTCGTATCGCCGACTACGTAGATAAAAGAATGACGGAAGTAGCCAAGCAGACATCGCTGCACGCCCGAGATCGGGTGGCCATTCTGGCAGCGTTGTCGATTGCGTCGGAGTTGCACGAACATCGTCGAAAGTTGGATGAATCCTCATCCGACGTCGATGTCCGTGTATCAGAAGCAATTGCAAAACTCGACGCTGTATTGGCCGGCTCCGATCAGGTTTCGCGATAATTTCGGCATCTCTCGTCCCGCTTCTCTTATTCCACACCATTTGACATAAATGTTTCCTTCGGTTTTCACGGCCGAAGGGGAGAGGGCGCAATGGACACCACCATCATCATTGCAATTGCTGTGGCGATTGTTGCCGGCGCTGTCTCATACTTTGTCGGTTCCTGGCTGGCCAAGCGGGCCAATGCTGAAAAGCTCGCTGAAGCCAACCGCCAGGCAGCCCACATCGTTGAGGAAGCCAACAAAGATGCCCAGATGACACAAAAGGAAGCGGCCCTGCAGGCTCGCGAAGAGTTCCTCACCCTCAAGAGTGAATTCGAACGGGAGTCCGAAGCCAAGCGCCGCGAGCTCGATAATCAGGCGTCGGCCGTTAAAGAAAAAGAACAAAACCTTCAGAAAAAGGTCGAGATCATAGAGACTCGCGAACGGGAACTGTCCGGACGCGAGAAAAGCCTCACCGCACGGGAGAAGGGGATCGAACTGCGGGAAACCGAACTCGATCAGATCATTAATCGACAAAACGAACGGCTCCAGAAAATCGCGCAAATGACGCCCGAGGAGGCCAAAAAGCACCTCATGGATAACATGATCAATGCGGCCAAACTCGAGGCTGCGGCGTACATCAAGGAGATCAAGGAACAGGCCGAACAGAACGCCGAAAAGGAAGCCCGCGAAATCATCCTCTCGGCCATCTACCGCTGTGCCGCCGACAATACCGTCGAAACCACCGTCTCGGTCGTCAACCTGCCGTCCGACGAAATGAAGGGCCGCATCATCGGCCGCGAAGGCCGGAACATCCGCTCCTTCGAGACTGCCACCGGTATCGATGTCATCGTCGACGACACCCCCGAAGCGGTCATCCTCTCCGGCTACGATCCGGTGCGACGCGAGATTGCCCGCATGTCACTGGAGAAGTTGATCTCCGACGGCCGCATCCATCCCACCCGCATCGAGGAGGTGGTTGAAAAATCGCAAAAAGAGATGGAAGTCATTGTCAAGGAAGCCGGCGAGCAGGCCTGTTTTGATCTGGGCGTGCATGGTCTCCACCCCGACGTCATCCGCATCCTGGGCAAGCTGCATTTCCGAACCTCATACGGCCAGAATGTCCTGGCTCACTCCAAGGAAGTCGCCATGCTGTGCGGCCTGATGGCCGCCGAACTGGAACTGGATCCGGTACTCGCCAAGCGGTGTGGTCTGCTGCATGATGTCGGTAAAGCGATCGACCGCGAAACCGAGGGTACCCATACCGAAATCGGCGCCGACTTCATGCGGCGCTACAAGGAAAACGAGTACGTCGTCAACGCCATCGAGTCGCACCACGGCGACGTGCCGATGCTCGGCCCCTATCCCGTCCTGGTGCAGGCGGCCGACGCCGTCTCCGGCGCCCGGCCGGGTGCCCGCCGCGAACCGCTCGAGGCTTACATCAAGCGTCTCCAGCAACTCGAAGAGCTGGCCGACAGCTTCAAGGGTGTGTCCAAAGCCTACGCCATTCAGGCTGGGCGGGAAGTCCGCGTCATCGTCGAGGCCGGACAGCTTGACGATCTCGGCAGCTCCATCCTGGCCGGCGATATCGCCGAGAAGATTGAAAAAGAGATGCAGTACCCCGGTCAGATCAAAGTGACGGTTATCCGGGAAACCCGCTCGACCGAATTTGCCAAGTAAAGCACACGCGGGGGATTCAGAGCGCGTGAAGGCGGCGGTTACCTCGCCAGTAACCGCCGCTATTCTTTTGCTCAGGCTTTCACGGTCATGCCGGACTGGCTGATTTCCAGCGGCAGCCAGTCCAGTGGATGCGCTACCCCCTCCATTTTCTCGATACGCAGCTCACGACGTACCTTCTTGTCGACTTCCCGCACTCGAAAGCGGAAAATATTGTGCGCCGTGTAAAACGAAAAGTCCTTCATCCGGTTGGTTACGGGATCACGATCGGCAACCTCGGACATCGTATCGATGTTGGTGATGCCGTCGAAAAAGCACCAGTTGATCGTCCAGTTCTCGATCTTCTGCCACTCCTCTTGAGTAAGCGTCGTGAACAAATGCTCCAGTGTATCACCGGCTGCAAACCGGCTGACCCTTTTCTCCGACAGCTCCAGGTCGATCGCCTTCATCCGCTCGAAATCGTACAGGTCGAAATAGCGCGTGGCGCTATCTCGCTCATACGGTTCGAAATGGGGGTAGGCCTGAATCGGCAGAAAGTGGCCGGCCTGTTCGTACTTGCTGATTTCCCAGCCGAATGATTCGAAATACCGCCGCATATGCGGCCACGGCCGGTCGATGCTGTCGTAAGATACGGTCTCACCGGCGATCAGCCCGGTCCACAGGAATTGCATCGCAAAAACTGTCTTGCCGCTGCCGGGTGGTCCCACCAGTACGTTGCGGCTGCCCCGCGGAATGCCGCCGATCAATTCGTCGAGGCCGTTGATACCTGTCTTCTGGAATTCCACAGCAAAAATCCCCCTTGCAACTTTCGGTTTATATCGTTGTTGTGACTACTTGACCATACCACAAAAATTGGTTAGGCTCAAGCCTGGCAGTACTGTAAATCACGGCGCGGATTTTCGACGGAGTGGTCCGCGCTCTTGATGTAGCTCCGTCTTAGAAAGATTCGTAATGTCACAACTGACTGTCCTCTTCGTGGCCGACATCTGTGGACAGCCCGGCCGACAGGCCGCATCGTACATGATTAAGCCGCTCGTCGAACAACACGGTGTTGACTATGTCATCGCCAACGTCGAAAATGCCGCCGGCGGCTTCGGTGTCACGCCCGAGATGTCGACCAAGATGTTCTCGTACGGCATCGACATGCAGACCTCGGGTAACCACATCTGGGATCGTTACGAGATCCTGAAGTATCTCTACGACCGACCCAAGCTGCTCCGCCCGGCGAATTTCCCCAACCCCGCGCCCGGCCTCGGCTGGTACATCGACAAGATCGGCGAGACCAGGATTGCCACCGTCAGCTTGATGGGGCGTACCTACATGAAAATGATCGACTGCCCTTTCCAGGCGGCCGACCGTATCGTGGAGCGCATCCGGGAGCAGACGCCCAACATTATTGTCGATTTCCACGCCGAGGCGACCTCGGAAAAACAGGCGATGATGCATCATCTCGACGGTCGGGTATCGGCCATCCTCGGCACTCATACCCATGTCCAGACCGCCGATGAACAGGTTACCGGCCGCGGCACCGGCTATATCACCGACTGCGGCATGACCGGGCCTCACGACTCCGTGATCGGCATGCAAAAAGAGCCGTCACTGAAGCGGTTCCTGACCGGCCTGCCCAAGCGGTTTGCCACCGCCACCGACGATATCAAGCTGTCCGGTGTCCTGCTGAAAATTAATGGCAGCGACGGTGCCTGCAAGTCGATCGAACGACTCCGGTTAGACTTCGATCTCGATGCCTGGCTGGCCCAGCAGCGAGACAAGCGGGAAGACGGCGAAGAAGATGACAGCGATACCACGACAGTTGAACAGAGCGAAGTGGAGGAAGCAGCCAGCGATGAGCGCGCAGATAATTGACGGCAAGCAGATAGCCAAAGACGTTCGTGCCAACCTCAAGGATCGCATCGCCAAACTGAAAGAGCAGGGGATCACACCCGGCCTCGCGGCCGTACTGGTCGGCGACGATCCGGCATCGGAAACCTACGTCCGCAGCAAGGCCCGCGCTTGTGATAAGCTGGGGCTGTACTCTGAAGTGATCCGCAAACCGTCCAATCTGACCGAGGACGAACTGCTGGCCATTGTCAATTCGCTCAATCAGAACCCGAAGATCCACGGTATCCTGGTGCAGTCACCGTTACCCGAACAGGTCGATGAGCTATCGGTCACCCTGGCTATCAAGCCGGAGAAGGACGTCGATGGTTTTCACCCGCACAACGTCGGCATGATGCTGATCGGGCGGCCGGTGCTGCTGCCGTGTACGCCCCACGGCATCGTGAAACTGCTCGAGTATACCGGTATCGAAACGCAGGGGAGAGAGGTCGTTGTCGTCGGTCGCTCCAATATCGTCGGCAAACCGATCGCCGCCCTGCTGGTGCAAAAAACGAAGCCAGGCGACGCCACCGTCACCATCGCCCACTCTCGAACCAGGAATCTCCCGGCGGTCACCCGTCGGGCCGACATCCTCATCGCCGCCATCGGTCGCCCCGCAACGATTACCGGAGACATGGTCAAAGAGGGCGCGGTCGTTATCGATGTCGGGGTCAATCGCGTCGACGATCCGTCGGTGGAAAAGGGGTATCGTCTGGTCGGCGATGTCGACTACGACGCCTGTGCCGAGAAGGCATCCTATATCACACCGGTACCGGGAGGTGTCGGCCCGATGACGATCGCCATGCTGATGTCAAATACGGTGCAAGCCGCCGAGCTGATGCGAACCGATTGACATCATAACGCATCTCAAGTGCAGGATGGTGCATGTATTGCGCATACGTGTGCGCTTGAGTCGATAGCTAATACCCTCCTCACCCGCGGCAATATAATGAGTGTCGAACCGCCATGAAATTGGTCGCGAATAAGTGCTTCTGCCGGTTGTTCTTAGATCCAGCAGCAGACACCCGACGACCGCCGACGAATGAGCGTAATTTTCTGCATGACAACAAGATAAAAGGCATAGTTATTGCTCTTCTTAGCGCCTGTTACCCTTTCCGGGCCCAGGAAATTACACCGCTGTATGATGGTAAAAAAGATCGCTCTGCATATGCTCATCCTCACCTTTGGAGGATGTATCGCGCTTGTTGCACCCGCCAACGCCCAGACCGGGATGGAGGCGGCTGCCGACGGTTCCGGTTACTCCGAGTTTAACGAATTCAACGTCTCCTTAAGCGACTCCCTCGTTCGCGCCCAAACCAAAGCTACCGTCACCTTCTCCCTCAGCGGACTGGACTCCTGGGACATCATCGATGGCCGCCTGCGCTTTACCTTCCCCGACGGCTTCCAGCTCGACGGCGTTCGCCTCGAACGGTTCAGCGGTCGGATCGGCGACCTGAGTTTTTTCGACGACGGCTTTTCTGTTTCCGGCCAGACGGTAACGATTCAGGTCGAGGCTGAATTCGACGACGGCTCGCCCCCGGAACGCAAGTCGGATCTTCGACGTGCTGCCGGCTCGCCGTTGCCACTGTTGATGATCGAGTTCACGGCCCGTTTCGACAATCTCCGCAATCCGGCCACTGCCGGGCAGTACAGTCTTGTGGGCCTGGCTCTGGACGAGGATGGGCGCACCACGGCCGGCCCTGATCTCTCCGAGTTGTTTTCGGTGATCGGCACGCCCTCCGGCATCGCCCGGATCGAGATCAGCCCCGACACCGCACTTGAGCTACGGGCCGGACAAATCCAGACCTTCGGAGCCCGCGCCTTCGACGCCGCCGGTGTGGAAATTCCGGACATCGACTTCATATTCTCCATCTCCGATATCGACGGTGACGACGACATCGGCGACCTGACCGGCGCCACCCTCCTGGCCACCACTGTCGGCATGGGACGCGTGGTGGTGCGGACCGCCAATCCCGCGCTCTTCTTTGAAGATTACTCGGAGCCGATCACGGTACTGCCGGGCGACCTCGATGACGTCCAGCTCAGGCTCGATCCCGACCAGGTGATTGGGGCGCTGTTGCGTGGCGACGGCGAGGACGTTATTTTCTTCGACCGCTACAACAACCGCAAGATCGACCTGAACCTTGAGTCCGCTCCGCTTACCCTGGATGCCGGTAGCGGCACCATCACTCCCAATGTGATTATCGATAATTCGCTGCTCGTAGGCGGCGCCATCGATCTCTCTGCAACCGGCTCGACCTACTCCGGCCCTACCGCCCAGACCACCATCCGGGCGGCTTCAGGTGGCGTCAGTTCTGATGACGAAACGGTATGGTTTCACGGCTATGATGTAATTGCCATCAACGACATCGCCGGTAATCCGATCCAACAGGTTGTCGAGGGTTCCGCCACCGAACTGCAGATTCTTGTTCAGAACAACGGTCGCACTGCGCCCTCGGCGCCGGTGCAACTCTCGGTCGGTTTCGGCGCACAGCGCAGCGATTCTCTTGTGACAACCTTTGTCGGACGCGCCAATGGCCTGGTGGACACCATCAGTATCATCCTGCCGGCCTACACCGGCGAAATCAACTCAACTGCCATCAGCGCGCGCCTCGACTGGCAGTTTAAGTTTGACGACGAGACCCACGAAGGCTGGTCCGACCGTGTCGCACCGGTTTCGATCGTACCGGCAATTGCTGCAACGCCCGTCCCGGGCAGCTTCGTGCCCGATACAGCTGTCATCGGCTACCCGTTCGAATTCGGTTTAAAATTCCTGGCGCCGACCTTCACCGGCCCGATCGACAACGCAACCCTTGCGGTCACTTTTGCCAGGCTTGACGATCCCTCGGCTTCGGTCGTTGTCTTTGATGACACCGCTCCGGTCGCATCGTTCGAGAATGACACGATTACACATGCCGATCTCCCGATAGACGAGTCGGCCATGGCCGACTTAACACCCGGCAACTATTCCATCACCGTCGATTACACCTTCGAGTCCGGCGGCACCGTGATCACCATACCTGCCACCGTGATGGACAATATCAGCCTGCTTGCCGGCCCTGAAATCACGTACATCACGGCCTCTTTCAGCCCCACCACGGTCTTTGCCGATCGTGCCAGCAGTTTCACGTTCGACGTCCTGCTCGAGTCGGACTATCCGATAACGCTGGCGCAACCGGCCGGCGCGTTTATTGTATCCGGGGACAACTTTGGCGCCGGTGTCAGCCTGTTCGGCGCCGGACCGCAACTTACACCGGGCGAGAACCTGCTGACGACCGAACTGGTGTACATACCGGGCGGCCAGGCCGGTAACATCCTGACCGCCACCGCTACCGTGCAGGGGATACTGCCCGGCCTCGATAACCCGGTCGCGCTGCCGATTGACTTGAGCAGTGTCGACATCGGCGTTGTCGAATTGCCGCTCATACGTATCGTCTCGCTCGACGTCGTCGCGCCCAACTCGCCGCGCGTCAATACCGGGCAGCAGTTTACCCTCACCTGCGCCGTGGAGAACCTGGCCGGCGCACCGGTCGGACCGGTGACCCTGGAACTTGCATCCAATGGTGCCTCCAGTTTCGATACGACCATGACGGTGGATGTTATCCCTGCTCGCGATACCGCCATGGTCGATTTCACCGTTATCGCCGCCGACATGCCGGACCAGGCCGAAGTCTTCCAGATCTTCATCGATCCCGGCGTCGCTACCGAAGCGGCGCCAATCGACAACATCGCATTGGTGACCATCGAAGAACCGGCCGAGCTCACGCTTGAGTATGACCTGATCGGCGACGCCTCCGGCCTGGTCGGCCGTGGTGAGGAATTCACGTTGTCGGTATTGCTGCGCAATATCGGCCAGGCTGCCGTCGGTTTAGGACGGTACGAGATTTTCACCGACAACATCGACTTTGGACTCGAAGAGTTTTCGGGCGTCATCACGGTCGGCCAGAACCTGGCAATTCCGCTGGTTGCACCTGATGTCGATACCGCCGCAACGATCGAGTTCAGCATCACCGACATACCGCTCGACGCCAACTCGCGACAGGAGGCCATCCTGCGCGATACGTCATTCTCGTTTACGCTGCAGGTGCAGTCGATCGACGGTGATGTACTGGTCGACGTGATTGCCGTCGGTTCGCCGCTGGTGGTTCCCGGGCGGCAGCAGGAACTGCTCGAGATCATACTGACCAATCGTGGTCGGGCCGAAGTGACCGTAGCCGAACTCCAGGAAATAACCATTACCGCCAGCGTGAGCGGGGCCGATGCCGACCAGCTGCTGGTGGCTGATGCTACCCAGGTCCTGGAGGGGGAGACCCCGATAGCGGAGGCGACTATCGGCCGCGACCGGATCACGCTCGCCTTTGGCGACGGCTGGCAGTTGGCGGCGGAAGAAACGCGTCGCCTGCGATTCGTTACGCAGCTGCAACCGTCGGCTTCGGGACAATTCGCCCTGCGCATCGAACGCGACGATTTTCGGCTTCGCTTCATCCAGGGGCCGCTGGCCGGTTTGCCGGTCGATATTGCCTCGCCGGACGGCAACAATATCGTGTTTGATCAGCAGTTTCGGGTCCGCGGCGCGACCATCGACGAATCGTTCGTAATCGAGGATAACCCGTTCAATCCGCGGGAGGCGCCGGCTCGGTTCGCGTATGAACTGCCGCAGGCATCCGGTATCGAGTTCCGCGTTTTCACCCTCACCGGTGAACTGGTGTATTCGAAAGACCTGCCGATCGGCGCGCCCGGCACCGAGCCGAACCAGGAGCAATTCATCGAATGGGCGGGCGCCAACGGCCCGGGTGACATCGTGATGAACGGTGTCTACATCGTGTCGCTGCGCGTTACCGCCACCGGCGAGACGGTGCAGCGGAAGGTGGTGGTGTTGAAATGACAGGCCGCGCCACCGCCATAGTAATACTGGCCGCGCTGTTGTGCGCCGGCACAGTGGTCGGTGACGATGCCGGTCGCGAGTCGCCCTTTGCGGTCGGTGTCGGCGCCCGTGCCCTCGGTATGGGCGGCGCCTTCACGCCGGTTGCATCCGACGGTACGGCGCTCTTTTACAACCCGTCCGGCCTGGCCCTGTTGTCGTACCAGGAAATTTCATTTATGCACATGAGCCTGTTTGCCGGTACCGATCTCAACTATGCCTCCTGGGTCTATCCCTCGACCTTCCTCGGCGGCATCGGCATCGGCTACATGCGACTCTCCACCGACGATATCCAGACGACTTCAAACTTTATCGAGTTCGAAACCATCGACTACGCCAATTCCCAGTTCATTCTCTCATACGGTCGTGCCATTTCCGAACGACTCGCTGTCGGTGCTTCGTTCAAAATCGTCAACCAGGAACTGGGCAGCATATCCGACTTTGGTACCGGCGCCGACCTCGGTATGTCGCTGCGGTTGTACGACAATCTCTACGCCGGCCTGATGTTCCGCGACCTGCTTCAGCCGACCATTGAACTCGATTCCCTCGAGGAAGAAACGCCGCGTTCATATCTTGGCGGTCTCGCCCTGAGGGAACATGTCCTGTCCGACCAGGTCAGTATTACGGCCGCGATCGAACTGGAGAAGATCACTGATCGCTCGATCAAAGTGCACACCGGTGCCGAGCTTTGGTTCCAGGAGGCATATGCCCTGCGCGCCGGTTATGACCGCGACAACCTGTCGTTCGGCGCCGGGATGCGCGTGCAGCGTTTTCGACTCGACTATGCCTACAAGATTCTCGACTACATCGACGATTCCCACCGTTTCTCGTTGTCGCTCCAGATCGGCAAGTCGGTCGAGGAACGTGAAGCCCAGCGTGAAGCTGAGGTGGAACGGCGCGGTCGCCAGATGCTCGAGGGGGAGCAGCGCCGCCAGTACGAATTCTACCGCGAGAAGGCCGAGGATTACTTCTCCCGCTTCCAGCTCGATTCGGCGCTCGCCTACTACCAGCGTGCTCTCGCATTTGATTCCAACGACGAGGAGATTATCGGCAACATCGCAACCATCACCGAAGCGATGGAAATCCAGTCGTCGCAGCGGGAGGCGCTTCGCGACGCTCGTGAGGAGCGCCGCCTGACTATCGGCACCTACGTTGACCAGGCTCAGTATTTCCTCGACAAGGAGTCGTTTTCGGCTGCCGACGATATGATTGCCATGATTCGTGAACTTGATCCCGACAACGCTGCCGCCGACTCGCTGGCGATCGTACTCAATCAACGCGAAGAGGCCGCCATCCAGCGCCAGCTCCAGCTGGCCCGCGAGGCTGAACGCAACCTGCAGTACCTCAAGGCGATCGAGGCCTACAATCGCATTCTCGAACTGCGACCGGGTGACCCGGAAGTCCTCGCCGCCAAGCAGCGGGCGACCGAGAGTTTCGACCTGTCCCACCAGCTCAACGTCGGGATCGCCCTTTATATGCTCGGCGAATACCAGCAGGCAAGGGAACGGTTTGAAGCCGTCCTTCGCTCCCAGCCCGATCAACCGCGGGCGCGTGACTATCTGGAGAAAATAGAAAAGGCGCTGGCGCAGCCGCCTACTCTCGAAGAAATACAGCAGGACCCCGAGATCTGGCCGGTCTATCTCGAGGGTCTCAGGCATATGCGCAACAATGAATACGAGAAGGCGATCGATGCCTGGTCGACGGTGCTGGAGGCTTACCCGAACAATCCCAACACCCTCGAAAACATCCGCCAGGCACGCCTCCGTCTGGAAGCCGAGTCCGAAGAGTAGCCGTTTCATAGCCGTTGAGGTTTTAGTGGACCGGACGGCGGCTTCCTCATAGGTTACTGCACGATGTTTCGACGCCCCGTAAAAGAGATCAACGCCGAGTTCATGGCCGAGGAGAAATACCTCGACTCGATCCAGCGGACTGTCAGCGAAAGTTGTGTTGCTGCCGGTCTCAGCCGCAAGGACACCCAGGCCGTGCAACTGGCTGTCGAAGAGGCCGCCACCAATATCATCCGGCACGCCTACCTGTACGAAAAAGGCGTGCTGCGCCTTCGTATCGTGATCTACCGCGGCGTCATGGTCATCTCGCTGATCGATTTCGGGCGTTCCTTCCAGCCCGAAGAATCGACTCGCCTCGATCTCGAACAGCTTGTGGAAACAGGTCGCAAGGGCGGCCTTGGCTTCTACATGATCAAGAAAATCATGGACTCGGTCGAGTACATCAGCACCGCTGAGTTCAATGAGTTGCGCATGTTCAAGCGTATCCAGCAGGTGGCAGGGGAGGGGCGGCCGCTGTTGCGACGGTTGTTCACCCTGCGCGCCCAGTTTTCCTTCTGGACCTTCCTGATCGTCGCCGTCATCGTCGGCAGCGCGTACTATTACATCGACCGCAAGACCTCCGAGCAGCTCCACGACCACCTCGATCGCCGTGTCCAGGCCCTCGCCAGCACCATCGCCGATCAGGCCGCCGGCTACATCCTGCGCAGCCGCTCCGATGTCGAGTTCGACGAACTGATCGTCAGCTACATGCGCGCCAACCCGGTGTTGACTGAAATGGTCCTGACCGACTCGCTCGGGCTCATCCTCGCCCACTCCGAAGAGCCGCGTTACATGCGTCGGCCGTACCAACTGCCCGACTGGGTCGACACTCTCAAGCTGGGTGAACCGATGCGCCACGAGCGACCGAATGGCCGCATCAACTTTCTCATCATGCCGCTCGAAAGCGACGCCGAGCCGGGCCTCGCCAATGCCTACATTACCTACACCTCGGAAGAGATCACCGAGCGAATGGCCAATTCGCGGCGCAACTTCATATTTTTCACGCTCATCCTCCTGCTGATCGGTGTCGGCGGTATCTACTTCCTCTCGAACTACTTTGTCAGACCGATTGTCCAGATCACCCGACGTGTCCGTCGCTTTACCTCCGGCGACGTCTCCACCGAGCTGCCGCTGGAAGGCGCCGAGGAATTCTTCGAGATTTCGCGGGCCTTCAACGAAATGATGACACGGCTCTCGCACGACCGAGAAAACATCGTCGCCCGTGAGAAAATGGCCAAGGAGATCGAGGTCGCCTCGCAGATTCAAAAGACCCTCCTGCCGCGCAACCTGCCCGAACCAAAGGGCCTCGAACTCGATACCTTTTATCGCGCCGCCTCGATCGTCGGCGGCGACCTGTACGACGTATTCCCGATCTCGGATCAGCGCTACTGTTTGGTTATTGCCGACGTTTCCGGCAAGGGAGTACCGGCGTCGCTCGTCATGTCGATGCTCCGTACCGTCATTCAGATCCATGCCCACGGTGCCGAGTCGGCTCGTGAGACCCTCGTCAAGGCCAACGAGTATCTTGCCCACAATATCCCGCCCGGCATGTTCATCACCATCCAGTTGATCATCTACGACTCCTCCGCCCGCAACATCCGAGTCGTGTCCGCCGGCCACAACGAGCACGCCCTCAGGCAGCCCCACTCTCCCACAGCGGGCGCTGACCCCTTACCACT
>CAZJCK010000018.1:0-50561 GCA_964544635.1 uncultured Ignavibacteriales bacterium | reverse complement strand
ATCCTCGGTGAAGTGCTGGCGGCAAACGGCAAGCGGCAGTTACGGACCGCCGAGACGGAAAAGTACGCACACGTGACGTTCTTCTTCAACGGCGGGGTGGAGGAGCCGTTCGAGGGTGAGGATCGAGACATGATACCGTCACCGAAGGTCGCGACCTATGACCTGAAACCGGAAATGTCGTCGGTGGAGGTAACCGACAACGCGGTCAAGAAGATCATGTCGGGACAATATGATTTCGTGCTTCTCAACTATGCCAATGCCGACATGGTTGGTCACACCGGTGATTTCAATGCCGCCAGGGCGGCTATCGAGGCGGTCGACAACGGCCTGGGCCGGCTGCTCGAGGCCGTCAAACAGCAGGGTGGCGTGGCCATCGTCACCGCCGACCACGGTAACGCCGAGAGGATGTTCGATCCCGAGACCAACGGACCGTGGACGGCCCATACTACCAACCTGGTGCCTTGTCTTGTCTACGATCCGGCCGGAATGATCGGAGACTTTTCATTGCGCGAGTCGGGCATCCTGGCCGACATCGCACCGACCGTACTCGATATCCTCGGGCTGGAGATTCCCGTCGACATGACCGGAAAATCCCTGCTCGTCCGAGGCTGAACGATCGCAAGCGGGAGTCGCGACCTCTGGCACATCTGCTCAAAAGAATCGGCCGCGCCATCATTCCCGAGGATCCGGCCCTGCGCCGCAGGCGGTTTGAACTGCTGGTCTGGTCGTTTCTCCTGTCACTTGCATTCTATCCCGGCTACTTCGGCGTGCTGGCCTGGGTAGTGCTGGCCCGACCGTTCGCGATAATCGCGTCGCTGAAGGGCAGGTCGGCCTTCAACGCCGCCTATTTCTTCGGTTTCTTCTTCAACCTCTTCAGCATCTACTGGGTCGCGATGGTATCGCCACCGGGTATGGTCGCCGCTGTCGTCATCCTCGGTTTCTATTACGCCGCTGCCCTTTATCTCTTCAACCGGGCGTGGCATTACAAGCGTGTCGTCGGATTGGTGTTGTTGCCGTTCATCTGGACCGGTCTCGAATACTTTCGTACGCTGTCGGAGTTCGGATTTCCGTGGTCCGACCTCGGCTACACCCAGGGATACTTCCTGTACATCCTCCAGATTGTCTCGATCATATCGGTACACGGCCTGACCTTCATTATTCTGGTCGTGAATATCCTGGTCTGGCAGTTGTTCCGCAGCGACCTGAAGCCGGAGCGACGGTTGACTTCCGTCCTTCTGCCGATCGGTATAGTCGCACTCCTCACTGCTTACGGCTGGGCGGTCATGCCGGTTCTCCCCACCAACGGCACGTACCCCATTGCGCTGCTGCAGGGATCCGTGCCGATCGAGGTGAAGTGGGCACCAAACAACGAAGGACACAGCCTCGGCCTGTATGATTCACTGGCGACGGCTACCCAGTCACAGGCCGAGGATTCGGTCGAGCTCTTTATCTGGCCGGAAACATCAGCGCCGTGCTACCTGTCACACGAAGTGGCCTGTCGGCGACGGGTGGCGCAGATCGCCCGGCGAAGCGATGGCTATCATCTTGTCGGCGCCATGGCGGCCGAAGGCGCCAGCGACAATTATCGCTACTTCAACGCCTGCTACCAGTTCTCGCCGGCCGGCATCATGGAAGAGCGTCACGACAAGGTGAAACTGGTGCCGTTTGCCGAACATGTTCCGTACCAGGATTACGTACCATTCCTGCAAAAACAGTTCTTGCGCAAGTACCTCACGTTCATCGATCAGTGGGGGGTACAGTGGTGGTCCGACTACTATCCCGGCGATACCGCCACCGTGTTTGAGGTGCCGGGGGCGTACTACGGCGTGCTGATCTGTTTCGAAACCGCTTTTCCCGAGTACGTTCGCGGCCTCGTTCGCAACGGCGCCAATTTCATTGTCGGCATCACCAACGATACCTGGTTCGGGCGTTCGGTCGGTATCTACATGCACTCGCGAATGTTTGTGACCCGGGCAGTCGAGAATCGCTGCTGGTCGGCGCGTTGCGCCAACAGCGGCTTGACCTACATTGTCGACGCTTACGGCCGCCAGCGGGGCGAACTTGAATTGTACGAGGTTGCCGCGCTGGTCGGAAAATTGAAACTACTTGATGAGTATTCGGTGTATACCGAGTATGGAGATGTTGCCGGACGGATCAGCTTTTTGGTGCTGACCGCTCTGGCCGGTACTTTACTTATACGATGGGTTGCCGCAAGATTTACATCACGATAGTCAGTCTACTGCTGCTGGCCGCTTCGGTGGCTGCCGAATTCCGCCCGGAGTTGCTCGAGTGGCAGTCGATCACGTCGTTTCGCAATGTGCGAGCGATGCTGCTGGTCAACGATACGGCATACCTTGCTGCGTCGGGTGGCCTGCTCAAGATCTCCGATCCTGCCCTGCCGCCGGTGCAGTGGACCAATACCGACGGTCTTGGTACCAACGACCTGACCGATATTGTGCAGGCCGGCGACGGTGTTGTCTGGCTTGCCGGGAATGGACGACTCATTCGGCTCGATCAATCACTGTTGGGCTATGTCTTTCAGGACGAAAACAACGAGCCGATCCGACTCGTGGCGCTGGCCGACGATGGCGATCGCATGTGGGTCGGGACCGACACCGGGCTGGTGCTGTTCGACAAGCTGTTCGACGGCGGGCAGATCGATGCCCTGTTCGAAAATTTCGGCAACCTCAATCCGGCTACGACAGTAAACGATATCGCGGTCGTGGCGGACTCGATATGGCTCGCAACCAACGACGGCATCGCAGTCGGCAGCACCACCGAGCCTCGACTCTTGTATTCGCCCTCGTCCTGGCGGACCTACCAGTCGACCGGGTATCCCGAACTGGCTGCCGACTCCGTGGCGCGCGTCGTGCACTACCAGGGTCGCATGTACTTTGGCACCGCCGACGGTTTGTATTTCCTCGGTCGCAACGCTGCCGACGACGCCGACAGCCTGGTGCGCATTGACATCGGCGCCAATGCACAGGTGTACGATCTCAAAGTGGAAAACGACACCCTCTTCTATTACCGTCACCTTGATCTCGGCTTCGTTGCCAACGACTCAGCGACCCCGATTGTCGTACCCGGCGCCACGGCATCGTGGACGACCGGTCTCAATACCGGCGGCTACCGGTGGCTGGTGCGCGACGATTTTGGCGGCATCCTTGAAACGAGCAGCGGCGCTGCGGTCGAATACGAATACACCGGCATGCCGGGTGAGAACGTATCCGACCTTGCCGTCACGGCCGATAATATCCTGACAGTTGGTCTCACCGAGAAGGAAGCGGCCTCGCGTATCGACGCCCAGTGGGTGGTTCACCCGATTTTTCGCAACTCCACCAACGTCCTCGTAGATTCTACCGGCCGCCGCTGGCTGGGAAGTTTCGGCGCCGGCTTGTTCGAGCTGTTTATCGACAGCATGTTTGTGTACAACAAGGACAACTCCCCGCTTATCGGTAACAACGACGATCCGTCGTTCTTCTTCACGGTCATTGAAGGTATTGCTACCGACGGCCGATACCTGTATGCTGCCGCTTACCGCGCCGCCAATGGCTATCCGATCGGTATCGCCGATCTCAACCGTCTGCCGGATCGAGACGCATGGGATTCGCTCGGGATTGCCGACGGCCTGGTAAACGACCGGCCGGTTTCGGTTGACGTCTACGGCGTCGAGCTCGCCGTCGGCATGGAAGCGATCGGGCTGTACCTGTGCGGCGTAGGCGCCGATCCGTCGAATCGGACCGGTCAGATCTGCCGGCTGTTCGACGAGCAAAACTCGTTGCTGCGTTCGAACAACGTCCGGCTTGTGCGCTATGCGCCCGATGGGACGCTGTGGGCGGCGACGGCCTTCGGTTTGTCGCGGTTCGACCGCGGTATCGATCGCTTCGAAGACATCGATCATCCGGCCCAGCTGGGACCGGACATCGCCGCCATGGAATTCGATTCCCGTGGCAACCTGTGGCTCGGCGGTCGCGGCGGATTGGCCCGGCGAGATGCTACCACCGGTGACTTCGTGGTTTTTACCAGCCGCGACGGTCTCGTCGACAATCGCGTGAAGGCCATTCACTATGACAGATACACCGGCGAAGTCTATGTCGGCACTCAGGCCGGCGTATCGAAGCTGACCTCTACGATCGGACGCCCCCCTCAGGAGAGTATCGAACGCATCGCACCCTTCCCAAATCCCTACGTGATTCGCAACGGCGACGAACGGTTGTCGTTTAACTTTTCGCGCGACGCTACCGTCACAATCTTCTCAACAGCCGGGGAACGGGTGAGGGTAACGACCATCAACGGCGGATGGGACGGTCGCAACGAAGCGGGATCACCGGTAGCCTCGGGTATTTACCTGTTTGTCGTTCAAGACGGCAACGGCGCCCTGGGCCGCGGCAAGATTCTCCTGGTGCGGGATTGATGCAGTTCGAACGCCTGACAGAAATCGATACCGGCATTATTGACCAGCTCTGCGACTCCGGCTCCATCTTCAGTCACCCCTCTTTCGCTACCGTATGGTCGGCCCAGGGGGGCAAACCGGTCTGGTGGGTGGCAAGACACGACGGACAGGTTTCGATGGTGCTCCCCGGTGTGGAGTTCGGGCGGCGCCCGGTCACACGATTCCAGGCGATGCCCGACGGTTGTTACGCCGATCCGGTCGGCGTCAGTCTGTCGCCGCAACTACTGGCCGCCCTGCGCCGTGACGGCTATCTCCGCGGCATAATCTACGACTTTGACTCGCGCTTTCCGATGCTGCCCGGCATTACCATCGACGGGCATTGCAGCCGCGTCGTCGATATCTCGTCACCCGATTGGGAGCCGCCCGACAGCAACCTCCGCAGCGAGATTCGTAAGGCCGCACGCGATGGTGTCACCGTGCGGAAATTGAAGCCGGAATCAGACCTGCCACGAGTCGTGGAACTCGCGAAGGCCAATGCCGACCACCATGGCCAGGTGATGCGCTATCGGCCTTCTTTCTACGATGCCCTCGCCGGCCTGGCCAAAGACAGCCCGCTGGTGCGATGGTACGTTGCGGAGTACGACAATGGCATCATCGCGTCTCACATCTACCTGGTGCACCATCAGCAACTGGTTTACTGGCAGGCTAATGTCGACCGTGACTACGCCGATCGTCGCCCCAACCAGTTCATCACCGATACCGCCATTCGCGAGGGGAGGGTCTCCGGACTGACGAAGCTCAACCTCGGTGCTACGCCGCCGCATGCCGAAGGTCTGCACTTTTACAAACAACGGTGGGGCGGGGAAGAGGTACACTACCGCTCGCTGCGCTGGCAGTCCTTCCTGGGACGGATGCTGTGATGTCCGAGTTGCGCGTTCTCATGCTCGGTGACGCTCGTTCCATTCACCTGCAACGCCTGGCCGACGAATACACCCGACAGGGTGTTGCCCTGTGCTGGCTCTCACTCGAGCGTGGCGACGAACGAGCCGTACGCCTGCCGCATCGCGGAATGATTCGACCGCTCTATTACATACTGTCGGCCGTTGATGTGCGCAACCGGATCCAGCAGTTTCAACCTCATGTCGTCAATGCGCACTTTGCGTCCGGCTACGGCTTTGTTGCCGTGACGGCAACACGACATCTTGACCTGCCGGTGGTGCTGCACATCTGGGGCTCCGATATCCTGATAGCACCGTCGCGGTCCGGGTTCTCCAAACGCAAAGTGCAGGGGGCTCTGCGAAACGCGTCACTGGTCATCGGTGATTCTCGCTACCTGGTCGAGGCGGCAAGCCGTATATCCGACATCGCACGGACCGAGGTCATACCCTGGGGAATCGAGCGCCAGTATTTCGAACTGTTTGACGCATCGCGCAAAGTAGCAACGCCGGTGAGGATCATCATGCCGCGCCCCCACGAACCGGTATACAATACCGAGTTCGCTCTCGATGCGCTCGAGCCACTGCTTGGTGCGGGAGCCATTACGCTGACGGTTCCGGCGTGGGGAAAGTATCGACGTCATTTCGAGGATGCGTCGTCGCATTTGCCGCCCGGGTCAATCGTCTTTTATGAACGATGTTCGCGGCACGATTTCATGACGAGGCTCGGTGAGCACGATGTGTACTTGTCCTGCTCAAGATCGGACTCCTCACCCGCTTCGCTGATCGAGGCGATGGCGCTCGGCCTCGTACCCGTTGTCGGTGATATCCCGGGGGTGCGGGAACTTATGGCTGGTGACACCGGGCTTTCGTTTCCACTGAGCTCACCACCTGCGCTGTATGATACCATGAAGAGGCTGATCGACGACCCGGCAGTATGGGCGGAGCAGCGGCGCCGGAATCACGAGCGCATGAAATCGGAAGCAACGTTTGAGGTCAATGTAGAGCGCACCATCGCGCTGCTGCAGAAGGTAGCCGGTCGTGGCTGATAATCTCCGTCGCGTTCTTTTAATCTGCTACTACTTCCCGCCACTGGGCGGAGCGGGCATCAATCGGCCGTTGCAGTTGTATCGGAAGCTGCCGGAGTGTGGATACGAGTGCGACATCCTGACCGTGAAGCCGGTTACATATCGCATCTATGAGCCGGAACTGGTCCCCGGCGATACAGTCGGGCGGATCTACCGTTCCGGCTCGCGCGATCCCCAGCGACTCATGTACCTGCTCGGCAAGCGGAGTATTGAGGCGCGGGCGATTGACCAGGCGCGCGTGCTGTCGAGTCGTTTCTTTCCGGATCCCAAGATCGGCTGGGTCAAGCCGGCCGTACGGCTCGGTCGCACCATCGCTGAGAACAGGCGATACGAAGCGATCATTTCAACCTCACCGCCGATCTCGTCACACCTCGTGGCGGAGAGCATAGCCCAAGAGTTCAGCCTTCCGTGGATCGCGGATTTTCGTGATCTCTGGACTGCCCTGCCAATTGAGCAGAGCTACGATTCCGAACGAATGCAGGCAAAGGCGCGGGAGCTGCGAGAAAGGATCAACAAGAAGGCCGACGCCCTTGTCGGTGTGAACAACGCCGTTGCCGCGTATGTGGGAGCCCAACATGCTATCGCCAATGCCTGGCATGAGCAGTTGGCGCGTGAGTGGAGTCTGCCGGACAATGAAGATCGGTTCATTATCGGCGTGCTGGGTACCCTCAATGACCTTTACCCGGTCGAACCGTTGTTCCGGCTGGTAAGTCGCATGCGCGAGGATAGTCCGGCGTTGTACGAGCGCACCTATATTCATCACGTTGGCGCCGACGAAACCGGTTCGATTCAGTCATTGGCGAGTCGTTTCGGACTTGAAGAGAGAGTCGAATCGCTGGGACGGCTTGATCGCCATGCCACCATAGACAAGCTGAGCGATGCCGCAATGTGCTACGTTGCAACGAACCCGACCGTCGGCAGCGCCTTTACTACCGGGCGTGTTTTCACGCTGCTCCCGTCGGGACGGCCTCTACTTGCATACGGTGCGCCGGGATCGGAACTGATGAAACTTGTTGACTCGACCGGTAACGGCTTTGCGTTCGATGACAACTCCGAGGCCGATGCCCTCGAGTGGCTGACGTCACGCGCCCGGGCGTATCTGGCAGGGGAGACGTCAATCGTACTCCAGCCCGACTACGCCAGGCCATTCTCGGATGCCGCCCTGGCGCGCCAGTTTGCCGATCTGCTTAACGATGTGATCGGGGTCAGCGAATGAGAAGCATCTTGCGGGTATCGATGAATTTCGACGATTCGAGGCGATAGAAGTACAGGCCCGATGCAACCTGAGAGCCGCTGTAGTCGGTTGCATCCCACTCAGCGCGATGCGATCCGGCCGGGAAACTGCCGTCAAGCAACACCCTCACCTGCCGTCCCAGCAGGTTGTAGACTGACAGCGTCAGGTCAACGCGGCGCGGTAGCGTGAACTCGATCGTTGTCGTCGGATTAAACGGATTGGGGTAATTTTGCGACAGCGCAAACGCCTCCGGCAGCTCGCCGTCGGTGTTATGTACGTCAGTCGAAAAGGTGGTGCGCACTCGCGCATACCCGTTGGTATAACCGTCCTTCTGCCCGGTTGCCACATATTCCTGATCCGCATCGAGCGGTGTGATCACCGGCAACCGTCCGGAGGCATCGGTCAAACCTTCGACGATGATTCCGGCGTGATTTGACAATCGGACCCGGCAACCCGATACCGGCGCGCCGCTGGACCGGGCAATGACAAATACCGTGTCGGTTGCAATCGAAAGCACCAGTTCAAGGTCTTGTGGTGCTGTCGACCAGATGCGCAGCGCCGGATCACCCAGGAAATTCTGTCCATAGGCAAGGTCGCGGTAGTAGTAGTAGCGTTCTTTAGAGCGGTGCATGGCATCTACTGCCGGCGCCGACGGATCGTTGAACAGTTCCTCGAAGAACGCTTTTTGCAACAGGTAGCTGCTGCCGACCCAGCCCCAGCGGCTGTAACCAACGAAGCCGACCGCACCGGCTGAGTCCAGCGCCAGTAGAGTCTGCGCCAGGTTGGGTTGCATACGACTCAGTGGCGGCTGGTCCTGGTCAAAGCCGGCGTTGTCGCAGGCCAGCGAGTAGTAGAACGATACCCTGTTGTCAGCCGGCAGCGCGTTACAATCACCGTGGGGGGCGCCAAACTCCTCGGTGATAAAATAGCTCTTCGGCCATTCGTTGTAGCCTGATGTTGTCACGCCAAAAGCATCACTGCGGCCATGCGCCAGCACATTGACGATGCCGTAGCCCGTCGCCAGGCTGTCCAGGCTGGCGACGGCTGACGGATTACCGGGCAACGGGTCGTTACCGGTGGCCGATTCCACGCCGCTGGTGGTGTCGATACTCATCGTCGCCGGATAATCCGAGGCAATCGCGCCGTGTTGACCGTCTACTCCCAGATCACGCATCTGGTCGCTGCTGTAGAAGAAGGCGCGGTCGAGATAATCGAATGATCCGTCTCCGGGATTCGATTCATACGAGATCAGTTTGCGAATATATGCTTCAGCCTCTTCAGCTCGGTTGAACGGCAAGCGGCCAACGCGAAGCTGCGGCGATACCGACCCGAGCGAGATGTGACGTTCGCCAAAGACATTGTCGTTGTCAGGGTCCCAGTCCGCCTCGACCTCGGCAAAGTACAGGTCGCAGAGTTGCAGTTCGTACAGGTCGGGCAGGGTCGACGTCGTGTAGTGATACGCATAGCGGACCGGCAGGACGGTTTCGTCGCCGGCCAGCACAACATAGTCGCCGCCGTTATGCCAATAGTCGCGGAGGTGGTTGCGTAGACGTTCGGCATCGTCGCGACCGGGGTAGGCAGCGACAATCTCGTCGATCAGCCTAACCTCCGCCCGGTAACCAAGCGCCCGGCGGTAGTCGGCAAGGGTGAGCATGGCCGACTCCAGTTCAGCATTGGTGATAATCAGGTAGTTGGAGGACGACGATGATGCCTGCCGACTCCGTGCTCCGCGTGTCATTGCGGCGAACTGGTGCTCGTCAAGCAGTGGCGTACTGTGGACTGCTTCATCCGGCAGGTTGGCAACAATCGAACGATGCAGGTAGAGCTGATTGTCGGCACCGATGGTGACCGGAAAGAGTGTCAGAACCGCCCAGCGCTCGTCTCCGACGGTGCGTTCACTCAGCATCACCGGTTGACGCCCGAGCTGTTCAACTTGTGAAGATGACCGCACCAGATCGTGATACGGTATGCTGTCGGCCGTCGCCACCTCGTCGAGAGAGCCGTCCGGCAGCGATCGCCCGAGCGGTATGCTGTCACTGGAGACGATGTCCATATCGCCCAGGCGGTGGCCGTCGCCAAGCCGCAGGTAATATGTAACCGCGCTCAGGGTGACACCGTCACCCCGACCGACCAAAACATGGCCGTCCACCAGAACCTGTCGTCCGTCGGACGATACCGATACATCGGCCGCCGTATAGGTGCCGAGGGTCAGGTCTGTGGCAAACGGGGACGATGTCGCCAGAAGCAGGATTGTCACAGCTGTAATTGCTCGGTTCACTCGTACTCCCTGTTTCAAACTGAAGCCGATCAGGGTAGTGCAAGCCGAGGACCATGATGCCGGCGCCGCGACAAAAATTCAGCGGCCGGTTAACCCGTTGTTTTGCAATAGGTAATTGGAGTGCTCCTGAGGCGGGGCAGGCTGCGGAAAGGATTTCCCGGTTAATTATCTTGGACGCAGCCAACAGTGGGACGGTGATTTCCGACATTTTTCGAACGGGTCAAGAGAAAAGATTTCATATCGGTATTGGCTGAGTCCATCGGGTTAGCTCACAAGCAATAAACTCGTCTTGGCAATCCATTGCGAAAGTGACACTTACCCGTCTTTCTTTTTTCAGTCCTGTTTCATAATTTTGCTTGACTCATCATCGGGGAAGATGTGATTATATGGGGCAAGAAATGGGGAAAAGTGGTTAAACTTGGGTGGTCGATGTGACGGTCAGCGGATTTTACGGACAATTCCATACCACGCTCGATGACAAGGGTCGTCTTGGCCTCCCGGCCAAGTTGCGCAATGTCGTCTCGCCCGATACCGGCAGGCCGCTGCTGGAGGGCGACCTGGTTATCACCAAAGGGCTTGAGGGTTGTCTGTCGCTGTATCCGGAAACGGAATGGGCCAGCATCGAGCGCCGTCTCGCCGACCTGAGTTTTACCCAAAAGGATTTTCGCTATTTCAGCAGGCGTTTGTATTCGTCGGCCGGAACTGTTTCGCCCGACCGCAACGGCCGGATACTCATCCCGTCCCATCTCATCGCCGAGGCGGCACTCAAGAAGGAACTCCTTGTGATCGGCGTCGGGCGTTGGATAGAGATCTGGAACCCGGACCGCTACAGCTACTACCTGGATCAATTTGCCGGCAGCTACGAAGAGGTAGCAGAACGACTCTTTACGGCCAATGTCGAGCCAGAACGCGAGTAGCGGCGGACACATACCGGTACTGGTGAACGAGGTACTGGAGCTGCTGGTCACTGATGCCGGCGGGGCGTATCTCGATCTCACCGCCGGGCTGGGTGGACACCTCAAGGCACTGGCCGCGACACTATCGCCAACCGCCCGCCTGTACGGCCTGGACAGAGACCCGCAGGCGGCGAAGGCAGCAGGCGACGCTCTTCGGGGCGTGAAGCAACCAGGCACCGTTGCGACGGCCTCTTACAGGGACGTAGGCACGATAACGAGCACATTCAAGGACCGGAAGTTCAGCGGGATGCTACTTGACCTTGGCCTTTCATCTGCACAACTCGACGACCCGCAGCGGGGATTTTCGTACCGTTTCGAAGGACCGCTGGACATGCGCTTCGATCCGGTGGCGACGCCGGAATCGGCGGCCGACCTGATCGCTCGCGCCGATGTCGACAACCTGACATCGATCTTCCGTGAGTACGGCGAGGAACGCCAGGCCCGTCGCATCGCCCGGGCCATCGTCGAGGCCCGCCGCGATCGTCCCATTCGCACCACGACCGAACTGGCGGAGATCGTCCGCGCTCAGGTGCCGCCGCAGCACCAGAACAAATCACTGGCCCGTATCTTCCAGGCTTTGCGCATTGCCGTCAATCGTGAACTGGAACAGCTGAACGATGTTTTGCCGACGCTGCCCGATCTGCTTGAAGAGGGGGGCCATCTGGCGGTAATCACCTACCACTCGCTTGAAGACCGAGCGATCAAGCACTTCATCCGCGATGAAGCCAAAGGCTGCATCTGTCCGCCCCGTCAACCGGTCTGCACCTGCGGCCGTACGCCGCGATTCAAACCGATTACCAAACGCCCGGTCCTGCCGACCGAAGCCGAGATCGATGCCAACCCGAGGGCACGTTCGGCCAAGCTTCGGGTTGCGGAGAGGATCTGACCATGGTGAACACGGTACGCAGTTTCTGGGAGACGCTTACGATGCGTTCGTCGTTGCTGCGACGGGTCAGGGCACACCGCTACTTTCCACTGGCGGTGCTCGCCGTGGCGCTTTTGCTGATAAGTTGCGTGCACGTCTGGCAGCGCTTCACCGTGCTCGACCTCGTGCGCCAGGTTTCCGCATTGGAGAAGGAGCACGCCATGCTGCTGGATCATACCAAGAAGATGTACGGCGACATCGCGGAACTGTCGGCGTCCCAGCGGATCCGCCGCTATGCCGTTGATACCCTCGGCATGCAGCCGGTCGCGGTCGACCGTCTGTACACGCTCGAGCGCGAGCAGCCGACCCTGTCCGATCCCGACGATCTGGCGATGCTGGTATCGGCGGTCAAGCGAATGGCATCGTACTTCCCGGTCCTCACCGAAGAGACCGTCGCGGCCGCCGAGCTTCGTCGGGTGAAAATAGACTCGTCGATTTATCCGGGAGGTAACCGATGAGTCGTACCCGCCAGGAACATCTCCGCCTGAGCATCCTCCTTTTCGGTGTCCTTGTCGGCTTTGCTCTCATCGGCGCCCGGCTGGTGCACCTGCAGGTCATCAAGCACGGTGAATACAGCGAGATCGTCAAGCGCCAGTCGACCGGCCGCATTGAAATCCCGGGCGAACGGGGGCAACTGTGTGACCGTAACGGCAAGGTGGTGGCGACCAATATCAAAGTACCGTCGCTCTATGCCTACCCCATGAACCGCCATGAGTTGCACATGGTCGCCGCTTTCCTCGATCGCTTCTATGGGTATCGTGAGGGCACTGCCGAGAAGCGTCATCGCCTGCGAATCAACCGCTTTTCCTGGATCGAGCGCGGCATGTCCGAACGTCGCGCCAAACTGGTCGAAGGTGACGCGCCGCGCGGCCTCTACCTGCGCTACGAAACGCGCCGCGATTATCCGTTTGGCCTGATCGGACGCCAGGTGATCGGGTTTACCGACATCGACAACAAGGGGCTGGCCGGGGTCGAGCACGCCTTCAACGGCGAGTTGAACGGTACCACCGGTACCGCCGACTACCGCCGCGACGGTCGCTCCAATACCTACCGTATTCGTGAATCGGCCCTCAAGCAGCCGAAGCCGGGCCAGTCACTCGTTCTGACGCTCGACTGGTACCTGCAGGAACTCGTCGAGGAAGAGCTCGCCCGCGGTGTCCGCGAATACAACGCAGAGTATGGCATGGCTGCCTTTATCGACTGCCACACCGGTGAAGTGCTGGCCATCGCCGATTACGATCCGAATGAGCCGAACCCCGAACGCCCGGTCAAGCTGCGCGCTGTGGCCGACCTGTGGGAACCCGGCTCGATTTTCAAGATATTCAGTGCTGCCGGGCTGCTCGATGCCGGCATCGTGAAGTATGACGATTCGATCTACTGCGAGATGGGCCAGTGGCGCGTCAACGGCCAGACCCTCGAGGATGATAAAGAGCTGGGCTGGGTCGACTTCCGCACCATGTTCGAGCTTTCCAGCAACATCGGTTTCGCCAAGCTGGCTATAGAATTGGGTGGCGAGAACCTCGCCAACAGTGTCAAGAAGTTCGGTATCGGGAAGAAGACCGATGTCGGCTTGCCCAGCGAAGCCTCCGGTGCCCTTGCCGAGCCGGGGCGCTGGTCCGACTACAATGTCGCCGCCCTGGCAATGGGTCACGCCGTATCGACTACCGCGCTGCAAATGGCCGTCGCCGTCGGCGCCGTGGCCAACGGCGGCACGCTCCTCCAACCGTCGATCGTTCTCGGCCAGATCGATGACGACGGCTGGGTGAAACGACGCCATCGCATTGTCGAGTTGGGTCGCGCCATGAAACAATCGAGCGCCGATTCGCTGCGGGCGTTCATGCGGGGTGTCGTCGTGAACGGTACGGCGACAAAGGCGCAGTCGGATGTGGTCGCCGTCGCCGGCAAGACCGGCACCGCCCAGATCTTCAACCATGAAACCCGGCGCTACTGGAACAGCCGCTTCATCGCCAGCTTTGCCGGCTTCTTCCCGTATGAAAAGCCGCAGATCGCCGGGGTCGTGATGTACTATAACCCGCAGCCGGTGCACTACGGCGGCTGGACCGCCGGGCCGTCGTTCACGCGCATCGCCGAACGGTTTGCCATTGCCAATCCCAGCCTGTTGAGCGCGGCGCCGCAGGTGATCGCAGTCGAGCAGTCGCCACTCCGGCAGACGGTCGAAACGCCCAACCTGATCGGTCAGACCGTTGAGATCGCACGGGCCACGGCCGAGCAGTATGGCTTGAGCCTCAAGGTCGATCAAGAAGAGGGCTTCATCTCATGGCAGATGCCGCGACCCGACCAGCTTATACTCGCCGGTGAACAGGTCTTTGTCGGGGTGAAGTCGCTTGAGAGCGAGGAGTTGACGATGGGTGATCTCTCCGGAATGACACTCCGGAATGCTGCGGCCTATCTACACCAGGCCGGTATAAAATATACGATCAGGGGACACGGACGGGTTGTGAAGCAGTCGCTTCAACCCGGTGTTCCCGTAAATCGCACCAGTACCTGCCAGGTGGTCTGCAAACCGTTATAGGAGGATGTCATTAAACTTCGGGACTTGATACAGAAGCTGGACGCCGCCGACGTGACCGGCGAAACCGATATCGACATCGAACAGGTCGAGTACGACTCGCGCCTCATCAAGGAGCGAGCGCTCTTTGTCGCGATCAAGGGGTACCAGCAGGATGGCTTCGATTTCGTGCCGCAGGCGGTCGAGGACGGCGCAGTCGCCGTAATTGGGGAACGTGACTCGTGCGAAGAAAACGTGACCTACATTCGCGTCGACAACGCGCGCAAGGCACTGGCCGATGTCGCGGCGGCATTCTATGGCTACCCCGGCTTGAAACTGAAGGCATGCGGCATTACCGGTACCAACGGCAAGACAACCACGGCCATGCTTCTCAAGAACATCCTGGAAGCTCGCAACAAGACGACCGGACTGATTTCGTCGGTGGTGTACGATACCGGCCAGGAACGCTTCGACGCTGTCCGTACGACTCCCGAATCGCTCGACATCCAGCGCCTGCTCTTTCTGATGCGTAAGAACCACTGTGTCAATGCGGTGATGGAAGTATCGTCCCATGCCCTGGTGCTGCACCGCGTCGATAACATCAACTTCCGGGTTGCCATCTATACGAACTTCACGCGGGATCACCTCGATTTCCACAAGGACATGGAAGAATACCTCGAGGCCAAGGCCCGGCTCATGAAACGGGTCCAGGGACCACTGAGCTACGTTGTCATAAATCTGGACCAGCCGGAGTTCCGTAAGTACTTCGGCGAGTTCACGTCCTCGTACATCGGCTATTCGCTTTCCGACGAAAGCGCCGATGTCTATTGCACCTCTTACGAGATACGCTCCGACGGTACGACCTTTGACCTGGTCACGCCGATGGGAACTCGCACGGTCGAGTTCCCGCTGCCGGGGCGGTTCAATCTCATGAATGGCATCGCCGCCGCAGCCGGCGGCCTGGCCTCGGGTATCGACATCGACAACGTCATCAAGGGACTCGAAACCGCGAAGCCGGTGCCGGGACGGTTCCAGCCGATTGACGAAGGCCAGCCGTTCGGTGTCTTCGTCGACTTTGCCCATACTCCCGACGCCCTCAGCCGGTTGTGCGAGTCGGGCCGAGAACTGTGTGAAGGACGCCTGCTCCTGTTGTTCGGGTGCGGCGGCGACCGCGACAAGGGAAAGCGCAAGCTGATGGGCGAGGCGGCGACGGCGGGCGCCGATTACGTCGTCGTGACGTCAGACAACCCGCGCAGCGAGAACCCGGCCGACATCATCAAGGATATCAAGCCGGGACTGCAGAAGAAGAAATATGAAATCGTCGAGGACAGACGGCAGGCCATCAGCACGGTCATGGCACTCGCGCAGCCGGGCGACGTGGTGCTGTTGGCGGGCAAGGGAGCCGAGTCGTACCAAGAGGTGAACGGTGAACGACATCCGTTCTCGGATACCGCCGAAGCTGCACGTGTCCTGCACGAACTCGGATATGAAAAAGACCACATCCCAGAGGAAGGGTGATACGGTTGCGATTTGACAGAGCAGCGTCGCTCGTCAGCGGCACGCTGTACAACTCATACCACGCGGACAAGACATTCACCGGTGTGTCCATCGACAGCCGCACCCTGAATGCGGGGGAGCTGTTCGTCGCCATTCGCGGTGAACGCCTCGATGGTCACGAGTATGTCAACAGCGCCATCGAGCAGGGCGCGGCCGGTGTGGTGTCGCAGTTCGATTTCGTCGGACTGGAAAACATCACCGGCCAGGTTCCAGTCATCGGCGTGCGCAACAGCCACCAGGCGCTCATCGAGCTGGCTCATGCCTATCGTGAGCAACTCGATTGCACCTTCATCGCCATCACCGGATCCAACGGCAAGACTACGACCAAGGAACTGGCGGCACGCCTGTTCGATGCCGTCGAACCACGCACCTATCGCTCTGCCGGCAACCTGAACAATCTGTACGGCATGCCGCTGGCAATCATGCGCATGCCGTCCGACACCCGCGTCGCCGTGATCGAAGCCGGTATCTCGCAGCCGGGCGAGATGAAGAAGCTGGCGGCTCTGGCCAGGGCGGATATGGTGGTGATGACCAACATCGGCCATTCCCATCTCGAATTCCTGAAGAGCCTCGACGATGTCGCGCGAGAGAAGATGCACCTTATCGATCACGCTGCCGCTGAGGCGCCGGTTATTGCCAATGCCGACGATGCGATCCTGATGAAGCACCTCAAGAATATCAATCGCCGGCTCGTTACGTTCGGACTGAACGATGGTGAGTATCGCCCCGACAGCATTTCGTCGGCAGGACTCGGCAGCACCGAGGTGGTCATCGAAGGTCAATCCTTCCGTCTCAACCTGACGGGCGACCACCAGGTTTACAATCTTCTGGCAGCGTACGCGGTCGTGAAGACTACCGGATATAATTTCGACGGTATCGATACGTCCGGAATCGGGCTCTCTACCGCGCCGCTGCGCGGCGAGACGGTACAGGCCGGCGGCGTGACGTTTGTCGCCGACTGCTACAACGCCAATCCCGAATCGATGCTGGCCGGTCTGCAGACGTTCTTCAATCTGAAAACCGATCAGACGCGCGTCCTCATCCTCGGTGACATGCTCGAACTGGGTAAGGACCAGGAGAAACTGCACCGCCAGGTAGGCGCTGCCCTGAAGGATCGGGCTTTCGACCGCGCCCTGCTGGTGGGGCGCCTCGCTGAGGTTGTCGCCGAAGGCGCCGTCGACGCCGGCGTCGCAAGAGGCAAGCTGACCTGCTTTGCGCATGTCGACGATGTACTGCCGTCAGACAAAATGCCGGCCGCCGGTGAACTGGTCTACGTGAAGGGGTCGCGCGGCATTGGGCTGGAGAAGATTATCCGACAGTACCAGACCGAGGGAGGAGCGCACTGATGTTCTTCCATCTCCTCGCCGACCAGGCCGACATTTTCACCGCCTTTAACCTGTTCCGGTATATTACCTTCCGGACCGCCGGCGCCACTATCACGGCCATCTTCATCGCGCTTATCCTCGGGCCGATGTTCATTCGCATCCTGCGGCGCTTCCAGATCGCCGAAAAGATTCGTACCGAAGGACCATCGACTCACCAGCACAAGGCCGGCACGCCGACTATGGGCGGATTGATCATACTTTCGGCTATCGTCATACCCACCCTGCTGTGGGCCGACCTGAGCAATTTCTTCATTCTCATGGTGCTGCTCGTAACGATGTGGCTCGGCCTGATCGGGTTCATGGATGACTATCTCAAGGCGGTCAAACACCAGCCGAAGGGGATGATCGGTCGCAAGAAACTGGTCGGCCAGTTGTCGCTCGGGTTACTGTTTGGATTGCTGCTGGTCTGGATCGGCTCGCCGCAGTTGTATGATACCACGACCCAGATTCCGTTCCTGAAGGACTATGTGCTTTATCTTGGCGCTCTCTATATACCTTTTGTTATGCTCGTGATCACCGGGTCGTCGAACGCCGTCAACCTGACCGACGGCCTCGACGGTCTGGCGATCGGTTTGTGTGGTATTTGTTTTCTGGCCTTCGGCAGCCTGGCCTATGTCTCGGGGCGGTTCGACTTTTCGAACTACCTCCAGATCGAGTACATCCCGGGCGCTGGCGAACTGGCGGTCTATTGCGGAGCCTCGATCGGCGCCGCCCTCGGTTTCCTCTGGTTCAATTCCCATCCGGCGGAGGTCTTCATGGGTGATACCGGTTCGCTCGCCCTTGGGGGAGCGCTGGGATCGATCGCCATCCTCCTGAAGAAGGAATTGCTCCTGGTACTGGTCGGTGGCGTGTTTGTTATCGAAGCGGCCTCGGTCATACTCCAGGTGCTGTCGTACCGCTACCGGGGCGGGCGGCGGATATTCAAGATGGCGCCGATCCACCACCACTTTGAACTGTCCGGGTGGAATGAATCGAAAGTAGTAGTACGGTTTTGGATAGTAGGAGCGATGTGTGCCCTCATGATGCTGGCAACATTGAAGATACGATGACAGCGGAAGAACGAATCAGGAATCGCAGAATTGGTGTCGTCGGGATGGCTCGTTCCGGCGTCGCGGCAGCCCTGCTGGGCCATCGCATGGGCGCCGACGTGTTTGTATCCGACACGGCCACCGCCGGCAGCCTGAAAGATCACATGTACATGCTGGAAACCAACGGCGTCCCGTTTGAAATCGGCGGCCATACCGAGAAGCTCCTGTCGTCCGATTACCTCGTCCTGTCGCCCGGCGTACCGCTCGACATCGAAATCCTGAAGCAGGCCCGTGCAAAGGGAATTCCCTTCTTCTCGGAAATCGAGTTTGCTTCCTGGGTCTGCAAGGGAAGCGTCGTCGCCATTACCGGCTCCAACGGCAAGACGACGACCACAACGCTGGTCGGCGAAATCCTCGCCGCCGCCGGTCTCGACACCGTTGTCTGCGGCAACATCGGCCTGCCCTTTGCCCAGATCGCCGACAAGGTTTCTGATGACGGCATTGCGGTGATCGAGGTGTCGTCCTACCAGCTTGAAACCACCGAGGAGTTCCAGCCGTCGATTGCGGTTATTCTCAATATCAGCCCCGATCATCTCGAACGTCACGGTGGCTTCGAGAACTACAAGGCGGCCAAGTATCGTATCGCCCAAAATATGACCGGCGAAGATGTGCTCGTACTCAACCATGAAGATGAAGCCCTCGCTGTCGATCCGATTGCGACCGCTGCGACCATTCGCTGGTTCGCCACCGACGGTTGGGAGGATGACGGCGCCCATGTCCGCGATAATGTTCTCTACGGCGTCTACAGTACCGAGCACAAACCGATCCTGGCGGTCAATGAGATTCGCATCCGCGGGCCGCACAACCTGCAAAATGCCGCTGCTGCTGTCGCCGTCGCCGTCCAGTTCGATGTCAAGCCGGCGATCATTGCATCGGTCCTCAAGCGGTTCGGCGGCGTCGAGCACCGCATGGAGTCGATCGGCCGGGTGGCCGGTGTCGAATTCATCAACGACTCCAAGGCGACCAATGTCGATTCGGTGTGCTACGCCCTGCGCTCGCTTAACGCCCCCGTTCATCTCATACTCGGTGGTCGCGACAAGGGAGCGTCGTACCAGCCCATTGCAGCTGTCGGCCGCGGCAGGATTCAGACCATCGCAGCCATAGGTGAAGCGAAAGAGAAAGTATTCAACGAGCTGGGAAAGCAGTTCTCGGTGCAGTTTGCCGACAGCCTCGAGGCCGCCGTCCAGCGCAGTTTCGAACAGGCCTCTCCCGGTGACATCGTCCTGCTGTCACCCGGATGCGCCAGCTTCGACATGTTCGAGAGTTTTGAACACCGCGGCCGCGCCTTCAAAGCCGCCGTGGAAGCCCTGAAGGAAGATCGAACGGACAATGAGACGATTACACGATAGCAAGCGCATCGACGAACGGCTGCTTCTGGCGTACCTGACGACCGTCATCATCGGGTTGATCATGATCTACTCGAACTCGTCGGTGCTGGCCGATGCCCGCTTCGGATCGCAATGGCTGTTCCTGAAGAACCAGGTGATCTGGACGGTACTGTCGCTTGTCGCCATCTATGTGCTCTGTCGTATCGATCTCCAGCGCTTTGCCGTCTACAGCGCGCCGACACTTATGTTCCTCCTGGTGGCGCTGGCCCTCGTCTTCATCATGCCGGCACGCAACGGATCGCATCGCTGGCTGATGCTCGGGCCGTTCACCGTCCAACCGTCCGAGCTGTTCAAGTTCGTGTTGATCTACTACCTGGCGTTCTCGCTGTCCAACCCCAGGCGGAAACTGTCGGACGTGAAGAACCTGATCATACCCTATGTCCCGATAATTGCCCTGGGCCTCGGCCTGATCATACTCGAACCGGATCTTGGTTCAGTCATGGTGATTGCGGCCACGGCGCTGCTCATCTTCTTCCTCGCCGGTGCGAAGCTCAAGCACCTCGCGATCGCAACCGTACCACTGGCTGCCGTCGGATCGTTCTTTGTGTTCGTACTCGGTTACAAGCGGACACGCATTGTCGACTACCTGTCGTCGCTGTCCGACCCCTTGCAGGGCAGCTACCAGGCCAAGCAGGCAGCTCTGACCCTTGGCGCCGGCGGGTTGTTCGGAGAAGGCCTGGGCGAGGGTACACAAAAACTGTTCTTCCTGCCTTACCCGCACACCGATTTCATTTACGCCGCGATCGGCCAGGAAGTGGGACTGATCGGCATGGCGATCGTTACCGGCCTGCTGTTCTACATCATCAAGCGCGGTTTTCGGATTGCCCAGGCGCAGCCGGACAAGTTTGGCTACCTATTGGCGTCGGGCATGATCGTATCGCTGGCTATCTCGATCCTGCTCAATATCGGCGTCGTTACGTCGTTGCTGCCGGTAACGGGATTGCCGCTGCCGTTCATCAGCTACGGTGGTTCGTCGCTTCTGGTATCATCGGCGGCCATCGGCGTACTGTTGAACCTGTCACGACGAGGAGATGTACGCGCATGAGTCCTCGCTCCGTACGCATCCTCTTTGCCGGTGGCGGTACCGGCGGCCATTTGTACCCGGCGATTGCCATCGCCGATCGCATCCGCGAGATGCTGGCCGATACAGCGCTCGAGATCCTGTTCGTCGGTACCCGGCGCGGCCTGGAATATCGCATTCGCGAGGAGCTGGGCTACCCACTGCAACTGATCAATATCCGCGGCTTTACGCGTTCGCTGTCGCTCAAGAACGTGCTGCTACCGTTTTTGGTCGTGGGCGCGCTGATCAAGTCGACGTTGTTGATCCGCCGTTTCAAACCGGATGTCATCGTCGGCACCGGCGGCTATGTCTGCTGGCCCATACTCAAGGCGGCTGGCTTCCTCAAGGTGCCGACGGTGCTGCAGGAGCAAAATTCGTTCCCGGGAGTGACAATCCGACAGAACGCCGCGAAGGCCGAGCGGCTCTATCTCGGCTTTGCCGAGGCGCAGCAGCACCTGGTGACCGGCGGCAAAGTGATGGTCACCGGCAATCCGATTCGCCGCGACATCGCGACCGGCAACCGCGAGGAAGCGCTCAGACAGTTTGGCCTCTCGATTGACAAGAAGACGATTCTGGTGCTGGGCGGCAGCCAGGGAGCACGCTCGATCAACAATACCATTTCGGAAAGTCTGATCAATAAGAGGCTCGATAACAACTACCAGATTTTGTGGCAAACGGGGAAGAGAGATTACACGGATGTGAGCAACCGATTGGCCGACCGGGCAAACGGACATGCACTCTTCCCCTTTGCCCATGATATGAAACCGGTCTACGCCGCCGCCGACGTGGCGGTGGCGCGGGCCGGCGCTCTCACGCTTGCGGAACTGGTCGCCTGCCGCATCCCGGCAGTACTGGTCCCGTTCCCACACGCCGCCGGCGATCACCAGCGCCGGAACGCCCGCTCGTTCGAAGAGCGCGGCGCCGCCATCGTTGTCGACGAAAGCAACCTGGCCACTACCGACCTGCTTGCACAAGCAGTCGAGCTTGGCCGGGACGACACACACCGCCGCATGACGGCTGCACTCACCGAACTGAGCGCGCAGTCCGAACCGGCGGTCGATGTCATCGCCAATGACATCATTGAACTGATTATGGAGAAACGGAAAGGTGGGTAGCGACAGCAATGCACACGGATGTCACCGCGGTCATGCGCGACCCCTTTACAAGCGAAACACTTATGTTCGGTAAGATAAAAAGACTGTATTTCATCGGCATCGGCGGCGCCGGCATGTCGGGAATTGCCGAGATCCTGCACAACCTCGGATTTGTCATTTCCGGTTCCGACCATACGCCCAGCGAAGTCACCGATCACCTCGAAAAGCTCGGCGTGACGGTGCACCACGACCACGCCGCCGGCAATCTCGATGATGTCGATGTCGTCGTCATCTCCTCGGCCGTGACCGAATCGAACCCGGAAGTGGTGGAGGCGCGACGTCGCGGTACTCCGGTCATTAAGCGCGCCGAAATGCTCGGTGAACTGAGTCGCCTGAAGTTTTCGATCGGGGTGGCCGGCACTCACGGCAAGACCACGACCACCTCGATGATCGGCCGAATCATGCGCCATGCCGAACTGCAGCCGACGATTATCGTCGGGGGTATCGTCAGCGAACTGGGTATGGGTGCCTCGCTCGGCAGCGGCGAGTACCTCGTTGCCGAGGCGGATGAGTACGATCGCTCGTTCCTCAAGATGTTCCCCGGCATGGCCGTGATCACCAATCTCGAACCGGACCATCTCGATATTTATCAGGATCTCGACGACCTCAAGGAGTCGTTCCTCGCCTACATGAACCGGGTGCCGTTCTACGGATCAGTGGTCTTGTCGGCCGATGACAAGAACCTCGAAAGCATGCGCAAGCAGATCGTGCGGCCCTACGTAACTTTCGGTTTCGATATCGAGGCCGACTATCGTGGCCTCGATGTTCGCATGGCAGCCGAACGCACCCTGTTCTCGGTGTACCAGCGCGGTGACCTGCTCGGTGAGATCATCCTGCGCGTGCCCGGCCGGCACAATGTGGCCAACGCTCTGGCCGCAATCGCCGCCTGTCGCGAGTTGCAGATCGAGTTCGCGACGATTGCCGACGCCCTGTTGAATTACAGCGGCGTGTCGCGACGTTTTGAAATTGTCGGCGAAGCCAACGACTGCCTCCTGATCGACGACTATGCGCACCACCCGACCGAAATACGGGCAACTCTCGAAACGGCGCAGCAGGTATACGACCGTCGTGTGATCGTTGTTTACCAGCCGCACCTGTACAGCCGTACACAGGATTTTGCGGCCGATTTTGCCGCCACCCTTGCGGTCGCCGACCATGTCGTGCTGTCGGACATCTACCCGGCGCGCGAAGAGCCGATCCCCGGCGTGACGTCGGAGCTGATTCGCAACCTCGCACACCAGAGCGGTCGCACTGATTTTACCTGTGTCGGCACTAAAGATAAAGTAGCGCCGCATCTCAAAGAGATCGTGAAGCCCGGCGATGTCATCATCCTGATGGGCGCCGGCACCATTACGCAAATTCGCAAAGAAGTCATGCAGGTACTGGAGCAGCTATGATTCGACTGTCAAAGAAGCATCGCTACATCCTGATCGGTTTGATCGTCGTCGGTCTCGGCCTGGCGGTCGGTGCGCATTTTGCACAGGCGCTGCAGCTCAATGAAGTCGTTGTCGACGGCCGAGCGATCGACAACTGGCCGGACCAATTTGCCATGCTCGAGACACAGCCGTTCTGGCGTCAGCCGCTCGACTCCGTTGCGACGCACCTGCTGGCGGGCCGCGGCGTATACCGCGTGGACATGCAGTTCGCGCTCCCCGGCAGGTTGCAGATCAATACCAACCGTTTCCAGCCGATGGCGCTGCTGTTGTGTGAACAGAGCGGTCGGATGTACGGCCTGACCGAGGACGCCCGCGTCGTGCCGCTCGACCGCGCCACGGTCGACTGGGCCTCGCCCGTTATCATCGGCACCGAGGCGCCGTCGATGTTCGATTACTGTTCCGACCCGCGCCTGAAAGAGGTTTGCCGGCAGCTCGACCGCGTGCGACGGCAGCATCTCGATTTGTACCGGCTGATCGACGAGATCGATTTCAGCCGGCGATCATGGCTGGTCGTCACCCTGTCCGGCCTCGACTGCCGGGTGCGCCTCCGGGCCGATCGTTTCTACAATGACATGCAGCGCTTTATCGAATTCGGTAAGTCGCTCACGTCCGAAAATAACCATGTCAAACTGGTCGACCTCTGCTTCGATAACATGGTCGTCTGTCGGACCGAAGAGGATTAACGTGGCCAACGAACGACTGATTGCCGCCATCGACATCGGCACTACCAAGATTGTCACGCTCGTCGCCGAGGTGAACGAGCAGGGCAGTATCGTGGTGCTCGGGCACGGTCATGCGCCGGCCAACGGTCTGCGCCGCGGGGTGGTCGTCGACATGGACAAGACCGTCACATCGATCCGGCAGTCGCTTAACGATGCCCAGATGATCTCCGGCACCGAAATCGATCGCGTCACCGTCGGTATTGCCGGCGAGCACATTCGGTCGATCAACAGCCACGGCGTGGTAGCGGTATCAGGCGCGGACGGCGAGATTACCCGGACCGACGTCCAGAAGGCCACTGAGGCCGCTCGCACGGTTGCTATTCCCGTCGATCGCGAGATCATCCACGTTGTGCCGCAGGAATATACGGTCGACGAACAGCCCGGCATCAAGGATCCCGTCGGCATGTCGGGGGTGCGGCTCGAGGTTGAGGCCCACATCGTCACGGCCTCGGTAACGACCGCCAAGAATTTGTACCGTGCCCTGGAACGGTGTGAACTGGAAGTCGACCACATGGTGCTCGAGGGGCTGGCGCTGTCACAGGTCATCCTGTCCGAGCCGGATCTGGAAATGGGCGTGGTCGTAGTCGACATCGGCGGCGACATCACCAACGTCACGGTATTCTACGACGGCGCCATCCGCTACACTTCGGTAGTGCCGCTGGGAGCCAGGAACGTGACCAACGACATCGCCATCGGCCTGCGCACGTCGGTCGACCAGGCGGAGTCGCTCAAGACGTCGCACGGTTCGGCGATGGCGTCGCTGGTCGACCCCGAAGACATGGTGATCGTATCCGGCCCGGGCGGGAGAGAGGACAAGGAAATATCCAAGAACGTCCTGGCGTCGATCATCGAACCGCGAATGGAAGAGATTTACTCGCTCGTCGCACGTGAACTACGCCGAGCCGGTCTGTCGGAAAGTCCGGCCGGCGGTATGGTGCTGGCCGGCGGCGGGGCGTTGCTGCCCGGGACCGTCGACCTGGCCGAACAGATGTTCGACATGCCGGTGCGAATGGGCGCCATCCGCGGCTTTGAATTCACCCCCGAGGAAATAGATAATCCGCAGTTCGCAACCGTGCACGGCCTGGTGGCTTACGGTTTCGAACACGAACCGATCAGTCGGTCGCGGGGGGGACAGGTGAAGGGAATTTTACGGCGTCTCGAAAACTGGATTACGAAACGCCTATAGAAAATGAAAATCGAGGACAATGCAGGAGCAATCGTTCCAAGGAGGATAGGAGCTACACATGACTGAAAATCGTCACAACTTCGCGTTCGCAGAAGACTTCACCAAGTACGCGAACATCAAGGTCGTCGGTGTGGGCGGCGCCGGCGGCAATGCAATCAACCGGATGATCCGGGCCGAACTCAAGGGGGTGGAGTTCATCGCCATCAATACCGATGCCCAGGTGCTCGACCAGAACCTGGCGACCAAGAAAGTACAGATCGGTAAAGAACTGACCAATGGTCTGGGCGCCGGAGCCAACGCCGAGGTTGGCAAGCGTGCAGTCGAAGAGACCAGCAACGACGTCATCAGCGCCATGGGCGTCCCGGATCTCGTCTTCATCACCGCCGGCATGGGCGGCGGCACCGGTACCGGCGCCGCGCCCGCGATCGCGCAACTGGCCAAGGCAGCCGGCGCGCTCACGGTTGCGATTGTCACGACTCCCTTTCGCTTCGAAGGCGCCCAGCGTTCACGCCGTGCCGAAGCCGGCCTGGAGACACTGCGTAAGGAAGTCGACACCCTCATAACCATTCCCAACGAACGGTTGCTGCAGATCGTCGACAGAAAGACCACCCTCACCGATGCCTTCAAGACCGCCGACGAGGTTCTCTACCAGGCCACCCGCGGTATCTCCGATCTGATCACGGTGCCCGGACTCATCAACTGCGACTTTGCCGATGTCCGCACCGTGATGCTCGAAATGGGCGACGCTCTCATGGGGACCGGTATGGGTATTGGTGACGATAAGGCGATCGACTCCGCCCGCGATGCTATCAGTTCGCCGCTGCTGGGTGATGTCTCGATTACCGGCGCCGGCGGTGTCCTGATCAATGTTACCGGCGGTGAGGACATGACCCTGTTCGACGTCAATACCGCTACCAGCCAGATCTACGAAGCGGCCGGCGAAGAGGCCAACATCATCTTCGGCGCCGTCATCGATCCCGAGATGGAGGGACAGATGCGGGTGACTGTCATCGCGACCGGCCTCGGCAGCAAAGAACGTCGTGCCCGCAAGGAAGCAGCCGTCATTGCCAGGACTGACCCGGGCACCCCGATATCGCTTTTCCCGGAAACGCCGCAGCCGCAGAAACCGCAGCCGCAGGCTCAGTCGGATTTGGACAGACCTCGACCGGCGGTGCAACCGACACCACAGCCGCAGTATGAAACCGAACCGATGGTACAAAGCGAAGAGTCGCGGTCGGTCAACCACGAGGAAAATCTCGAGCCGGTTGGCACCGGAAACGGTAACGGCAATGGAAATGGTCATGGTCGCAGCCGGATCCCGCTGTTCAGCGAAAGTGATCGCTCGACCATTCCCGCATACATACGTCGCCTCGGCGACTCCGATCAATAGAAATGAGGAGAACTGAAAAGAGAAACACAAGACACATACTGTAGCTCGGGAGCACCGTAAAGATCGGGCGACTGATCTTTGCGTACTCTGACACTTAGCGCTCCTGGCTCCTCCTGACGATGCCGCCGGTTAAACTACCCTTCCGGCGGCATTTTTATTGCCCGAATGTTTCAAATTGCACCGCCGGGCCGACAGGGTATGGGAGACTTCCCATACTATCGGCACGTACTCCCAGCTCATACAACCTAACTCCTTGTCCCGCAATGATGGAAAATGTTTCCTCGGGGCACGGCAGGTGCAGGGGAGACCGGTGTGAATCCGAGCCTGACCTGTTCCGGAAAGGAGGGGAACGTATGATCGGCGGCTACAACATATTCAATGCTCAGAACAGCTTTGTGCGTTCGATTAACACCGGCTACAGCAATATGCTGCGGTCGATCGAACGGCTCGCCTCGGGCAGCCGTATTAACCGGGCATCCGACGATCCGGCCGACCTGGTGATCTCCGAGCAGTTGCGCTCGCGTATCGCCTCGCTCAACCAGGAGATTGAGAACACCGGCAATCTCATCAATAAGTATGAAACGGCATCGTCGTCGGTCATGGAGATGCGCCGTCAGCTCACCGAACTGAGAACCACCGCGGTGGCTGCTGCTGACGGCGGCTTCATCAATGATACCCAGCGCGCCGCCCTGCAGGCCGAGGCTGACAACCTGACCGAATCGTTCAATCGCAATATCGAGCAGGGGCAGTTCAACAACATGAACCTGTTCGATGGCTCCACCGGCAGCCTGGCCGACATCGCCGATCTGGCGCAGGTCGACCTCTCCTCGCCGGCCGCCGCCGCCGACGCCATTGCCGCTGTCGACGAGAAGATTGCCGAGATCGACTCGGTGCAGATCAATCTCGGATCCACCGTCAAGAACGACCTGGAATCGACCCGCGCCTCACTGGAGGTGACAAAGCAGAATCTGATTGCCTCTGAGTCGCAACTGCGCGATCTCGACTTCGTCAAGGAGTACTCCAACTTCATGGCCGAGTCGATCCGGACCCGCGTCGGCATGTCGCTGCTGTCGCACTCGTTTTTGCAGTCGGAAACGGTGCTGTCGCTGTTCTCAGCGCGCGCCAGGTAAAGATCCCCCCCCAAGTACGCCATGGGATGGCGTCTGTACCGTCCGCCGGGGAAGTGCTCCCCCCGGCGGTTTTTTTTGTCCCGAGCGGGCAGGCGGCAGATTGACAGAATTGGTCCACATTCGTATACTGATTACGGAGTTTCACCACAAGAATCGGCTCAGCGTCCCCTCACCGCGTGCTGATCTGTTCAACAGGAGAAAGAAACCAATGACTTACCGACGGGTCGGCCTGCATGTCTGCGCCCTTTTCTGCATAGCCCTGCTGTTGGTGCTGCCGGCGCAGGCGGTACGAGACGGTTACACCCCTGAAGCCGATATCCCCGACGACCGGCCGCCCGCCGCCGTTCGGGCGCAGGCTGACGCGGACGAACTTCCCTATATTCTCGACACCCTTAAACAATTCACGTTCGGTAGTGCGCAGGGAAGCGATTGCTGGGGCTGGACCAACCCGCAGGGCCAGAAGTTCGCCTTTATGGGCAGCCAGCTTGGTATCAGCGTGGTTGACGTCACCAATCTGGCGCTGCTGCAACATGTCCCCGGCACGGTCTGTACCTGGCAGGACTTCAAGACTTACCAGCACTACCTCTATGCCGTGAGCGAGTGCGGTTCGGGCCTGCGCGTGTACGACCTGCAATACCTGCCTGATTCCATCACGCTGGTTGACAGCGCGTCGTTCTTTGTCGGTAGTGGCAGTTCGTCCAGTCACAATATCAGTATTGATACAGTTACCGGTTACCTTTACGCTGAGCGCCTTGCCAGCGCCGACAACGCCGTTACAATTGTCAGTCTTGCCGACCCGGCCAGTCCCCTGACACTTGGCTCCTTTGGCCCGGCGCACGGCATTCACGATTTGTACGCCCACAATGATACGGTCTTTCTCGCGGAAGGCACGGCGCCATATTTCTCTATCTGGGATCTTGCCGACAAACTTAATCCCGAATGCATTACCCGGGTCTTCGTTCCCAACGCCGGCTACGTCCACAATGTCTGGCCGACCCCCGATGGTCGCTTTGCCGTGACCACCGAGGAGACAAGTACCAAGACAGTCAAGATCTGGAACATTGAGGATTTCGACAACATTCAGTTGGTCGCCGAGTATCTCGGCCCCAGCGGATTGGCGCACAATGCCCATATCGAAGGGGACAAGCTGTACCTGTCGCACTACGAGTCGGGGGTTCGCGTACTCGATCTCTCGGCGCCGAACTGTCCCGATGTGCTGGCCGCCTTCGATACCTATCCGGAAGGCGAAAACGCCAGTTTCGACGGTTGCTGGGGCATTTATCCGCACGCCGGTGATTCAATTATCTACGCCTCGAATATTGACGGTCGCTTCTCGATTCTGGAACTGCGCCCCAATCCGGCCTATGTCGACAACCGTCCCGACAGTGATGGCGACGGCCTGCCTGATGAGTGCGACAATTGCCTGTCGACGCCCAATGCCGATCAGGTCGATGGAGACAACGACGGTATTGGTGATGTGTGCGATGTCTGTCCCACTGATCCGAACAACGATTTTGATGGCGACGGCTTGTGCGCCGAAGAGGATAATTGTCCGTTCGCATACAATCCCGACCAGACCGATACCGATGGTGACGGTAAGGCCGATGCCTGCGATAACTGCCCGCTCGATCCGGACAACGATGCCGATGGTGATGGTATCTGTGCCTCCGATGACAACTGCCCCGAGCTGTTCAACACCGAGCAGCATGATTCTGATGGTGACGGTATCGGCAATGGCTGCGATCCCTGCCCCGGTGACCCGATCAACGATCCGGACGAAGACGGTTTGTGTGCCGGCAATGACAACTGCCCGTTCGTTTACAACCCTGACCAGCTCGACAGCGATGCCGATGGTCATGCCGACGTTTGTGACAATTGCCCGACAGTATCCAATCCGGCACAGGCCGACACCAATGGCGATGGGGTGGGAGATGCCTGTTGCTGTGTCGGGACGGCTGGAGATATTAATGGAGATGGCGTTGACGGCGACCCGATCGATTTGAGTACGATGGTCGACTTCCTCTTCAGCGGCGGCGCTGCACCGTACTGCACGTTGGAAGGTGACGTGAACGGTGACGGCACGCCGCTTGATCCGATCGACCTGAGTACGCTGGTCGATATTCTGTTCGGACCGTCAGGCGCAACGCTGTCGTCCTGTCAATAGCAGTCGAAGATAATACCATGTAAAAAGCGCCGCCTGCTTGAGGCAGGCAGCGCTTGCAGCTTTTTGAGTCTGTCGCCGCGACTACTTGATCTGAGCGGTCGGGGACGCTTTGCGGTTGCGGACGTTCTTTATCACCTTACCCGCTTTCAGGCAGGAGGTGCAGACAGTCACCTTTTTCGGGCGGCCATTCACCACCGCCCGCACCGACTGCAAATTGGGCAGCCAGCGGCGCTTGGTCAGGTTATGGGCGTGCGATACGCTGTTCCCGACCTGGGGGCGCTTGCCGCATATGTCACAAACTTTTGCCATAGTCTTATCCACCTGTTTTTGAATACAGACCGCCAACATACGCAATTCGCTTGAAAAGGCAAGTCCTTAATAGTGCTTTTTTCCGGCTATCTAACATCGCCCCAACGGCATGCCCGATCCGGACAGGCCCGGCATCCCGGCCGCACGGCTGCAATTGACTCTACTCCTTCAACCATTTATACTGCCAGCTAATCAAGAGCCGTTAAACACCTGTAGTCGTATAAGATAGAGGATACACCGCATGCTGGATATCAAGCGCATTCGTGAACAGCCTGATCTGATAAAGCAGGGAATAGCCAAGAAGAACGACCAATCCGATATCGACGGCCTGCTGGCCCTCGACGAAAAGCGCCGCTCCATCATCCAGCAGGTGGAAGAGTTGAAGGCCGAGCGCAATGCCGCTTCCGCTGAGATCGGGAAGAAGAAGAAGGCCGGGGAGGATGCCTCCGAGGCCGTTGCTGCCATGCGCGAGGTGGGGGAGAAGATCTCGGTTCTCGACAGTGACCTGCGCGATGTCGAGAGCGAGCTTGAGCACGTCATGTCGTGGCTGCCCAATGTCCCCCATGACTCCGCTCCGGTCGGAAGTGATGAATCAGCCAATGTGGTCGTGCGCGACTGGGGCGATAAACCGTCGTTCGACTTCCAGGTCAAGCCGCACTGGGAGATAGGCGAGCAACTCGGCATCCTCGATCTGCCGGCCGCCGCCAAGATTTCCGGCTCCGGCTTCTACCTGCTGAAGGGCGCCGGCGCCCGACTGCAGCGTGCCCTGATCAACTACATGCTCAACCTGCATGTCGACGACGGATTCACCGAAATCGCGCCGCCCTATATCGTTAACAGCGACACGATGTTCGGTACCGGGCAGCTCCCCAAACTCGCCGACGATATGTATGTCACCACCGAAGACGAAATGTGGCTCATCCCGACAGCCGAAGTACCACTGACCAACATCTACCGACAGGAGCTGATGAGCTTCGAGGATCTCCCCGTCTACATGGTCGGCTACACGCCCTGTTTCCGTCGCGAAGCCGGCGCCGCCGGCAAGGATACCCGCGGCATGATCCGCGTTCACCAGTTCGACAAGGTGGAGCTGGTCAAGATTGTGCGACCCGAGTCGTCCTATGAGGAGCTTGAATCGCTGGTCAGCCAGGCGGAGAAAGTCCTGCAGGGACTGAAGCTGCATTACCGTATTTCGGAACTGGCGACCGGCGATCTCTCCTTCGCCGCCGCCAAGTGTTACGATCTTGAACTCTGGGCGGCCGGGGTGGAGAAGTACCTCGAGATATCGTCGGTCTCGAACTTCGAGGATTTCCAGGCGCGACGGATGAACTGTCGCTTCAAAAACGAAAATGGCAAGCCTGAGTTTCCGCATACCCTCAACGGTTCGGGCGTGGCGCTGGCACGGCTGGTCCCGGCGATCCTGGAGAACTACCAGAATGCCGACGGCACGGTGACCGTTCCGGAAGTACTGCGCCCATATATGGGCGGACTTGACAAAATAGGGTAAGATCTTACGTGGACAAAACTACCCGGCGACTGGCGTCGCTGCACATCACCCGGGCAACGCTCTTTAAGATCTTCCTGTTGCTCGGCATCGTCGTTATTTCGGCGGTCTTTATCTGGTACACGTTCGGGGTCATCGACGTCCTCCAGGAAGACACCCGCAGCCAGGTACAGAAATATGTCAAGCTCTGGCAACTGGCCGCCAACTCACCGACACCGTCGCGCGAGCTCCAGTTTATTTTCGACGAGATTATCGTCAAGGCCAACTTCCCGATTATCGTACTCGACGACATGCGAAACCCGATCCACTGGAGAAATATCGAGGGGATCGAACCGGGCGATACATCCGCCGCCGCCCGCGCGTATCTCCGCGAGGTAGCGGACAAGATGGTGAAGAACAACGGCGAGTTTCCGCTGTACTTTGGCGAGACCTATGTCAACTACCTTTGCTATGGCGACTCCGACATCATAAATCAGCTCAAGCGGATGCCGTTCATCGAAATCGGCATTGTGCTGGCCTTCCTGATTGTCGGCGTCATCGGTTTTCAGAATATCCGCAAGAGTGAAGAGCGACATATCTGGGTAGGCATGGCCAAGGAGACCGCTCACCAGCTGGGAACGCCGATCTCGTCGCTGCTCGGCTGGCTGGAGGTGCTCGATGCCGAGCGCGCCGAGCGATTGCCAGAACTACCCAAAGAGCACGCCTCGCTGCTCGGCGAGACGACGTCGAACATGACGGTCGATGTCAACCGACTTCAGCGTGTCGCCAACCGTTTCGGACTGATCGGCTCGGTGCCTGAGCTGTCGCCGACCGACCCCAATAATGTTATCTGCGAGACCGTCGAATACTTCCGCCGCCGCCTGCCGTTCGAGGGGAAGGGCATTCGTATCGAGTACGAGCGAGCCGCGTTGCCGGAGGTACGGCTCAATGTCGAGCTGTTCGGGTGGGCGCTTGAAAACATGATTAAGAACGCACTGCAGTCGGTCGATTCGCGTTCCGGACGTATAACCATCGAGGCCCGGCACAATAGACCGAAGCAGGAGGTCTGCATCGACCTGGTGGACAACGGCAAGGGAATCAACTCGGCGGCGGCACGCAAGATCTTTCGGGCCGGTTTTACGACCAAAAAGCGCGGCTGGGGCCTTGGGCTGACGTTGTCGCGGCGCATTATCGAGGAATATCACGGCGGTCGACTGTCACTCAAACGATCCAGACCGGGGGAAACAGTGTTTGAGATACTGCTGCCGGCTCCAAACCAGTAAGGATGTACATGGCCACTCGCACCGAAACACGAAAGATACTCTGGGTCGATGACGAAATCGACTCCCTCAAGCCGCACATTCTCTTTCTCGAGAAGAAGGGGTTTGATGTCGCCACCGCCATGTCCGGCGATGACGCCATCAACCTCGTCCAGGAGAACCTCTATGACCTGGTGCTGCTCGACGAGATGATGCCCGGCAAAGACGGTCTGACGACGCTGGAGGAAATCAAGGAACTGCGGCCGCATCTGCCCGTGGTGATGGTGACCAAATCGGAAGAAGAAACGCTGATGGAGGATGCCATCGGGCAGAAGATTGACGACTACCTCGTCAAGCCGGTGGTGCCGTCGCAGATTCTTCTCGTCATCAAACGCTTGTTGGAATCGCGTAAGATTATCTCCGGGTCGTCGATGAAGCGCTACATTTCCGAGATCAACCGTTTCAACCAGAAACTCTATGGCGCGGTCGAACCGGAAGACTGGCATGAGGCCGCCCGTATCCTGGCGACCTGGAACCTTGAACTCGACGTAAACAACGATATCGGTCTGGAGCAGGCACTCGAGGGAACGCGCAAAGAATGGAATGTCGAGTTCACCAAATACATCCAGAAGCAGTACGTCGATTGGCTGCACACCGACGACCGGCCGACACTCTCGCCCGATGTCGTGGGAAAAGTGGTGGTGCCACCACTGAAGCGAAGAGAGCCGGTGCTCTTTGTCGTGGTCGACTGCATGCGCCTCGACCAATGGATGCTGATCGAACCGCTGCTTGCCGAGTACTATACAATCGATCGCCAGTACTACTTCTCCATGCTCCCTACGGCCACGCCGTTCGCCCGTAATGCTCTCTTCTCCGGACTGTTCCCGGACGAAATACACGGGGCCTACCCCGACAACTACACGTCGCCCGACGAAGGCTCGCTCAACCGGATGGAAGACCAGCTGTTTGTCGATCAACTCGCGCGAAACGGCTTGCGCTACGACAAGCAGCCGGCGCGCTACGCCAAAGTGTTCAATAACACCGAGGGTGAACAACTGGCCAAGCGTGTCGCCGATCATTTCGACGCCCCGGTCGTGTCGTATGTCTTCAACTTTGTCGATATCCTGGTACACGACCGTTCGACCAACGTTATCCTCAAGGAGATTGCCGGCACCGAAGCAGCCTTCCGTTCGCTCATGAAATCGTGGTTCGTGCACTCCCCGCTCTTAACGATACTGAAGGCGTACGCGCAACGCGGCTTTACGGTGGTGGTGACATCCGACCACGGTTCGGTGTTGTGCAAACGCGGCACCATGGCCCACGGCAAGCGCTCGACCTCTACCAACCTGCGCTACAAGTACGGCGACAACTTGAACTGCGACGAAAAAGAGGCCATCCTGATAAAGAAGCCGGAAGACTGGCGACTGCCCATGCTGTCGCTTGCGACCACCTATATTCTCGCCAAGGAAGACTTCTTCTTCGTCTACCCGAACAACTATAACGAGATGGTGCGACAGTTCCAGAACTCCTTCCAGCATGGTGGCATAACCCTCGAAGAGATGGTGGTGCCGCTGGCGGTAATGCGACCGCGTTGAGGACTTTGAGTATGACGACGGCCCTGCAGATAGTCACCCACAGTGAAGAAGAAACGATGGCGCTGGCCGAGAAGCTGGTGGCGCACCTTTCGCCCGGCGATATCGTCGTCCTCACCGGTCCACTCGGCGCCGGCAAAACCGCTTTCGTACGCGGCCTGGCGCGTGGGCTGGGCATCGATGAAGAAACCGTCAACTCGCCGTCATTTGCCATCGTCAACGAATACCCCGGCAAGAACCCGATGTATCACTTCGACCTCTACCGCATCGGCGATCCCGAAGAGCTGCGCGAGATCGGCTGGTATGACTATCTCGGCCGGCCCGGCCTGGTCGTGGTCGAGTGGGGGGAGAAGGCGGGCGAACATCTGCCTGCCAGCTACTACCATATTGAATTCACCATGGCCGGCGATACCGACCGCGCCATCGATGTCATGTTCGTAGGAGAACGCGATGTCAGCGAAACTTGATAACATCCTCGCCGTCGATACCTCGTCATCGCAACTGATGCTCGCACTCCAGTATGCCTCCGACCGTCGTGTCAAGTCGAGCGCCGATGTCGAGCGATCGCACGGTATGACGATCATGAAGAAGATCGGCGATTTGATGGGTTCGGCCGGCCTGCAACCGAGTGCGCTCGACGGTGTCATTGTCGCCACCGGTCCCGGCAGCTTCACCGGGCTGCGCATCGGACTGGCCGCCGCCAAAGGCATATGCGAGGCCTCGTCGATCCCTGTCCTCGGAATCAACATGTTCCAGATTGCCAACCACAAGGTGGTCGGGCACCAGAGCGCCGGACGATTGATCCTGCCGTTCAAACGCGATGCTGTTTTCGTGGCCGACGCTCCCGCCGGACGCTGGCAGGTCGAGGATGCCAAAGCCGTCGCAGTCAGCTCGCTACTGTCCGGCAACGGTGACCGTCCCGGCTACACAATTGCAAGGGATCTGCTTGCCCAGTATCCGATGCTGGCCGGGCTCGACATTACGGCGATCGAGTATGATGCCGGTGACCTGCTCGATATCGGCGGCGCCATCCTCAGCACCGGACATCGGGATGAGATCGCACAACTCGAACCGCTGTACCTGCAAAAGTCCCAGGCGGAGATCGCATTTGACCAGCGTCAACAAAAGCAATAAGATCGGCGTTTCGATCCGTCCGATGGTCCGCGGGGACCTCCCAATCGTAATGAAGCTTGAGCGCCGGCTCTTCAGTGATCCCTGGCCGCTTTCGGTATTCATCGATTCGATGTCTTCTCCGGACTGGCAAATGATTGTGGCAGAAGCAGATAACAATCTGGCAGGGTATGCCTGCTTTGTCGTGATCGCCGATGAAGGGCACCTGACCAACATCGCCGTGGCCCCCGAGATGCAGCGAAAATCTGTTGCCAAGCAGTTATTGGACCATATTTTACGTCAGATGAAACGGCAGCATTGCCGCTATATCGTTCTTGAAGTACGCCCCCGCAATACCGGGGCGATTGCATTTTATGAACGGAACGGATTTAAGACCCTGTATCGGCGCCCCAACTACTATCACTCGCCGGTTGAGGATGCCCTGGTACTGATCAAATACTTGACGGAGTAAAAGACCGGGTTGCCACTGGATGGAATGGTTTAAGAAGTCATCAACCGGTATTTCGCCGCAGGAAAAAAAGAACATCCCGGAAGGGTTGTGGACCAAGTGCGAATCGTGCGGCGAGATTGTTTACAGCAAGAAGATGGAGCAGTTGCTGTGGGTCTGTCCCACCTGCCGCTTCCACTTCCGTATCCCCAGCGACAAGTACATCAGCCTCTTGTTGGATGATGCCACCCTTGAAGAATACGACGCCGACCTGACCTCGGGCGATCCGCTGAAGTTCAAGGACTCCAAGCGCTACACCGACCGTATCAAGGCGGCGCAGCAGAAAGCCGGCGTGCCGGAAGGGGTGCGTGCCGGGATCGGCAAGATCGACGGCAGGGATGTTTCCTTCGCTGTCATGAACTTTGCCTTCATCGGCGGCTCGATGGGTTCGGTGGTGGGTGAGAAGATCGCACGGGCAATCAGGCGCGCCATCGAGCGCGAGATCCCGCTCATCCTGGTCTCCTGCTCCGGCGGCGCCCGCATGCAGGAGGGCATCCTGTCGCTCATGCAGATGGCCAAGACTTCGGCGCTGCTGGCCATTTTGGACGACAAGAAGATTCCGTTCATTTCGATTCTCACTAACCCGACGACCGCCGGTGTGATGGCGTCGTACGCATCGCTTGGTGATGTCATCATCGCTGAACCGAAGGCGTTGCTCGGCTTCGCCGGACCCCGCGTGATCCGCCAGACCATCGGTCAGGACCTGCCGGAAGACTTCCAGTCATCCGAGTTCTTCCTCGAAAAGGGCTTTCTCGACAAGGTGGTCGAGCGAGGCGACCTGCGCCAGACTGTCATCTCTCTTCTTCGATACATGTGGGGAAAGTAATGCCGCACCGGCATACCTATGCTGCCGCCGAACGGTTCCTCCTGTCGCGCGAATTCTTCGGCATGAAACTCGGCTTGGAGAATATTACCGAGTTTCTCGATTCGATCGGACGGCCGCAGGATCACTACCAGACCATTCACATTGCCGGCACCAACGGCAAGGGCTCGACCGCCGCCATGCTGTCCTCGATCCTTTCTGCAGCCGGTTACAAGACCGGCCTGTTCACCTCGCCGCACCTGGTCTCCTTTCGCGAGCGGGTGCGAGTCAACGGGCGGGACATCCCCAGACGCTCGGTCGTTGCCTTTGTTGACCGCCACCGCAAAGAGATCACGAGACGCCAGTTGTCGTTCTTTGAGGTCTGCACCGCGCTGGCCCTGGAGCAGTTCGCCCGGTCACACGTGGACATTGCCGTCATCGAAACCGGGCTGGGCGGTCGTCTCGATGCTACCAATGTACTCAAGCCGATCCTGACAATGACAACCGACATCAGCCGCGACCACACCGAGATCCTCGGGCGGCGCATAGATAAGATTGCCTGGGAAAAGGCCGGCATCATCAAGCCGGGCGTGCCGCACCTTGCCGGCAACCTGCAGCCGACCGCCATGAAGACCATTGCACGGGTCTGCGAAGAACGCCAGGCGCCGCTCTTCCGGCTCGACTCCTCGGTGTTTGCGGCCGACGACGACGATACTGCTCTGAGCTTCCGGAATAACGGCCTCACCATCGAGCATGCCCGCCTGGCGCTCCTGGGACCGCACCAGATTCTGAATGCCGCCCTGACACTGAATGCGGTCGCCATCCTGAAGCAACAGGGACTGCGGATTAGTAAGCAGGCCGTCCGTACCGGACTGACAACGGTTCGCTGGCCGGGACGGTTCGACGTGCAAACGCGCCGTGGCAAACCAACCCTCGTGCTCGACGTCGGCCACAACGCCGGCGGCGTGGCCGCCTTTACGCAGACTTTTCGGTGTCGCTTTCCCGGGCGCAAAGCGCACATCCTGACCGGCATGGTCCGCAACAAGGAACATCAGAAGATCTTCGACCTCCTGTCGAAAATCGCGATCGACTATACGCTGGTGCCGCCGAATACCCACCGTTCGACCGATGTCGACGAGCTGCTCAAGACGATCAACTGGCGGCGAATACCGGTGCGGCCCTTCAAGTCGCTCGACGCCGGTTATCGGCACCTTGCAAAACTGGCCGGACCTGACGATATAATCTGTATAGTCGGTTCACATTACCTGGTTGGCGAATTCGTCTCGCGACAGAAGAATGCATGACAGCGGAAAAACGAAAAGATACCACGGCCGAACAGAAGGCAGCGCAGCGCACAACGCGGCCCACCACAAAGGAAGTGGAGGAGCGGTGGCGAGATGCCCAGTCTCGAATTGCATCGCTGACCGAAGATAACCGTCAGCTCAAACGCAAGATTTTCGATCTCTATACCATCTTCGAAATCAGCCGCAACTTCAACGCCGTCCTCGACTACAACACGCTGCTTGACACTTTCTTGCTTACATCACTGGCGCAGGTGGGCGCTTCACGCGCAGCCGTTTACATCAAGGAGAGTGAACAGACCGACAGGTTTATGCTCGGTCGCATCAAGGGATCCGACAAGAATCTCGATCGCTCCGGTTACTTCAATGCCGACTCCGAGCTGCTGTCATACATCACCAGGCTCAATCGACCGGTCATGACCGGCGACTTGATTTCCGAGGTGGCCAGTTTCGATGAGCGCAAGCTCCTGCGCTGGTACCACCCGGGGCTGGTCGTGCCGCTTATTTACCAGGCGCGGCTATCCGGCCTGCTGATCATCACCGACAAGATCTCAGGACAGGCGTTCCAGATGGACGACATCGAGTTCCTGTCTATTCTCGGGAACCAGATTTCGGTTGCCATCGAGAATTCGCTCCTGTACGAGTCGGAGAGAGAAACCTCGGCGCAATTGCGCAAGGCACAGCATCAGCTGGTCGTCACCGAACGTCTCGCAGCGCTGGGCGAGATGTCGGCCAAGATCGCGCATGAGGTAAACAACCCGCTCGGTATCATTAAAAACTACCTGTTGTTGATTAACCGCACCGCCGGTGAACATCTCAGTGAGTCCGGTTACCTCGACATTGTCAGCCAGGAAATCGATCGCATTGCCCGCATCGTCAAGCAGCTCCTCGATTTTTACCGTCCGGCAGCGGTCGACCAGGCCCGACTCCACCTGCCGCCGGTGATCGACGATGTCATCACGCTCATGGAGCGCCAGCTCCAGAAGTGTGCGGTGCGGGTAGTGCGACTGTACGAGGAAAACGTCCCGCCCGTCCTCGGCTCGGAGGAAAATCTCAAGCAGGTGTTTATCAATCTTATCATCAATGCCTGCGACGCTATGCCTGATGGTGGTGACCTGACAATCGAAATCCGTCGTATCGACAACACCGTCCACATGCACTTCTGCGACACCGGCCCCGGCATTCCACCGGAGATCATCAACCGCATCTTCGAGCCGTTCTTCACGACCAAGGATTACGGCAAGGGGACGGGGTTGGGTCTTTCGGTCTGCTACGGTATAATCAAAAAGCACAACGGGTCGATAACGTATAAGAACGTGGAAACAGGCGGCTGCTTTGAAATCACCCTGCCGACAGCCAAGGAAGAGGCATGACATCCGACGGAACGACACCCCGCATAATCCTGATTGACGACGAAAAGCGTATGTGCGACTCGCTGTCGACGCTGTTGAGTGGCGACGGTTTCCGGGTCGAAGCTTTCCAAAGCTCAGTTGAGGCGGCCGATGCGATCAAGGATGGTCAGCTTGACCTGGTCATCACCGATATCAAGATGCCCAAGCTCGACGGCATCGAGATTCTGAAGATAGTCAAGGAGGTCGATCCCGACGTGCCGGTTATTCTGATGACCGGTTTTGCCTCCCTTGAAACCGCTCTGGAGGCAATCGCCCGCGGTGCGTACGACTACCTGCTCAAGCCGGTTGAATTCACGTATCTCGAGCTGGCCGTGAAGCGGGCCCTCGAAAAACGAAACTCCGATCGATCGCAGGCAAAGTTGCTCAAGCAACTGCAGGAATCGAACGACAATCGCAAGCAACGGATCGAGGAACTCGACGCGTTGTTCGAGGCCTCAAGGTCGATTGGCTCGGCGCTGCACCTGAGTGAACTGCTCGAGAAGATAGTCTCCCTGGCCGCCCAGGTGACCGACGCCCAGGTCGGTTCGATCATGCTGCTCGACGATGCCCGTCAGCACCTGACGATCGAGGCCGCCATCGGCCTCGACCCGGAGATCGTTGCCATTACCCGCCTCAATATCGGTGAGTCGATTGCCGGTCATGTTGCGCAGGAGGGTAAGCCGCTGGTGGTACGTGATGTTGAAAACGACAACCGCTTTCAGCGCCTGAACAAGGAGCGCTACGGCGCGGCCTCGCTTCTGTGCGTGCCGCTCCAGTTCCAGAATGAAGTCATCGGCGTCATCAATATGGCCAACAAGAAGAACGGCCGGGTCTTCACCGACAACGACCTGCAGCTCCTCACCGCCTTCGCCTCGCAGGCAGCGGTAGCAGTACACGACGCCGCCCAGATCGAGAGTAACCGCCGCCGTCTGGTGGAATTCGAGATCCTCCACGAGCTGGCTACCGATCTGCCCCAGATATCGTCACTCAACGAGTTCCGTACTATCCTCGTCGACAAACTGGTGCGAGTCTTCCCGATCGACTTCGCCTACTGGTTCACGGTCGATCACAATTCAGGGCGACTGGTGCCCGAGGGAGCCTCCGGAAGTGTCGGTCTGCCCCTGACTGACAGTGGCGGCCTCGACCTGCGCCGGATAAACCGCGAATCCCTTACCTTTGAAAACATCGACTTGAAGAAGATCACCACCGATGATATCGATAAACTGACGGCCTACATTGCGCATCTCTTCGACGACTCGGAGCTGTTTCCCGATACCCACCACGCCTTCATGTGTCTGCCGGTTAAGCGCCACAGTGAGACTGCCCATGTTCTGGCGCTGGGGGCAGAGGGGGAGCGGGCTTACGACGCCGACGATATCAATCTTGCCCGCCTGGTCGTTTCCAACGCCGCTGTCCTGTTCGAAAAAGAGCAGTCGCTGCTGAACGCCACGCGCCTGATGACAATGGGCAATATGATCTCGGAAATCTCCCATGATCTCCGCAAACCGCTAACCTCGATTCGCGGCGGCTTGCAGATCATTAAAAAACGCTGGCCCGATCTGACCGACGACTCCGATTTCTTCCGGGTCGCCGAGGACGAGGTCTACCGCATGAACGAACTGGTTCGCGAGCTGGTGGACTTCTCCAACCCCAACAAGTACAAGACCGAAAAGGTCGATCTGCGGCAGGTGGTGAAACGGGCCGCCGAGTTGGTTGGACCGGATCTGCGGAAACGGAAAGTCTCGTTTGAATCCGCATTCGAGGATGCCGACTGGGATATCATCATTAATAAGAACCAGATCCTCGAGGTTCTGCTGAACCTGTTCATGAATGCCCTCGACGCCATGCCCGACGGCGGCAAACTAAGCGTAAGCGGCCTGATAGAAAAACCGGACCACAAGAAGCAGGAATACCTGGCGCTGAAGATTGCCGATACCGGCGTCGGCATCAAGCGGGAGCATCTGTCTCGTGTCTTCGATCGCTACTACACTACCAAGGAGACCGGTACCGGTCTGGGGCTGGCCGTGGTGGAGCGCATCATCTCAGCCCACTCCGGCACCCTGGCAGTGACCTCGGAAGAGGGACAGGGGACTGTCTTCACTTTGTATCTCCCGATGCCATAGTTTGTCGCCATGCAGGCGATTGCCGGATATCGGCAAAATTGTTACATCGACACCTTGATTTAGTTTGCAAACTGCCGATACATTTAGCAGAATCGAAACAGCTATGCCTAAGAATAAGACCAAAGTACTGGTCATCGACGATGACCCCAAAGTAGCCTGGATCCTCTCCGAAGGGCTGTCGGACAAATTTGAGTTTGTCTCGGCCCGCGACGGTATTGAGGGTCTCCAGCTGGTATCCACCGAAAAGCCGGATCTGGTGCTGCTGGATATCAAAATGCCGGGAATGAGCGGACTCGAGGTTCTGGAGAAGCTCAACAAGGCCGATTCCCGTCCGGAAGTCATCATGGTCTCCGGTCATGGCGAAACCGAGTATGTGGTCGACTCGATCAAGCTGGGTGCGGCCGAATTCATCAACAAGCCGTTCGATGTCCAGGAGGTCGAAATCCACATCAACGGCGTGTTGGAGCGCAGCCAGCTCCGGCAGCAGGTTACGGAACTGAAGTCGGAACTGAAGCAACGTGACACCTACGCCAACTTTATCGGCGATTCCGCCGCCATGAATAAGGTGCGAGGCATCATCGAGCAAGTGGCCGATTCCGAGCTGACCGTGCTGATCCGCGGCGAATCGGGCACCGGTAAGGAGATCGTGTCGCGTTCGTTGCACCAATTGTCTAGTCGCAAGGACAAGCCGTTTATCAAGGTCAACTGCGCCGCCATTCCGCGTGACCTGCTGGAAGCCGAACTGTTTGGTTACGAAAAGGGCGCCTTCACCGGCGCGCATAAGAACAAGCAGGGACGGTTCGAGCTGGCCGACAAGGGAACGATGTTCCTCGACGAAATCGGCGACATGCCGCTGGAGTTGCAATCAAAGCTGCTGCAGGTGCTGGAACAGCAGGAATTCGTTCGTATCGGCGGGATGCAGAATATCCATGTCGATGTCCGAATCATCTGTGCCACCAATCGTAATCTGGAGCAGGCGATTGCCGACGGTGAGTTCCGCGACGACCTGTTTTATCGTCTAAACGAGATTATCCTGTTCCTGCCGCCGCTGCGGGAGCGCCCGGAGGATGTTCCGCTTCTGGTCAGTCATTTCCTTGAGAAGTACAACAAGTTGTACAACAAAGACTTTTCGCAACTGTCCGCCGACGCCATCAACCAGTTGCTCAGCTTTGCCTGGCCCGGCAACGTCCGCCAGCTCGAGAACATGATCAAGCAGGTAGTGGTGCGCGGCGATGAATCGATCATTACCGACCTGATCTCCAACGCCAATGTCGTCCAGCCGACCGCCGGACGGGCGGCGGCGAATCCGCATTCGACCGGCGCGCCGGTACACTACCGCCCCGGTCCGGACCCTGAGGACGGCTACTCGCTGAAGGCTCGAATCGGCAAGACTGTGGCGGCCGAAGAGAAGCGGTTGATTGGCGAGGTCCTCAACAAGACCAACTGGAATCGGCGCAAAGCAGCCGAGCTTTTGGACATCAGCTACCGCTCCCTGCTGTACAAGATCAAAGATTACAATCTCAACGCCTCCGACTGAAAAATCTTCCACTGTGTGTTCTGGTGCAGCAAGGCCTGTCCCCATTGTGCGTTTTTTGCGCAATTACTTGCAAGTTGACCTTGTTTGAGAAGATTGGTAAATTTTACCCGTTGCCGCCGTGCGAATTGGTAGAAACTACTATTCTGTTGTTTACCAGAAAGTTACAGCTAATCAAACACTAACTCGCCGACGCCAAAGGCAGCGCAAAATTGGTGTTGAGTAATCCACGTCGAAGGAATAGAACTTGCTACTCCTTACGTAGTTGAATGGTGGAGTCTGCCATGTACAAGCTATCAGAAACTGGAGATATGACAGAAACAACTCGCAAGGGAAACGGTGCCGGCCAGTTCATTTATCAGATGAACAGAGAGTTGAAGCGAGCCGAGCGATATCGCATTTTCGTCTCGCTCTTGCTGGTTGATCTTTCCACCCTGAAAGGTATTGAGCCGTCCGATGCCCCTTCGTCAGCCGAACTGGCACAAGAAATTCGCCCCCATATGCGGGAAATTGACATTGTCGCCGCCGTCGTTGGCAATCGCATCGGCATACTGTTGCCGGAAACGTCGCGCCAGGGCGCCGAGGTAGCGGCCCGACGAGTTGGCGAGGTAGTCAAGCGTACCCTCGCCGATCGAGCCGATGGGGGTGCCGAACCGTCGGTAACGATTGAGATGGCGTCGTATCCCGACGCTGCCGGAGCGCGGTCGTTAGATGAGTATCTCAAGGAGTTAGCATTGCCCAGCGATAATTAGTCCCCCAATAAATACCTCCCATTCCACTTGAAGACTATCCTAACTTCCCCCTCAGGATAGTCTTCTTCTTTTTTATTCGGGAAGGGCGGCCTCCCTGGCTCGGAACAGAATGAACTTAATTATCGGCGGACCGAACGACTCATAGATCAAGACAGTCGCCAGAACAATCGGTGTCACGACCTGCCCCACATCCGGCCGGGAGCGATTGACGATATCAACCAGGCCGATGGCCACGCCGGCTTGCACCACCATCCCCAGGCCAAGGTAGTTGCGAATGTTCTTCGAGAATCCCTGCCACCAGCTCACCAGGAAAATTCCCACCATCTTACCGATAACGCGGGCAAACAGGTAGGCCAGCCCGGCAATCCCCAGCGCCGGCAGCAGTTCGAGGTGGAGCGATGCCCCCGCCAGCACGAAGAACGCGATATATAACGGCTGTTCGATCTGGCGCAGTTCAACATAGACCAGCCGATGCATCAGCGAGAGATTGGTCGTTACGCCGCCCATGATGACAGTCGCGAACAGCGGTTGCAGATCGAGGGTCTGCGCCAGGCCGGTCACGAGAATGACGCCGCCCACGATGATCATCAGCAGCTCCGCCTGGTCCTCGACATGCTGCTCCCATTTCGAAATCAAGTAACCGACTGCAAAGCCGATCAAACTGGAGCCGCCGATCTCGTAGAACGGTTGGGTCAGGGCGAACAGGATATTGGTTCCCTCCGTTATGTCTCCCATCGTGAAGACCCATTCGAACAGCAGTATGCCGACGATATTCGACATGGCCACCACCGTGATCAGGGTATCGGTGAACTCCCCGCGGGCGTCGAATTCACGCACGACCAGGAGGGTCGCCGCCGGAGCCGTTGCCACGCCTATGGTGCCAAGCAGGAGAGCCGGGAAGAGGTCGATGCCGGCGATGTATACAGCGGCAAATGTAAACACTACCGCCCCTGTCGTCTGAGCCACTGTCAGCCAGATCGCTTTCTTTCCCACCTGTTTGAGATGATGGACCTCGAAGACACCGCCGATGGCGAACATAATGAGGCCAAGGGCCAGATCGTTGATCAGGGAGAGGTTGGCGACCACTTCGTCGGAGATGATGTGCAGGGCTGACGGTCCGATGATGATTCCGGTCACCAGGTAGCCGGTCACTTTGGGCAGGCCGAGCAGCTTGGACAGTTTGCCCCCGAGCAGGCCGAGCAGCATCATCGCCCCTACCGGCGCCAGGTAGTGCAGGGTTATGTGTAGAAACGGAATCTCTTCGGACATGGCCCCAACATACAGAGGCGCTGCGAACGGGGCCAATGAAAAAGGCGCCGGCTTGACGCCGACGCCTGCAGCTTACCGTATCAGATCGAACTACCAGCCCATGATCTGTTCGAGATTCTTGTTTATCTTCTCGACCCGTTCCTGGTAGTCATCCTTCTTGGCCTTTTCGCGATCAACCACTTCCTTCGGCGCATTCTGCAGGAAGTCGGCATTGGCCAGTTTGCGCGACACTTTTTCAAGCAACCCCTTCAGGTTGTTCAGGTCTTTTTCCAGTCGCGCTTTCTCGACTTCAATATCGATCAAGCCTTCGAGCGGCACATAGATCTCAGCCCCGGAAATTACAGCCGAGGCCGACACCGGCGGTTTCTTGACATCGGCGCCTACCACCAGTTCGTCGACCCGCGCCAGCGAGCGGAAGTACTGGATGTGATCACTCAACAGTTCCGCGAAGGCATCGTCGTTTACTTTCACATACAAGTCGGAACGTTTGCCCGGCGGCACATTCAGTTCCGAGCGAATCGACCGCACCGCCGTCACTACCGACTGGATCTGCTCCAGGCTCGACTCCAAGTCATCATCGATGTGCGACCCGGTAGTTGTCGGCCATGGCCCGAAGGTAATGGTCGAATTATCGGCATCGTCGCTGTTCGTCAGTTCGCGGTAGATCTGTTCGGTAACGAACGGCACGAACGGGTGCATCATCTTGAGAATCTTGTCGAGCACGTAGGTCGCGACGTTGATCGAGCCGGCGCGGATCGGCACCCCCGGCTGATCCGGCTTGATCAGTTCGATATACCATGAGCAGTAGTCGTTCCATACGAAATTGTACAGCGTCTTGGCGGCCGATGACAGGCGATACTCCTCAAAGGCGCGGTCGAGTTGCTGGACGGTGCGCTCCAGCCGCGACAGGATCCAGCGGTCGAAGATAACCAGGTCGCTGTCGTCAATCTCGTCGAGAATTGCCGGCTGTTCGTCGAGGCGCATCTGCACGAAGCGCGACACCTGGTACAGTTTGTTTACGAAGTTGCGGCCGCCCTCAAAGGTATTCTTACTGATCCACGGGTCCTGGCCGTCGGGCGTCGCCAGCACCAGCGACAGCCGAAGGGCGTCGGCGCCGTACTTGTCGATGATTTCTACCGGATCGATGCCGTTGCCCAGCGACTTCGACATCTTCACACCATTGGCGTCGCGCACCGTACCATGTATATAGACATCCGAGAACGGCGCTTCGCCCATGAATTCGTAACCGGCCATGACCATCCGCGCTACCCACAAAAAGATGATCTCCGAGGCTGTGCTCAATACTTTCGTCGGATAGAACTTCGCCAGGTCGTCGGTATCATCCGGCCAGCCCATGGTTGAAAACGGCCACAGCCAGGATGAAAACCAGGTGTCGAGTACGTCATCTTCCTGCACCAGTGCGTCGGGGTCGTATCCCTTGCATTCTTCCGCTGTCGGACGTTCGTCGGAAATGAACATGGTGCCGTCTTCAGCGTACCAGACCGGAATGCGGTGCCCCCACCAGAGTTGCCGCGAGATACACCAGTCGCGGATGTTCTCCATCCAGTGCAGGTAGGTCTTCGACCAGTATTCCGGGTGGAATCGCACCTTACCGGTCTTGACGGCATCGAGCGCCGGACGCGAAAGCTCGCTCATCTTTACAAACCATTGTTCCGAGAGGTACGGCTCGATGACTTCGTGCGAACGGTAGCTGGTGCCGACGGTCAACTCGTAGTCTTCAATCTTCTCGAGATGCCCCTTCTTCGTCAGTTCCGCAATCAGGTCTTTGCGCGCCTCGAACCGATCCAGCCCCTTGAATTTGCCGGCATTCTCATTGAGCGAACCGTCGGTGTTAAGGATGTTAATTGCCTCAAGATCATGGCGCTTGCCGATCTCAAAGTCGTTGGGGTCATGGGCCGGTGTCACTTTGACCACACCGGTACCGAACTCCGGGTCAACATGGGCGTCGGCGATAATCGGTATCTCGCGCTCGAGGATCGGCAGGATGACGGTCCGGCCGACATATTTCTGAAACCGGCCGTCCTTGGGCGAAACTGCCAGGGCCGTGTCGCCCAGCATCGTTTCCGGACGGGTGGTGGCGACAGTCAGGTATTCGTCGGAGCCTTTCAGCTTGTACTTGATATACCAGAGGTGCCCCTGGATCGTCTTGTGCTCGACCTCGTCATCGGAGAGCGTTGTTTGTGTCGCCGGATCCCAGTTGACAATCCGGTGGCCCTTATAGATCCAGCCCTTTTCGTACATTCGCTTGAAGACTTCGTAGACGGCGTTGGACAGCCCTTCGTCGATCGTAAAGCGGGTGCGCGACCAGTCGCAACTGCAGCCCATCCGCTTGAGCTGGTTGAGAATGTACTCCTTATTTCGGTTGGCCCACTGGTGGGTGCGCTCGAGGAATTTTTCCCGGCCCATTTCACGCCGGGTGGTGCCCTCCTTGCGGAGCTGCTTTTCCACCACCACCTGGGTGGCGATACCGGCATGATCGGCGCCCGGAATCCAGACCGCTTCAAAGCCCATCATGCGGTGGCGACGGACCAGGATATCCTGAATCGTGTTGTTCAGGGCGTGACCCAGGTGAAGCACGTCGGTGACGTTTGGCGGCGGGATGACCACGGTATAGGCCTTCTTGTCCGATTTCGGATTGCCGACAAAAAAACCGTTGTCGACCCACCGCTTGAAAGTCGACTCTTCGACTTCGGCCGGACGATAAGCGGTCGATTTCTTCTCTGTGCTGCCGTTTTGCTTGCCCATATAGACTATGTATCTTTATATTCGCCCGTCTATGGAAGACGGATCGTTGCAGCCTGTCTTTGTAAAGGCAAAAAGTATAGGTGAGGTACGGTTGTTTGTCAAGATAACTACCGGTACCCCTTCAGCGCCATGAATGATCTCAAAGCCCGCGTGGAAAACCCCGATCTGAGCCCGTTCGAGCGGCTCGTAACCATCATGCAGATTCTCCGCTCCGATCGCGGCTGTGCCTGGGACCGCAAGCAGACCCACGAATCGCTGCTGCCGTACCTGATCGAAGAGGCCTACGAGGTGCATGACAGCATCGAGGAGGGGGCAGACGCCCACGGTGACGACCTCAAGGAGGAACTGGGTGACCTGATGTGCCAGGTGGTCTTCCACGCCCAGATCGCCGCTGAGGACGGGCGCTTTACGGTCGACGATTCGATCAACGCCATCAGCGACAAACTGATTCGCCGCCATCCCCATATCTTCGAGGAGAGCCGCGACCTGAAACCGGATGAAGTGCGCGATCAGTGGGAGAAAGTGAAAGTGGAGAGCGGCGAGAAGAAGTCGGTACTGTCGGGCCTGCCGCGCTCGATGCCGGCCCTGACGATGGCGTTTCGCATCGGCGAGAAGGCAGGAGGAGTCGGGTTCGACTGGGATAAACCTGATCGGGTGATCGACAAACTGGTGGAGGAGATCGAAGAGATTAAAGCCGAGCTTGCAAACGGCGACAAGGAGCGGCTGTCTGATGAAATAGGCGACATGTTGTTCGCCGCCGCTTCGCTTGCCCGCAAACTCGATATCGACCCCGAGCTGGCGCTCAAACGGGCGCTGGACAAGTTCCGAACGCGCTTTGATCGGCTCGAAAGCCGGGTGAGAGTCGACGGTGGGTCGTTCGACGATTACAGCCTTGAGCAGCTTGAGGCGATCTGGCAACAGGTGAAGTAAGTGCTGGCGGTCAAGCGCATTGATGTTGAAAAGATGTCGGCAATAAACCTGTCGGCGGGTTTTTGACATTTCGTATGCCTTTGTCCGGCAAGCGATTGTGGCGAAGAAAATTATCGAAATGGACCAGATTTTTGTTGTTTTTATCGGCCGCCGGTGATAAAATAGGCGCCGTTTAAGGTACATAGCTACTTGAGATAAAATACTCCATCGGGAGTTGATGGAACGTAACCGAGGAACCTGAAGCACATGGAGGTGGCGTATGGTGTGACTTGGGTGAGAGACAAATGGCTGGATGGCCGACGTTTTTCACCGTCATGGCGCAAGCCCGCGTCAAGAACCAATCCTAATATGAAAATAGCAACTCCCCGCCGGGTCATAACGGCCCGGTAACTGATAAGGATTTTGAGATATGAAGAAACTGGTAATTTGCACACTGGCTCTGATGCTCATGGCTTCGAGCATCTTCGCCACCGAAACCCGGGTCCTCACCATGGGTGAGAACAACATGATTCTCATCGACGACGCCAATATGAGTCTGTTCCCGGGCCGTATCTATGAATACCCGAACCTCGCCATCGGTGAGTTCGGCCAGTTCTCCGGCCAGGATCTTGACAAGTTCGGTATCACCTGGCAGTTTAACAAGGACAACCCGTGGGTGCTGGGTACCTTCTTCTCGACCGGCTCCGCGGTTCAGCCGAATAACCTCTCTGGCGGCAACCTCGTTCCGTTCGACGACCCCCTGCCGTCAAACCGCCGCATGAACCTGCTCTACGGTCGCATGCTCGGTGGTTACAAGTTCGGCTTCAACTTCGACTACATCCGTAGCTCCCAGAAGGCCGACGTGACCGGCAACCAGGCCGAAGAGGGCTTTGGTTTCTACGACTTCCGTTTCGGTCTGACCGAACCGGGCGGTCAGTGGGATGTCGCCCTGTGGTTTGGTCTGGGTTCCTGGACTGACAAGGATGCCGACGGCGCTGATGAAACTGAGTCTGACGGCTACATGGATATCGCGGTCGCCGGTCGTTACTTCTACGTCGGCAGCCCAACCCACACCTGGGTGCCCCACGCCGCGTTCATGTACTCGAAGCACGGTATCAAGGACAATGTCTCCAGCAACGGTGACCCGGCCGACCTCGACTTCACCGAAACCTACACCATGATGGCCGTTGATCTCGGTATCGGTCTCAACTACGTGCCGGCCACCAATGTCCTGGCGGTTATCGACGTCGGTATCCAGTTTGGCTCGTGGAAGGAAGAATTCGAGCCGGGCCCGGGCGCCGGCGGCGGAGCTGTGACGGCCGAAGATAAGGAAGGCCTCCTGAATCTGCCGTACTGGAAGATAGGTCTCGATGCCGACGTATTTAGCTGGATGGATGTTCGCTTCGGCGCTACCTCCGACTGGTTGATTTTGACCGAAGAGTTTATCAGCGACGGTCAGACCACGTCGAAGTTCA
>CAZJCK010000017.1:0-50881 GCA_964544635.1 uncultured Ignavibacteriales bacterium | reverse complement strand
TCGTGAGGGTGGCCGCACGGTCGGTGCCGGCGTCATCAGTGAGATCCTGGAATAAAGAAAGAGCAGGCTGGCAATGGATGTGCAAAAGATTCGCATTCGACTGAAAGCGTACGATCACTGGGCCCTCGACAAGTCGACCCAGGAGATCACCCGGACGGTGGTTCGTACCGGCGCCCGCATTGTCGGGCCGGTGCCGCTGCCGACCAAGCGCACGGTCTACACCGTGCTGCGCTCGCCCCACGTCGACAAAAAGTCGCGTGAGCAGTTCGAAACGCGCGTCCACAAACGGTTAATCGATATTTATGAGTCGACCCCCCAGACGGTTGATGCGCTGATGAAGCTCGACCTGCCGGCCGGTGTGGATGTCGAAATCAAAACCTGATAGGACCGGATGATGAAGGAAATTCTTGGGAAAAAGCTCGGAATGACTCGCATCTTCCTCGATACCGGCGAGTCGATCCCGGTTACTGTGATCGAAGCCGGGCCGTGTGTCGTGGTCGATAAGCGCACCGATGAGCGCCACGGCTACACCGCTTATCAGCTTGGTTTCGGCACGCGCAAGAAGAGCCGTATCAACAAGCCGATGGCCGGTCATTTCGCCAAGGCCGATGTCGAACCGACCCGGTACCTGCGCGAAGTGCGCATCGATACCGAGGAGGAGTACGATACCGGCGCCGAGGTCAAGGTGACCATCTTCAATGAAGGTGAACGCGTTGATGTCACCGGCATCTCCCGCGGCCTGGGCATGGCCGGCAGCATGAAGCGCCACAACTTTTCCGGCGCCAACAAGACCCACGGTCAGTCGGATCGCTGGCGCGCTCCCGGCTCCATCGGCCAGTCGTCGGATCCTTCACGCGTCTTCAAGGGGATCAAGATGGCCGGGCGCATGGGTCACGACAAGGTAACGGTGCTGAACCTGGATATCGTGCGCATTATTGAAAATGAAAACCTCATGTTGGTCCGCGGCTCGGTTCCCGGGCACAGGGGATCGTTCGTGAAGATCCGCTCGACCAATCGCGGCAGGCAGATAGAGGCTGGTAGACGATGAATGTGAAAGTATACAATCAGGATGGCCAGGAAGTCGGCAGTGTCGACCTCAATCCCGACGTGTTCGAGGTTGAGCCGCGCGAAGCCGTCGTCCACCAGTATGTGGTGAACTTCCTCGCGCGCCAGCGCCAGGGCACTCACAAGGCCAAGGAACGCAGCGAAGTTCGTGGCGGAGGTCGCAAGCCGTGGCGCCAGAAAGGCACCGGCCGCGCCCGCGTCGGTACCATCCGCTCACCCCTGTGGCGCGGCGGCGGTATCGTATTCGGGCCGCAGCCCCGCAGCTATGGTTCCAAGTTCCCGCGTAAGATGAAGCGGCTGGCGATCAAGTCGATCCTGTCGGATAAAGCGCGCAACGAACGCATCAAAGTCATTGACAAGATCGAGTTCCCCCAGATCAAGACCCGGCAGGTCATCAACCTGGTCAACAACTTCGAACTGGCCGGCAAGAAGTGCCTGGTCGTAGATGAGGGACACAACGACAACCTCGTGCTGTCCTGTCGCAACATTCCCGAAGTGGCCTACAGTCGGGCGGCCGTCACCAGCGGCTACGCCTTTCTCAACGCCGACTATGTCCTGATGACCAGAGCCGCCCTCGATAAGGTGCAGGAGGTGTTCGCATGAAGGCCGACCATCGTCACATCCTGAAGGACCACGTCAATACCGAGCGCACCATTATGCTGCGCGACATGAACAACGAGTATGTCTTCCATGTCGCCAAGAACGCCAACAAGCACCAGATCAAAACCGCCGTGGAACAGGCGTTCGGTGTGAAAGTGGATCGCGTCCGCACCACCGTCATCCCGGGCAAGCTCAAGCGGGTTGGCCGGTATGAAGGCAAGACCGGAAGTTGGAAGAAAGCAATCGTACGTCTCAAGACCGGTGAAAAGATCGGTCTGTTCGAGAACGTATAAGGAAGGTGGTTACCAGGAATGCCGGTTAAAAAATTTCGTCCCGTAACGCCGTCGTCGCGTTGGCGCACGGTGCCCACCTTTGAGGAGATTACCTCGGCGGTGCCGGAGAAGTCGCTGTTGGAACCGCTGAAGAGAACGGGCGGTCGCAACAACAAGGGTCGCATCACCGCTTACCATCGTGGTGGCGGTCACAAGCGGCACTACCGTCGCATCGACTTCAAGCGCGACAAGCACGACGTCCCGGCCCGGGTGGCATCGATCGAATACGATCCCAACCGCTCGGCTCGTATCGCCCTTTTGCATTATGCCGACGGTGAGAAGCGGTACATCATTGCGCCTAACGACCTCAAGGTCGACGACCACGTCATGGCCGGCGAGAAGGCCGAGCACAAGGCGGGCAACGCCATGCCGCTGCGCAGCATGATTCTCGGTACCACCGTGCACAACGTCGAGATGCGCCCCGGCAAGGGCGCCCAGTTGTGCCGTTCGGCCGGCAGCATGGCCCAGCTGGTGGCAAAGGAAGGGAAGAACGTCACGCTCAAGATGCCGTCGGGTGAAGTCCGACTCATCCCGCGTGACTGCTACGCCGTTATCGGTCAGGTCGGTAACGTCGACCACAAGAACGTGGTCTGGGGCAAGGCCGGCGCCTCGCGTTGGCGCGGTATCCGACCGACCACCCGCGGTGTCGCTATGAACCCGGTCGACCATCCGATGGGCGGTGGTGAGGGACGCAGTTCCGGCGGCCGTCATCCCTGCACGCCGTGGGGCGTCCCTACCAAGGGATACAAGACTCGGAGCAAACGGAAATCGAATGCTCACCTGGTTGAGGATAGAAGAAAAGCGAAGTAAGACGGAGAGTATAGATGCCTCGTTCGCTGAAAAAAGGACCGTGGGTAGACGATCACCTGCAGAAGAAGATCGACCAGTTGAATGCAACCGGCGACAAGCGCGTGGTCAGGACCTGGTCGCGGCGTTCCACGATAACGCCGGAATTTATCGGTCATACCCTGGCGGTTCATACCGGTAACAAGTTCGTCCCGATCTACATAACCGAAAACATGGTCGGACACAAACTGGGCGAATTTGCGCCGACCCGAACCTTCCGTGGTCATGCCGGCAAGCTTGCCGAACGTGGCTCCAAGGTGAAGTGATCTGGTGAGGTGACGTGATGCAAGTGGAAGCGACAGCACGCCTGAAATACGTGAGTATCCCGCCGCGCAAGATGCGTTTGGTAGCGGAAATGGTGAAGAATATGCCGGTGGAGGAAGCCCTCAATGTGCTCAACTTCACGCCCAAGATCGCGGCCCGCCATGTCGCCAGGACGCTCAAGTCCGCGGCGGCCAACGCGCTGTCGAAGGAAGGCACCGACCACCTGCGGCCGGAAAGCCTGACGATCAAGAGCATTACGGTCGACGCAGCGCCCACCGCCAAGCGCATCCGCTTCGAGTCGATGGGACGCGTCTACCGCGTTCGGAAACGCCATTGCCACCTGACAATTATCGTGGCCGGCCAAACCGATGTCGAGGCTGAGGCCAAAAAGTCGCGCAAGAAGACCAGGGCGGCCGAGGTCGAAACCGAAGAAGCGGCGGCGAAGAAGAAGACCACGCGTAAGAAGACGGCGAAGAAAGTGACAACGAAGACCGCCACCAAGGCGGACGAAGAGACGGCTCAGGCTGAAACCGCGGCGCAGGACGCCGAGGTCGAGGCGACAGCAGAAGCGACCGCCGACACGGCGCCCGAAGCGACCGAGCCGGATGAAGATAAGAAGTAATGTTTGGTAAGCGGTTGAGGAGATAGATTTGGGTCAGAAAACTCACCCCATAGGATTTCGTCTCGGCGTCATCCGTACCTGGAACAGTCGCTGGTATGCATCCGACCGCAACTATGCGGACCTGGTGCATGAAGATCTGCTGATCAAAAAGTACATCAACCGCCGACTCGACAACGCCGGGATCGCCAGAGTGGTGATCTCGAGAGCGCCGAAAAAAGTAACGGTCGACATTCACACCTCCCGCCCCGGTATCGTTATCGGTCGCAAGGGGTCCGAGGTCGACAAACTGCGCGAAGAGCTGCGCCTGCTGACGAGCAAGGATATCATGCTCAACATCATCGAGGTGCGACGCGCGGAGCTCGACGCCCAGTTGGTGGCCGATTCGATCGCCCGACAGCTGGAAGGCCGCGTCTCGTTTCGCCGCGCTATGAAGAAGGCGATTTCGTCGACCATGCGGATGGGCGCCGCCGGTATCAAGATACAGTGCGGCGGCCGCCTCGGTGGCGCCGAAATCGCACGCGTGGAGAAGTATCGCGACGGCCAGGTGCCGTTGCACACCCTGCGCTCCGATATCGACTATGCCACCTCGACCGCAGCCACCACCTACGGCACCATCGGTGTCAAGGTCTGGATCTGCCGTGGCGAGGTGATGGAGACGGGCAACTTCTACGCCGAAGACGAAAAGGCTGAGGCCGATGCCGCTGCCGGCGCCCCCGAGGCGCCGCGCCGTCGCGGTGGTCGCGGTGGTGGCGGTGACCGCCAGCGCAAGCGTCCGCGGGGACGAGTGCGCCGCAGCCGGGGTGATGACGAAGGCGCGCCGCGTGGTCGTCGTCCGGAAAGCGCCGGCGGCCAGGCCCAGCGCGAAAGCAAACCGTCCGGCGGTAGCGCCGAAGGCGGCTCCGAGGACAAGTAACGGTTACGATAGATTGAACGTGGAGAACTAAGCGATGTTAATGCCGAAAAAGACGAAGTACCGCAAAGTGCAGCGTGGTCGTATGACCGGAAAGACCAAGGGCGGCGCTTCGGTGAACTTCGGCGAATTCGGACTCAAGGCGCTCGAGGCCTGCTGGATGACCAACCGCCAGATCGAGGCTGCCCGTGTAGCCATGACGCGCTACATCAAGCGCGGCGGCAAGATCTGGATCCGCGTGTTTCCCGACAAGCCGGTCACCAAGAAACCGGCTGAAACCCGCATGGGTAAGGGAAAAGGCGCCCCCGAATACTGGGTGGCGGTGGTCAAGCCGGGACGCGTCCTGTTTGAAATCCAGGGCGTGCCGGAGGATGTGGCCCGTGAAGCCTTGCGTCTGGGCGCAAAGAAGCTGCCGATGAAAACCAAGTTTGTCTCCCGTGACGATACCAAAGGCGCGTAACAATGGCGAAGACTGACTCACTGCGCGACTTGACGCGCGAAGAACTGATACAACGACGCACCGACCTTGTCGACGAGCGATTCAACCTGACCATGCGGCGCTCACTGAAGCCGCTGGACAACCCGCTCCGGCTGCGCGAGGTGCGACGTGAAATCGCCCGCATCAACACCGTCCTGAACGAAGATGTCAAGGGCATCCGCAAACTGGCGGAACAGAAATCGTCCATCCTGGGCGAAAGCAAAAAGGCTGAATAAGTGGCCGGCGTAATAGGGAGTGATAAAGTAGATGGCTGAAACTGAGGTACGTGGCCGACGGAAAGTTCGAACCGGTATCGTGGTGTCGGATAAAGGGCAGAAGACGATTGTGGTGCGCCTCGATCGTACCCGCCCGCACCCGCTCTACGGCAAGACTTACCGCACGTCCAAGAAGCTGTATGTACACGACGAAGAAAACCAGGCCGGTACCGGCGATGTCGTGCGGGTCATGGAAACCCGTCCGCTCTCCGCTACCAAGCGCTGGCGTTTAGTCGAAATCGTCGAAAAGGCGAAGTAAAAGTACGAGTACGGACCGTCGCGACCGCCGGTCGCGGGGAAACAGGTGAAGGACCGATGATACAGGAATTTACACAACTGTCGGTAGCCGACAACTCGGGAGCGAAACGCGTTATGTGTTTCCGCATTCTCGGCGGACGCAAGAAGTATGCGTCGATTGGCGACATTATTGTCTGCACCGTCAAGGAAGCGCTTCCCGGCGGAACGGTGAAGAAGTCGGAAGTATGCAAGGCGGTTGTCGTGCGTACCAAGTCTGAACTGAAACGTCGTGACGGCTCCGCTATTCGCTTTTCCGACAATGCCGCGGTCATCATTAATGACCAGAAGGAGCCGCGCGGGACGCGTATCTTCGGACCCGTCGCGCGTGAACTCCGCGAAAAGCAGTTCATGAAAATCGTGTCGCTTGCTCCGGAGGTGCTCTGATGCATATCAAGAAGGGTGACACCGTCTTCGTCCGCACCGGCGTCGACCGGGGAAAGACCGGCAAGGTGCTGCACGTCGACCCGAAGAAGAAGAAGGTGATCGTTGAAGGTGTCAACATGCGGACCAAGCACCAGCGCCCGACCCAGAAGAACCCCAAGGGCGGCCTGCTGACTATCGAGGGCCCGATTCATGCCTCCAACGTGTCGGTGTACAGCTCCACCGTGGGCGGTCCGACCCGGGTCGGCTACAAGGTGCTCGAAGAAGGTGGTAAGAAACGCCGCGTACGCTACTGCAAGAAGACCGGTGAAGAGATATAGGCGGATGGATGTCATGGCCAGATTGAAACAAAAATTCCTCGAGGAAATTCAGCCCAAGCTGATCAAGCAGTTTAAGTACAAGTCACCGATGCAGGTGCCGCGTGTCAGCAAGGTGTCGGTCAATATGGGCGTAGGTGAGGCTACCCAGAACCCCAAGGCGCTCGAAGCCGCCGTCACCGATATGACCCAGATTACCGGACGCAAGCCCAAGGTGACCCAGGCCCGCAAGAGTATCTCGAACTTCAAGCTGCGCCAGGGAATGCCGATCGGCTGCATGGTCACGCTGCGTCGCGAAGAAATGTACGAATTCCTCGATCGCCTGATCAACGTTGCCATCCCGCGTATTCGTGACTTCCGCGGTGTCAGCCCGAAGTCGTTCGACGGCCGTGGCAACTACAACATGGGCGTGAAAGAGCAGCTGATCTTTCCGGAAATAGATTACGATAAGGTGGACCAGGTTCGCGGTATGACCATAACGATTCATACGACTGCCGAGACTGATGAAGAGGCGCGGCAGTTGCTGACTGAACTGGGCATGCCGTTCCGTAAATAGGATAAGCAATGGCAAAGAAAGCACTGATAGAAAAACAACAGCGCAAACCGAAATTCGCCGTGCGCGGCTACAACCGCTGCCGGCGCTGTGGCCGCCCTCGCGCCTACATGCGCCGCTTCGGCCTCTGCCGCATTTGTTTCCGGCAGCTGGCCCTGGCCGGCGAACTGCCCGGCGTAACCAAGGCAAGCTGGTAAATAAACGCTTTGGCGTGGAAGGTACTGGGAGTAAGAGTCTATGAGCATGACTGATCCGGTTGCGGACTTGCTGACGCGAATTCGCAATGCGTCCAAGGCGCGACACAACGCCGTCGATATTCCGGCGTCCAATTTAAAGGCGGAGATTATCCGTATCCTGAAGGAAAACGACTTCGTCCGCGATTACACCACCCTGCCCGATAACAAGCAGGGTGTCCTGCGGGTGTACCTGCGCTACGCCAAGGGCGATACCCCGATTATCAAGGGGTTGCAGCGGATGTCGCGGCCCGGCCTGCGCAACTATGCCAGTTCCGAGGATATGCGGCTGACCACTCACAATGTGCGCGGGATGATGATTGTTTCCACCTCCAACGGTGTTATGACCAACTTCCAGGCAGCGGAGAAAGGTATCGGCGGCGAAGTGCTGTGTCGTTGCTGGTAAGATGAGAGGATAACGACCATGTCGCGTGTAGGAAAACAACCCATACCCGTTCCGTCCGGCGCTAAAGTCGAGATCAACGGCAAGGATGTGAAAGTCATTGGCCCCAAAGGATCACTCGAACGCCAGATCCACCGGGATATCGACGCCAAACTCGAGGGCAACGAAGTGCTGGTGATCCGGCCCAACGACGTCAAGCGCGTCCGTGCCCTGCACGGTTTGACACGTGCCCTGCTGAATAACATGGTCGTCGGTGTGACCGAAGGCTTCAAACGCGAGCTCAACCTCGTCGGTGTCGGTTACCGCGTCGAACAGAAGGGCAAGAACCTGATCATCAACGTCGGCTACTCCCACCCCATCGTGGTGTCGCCGCCGGATGGCGTGACGCTGACGTGTGAGCCGAAAGAGAACAAGATATTTGTTGAAGGTATAGATAAAGAAGTAGTCGGTAATGTTGCTGCCAAGATTCGCGACCTCCGTCCGCCCGAACCGTACAAGGGCAAGGGGATCCGCTATGCGGGTGAACGCGTCCGTAGCAAAGCAGGCAAGGCCGCCGGCTAAACTGGAGTGGTGTGAACGATGGCAGATAAAAACGTATATCGTCGGAAGCGCGCGCAGCGGCGTCGCCTGCGGGTTCGCGGCAAGGTCCAGGGGACCGGTGAACGCCCCCGCCTGTCGGTGGCCAAGTCGCTCAATCATGTCTATGTGCAGTTGATCGACGACGAGCAGGCGATCACCCTGGTCTCGGCCGCCACCAACCAGGAGGCGGTAGCCGGCCGCCTCGGCGAGGCGAAGTCGAAGATCGACGCCGCCAAGGTTGCCGGCCAGGTAATAGCCGAAGCCGCTAAGGAAAAAGGCATTGAGCAGGTCGTGTTCGATCGCAACCAGTACCGCTACCACGGTCGCGTGAAAGCGGTCGCCGAAGGTGCGCGCGACGCCGGCCTGAAGTTCTAACCGAATAAGAATTGATTGGAAGATAGAGAGGTACTCATTGAGCCCGGAGATGGACAACCTCGAATTTGAAGAGCGAGTCATAAACGTCAATCGCGTGGCCAAAGTCGTCAAGGGCGGTCGGCGATTTTCCTTTACGGCCCTCGTGGCAGTCGGCGATCGCCAGGGCAAAGTCGGGGTCGGCTATGGTAAAGGACGCGAAGTATCGGAAGCCATTCGCAAGGGCACCGATGCCGCCCGCCGCACCATGGCCAGCATGAACCTGTATAAAGGCACCATCCCGCACCGTATTAACGGTAAGTTTGGCGCCACCACCGTCGTCATGCGCCCGGCCTCACCCGGTACCGGTGTGATCGCCGGCGGCGCCGCCCGCGCCGTGCTCGAAACCGTCGGTGTCCAGGACATCCTGGCCAAGGTGCTCGGCAGCCGCAACCCCAACAACGTGGTGAAGGCGACACTCAACGGTTTGGAAGCGCTGCGTACGCGCGAACAGGAAGAGCAATTCCGCACGATGGCCTGAGGCGCACGGCCCGAGAGGATGGCACTATGGCAAAGTTGAAAGTTACACAGGTGAAAAGCACCATCGGCCGCAAGGAAAACCAGAAGCGGACCATCGAAGCGCTCGGGCTGGGCAAGATCCGCCGCAGCGCGGTGCACGAGGATACGCCTCAGATTCGCGGCATGATTACTGCCGTCAATCATCTGGTGACAGTAGAAGAAGTTAACGACTAACGGTGACCGAGACGGACATGGAACTACACGATCTACGACCGGCCGAGGGGTCGAAAAAAACGCGCAAACGCGTCGGACGCGGTTCGGGCAGCGGCCTGGGCAAGACTTCCGGTCGCGGCGCCAAAGGACAGGGCCAGCGTTCTGGCGCGAAAGTCAAGCGGTACAAAGAGGGCGGCCAGATGCCCATCACCCGCCGACTGCCCAAACGCGGCTTTCACAACCGATTCCGGCAGACCTACCAGGTCGTCAATGTGGCCGACCTGGCCCGCATCGAACCGGGTGACGTGACTGTCGAAACACTCAAAAACGCCGGCCTCATCCGGCGCGTTGACACCCCCGTCAAGATCCTGGGTAACGGCGAAGTCGACAAGGCCTATGCGGTCAAGGCAGCCGCCTTCTCCAAGTCGGCCATCGAAAAACTTGAGAAAGCCGGCGGGAAGGCCGAGGTGGCGCCGTGATAGAAACCTTTAAGTCTGTCTTTAAGGTTGAAGAGCTGCGCCGAAGGATTCTCTTTACTCTCGGCATACTCGTAGTCTATCGCCTCGGGGGACACATCCCGACGCCGGGTGTCGATGGCTCGATTCTCGCCTCGGCGCTCGCCCAGAATACCATCTTCGGCTTGCTGGATCTGTTCGCCGGCGGTGCCTTCGCCAAGGCGACCATCTTCGCGCTCGGCATCATGCCCTACATCTCCGCGTCCATTATGCTCCAGCTGCTCGGTGCCGTCGTACCGTATCTGCAGCGGTTGCAGCGCGAGGGAGAAGAGGGCCGGCGCAAGATTACTCAGTACACCCGTTACCTGACGGTGGTCATCGCCGCCCTGCAGGCCTGGGGTACGGCCGGCTTCCTGACGACCATTAACCTCAATGGCGTCTCCGCCGTCCACATGACCAGCGCCGGCTTTATACCGCTCACCGTGCTTACCTTTACCGCCGGCTGCATCTTTATTATGTGGCTCGGTGAACAGATAACCGAGCGCGGTATCGGCAACGGTATCTCATTGATCATCTTTATTGGTATTATTGCCCGCTTCCCCGAAGCGGTGGTTGAAGAAATTCAACTCCTGCTCGCCGGCTCGCGGTCGTTTGTGCTCGAGGTTGCTATGGTGGCCGCGATGATTCTGGTCATCATGGCTGTCATTCTCGTCACCCGCGCTCAGCGCAAGGTGCCGGTACAGTATCCGCGTCGAATAGTCGGACGCAAGGTCTTCGGCGGCGCTACCACCCACCTGCCCCTCAGTGTGAACTCGGCCGGCGTTATTCCGATCATCTTTGCGCAGTCGATCATGTTCCTGCCATCGACCGTCGCCCAGCTCTTCCCCAATACCGACTGGGTACAGAACCTGGTGGCGGTATGGCTGGCCCCGGGTGAGTGGATTTACAACATCATCTATGGCCTGATCATTGTCTTCTTCGGCTACTTCTACACCGCCATTGTGTTCAATCCGATGGAAATCGCCAATAACATGCGCAAGAACGGCGGTTACATCCCGGGTATTCGGCCCGGCAAGAATACCTCCGAGTACATAGAACGAATTCTGACGCGAATCACGTTGCCGGGTGCGATCTTCTTTGCTATGATCGCTATCCTGCCGTGGTGGCTGATATCGCAATTTGATGTCAACTTCTTCTTCGGCGGTACCGGCCTGCTCATTATTGTCGGTGTCGCCCTCGATACCCTGCAGCAGATCGAATCCCACCTGATGATGCGTCACTACGACGGCTTCATGAAGAAGGGTAAGATTCGCGGGAGGTCGATGTAAGCATGAACCTGGTCTTCCTCGGTCCGCCCGGTTCCGGCAAGGGAACGCAAGCGGCACGGCTCTCCGATCGACTCGGCTTCGCCCATTTGTCGACCGGTGATCTGCTGCGCGAAGCGGTCAAAGAGCAGACCGATTTGGGGAAGCAGGCGGAAGACTACATGAAGCGAGGCGACCTGGTACCGGACAACATCATGGTCGGCCTCATCAGGGATAAAGTCGCCTCCGGCGAGCTGAGCGAGGGGTTTATCCTCGACGGCTTTCCGCGTACCATGCCGCAGGCCGAAAACCTGAATAAGACGCTCGAAGAACACAACATCCCGCTGGACAAGGTGATCTTGTTGCAGGTCTCCGATGAAGAGGTCGTCAAGCGTCTTTCCGGACGCTGGCATTGCCCCCAGTGCAACGAAGGGTACAACTACCCGAGCAAAATGCCCGACGAGGCCGGCAAGTGCGACCAGGACAAAGCCATCCTGCAACGCCGCCATGATGACGAAGAAGACGTGGTCCGCAATCGACTCAATGTCTACCACCGGCAGACCGCGCCGATTGAGGACTTTTATCGCAACAAAGGAATACTCACCGAAATCCCGGCCGAAGACAGCCCGGATGAGGTATTTCAACGTCTGCTGCACGCCGTGACGGCCGAAGCCGGCGCATAAGAACAGAATGATGGAGCTGATGGCAACGACCCGTAACAGTTCGATAGTCCTGAAGACACGCGACGAGATCGAGATGATGCGGCGCGCCGGCAGGATTGTGGCCGCCGCCCTTGATCTGGCCGAACGCGAGATCAAGCCGGGCATGACCACCGCCGAACTGGACCAGATGATCGAGGCGTTTATCCGATCTCAGGATGCTGTTCCGGCGTTCAAGAACTATCACGGTTTCCCGGCGTCGGCATGCATTTCGATCGACGACGAGGTTGTGCACGGTATCCCCGGCGGCCGCGAGATTCGCGAGGGGGAGATCGTGTCGGTCGATATCGGTTCGATTGTCGACGGCTGGTATGGCGACTCCGCCCGGACTATTGCGGTGGGCGATATCAGCAAAGAAAAGTCGGAATTACTGCATTGGACACGTGAATCACTTGCCGCCGGTATTGACAAAGCGCGAAAAGGCAATAAATTAGGCCAAATCTCCAACGCCGTACAACAGGTCGCGGAGGAACATGGCTATGGGGTCGTGCGGCAGCTGGTCGGGCATGGCATTGGTCGCCAGATGCACGAGGAACCCCAGGTACCGAATTTCGGTTCTGCCAATTCCGGCCCGGTGCTCGAAGTCGGGACCGTAATTGCCATCGAACCCATGATTAATATGGGCACCTACGACGTCAAGACCATGCCGGATGGCTGGACGGTAGTGACGGCGGACGGGTTGCCCTCGGCTCATTTTGAGCATACGGTGGCCATCACTGAAAACGGCCCGGATATTTTGTCCCGGGCGTAAACACGGGATTTTATGGCCAAGGAAGAGACAATAACGGTAGAAGGCAAGGTCATCGAGACCCTGCCCAATGCCACATTTAAGGTGGAACTCGACAACGGACATGTCGTTCTGGCACATATATCGGGGAAGATGCGCATGCACTTCATCAAGATCCTGCCGGGCGATAAGGTGACGATGGAATTGTCGCCCTATGACTTGTCGCGCGGTCGTATCACCTATCGATACAAGTAGCCGCGGTACCGGAAACGGGCCGCACTACGTTGATTGGATGGAGCTATGAAAGTTAAGTCGTCCATCAGGAAGCGCTGCGAGTACTGCAAGATCATCCGACGCAAAGGTGTCCTGCGCATCATTTGTTCGCGTGATCCCAGTCACAAACAGCGCCAGGGTTAAAAGAAGTGTTTTTGTGGATAAAGGGTAAGGAGTAGCAATTGGCACGAATTGCCGGTGTAGACTTACCACGCGATAAGCGAGTGGAAATCGGACTGCAGTACATTTTCGGTATCGGTTCGCATCACGCACGCGAGATCCTCGATAAGACCGGTGTCAATCCGGATACGCGCGTCAACAAGTTGAGCGAAGAGGATGTCCAGAAGTTGCGTAATGTGATCGAGAACGATTACACGGTCGAAGGTTCGCTGCGTGGCGAGATCAATATGAATATCAAGCGGCTGATTGATATCGGCAGCTATCGCGGCCTTCGCCACCGTCGTGGGCTTCCCGTCCGCGGCCAGCGCAGCAAGACGAACGCGCGCACCCGCAAGGGACCGAAGCGCATGATCGGTGGACTGAAAAAGAAGCCACCGGGTAAGAAGTAATCTGAGGACTTGGGTCGAGGTAATGAATGGCTAATCCGAAAAAAGGCCGTACGAAGAAAAAATCGAGAAAGGTCGAAGCCCTGGGCGTCTGTCACGTCAAGGCGACCTTTAACAACACAATTATAACGATCACCGACAACAACGGCGAGACCATCTCCTGGTCGTCGGCCGGTAAGTCCGGGTTCAAGGGTTCGAAGAAATCGACTCCCTTTGCCGCTCAGCTTGCCGCCGGCACCGCAGCCAAAGAGGCGATGGCGATGGGTCTGCGCAGAGTTGAAGTCTGGGTGAAGGGACCTGGCTCGGGTCGTGAGGCCGCGATCCGATCGCTCTCGGCTGCCGGCCTGGAAGTGACGCTCATCAAGGATGTCACTCCCATTCCGCACAACGGCTGCCGTCCACCGAAACGACGCCGGGTCTGATGAAACGAATAGTAGTATCGACTGGTAGGAGAATACATGGCTCGGTATCGTGATGCAAATTGCAAGTTGTGTCGGCGGGAAGGCGAAAAGCTGTTTTTGAAAGGCGCCCGCTGCTTGTCTGACAAGTGCGCCATCGAACGGCGCGCTTATGCCCCCGGACAACATGGCCAGAATATGCGGCGCAAAATCTCGCCCTACGGCCAGCAGCTGCGCGAAAAGCAGAAGATTCGTCGTACCTACGGGCTGCTCGAAAAGCAGTTCCGCAATTACTTCAAGGTCGCCGACCGCAAGCAGGGCGTGACCGGTGAAATCCTCCTGCAGCTTTTGGAGCAGCGCCTGGATAACATCGTCTATCGCCTCGGCTTCGCACCGTCGCGCAAATCCGCCCGCCAGTTGGTGCGCCATCGCCATGTACTCATCGACGGTCAAGTCGTCGACATCCCGAGCTACCAGGTACGGCCCAACCAGGTCATCAAGATTCGCGATCGGGCCAAGAACCTCGATTTAATTCACGCTGCTCTTAAAGAAGTCGGACGCGGCGACCAGCTGGCCTGGCTACGCCTCAACAAGGCCGGTCTCGAAGGGGAACTGCTCGAAGTACCGTCCCGCGCCGACATTCCGATAACCGCAAACGAACAGTTGGTTGTGGAGTTGTACTCCAAGTAACCCGCCGGTTCGCTGGGAGGAAGTCGCCAGGATGAAGTGGAAACCTATTACTATGCCTAAAGAAGTTGTCATCGACCAGACATCGGCTACCGACAACTACTCGCGATTTATCATCGAGCCCCTCGAACGCGGTTACGGTACAACCCTGGGCAACGCCCTGCGGCGTGTGCTGTTGTCGTCGATCCAGGGCGCCGCGGTAGTGTCGATACGCATCAAGGGGTGCCAGCACGAATTCGCCACCATCGACGGCATCTATGAAGATGTCACCAACATCGTGCTCAACGTCAAGCAGATCCGTATGCGCATGCACGCTGATGAAATGCGCACCCTCCGCCTCACCCACAAGGGGAAGGGCAAGATTACCGCGGGGATGCTGGCCTCCGACGCCGAAATTGAAATTCTCAACCCCGATCACCATATCTGCGAAGTAACCGACGATTCCAAGGAACTCGAGATGGAACTCGACATCGATTCCGGTCGCGCCTATCAGATCGCCGACCAGAACCGCCGTGACGACGCCCCCACCGGCACCATCTATGTCGACTCCCTCTTCTCGCCGGTCGTCAAGGTCTCCTACCTGACCGAGAACACTCGCGTCGGCCAGCGCACCGACTTCGATCGCCTGATCATGGAGATCACCACCGACGGTTCGATGACGCCGGAAGATTCCCTGAGCTACGGCGCCAAGCTGCTCAAGGATCACCTGCAGTTGTTCATCCATATCGATGAAGAGGTGCTGGTGGAAGAGGAGCCGGAAGAGGACGAAGAGACCATCCGCATCCGCAACCTGTTGAAGACCCGTGTCGACGAACTCGAGTTGTCGGTGCGCTCCTCCAACTGTCTGCGGGCCGCCAACATTCAGACCCTCGAAGACCTCGTGACCAAGACCGAATCGGAGATGCTCAAGTATCGCAACTTCGGTCGCAAGTCGCTTAACGAAATTGGTGCTATCCTCGACGAGATGGGACTGCACTTCGGTATGGACATCAGCAAGTACCTTGAATCGAAATCAAAGTAATTGAGATAGACGGATAGACCAATGGGACATATGGACAAGGTCAAGAAACTGGGACGGACCAAGGCGCACCGCGAAGCGATGCTGTCGAACATGGCCATGTCGCTGTTTCTGCACCACAAAATCAAGACGACCGACGCCAAGGCGAAAGCCCTCAAGCCGCTGGTGGATCGCCTGATCAGCACCGCCAAGGAGGACACCCTCCACGCCAAGCGCCAGGTCGCCAGGACCGTGAAGAACAAAGAAGTCTTCAAAAAGCTCTTCAGCGAAATCGTGCCGCAATTCGCCGATCGCGAATCCGGCTTCTCGCGCATCATCAAGCTCGGCGTCCGCCGCGGTGACGGCGCCCCGATTTCGGTCGTTGAACTGCTCACCGAGCAGGCAAAAGTCGAGACCGAAGAAGAGAAGAAGGCCAAGGGAAAAAAGAAGAAAGCCAAAAAGGCTGCTTCGAAGTAACCCGCCCCGGAGATGACTGTTCAGGCCCGTCGCTTTCTGCGGCGGGCTTTTTCGTTGGCATGGGAGCCGGCTCGAGGCTCAATTCAAACTTGTCTGGCGACTCCACAAGACGTATCATACAATAAACCATCGGGTCAACCGGTCGTCCGAACCGGTTGGCAGGGTACTACTTGCCCAACCGAAACGCTGGTGTCTTGACGATCAATTGAGGAGGGAAGATGGAGCAGCAGCCCAATGTGCCGCCGCAGGCGCCGCCGAGGAAACAGGGAATGTCACGGGGATGCCTGATTGGCCTGATTGCGCTCGGTGTGGTAGTCGTACTCATTATCGTGGCCGCGATTTTCATTTATGTCTATTTCGACGATTTCAGTAAATCCAGCGCCGTCTATATGATCAATGAGATCAAACAGGAACTAGCGGTCGATCCGCCACCCGGTGTCGATACCACCCGCTTCAATCGTGTCATTGACTCCTTCATGGCAAAAATGCAGACCGATACCCTCGATCTGCAGCGGCTTGGGGTTTTCTTTCAGACCATTCAATCGGTGCCCGAGGATAACCAGGTCGATTCGGCAGAAGTGCAACTGATAATCGATGCAATGATAGACTACTATCCGGGTTTAGCCGATGTTGCCGCCCGGGGTAGCGAAGCTGCCGACACCCTCATGCCGGCGGATACGCTGTAACGACTATGACCATTGCCCTCGCCATACTGGTGATCGCCTATTTCATCGGCGCCATACCGTTCGGGTGGATCGTCGCCCGCCTCGCCGGCGTCGGTGATATCCGTCAGTACGGTTCGGGCAACATTGGTGCGACCAACGTTGCCCGCGTGGCCGGTTTCAAAACGGCGGTCTGGGTCTACCTCGGCGACATCGCCAAGGGCATTGCGGCGGTTGCTTTGGCCCAGTGGTATGCCGGCGTTTACGGCGCTCCGTTCAACGAGGCCCTCTACGCAATCCTGGCCGGACTGATCGCCATCGTCGGTCACATCTTTCCGGTCTATCTCCGTTTCAAGGGCGGCAAGGGTGTCAACACCGCCCTCGGCGTGTTGCTTATGCTGCTTTTGCGCGAAACGCTGATTGCCCTGGCCGCGTTCACGATCGTCGTATCCATCACAAAATATATCTCCGCCGGCTCACTGATCGCCGCGCTGTCGCTGGGCGTTTCAACGACGGTCGAGCGATTTCTGTTGTCGATGGATATTTCGGTGTACTACATCATTCTCACATGGCTCCTGTTTGTATTGATTGCCTGGACCCATCGCGACAACATCGCGCGGCTGGCCGCCGGCACCGAGCGCCGGTTCAGTTTCTCCTCCAGGGGCAAGGAGGCTGCCGACAATGCTTAGTCGCATCGGCATACTCGGCGCCGGATCATGGGGGATCGCGATCGCCCGCCTTTTGGCGCGTAACGGCAAAGAAGTCCTGCTCTGGGAGTACGACCCGGACGAAGCGCGTCGCCTTGAGTATGACCGTGTACGCGAGGACAAGCTGCCGGGGGTACGCCTGCCCGAGTCGGTTGTAGTCACCAACAAGCTGGACGAGGCGACCTCCGATGTCGCCCTGATCGCACTGGCGATTCCGTCGCAATACCTCCGAGGCGTGCTCAAGTATGCCCGCGTCGAGCGCGGTCAGGCGATCGTTAACCTGGCCAAGGGAATCGAACGAAATACGCTGAAGCGGATGTCCGAAGTCGTTATCGACACCCTCGACATCGCAGCCGAACATGTCACCACCCTGTCGGGACCGTCGCACGCTGAGGAAGTAGCCGCCGACATGCCGACTGCCGTCACCGCCGCCGGCCTCAACGAACGCATCGTCGAGATGGTCCAGGAGACCTTCAGCAATCCGCTCTTCCGCGTCTACAAGAGCCGCGACCTGGCAGGCGTGGAACTGGCCGGATCGCTCAAGAACATCATCGCCATCGCCTCCGGTATTGCCGACGGTCTGGGGTATGGCGACAACACCCGCGGCGCCCTGATTGCCCGTGGCCTTGCGGAAATGCAGCGGCTCGGATTGTCGATGGGGGCACGGCCCGATACCTTCGCCGGCCTTTCCGGACTGGGCGATCTGGTTACCACCTGCGGCTCGCGGCACAGTCGCAATCGCCGGGTGGGCGAGAGGATCGGCCAGGGACAATCGCTGCGCGAGGCGCTGTCGACCATGACGATGGTGGCCGAAGGCGTCGAAACCACCCGGAGCGGCTTCGAGCTGGCCGAGCTGGAGCGGGTCGAAATGCCTATCACCGGGGTCATGTACCGCGTCCTGTTTGAAGATATGGATGCCGAGGCCGCCATGTTCGAGTTGATGGGACGTTCGCTGAAGCCCGAAGTCTGGTACTGAGATATACGAGGGGATACTGTCATGGCCACAAAAACCGAGACCATCGAAAAACGCTACTACTCGATCAGCGAGGTCAGCCGCATCACCGGCCTCGAACCGTATGTCCTGCGATACTGGGAGAAAGAGTTCCCCACCCTCAACCCACGCAAAAACCGCGGCGGCAACCGTATCTATACGCAGCAGGATATCGAACTGATCAATCGCATCAACCACCTGCGGACCAAAGAGAAACTGACCATTCCGGGCACCCGTTCGCGGCTGATGATGAAAAAAAGTGCCGAGGAAAACACCCAGGCTATCAGGCAGGCCAAGGTGAAAACACTCATTGGGCAGATCAAGACGGATGTCGAGGCGCTGCTCAAATACTTCCCTTGATTTTGATATGGATTTGCTTAATTTGTATCGCTGACGCCCGAGCTGGGGCGTCGACCGCAAGTCAATGATGGATCGGAGCGTGGCGCAGTCTGGTTAGCGCACTCGCTTGGGGTGCGAGAGGTCGGCCGTTCAAATCGGCTCGCTCCGACCATTTTTTTATTCCCCACTATCACCGCTTTTTGCTTGCCCCAAGGTCGCACCGTTTGCCAGTTTCGAGCATGCCCGCGTTTATCGAGAAACCCCGCATCCTTGCAGTCATCCCGGCGTACAATGCCGCCGCCCACCTGCCGGAGCTGCTCGAACGATTGTCTCGCCTTGTCGATCGCCGGGACATGCTCGTCGTTGACGACGGTTCTACTGATGCCACCGCCACCATCGTTGCCAACGAACAGGTCGGGCTGATCTCGCTGTCGGCCAACATGGGGAAAGGCGCCGCCCTGCAGGCCGGTTTCGACCGCGCCGTGGCTGAAGAATATGACGGCGTCCTCACCCTCGACGCCGACCTGCAGCACCTTCCCGAGGAAGTCCTCACGCTCACGGCGGCGTGGGACCGACGCTCCATCGTGCTGGGCTGCCGCGATCTTTCGATCACGCGTGTCCCGCCGCACCGCTGGCTGTCCAACCGCTGGACCTCGGCGCTGGTCTCGATATTCAGTCGCCAGATGATTGCCGACAGCCAGTGTGGCTTCCGCCTCATCCCGACGGCAGTGATCCGTAAAGTCCGGCCGACCTCCCGCAATTACGACTTCGAGTCGGAACTGCTGCTGCGGGCCGCTGCCGCCGGAACAAGCGTTCGCGCTGTCCCGGTTTCCACCGTCTATTCCGACAGTCGGTCGTATATCCGGCCGCTCTCCGACGTCGGGCGGTTCATATGGCAGATCTGGCGACGGCTCTGGTATTGAGCCGTCAACCATTCACTTGATTATTGCCACCCCCCTGCGTAATATGGGCGGTATGAATCTCGCTGAATTGTTCTTCAATTACACCGACTGCCGACGCGAACTCATCGACGGGATCAACAATCTCACCGACGAGCAACTCGACTGGACGCCGCCGAATCACGACAACTCGATCCGCAAACTCCTGGTCCATATCGCCGAAGCCGAGTACTGGTGGATCGAGAGTGTAGCGCAGGGTCGCATCGATGAACATGATGAGTCGTTCGACCAGAAGCACTACACGCTCCCTGAGTTGCTGGGGCTGCTCGACCAATGGCATGACAAGACTGTCGATTTCATGCGGCGCCACGATATCGCCCAGTTCGACAGCGTTACCTTTCATCTGCCCTGGCGCAAGACCGATGTCACCCTCGGCTGGCTTGTCTGGCACGTGGTCGAGCACCAGGCGCGGCATCGCGGCCAGATATTCATGCTCCTGCGAATGCAGGGACTGGACGTTCCCCGTGTCTAAGCGCCGGCGACCCAAAAAGAAGCGCATCCTGATTACCAACGACGACGGTTACTTCACTGACGGCATCGTTGCGTTGATGGAAGAGTTGGGGCGCAAGAACGAGGTCTACATGGTGGCGCCCGACCGTGAGCAGTCGGCCTCGTCCCACTCGCTCACGCTCAGCCGGCCGCTGCGCGTGCACAAGATGGATTCGCGCCGCTACGCCACCGACGGTACCCCGACCGATTGTGTCATGCTCGCGATACACCTGCTGTTTCCTGACGAAAAGCCGGATATGATTGTCTCGGGTATTAACCACGGCGCCAACATGGGGGACGACATTACCTATTCCGGCACCGTCGCTGCCGCCATCGAAGGTTCGATTCTGGGAATACCCTCGCTGGCCTGTTCGATGGCCAACTGGGAGCCGGAGACACCGATGAATCCGGCCGCCAAATTCATAGCCGGGCTGGTCGACAACTTCGAGGCCTTTGAACTGGATACCTCGACATTTTTAAATGTCAATTTCCCGGTCAGGAAACGGGGCACATACACCCGTTATGAGTTCACCTCGCTGGGCATGCGGCATTACAAGGATGTTGTCATCCACAAGACCGATCCGCGCGGCAAACCGTATTACTGGATCGGCGGACGTCCGAAATGGAAGAAGACCCAGGGGACCGATTTTGCCACCGTTTACCGCAACGTCGTCTCGATCACCCCGATTAAACTGAATTTCACCGACCGCGACTCGCTTGATCGGCTGTCACAATTGCGCCTGAAGCTTTAGAACGATCGATCCGGCCCGCCGGCAGCCTGCTGTCGACTGACCGGCCTATTTAAAACTGTTGACAACGGCGGTAAATCGTTTATCATAGAGCGCCTTGGAACTCAGAAAATCTCGGGGCGTAGCGCAGGTTGGTAGCGCGCTTGGTTCGGGACTAAGAGGTCGCTGGTTCAAATCCAGTCGCCCCGATTTTTTTACTCCACGAGTTCGACGGCCACGGGGCGAGGAGCGGAAGACTTGGAACTTACCACGCAGATGCATAGCACAAAGAAAGGACTGTACCATGGCCGCAGAGCGTAAGCCGGTCATCGCAATTGTTGGGGCAGGCAAATGCTCCAAGAAGTTGCGGGATCAGGCCGCGGAAGTAGGTCGCTACGTCGCGGAACATGGGGGCATCGTTGTTTGTGGGGGCCTCGGAGGAATCATGGAAGGAGCCGCCCGGGGAGCCAAAGAAGGTGGTGGCATGACTATAGGCATTTTGCCCACCGACAATCCGGACGATGCCAATGAGTTCATCGACCTGGTCATTCCAACCGGGTTCGGCGAGGCTCGAAATATCATGGTGGTGCGGACCGCCGATGCCGTGGTTGCCTTTCCCGGCAAGTACGGCACCCTCTCCGAGATGGCCTTCGCTCTCCACGCCGGCAAACCACTGGTGGCGGTCAATGCCTGGCGGCTGGGTGACGAAATCAATCAGGCCGAGACAGCCGAGGAAGCGGCCGAACTCGTCATGAAGCTGGTAAAGAAGAAGAAATAGGAGCCCTCTTGTGGCCGATGCGGCCGCCGCTATCGAAGTAACAGGACGAGTCCAGGGGGTCGGCTTTCGCTACTTCTGCTACCAGCAGGCAACCCGACTGAACCTGGTCGGATGGGTGCGGAACAATCCGGACGGGTCCGTCTCGGCCTGGGTCGAGGGAGACAAGGCCGATATCGAGACCTTCGCCGACGAGCTTGGCAAAGGACCGCCGCCGGCGCATGTCGACCACATCGACATCGAATTCAAAGAGCCGACCAGTGATCATGTCGGCTTCGACATATCAAGATAGACGAAAACGGGGTGGCAAATCCATGGACGAACTGAGAAAGTATATCCGCGAGGTGCCCGATCATCCCAAGCCGGGCATTCTCTTCTACGACATTACCACCCTGATTGCCAGTGCCGAGGGGTACAAGCTGGCGCTCGACGGCCTTGAGGCCCGCATCACACCGGATCGTCCTGAAATCCTGATCGGTATCGAGGCGCGCGGTTTTGTTTTCGGCGGCGCCCTGGCCGACCGCATGAACCTGCCGCTGGCACTGGCTCGTAAACCGGGCAAGCTGCCGGGGGAGACCGTGACGGAGGAGTATGAGCTGGAGTACGGTGTCGATCGACTCGAGATGCATGCCGATGTCATCAAACCCGGCATGCGGGTAGTGATTGTCGACGATCTGGTGGCGACCGGCGGCACCATTAAAGCGGCCTGCAAACTGGTGGAGCGAATGGGCGGCGAAGTGGTTTCGATCGCCAGTGTCATCGGCCTGACCTTCCTGCCTTTCAATCACCTCCTGAAAGACTACAAGCGGCACTACCTGATCTCGTACGAATCAGAGTAGCGAGGCGATTCCGTAACCCGGAATTTCAGAGTCGCCAATCAATTGTAGCCCGGAATCTCAAGGCCGCCGAAGGCGACCGCCGAGTTCCGGGATTTGCTTGCGGTACAAAGAACGCCAGAAGTCGTTCGGACATTCTGGCCTACAACGATTGCTCGGCACACATGCTCCTTGAATCTGTACACTCTACCCTGTATCTTCCGGTACGAAGAAGACAGGCTGTGCCTGCCCCCGCCGACCTGAGCTATCGTACACATGCTCCTTGAATCTGTGCACTCTACCCTGTATCTTCCGGTACGAAAAAGACAGGCTGTGCCTGCCCCCGTCGACCTGAGCTATCGTACACATGCTCCTTGAATCTGTGCGCTCTACCCTGTATCTTCCGGTACGAAAAAGACAGGCTGTGCCTGCCCCCCGTCGACCTGAGCTATCGTACACATGCTCCTTGAATCTGTGCACTCTACCCTGTATCTTCCGGTACGAAGAAGACAGGCTGTGCCTGCCCCCGTAGCTCAGTTAGGACAGAGCAGAGGTTTCCTAAACCTTTGGTCGCAGGTTCGAATCCTGCCGGGGGTATTTTTTGGCCTTGCATCCACGACTTCAACGCATCACTATTCAGGTATGACTTACACCTTCCGTCCCGCCGGTAGCGACGATGCCCGTGCCATCGTCGATATCTTCAATCGCTTCGTGACCGAGAGCTACGCCGCCTATCCGTCCGATCCGGTCGACGATTCGTTTTATTATCGACTGGCCGCGGCAGCCGACGGGCTGCCGTTTGTGGTGGCTGAGGACAATGCCGGCGCCGTGGTCGGCTTTGCCCAGTTGCGCCCGCTTAGTCCGGCCGACACCCTGCGTCATGCCGCCGAGGTCAGCTATTTTCTGGCGCCGGAGCATACCGGGAAGGGGCTTGGTTCGCGACTGCTTGACTATCTCGAAGAGCAGGCCGCCCGCAAGGACATCACCATTCTGCTTGCCAGTGTATCGTCGGAGAACGAGCCGAGTCTCAATTTTCACCAGAAGCACGGTTTTGCTGAGTGTGGACGGTTTTCCCGGGTGGGGACCAAGTTCGGTCGCGAATTCGATATTGTCTGGCTGCAGAAATTTCTTTAGCCCTCAGAAAAAAAAGGCGGGCGGCGGCACCACGCTCAATGAAGGCGGCTAATTCGGCTCAGATCAGGCACTTACAGCCCCCTTTTTTCTGTGAAACTGTTTGACAGCCCCACCGGGGGGGCATATATTCTCTAATTATTTTCCGCCGCCAGTACGTCTATAGGTGGTTAAGAGATAGGTTGAATTGGGTAAAGGAGAGAACAGAATGATTCGCAACGGCGTGATGATAGTCGCCAGTTTGATGTTATTGTCAGGAAGTGCCTCAGCACAACTTTTCAGGCTTCCGTTCGATTCAACCAACGTACTGCCTCAGGTCACGATCTTTGACTTTGTCGGCGGCGGCGCCAAGGCGGAGGGCATGGGCAACGCCTATATCGGGGTGGCCAAAGACATCACTGCGGCCAGTTGGAATCCGGCCGGTCTGAACAATCATGAGACCGTTGCCATTTCTTATGGCCATCAGATTCTGACACCCGGCGGAAGCGTCACCTCCAGTTCGGTTTCATTCAGCGACGCTGGTGGCACGTTCCGGAGCGAAAGTGCGGAGACCGATCACAGCGGTACGTTGAGTAATGTCAACGATCTGTTTGTCGTCGCGCCGGTACGTATCAAGGGCCACAAGTTTGTCGGTTCGTTTGGTTACTACCGCGCCTGGAACGAGTACCAGAATATTGTACAGCCGATGGAAGTCGATTTCGAACAGAATCCCAATCCCTTAAATCCGAGCGATGCTCGCGATCTGACTGCCATGATCAATTATAGTGAAGAACTTACCGGCGGCGTCGATATCGTCAACTTCGGATTCGGTACCCGGATGTACCAGACGTTCACGTTCGGCGCTACCATCAATGTCTATACCGGCCAGACCGAACGGCGCGCTATCAGTTCCACGACCATCGACAATTTTGGCGTGCTGAGCGGTGGTGGCAGTATCGGTACCGTCATTCAGGATGCCATCCTCGACGAACTGGTGCGCGTGACCGATACCAACCGTTTCTCGGGTGTCAATTTCACCGTGGGTGGCTTGTACGAGGCGGAGAGTTTTACCGCCGGCTTGTCGATCCGCACGCCTTTTACGCTCGATGTTGAAAAGAATACCGTCAAAGATTCCCTGGGCCGCTTCCTCGGTTCCGGCGGCTCGGTACCGTACGATTCGCTGACCCAGTTTACCGATGATTCGCTGACCCAGTACGATATGCCGATTATGGTCGGATTCGGTATCGGCTACCAGGCGACCGAGAAGTTGCTGGTGGCGCTCGACCTGGAGTATCGCGGCTACGGTTCCAGCGAGATCCGCAAGCGCACCAGCCGGGTTCTCAATCCGGGTGGCTCCGATATCGAGGAGTTTGTCGTAATCGATCCGGAATGGCGTAATGTCATTGCCTTCCGCGGCGGCTTTGAGTATATGCTGGAAACCGATTTCGGTCGGGTGCCGTTGCGCGCCGGTGGCGGCTACACGCCGCTCCCGCTGGGAGACGAATTTGGCAACCCCAATCAGGTCCATATCTCCCTGGGCGGCGGCCTGCAACTGGCCCAGCTGGATCTTGATTTCGCCTATGTGTATTCAACCCTCAATAAGGATGTCATCGACAACCTGGTCGGCCTGGTGCCGGCGGAGCAGTCGAATCGCGACCACCGCTTCCAGTTCCAGTTTACCGGCTATTTCTAAGCCGACAACCGGCAGGTATGCGGGCGAAACAAACGTAAATATGTATCGGCAACAGGCAGGGTAGAGTATCCGCCGCCTGTTGCCGATTGTGTGTCTAGGACCAAAGAGGAATTATCTGGGAGTAGCTCAGCATGTATTCGAAAGTAAAGCTGTCCAAGCGACAGATTAAGGAAGACAAGTTCACGACCTTCATGCTGTCTTCCAAATACCAGATCCAGGAGAACTGGCAGTTTTATGCCATCGGCGCGGTGGTTGTCATTCTTCTGATCGTGGGTATCGTCTATTACTTCGATTTTTCCGCGCAGCAGTCGGAACTGGCTGCGGAGCGTTACGCTACCGCCGCCGGCGAGTACCGCAGTGGTAACTCCCAGGTCGCCATTCTGAGTTTCCAGCAGATTCTCGACGAGTTCGGCGGCGATCCGGTGGCCGAACAGGCGACCTTCATGCTCGGTCGCATCAACCTCGAGGTGCGCAATTACCCTGAGGCGATCCGCTACTTTGACATGTATCTCGACAAGTATCGCGAGAACCGTCTCAACCGGGCGGCCGCCCATGCCGGTATCGCCACCGCAGAAGAGAACCAGGCCAATCACCTGGCGGCTGCCGAGCGCTTCGAGCAGGCCGTCGAGGCTTACCCGAACGGCCCGCTTGCCGGTGATTACCACCTCGGCGCCATGCGCAATTTCCTGTTGGTTGGCGAGGTTGACCGGGCCCGTCCGCACCTCGACAGTATCGAGGCCAACTTCGCCAACAGCCAGCTGGCTCAGCGTGCCACCCGCGTCTTCTACGAACACCGATAGGCGACCGGCGGAGCAACGCCCGACCTGATGGCCACGACCTCCGGCGACCATCCCCTGCGTGTTGTCATACTCTGGCACATGCACCAGCCCAATTACGAAGAGCCGGGTGCCCGGCGCATGGTCATGCCATGGGTGCGCCTCCACGCTACCAAGGATTACCTCGACATGCCGCTGCACGCGGCACGGTACGACAATGTCAACGTGACCTTCAACCTCGTACCGTCGCTTCTCGACCAGTTCGATCTCTACCTCAACGGCGGCACCGACCCGCACTTGGAACTGAGTCGTATCGATGCCTCGCTGCTGACGATGGAACAGCGCATGCAGGTGCTGGACAGTTTCTTCTCGGCCAACCTGCGCCAGATGATCGAGGCCCATCCCCGCTACTTCGAGCTGCATCGCAAGGCCGGTGCGAGCGCCGGCCAGGCCATCCAGCCCCGCCTGTTCACCTCCGAAGAAATGCGCGACCTGCAAGTCTGGTCCAACCTTGCCTGGGTCGATCCGATCTTCCGCGATGAGGAGCCGATCGCCACCCTTGTGCGCAAACAGAAGTACTTTACCGAGGAAGAAAAGCACCGCCTGCTCGACTGGCAGATCGAATGCATCAAACGCATTGCCTCGGAATATCGACGGTTGCAGGACGACGGCCGGATCGAGGTATCGTTCACGCCCTACTACCATCCCATCCTGCCGCTCCTGTGTGATACCAACGCCGCTCTCGAGGCGCTGCCGAAACTGACCCTGCCAAAAGAACGCTTCCGTCACCCGGAGGATGCCCGGGCACAGATAATCGGCGCCATCAACAAGTATGAGCAGGTCTTCCAACGACCGATGCGCGGCATGTGGCCGTCGGAAGGTTCGGTCTCTGAAGACGTCGTCAAACTCTGCCGCGAGGCCGGAATCGAGTGGCTCGCCAGCGACGAAGAGGTGCTTTACCACTCGCTGCGCAAGTCCGATCTGCCGGCGTCGGCCGACGGTTTGTATGAGATCTGGCGCCACAACGACGTTCACATGCTGTTCCGCGATCATACCCTGTCCGATCGCATCGGTTTCGTCTACTCCGGCATGCCGGCCGACCGGGCCGTCGACGATTTCATCACCCAGCTTCGCAATATCCGCGAGCGCCTCGGTAAGAGAGTAAAGAACGCTGTGGTGCCGATCATCCTCGATGGTGAGAATGCGTGGGAGTATTATCCCGCCGACGGTACCGAGTTCCTCGAAAGGTTCTATGCCGCCCTGAGCAAGACAGAAGACATAAAGGCGATGACTGTCAGCGAGGCAATCGCCGAGACGAAGTCGAAAGCACTGCCAAAACTGTTTGCCGGTTCGTGGATCAACCACAATTTCCGGATCTGGATCGGTCACCAGCAGGATAACGCCGCCTGGGACCTGCTCACGCGCGCCCGCCAGGCCCTCGTTGAATGGGAGCAGGAGCATGCCTCGGCCGAGCACAAGAGCACGATCGAGGAGGCCTGGAAGCAGATATATATCGCTGAAGGCTCCGACTGGTGCTGGTGGTACGGTGACGAGCACCAGGGGCCGCACAATCCGCAGTTCGACTCGATCTTCCGCCGCCACCTCATGGCGGTGTACGACCTGATTGGCCGGGACATCCCCAATGAATTGATGAACCCGATCTACCAGTCCGGTTCGGGACAACAGGCCATCATGCCGGAATCGCTGGTGACACCGGTCATAGACGGTCGCCTGACCCATTTTTTCGAGTGGGGTGGCGCCGGTTTCTACGACAGCCTCAAGGCCGGCGGCGCCATGCACCGGATGGAGCGGTTCGTGGCCGGCCTCTGGTTCGCCTACGACTATGACTCGCTGTATATTCGCCTTGACTTCAAGGATAAGAACACGATAGAATTACTCAAGACCCCGCAGGTCCGCATAAACCTGCTCAAGCCCCGGCGGACTGAGCTGGTGCTGCCGATTTCAGCCGATGGCTCGCTCAAGCAAGAACGCGATGCCTGGCAGTGCTGCGCTCGCGAAAATGTCGAGATCGCACTGCACCGCTCTTTCCTCTGGGTTGACAGCTTTGGCGCGTGTGCGTTCACCGTGTCGCTTCTCGACGGTTCCAAGGTCCTCGAGACCTGGCCCGAATACGATCCTATCGAATTGGACGTACCGCGACCGCATGATGAATTATTCTGGCCGTCGTAATGCGCGACCGCCGGCTACCAGGAGGAACAATGTCGGACTCCTTTTTCAAACCGGACGACCAACAGGAACCGGAAACTCGTATCCCCGAACTGGACGCCGAGTCGGATCGGGCCGACGCTCCTGAGAGCGGCGATTTATTCTCCAGTGACGAAAGCCGCATGGCCGCAGTGCTGTCGTACATCCCGGTGCTCTGCTTCGTTCCCCTCTTGACAATGAAGGAGAACAAGGAAGCACGCTTCCATGCTCGACAGGGCGTATTGCTTTTCCTGCTCGAACTGATTGCCGCCGTGTTTTTGATCGACGGCATCTCCGACTTCGTGTTCAAGGCCATCCTGCTCGTAGCTATTGCGCTGTCGCTGGTCGGCATTTATTTTGCCCTGCAAGGAAAGAATTATAAGCTGCCGATTATCGGCGACCTCGCCGACAAGGCCAAACTCTGATGTTCGGAAGGAAACGACGCGTGATGAAGGCGTACGCTACCAGGCTGTTCCTGACGGTGATAGTGATCCTCCTGGTCGGTTGCGCTACCACCGGCCCGGGTGGCGAGAAGTCACTCATTCTCATACCGACATCGCAGGAAGTCGCCATCGGGCAGGGGATGGCCGAGCAGATCCGCCAGGAAGAAGATATCCTCGACGATCCGGAGTGGCAGGCGTATGTTACCGAGATCGGCCAGAAGATCGTCTCGGTTTCCGACCGCAAAGACATCGAGTACCACTTCACGGTTATCGACTCCGACATTCCCAATGCCTTTGCCGCTCCCGGCGGCTATATTTATTTCTACACCGGCTTGTTGAAAGAGATGGACAGCGAGGCCGAATTCGCCGCTGTCTGTGCCCACGAGATCTCTCACATCGTAGCTCGTCACAGCGTGCAACGCATCCAGAAAGCGATGGCGGCCTCACTGGCTTACCAGCTGATCTTCGGCGATGAAGACTCGCAGGCGCTTAACGCCGCTATCGGCATCGGTCTGAACCTGGTCTTTGCCGGTTACTCCCGCGAGGCCGAGCGTGAGGCCGACCGCTACGGGATGATTTATATGCGCAATGCCGGATACAATCCCAACGGCGCCGTCAACATGTTTCAGACACTTGCCCAGCTGGGCAGCAATTCCGATCGCAACGTGTTCGAGGCCATGGCCGCCAGCCACCCCGAAACGCAGGAACGAATCGAGAACGCCCGCCAGTTGATCCAGCAGTGGTCGCCCCTCTCGAATGATCTGATAGTTGGTGAAGATCGTTACCAGCAGATGAAAGCACGCCTGCCGGGCAACTGATCGCTGCTACCGTCGCAACAGCGGCGGCAAAACTTTTCCGGTTACAAGATAGTAGATACGCCAGAGATCCTGGATTGCAGCCCGACTCGTGCCGGCCAGGTAAACTGTTCGCTCCTCGCCGCGAAAACGCGACTTGTGAAACGCCAGCCCCTTGAAATTGAAAATCCGCGAACCGAAGCGATACACCTGCTGCATCAACCATTCCGTGAACCGTGCATTCACCAGGTCGTCGGCAGTATCATACTCCGCGGCCAGCGGTGACAGCCCCAAACTGACTCGCTCGATACCCTCCGATGCAAACTGCGCCATCGCCTCGATGAGTATACAGGTGCGCGTTCCCTTGGGCACCTCGATGGCGCGTCGCGGTATGACCTCGGCGTAGCCGACTACTTGTTCCTGCCACCACATCGGATCGAACACCGACAACCCCACCAGGCGGCCGTCCGCGAAACCACCGAATACCCGGATACAGTCATCGTCCAGCGGCAGTCCCGACCGCGCCAGAAAACGAAACGGCTTTTCGAAGCGCCGACGGCTCCCGGTCGGACCATAGAGCAAGGTCCGGGCTTGGTCGGACTGGCGCTCGGGTAGCGACAGTTCGCGAACCGAAATACCGGCCGCCTGCGCGCGGTTGTACAGGTGACGGATGTCGGCGCGCGGCCCGCCGCCCAGCGCATAGGGGAGCGTCAGATCGGTTTCGATACCGAAGCGACTGACATGGAAGTCGCGCTTTCGCAAGTGACGGGCGGTGCCGGCACTGACCTGGATGAATACTGCCTCCGGATGACTGGCCAGGAAGCGGTCGAGCAGTACGGCGCTGTGGTCGGGATGGCAAATCGGATCGCCTGGAACATAGGCTTTGCCGCCACACCTCTGATACGCAATGTAACCGCAGTTATCGATCTCAAAAAGCGAAAGGCCCGGTTGCAGGCTGTGATAGGCCAGCGGATGCCTGCCAAAACTACGCAATAACTGGTTGGTCGAATCGGGTCGATAGTCGGTACAACACTTGTGTTCGACAGCTGGAAAAGTCGCGTGTACACCCATAATACCATTGTAACACCTGTCCGTCTGCAAAGTTACAACGATTGGCCGGGTCGACGATTGTCAAATTGATGGTGCCGGTAATGTGCTGTCGTTCAAGTGCTTAGGTGCGAGGAAACAATTTCTGCGACGGGTAATTCTTTCCTTGACTGGGAAATAAGATAATAGGTAGGTTGCCCAAAGTGGAATGGGAGAAATCCCACTTTTGGTCAAGCAATCTGTATAAATGTCCGACAATATGGACATGGATGTTCAGCGAGTGCGCTGGCCGGCTAATCGATTGACTGCCAACGCACTGGCCTAAAAAGAGGACACCTACAGGTGAGTTCTGCGCAGAGACCGGTCAGCCCGGTATCGACATCGCTGCAGAGTGGTATGTCAGGGGGCACTGAAGTCTTCCCTTCAAGCCGCGAAGACACCCTTCAATCTGTTGTACGACAAGGGATTGTCGCCCTTACACAGATTGCGGAGAAGTTGCACAGGCAGGTTCGCTCTATGGCAGTCGGTTTGCCATCTTATGACGGCAGAACGCACTATGAAGGAGCAAGGGAATTATGACAAAGGTACATCTCGGACGTATCATCATCGGATGGCTGGTACTGATCGGACTGCTGGCGTTTTTGGGCGACGTTTCGGTCGCTGCCTCCAACGCCGGACGCGCCGCCGCTAACTTCCTTACGGTTCCTGTCGGCGCCCGTCCCGCCGGATTGGGAGGAGCCTATGTAGCTGTCTCCGACGACAACCTCGCCGCCTGGTACAATCCGGCCGGTCTCGCGGTGTCAACCAACTCCGAGGTTTCCTTCGGTCATGTGCAGTGGTTTCAGGATGTCACCATGCATCATGGCGGCGGCGCCTTCCGTCTCGACGACAACACCAGCCTCGCCGCTAATATTCTGTATGTCGATTACGGCAAGATTGATGGCTTTGATATTAATGGCGCCTCGACCGGCGAGCTTGAAGCCAACGACCTCGCCGCCGCCATCTCCATCGGCCGGCGCTTCGGCGACTACCTTTCAATCGGCGTGACCGGTAAGTATGTCGGCCAGCGTCTGGCTGACGTTTCCGCCAGCGCCTTCGCCGGCGATATCGGCCTTCGTGCCGATTTCGGTACAGTCACCGTCGGCGCCACCCTGGCCAATCTGGGTACGACGATCAAGTTTGAAGAGGTCGAGGAAAAACTCCCTACCACCATACGGGCCGGTGCCGGTGTGCGTTTCCTCGACCGCAGCCTGCTCCTTACCGCCGATTATGAAAACCAGGTCTACGGCAATGCCGTCATCCATAACGGCGCCGAGTTCAATCTTGACCAGCGATATTTCATTCGCGCCGGCTATTTTACCAGTCCCGAATCAAATTCTTATATCGGCAGCGGCCTCACCTTTGGCGCCGGCGCGCTTCTCGGATCGATCAAACTGGATTACGCCTACTCCGGATCGGAGAGTGTCGGCTCCGCTGATCTGCACCGATTCTCAGTTTCGTATCTAATCGCGCCCTAATCGGTCACTAATGGGCCCTTTGCGGCAACCTGCAGGGAAATGCCGGATAACTACGCAATCTGTTGCAGCATATATGTAGCATGCAACAGGTTGCTCCGTAATACGGGGGCGTGCCCTATGGTTATTGCCGTAAAGCGACCATATGTATCCATTATGAAGCTGTTAAGTTGTGTCACAGCAATAGGTTCAGTCGTGACAATAATCAGCAAAAAATTTCCATATTCTGCATATCCAGCTTTTGGTCTTGGCAAACCGTTTGCTCAGGTAACTGGCTACAAGCCCAAACTACTGACGAACCTTCCAAACTGGTTACTGAGACAAGGTGAAAGACGGACTGAACAACAACATAGAAATGCGCAACGCAAGCGTGGTTGCCGATCCCAAATCGTTCGGTTATGCGCTCCCCGGCCGTGTTTTGTCGCCCCACCGGGTCAACATTACGACGACCACGTCATCGTTGACTCTTTCTCAGCACCTTGGTTTCTTCTACGGCGAATACTTGAAGGGGATCTTGTTTATTGCCATGTCGATGTTTTATATCTTTGCAGTCCCTCGGACGCTGTCGCACTTTACAGCAGTCCGGATAGCTATGGGAAGATCTGTTAAAAGAACCGTTGATATTACCGGCGCCATTGTCGGCCTTCTGCTGACATCACCGCTCTGGCTGATAGTTCCGATCCTGATCAAGCTCGACTCACCGGGTAAGGTGTTTTACAGCCAGATTCGGGTGGGGCAGAATCGCCGCAGCCGCGATCGCCGTTTCTACCAGCGTTCCGGCGTAACAGAGCGTCGCAACAGCGACCGTCGCCAGGCTAACTGCTTCGGCAAGCCGTTCCGGGTCCTCAAGTTCCGGACTATGGTGAACGATGCCGAGAAGACATCCGGTGCGGTCTGGGCACAGGCCAATGACCCCCGCATTACCCGGCTGGGTAACTTCCTGCGAAAGAGCCGGATCGACGAAATCCCGCAGTTCATCAACATACTGATGGGCGATATGTCGCTCGTCGGTCCTCGCCCCGAGCGCCCCGAATTCGTCAGCGAACTGGTCAAAGAGGTCCCCAACTATGCCGACCGCCTGGCGGTCAAGCCCGGTCTTACCGGTCTGGCGCAGGTTGAAAACGGTTATGATTCCTCGATCGACTCAGTGCACCGCAAAGTCGCCTACGATCTCGAGTACATCCGCACCTGGTCGCTCTGGAAAGATATACAGATAATGCTGAAAACAGTCGTGGTGGTGTGTACCGGCAAGGGCGCCCACTGATATCGGTTGATGGCGCTTTAATCCCACGATAGCTTTCGGGCGTGTCCTGCACGCCCTTTTTTATTGGAATTTTGGCTGCTTATGTATTAGCCTGTTCTTCCGACAATCGATTATAAACCAACAGACGAGAAGCAAGGATCTATGTCATACACACGGAACGTGCTCGTGCTCACGATGACCCTCTTTCTGACAGCCGGGGTTGCGTCGGCACAGGGACCCGACGGCGCAGGTGTCATCGTCACCAGCTCGCCGGCCGGCGCCGAGGCTACCCTCGAAGGCGACCTCATCGTGCGCGGTGTCACGCCGGCCCGCTTTTCCCAGATGATGATCGGCAACTATAAGCTGACCGTTCGCAAGGACGGTTACGAGACGTACACCGGCCGGGTCCTCATCGATCCGGGGCAGGAAACGCGGGTTGATGTCCAGTTGTCGTCCAAGACACGCCTGAAAGCTGCTGCCCGTTCCCTGGTTATCCCCGGCTGGGGGCAGCGCTACACCGACCAGAAGACGAAGGGGTTCTTCTTTACCTTCCTGGCCGCCAGTTCAGTGGCGGCATTCCTGATAGCCGACGAGCATTTCGATGACGAAGAGGCGAGGTATAATCGTCTGGTCAGCCAGTTCGATACCACCTCGACCTTCGCCGCCCGCGAAAATCTGCTGCCACTGGTGGTCGAAGCCCAGCAGGATGCTTACGATGCCGAAAACCTGAGGCGCTGGTCAATCGGCACCGTCATCGGTATCTGGGGCCTGAACCTGCTTGATACCTTCTTCTTCTTCCCCGACCAGCAGGCCGAGATCACGGTCAAGGGACTGACCATCACACCGCAGGCTGCCCCCGATCAGCTTGGCCTGCAACTATCAAAGAAGTTTTGACGGAGGCGGGAGATGAAATCAGCATTACTTAGTCTGTCAACTCTTCTGATCATCGGCGTCGCCATAACTGGCTGCGATCGGCACATCGAATCAACTGATCCCGTCCGCAGCCTCGGAAATCCGCCGCCGGTGCCGGAAAATGTCCAGGCGCAACTGGGCAACGAGGCTGTCACACTCACCTGGCAGGTCAGCGATCCATCCGGTGTCATGAAGTATCGCATCTACACCGCCCAGGCGACTGACCAGACTTTTACGCTGCGCGATTCCACGGTCGATACTACTGTCACCCTCGACGGTCTGGCGCCGAACCGTGAATACGCCTTCGCCGTTTCGTCGGTCACTAACACCAATGTCGAAGGCTCTCGCTCCACGCCGGTCCTGGCGACCGTTTCGCTCCTGTCGATTCAACTCGAAGGCGGCGACGAATACACCAACAGCCGCAACATCACTGTGCGGGTGAACGCCAACACTACCGTTACCCACATCCGGCTTTCGGAGGATCCGACCCTCGCCGATGCAACCTTCAGCCTGTTCACCGGCACCCAGACGACATTCGAAATCAAGAGTCCCGGCGAAGGAACGAAGACCGTGTACGCGGAACTGCAATTTGACGACGGCGCCCGGACCGCCGAGCCGCTCGTCGACAGTATCATTCTCGATACCAGAGCAGAGATTCAGTCGATACGGTTCGATAACCCGGACAGCGTCTTTTCCGCCGGTGACACCTTGCGCTTTACCCTCGACGCGGGGGAGAGCGGTGGTATTGCCAGTGTCTCGTTTTCCGGCAGCCCGACTATTGCGCTGGACGATGACGACGAAGACGGTATCTACACCGGCGAGTGGGTTGTGCCCACCAATTTCAATGTCAATGCCGTGCTCGTCACCGGCCGGTTTACCGATGCTGCCGGAAACGGCCCGATTACACAGCCGACCGATGCTACCCTGACTATTGCGACCGCCCCATTGCCGGTGACGGCGTCGCTGCTGGTGCTGTCGAGTTTTGAGATCCAGGTCAACTGGAGCGAGGCAACCACCACCGACTTCGCCGCCTACAAGATCTACCGCGGCACCTCGTCGGCTGTCGACGATTCCGGGACCCCGCTGCGCACCATCACGAGCCGGACTATACGCTCCTTCAGTGACACGACGCTGCAGGACGACACCGAGTATTTCTATCGCGTCTACGTAGTCACCGGGTCCGGTCTGACCGCCGGATCGGCAGTGGTGTCGGCTACTACCTTCACCAACGATCCACCCGCCGCCGTCGAACTTATAGCAACGGCTACCGACGGTTCGGTTAATCTGACCTGGACCGCCAGTGGTGAGGACGATTTCGATTCGTACCGCCTGTACGAAGCGAACAGCGCCGGTGTGACCAGTGGCGACAACCTGGTGCTCATACGCCAGACCAAATCATCGACCACGGCAACACTCACGCGCAGCGCCGGCACATACTTCTACCGTCTGTTTGTTCAGGATAAGAACGGTTTGGAAACCGGCTCGAATGAGGTAGAGGTAACCGTACCGTAGACCCAAACACAGGGGTACTCTTGTGACAGTTATTGACGGCATAAACAGGTTTTTCGCGCTTTTTGTCGATGCCTTCAAGCAGTTCGGCCGTTGGCGCGTATGGCTGCTGTTGGCCGCCTATTTCGGTCTGGTCACGTTGATCCTCTATGCTCACTACGATTTCACGTCGCCGCTTTTTAGCGGCATTATCACCTGGTGGACCGGGCTCGTTAACGATCAGTATGCCGCCGGTTTTACGCACTATCCCGGTCACTTCATCGTTATGCCGTATTTCTTCGGTATCGCCCGCTATGTCATCGCCTTTCTGCTGGAGGGCGCCGTGCTCGGCATCGCCGCCCTGTGGCTGTTTCGTTCCATCGCCGGTCTCGGTGCCGGCGATGCGGAGGCTCGCTATGGACGGTTCTGGCGCGATCTGGGGCACCTCGTCGCCATCTGGGTGCTGTTGAACGGCCTGTTCTATCTGATAGATGTCCTCCCGATGACTCTCTTCCGGGATGAGCTCTACGGGTACCGTCGCCGCCTCCTGGCCCTGGACTTCGTCGTCAAACCGGGCGCCATGGCGGTCGTTATGGCCCTCCTCTACTATTCCTTCGCCTCGGTGGTCATGTACGGCGACAACGCCCTGCAGGCCCTCAGGCGTTCCCTCACCACCGCCTGGCACAATCCGCTGACCAGCCTTTTTCTGGCCGGTATCATGCTCGTCGTGCCGAGCGTCCTCTGGGGCATTATCAGCCGCTCCTCGACTATCGTCGATATGTTCACCCCTGAGCTGGTCTTCTGGCTGCTCCTGCTTTCCATAGTGGCTGAAATGGTTGTCTACTTCTTCTGGATGAGCACCTCTGTCCTCCTGTTACTCGACGAAGAGTAGCCCCTTCCAGAAATTCTCAGGCTGTCTATCCGCTTGTCCTGACCCGGCTTGGCTCTCCCCCTGAAAAAGCCGCATAAACCCCCAATATTTCCCGGAAAATTCTTGTCCTGACTCTACAATATCGGAGCAATCAGCCGATACTATCTGTGTACCTGAGATCAAAAAACTGTGGCGAAATGAAGAAGATACTACTCGTAGACGACGACCGTGACCTTTCGCAATCTCTGGCGAACCTGTTCGACGAGAAAAAGTTCAGCTTTGACTTTCTCGAGGACGGACAGATGGTCAGCCGATATGTGGAAGAACACAGCAATATTGACCTGGTCATGCTGGATGTCAACCTGCCGACCATGTCCGGCCTTGAGGTCCTCAGGGAAATCAAGCTGGCGCGCAACGAGCTGCCGGTCATCGTCATTTCTGGATTTGTCTCCACCGACAACGCCATCGAGGCGATGCGGGAAGGGGCGTACGAGTATCTGACCAAACCGTTCCAGATTGACAAACTCATTGATACCGTCAATAAAGCATGCGGCTTCGCCGCCCACGGGGGCGCCCCCTCACCTACTCATCATGAAGAACCCAGCCGGGCCGATACCGGCGAGATCATCGGCCAGTCGCCGGAGATCGTCGAAATCGCCAAGCTCATCGGCCAGGTGGCGAAAACCGACGCCGCCGTACTTATCATCGGGGAATCAGGTACCGGTAAGGAGCTGGTGGCACGCGCCGTGCACCGTAACTCCAAGCGACGGAACAATGAGTTCTTAAGTGTCAACTGCGCCGCCCTGCACGAAACCCTCCTCGAATCGGAACTGTTCGGCCACGAGAAGGGCGCCTTCACCGGAGCCTATTACAAGCGCATCGGTAAGTTCGAGCAGTGCAACCAGGGGACGCTGTTCCTCGACGAAATCGGCGACATGAGCATGCTTACCCAGTCCAAGCTGCTGCGCGTGCTGCAGGAAAAGAAGTTCGAACGGGTCGGTGGCAACGATTCGATCGAGGTGGATGTCCGGCTTATCGCCGCTACCAACAAGTCGCTGGTGCAATTGATGAAAGAAGGCTCTTTCCGCGTCGACCTGTTCTATCGCCTCAAGGTCTTCTCCATCTACATCCCGCCGCTGCGGGAACGGCGCGGTGACATTCCGCTGTTGGTCGATCACTTCATCAAGAAGTTCTCGGCGCAACTCGGTCACGCCAACAAGCAACTCTCCAAAAAAGCGCTCGCGCTGCTGGAGAAGTACTACTGGCCGGGGAATGTACGTGAGCTGGAAAACAACGTCCATACCGCCATGGTCATGTCCAAGGGTGACACCCTGGAAGCGGAAGACTTCCCGATCTTCTCCGAGGATAACGGCAAGCCGGAAGCCGACCTGTCTACATTGAAGGATGACTACTTCGAGAGTTTCAAGGCGATCATCGATCCGATCATGCCCAAGCTGGTGGCCAATCATCCCGGCCAGATTTTCCACTTCCTGGAGTCGGCTTTCGAACGCGCCGTCATCGCCTCCTGCTTAAAGCAGTTCGATGGCAACCAGGTGAAGACCTCCGAAACACTCGGCATCTCCCGCAACACCCTGCGTGACCGCATCGCCCGCTACGGCATTTACTAAATCGTCAGTGCCGCGAGCCTATTTCCCGTAATCAAAGAACGGCAGCAATTCCAGGCCGTGGAGTATGACCGCCAGTACGGCAACCGGCGTAATGTATTTCAGGATAAACACAAAGCCGGAGTAGAGTACGCCCTTGAGCTCAGTCTCTTCGCGACGCACCTTATCCGCCACCACCCAGGCCACAAACAGACCGGTTAGCAGGCCGCCGACCGGCAGCATGTAGTTGGTTGATACGTAATCGAAGATATCGAGAAACGTCTGCTCGCTTCCCCGGAAGGGGACCCGGAGCGACGAGATGCAACTCAACAGGCCAATGAGATAGATAACGCCACCCAGCGACAAGGTGGCCTTGGTGCGGTTCCACTTGCGCTCGTCGACAAAGTATGACACGACAACCTCGAGCAGCGATATCGCCGACGACAGCGCCGCAAACGTGAGCAGGACAAAGAATGCCACCGCGATCCAGCGCCCGAAATCGGCAAACAAAACCGGCAGCGTCATAAAGATGAGGCCCGGGCCGGCAGCGGGATCCTGGCCGTGATCAAACACCAGCGAGTAAATGGCAATTCCGGCCATCAGGGCGATCGCCGTATCGAGAATCGAAATCGTCACACCGTCCCGAACGATCCGTGAGCCACGCTCCATGTAACTGCCATAGGTAATCATGGCTCCCATACCCAGTGACAGCGTGAAAAAAGCATGCCCCAGCGCCGAGAGGAATCCCTCGGCCGTGAACTTGGAGAAATCGGGGTTGAACAGAAAGTTGAGTGCTTTGCCGCCACCGCTGGTGGTCAGGCCATAGGCCATCAAACAGACCAGGATTACGCCAAGGGCCGGCATGAGAATCTTGGCCCAGCGTTCAATACCCCTCTGAATGCCGCCGATCACAATGCCGATTGTCAGCGCCATGAACACCGTGTGCCAGATGATCGAGCGCAGCGGCGAGTCGACGAGCGCCCCGAACTGCCCTTCGATCACGGCGTTGCCGCCGGCGAAACCGGCGAACGACTTGAAAATATAGGCGATCGACCAGCCGCCGATCACACTGTAGAACGACAGGATGATAAAGCCCGACGCCACCCCCAGCCAGCCGGCGATCTGCCAGGGCGAACCGGGACGGTGCAGGCGTTGAAAGGCGCCCACCGGGTTCTCCTGGCCCCGACGGCCAATCATCAACTCGGCGATCATCAGGGGCAGACCAACAATCAACACACAGCCGAGATAGACAAGGACAAACGCGCCGCCGCCATACACGCCGGTGATATATGGAAATTTCCAGATATTCCCCAGGCCGATGGCCGACCCGGACGCCGCCAGGATAAAACCGAATCGTGAGCCCCAGTGCTGACGCAGGGCGACGGCGGTGAGGCTGCCCCCGTTGGTGGGTTGTTCTGCCATTCGTCCAGACTCCTTCTTCGTGCTATCTTCCCGGTCTGATCGGTCCGGGGGATTGGCTGTGAAGATAATCGAAAAGAGTAGGCCCCGCCGCTGTGCAAGTCAACAATATTCCCGGTGCAACATTTTGGTTGACGATGCCGTTACTCCCAGATAGCTTGCCCAGGTTAGTCACGACTGCAATGGACCCGCCGCGGGGATATGAAAAAATTGAAGGGAATCATAATGAAGAAAATTGTACTTGTTGCCGCCTGCTTTATTTTATTTGCTGCCGCGGCCAACGCCGATTCGTTTGGCTCAGCGTTCGGAAACCTCGCAACCGCACGAACTCTCGATCAAGGCAGGGCCGACTTTGGTGGCGGTGTCGGTATCGCCGACGGGACCTCGGTGTTCGGTCGATTCACCTACGGTACTTCGCAGTTTAGTGAGCTGCGACTGAAGCTGGGCATCATTGACGGTGACGCCTCCGATGCAGAGTTGGCATTTGGAGCCGATTTCCAGTACCATTTTCTTGAGGTTACGCGCGACGAACAAGGCAATATGACCACGCCGTTTGACCTCGCCGCCGGCGGCCTCTTCGAGTGGGTCGACTTTTCCGGAATCTCCATTTGGCAGCTTGGTGGTTTCGTTACCGGTTCTCACCCCTTTGCCCTGAAGAGCGGTGGCGTGTTGTCACCGTATGCCCGCATAAACGTCCGACTGGAAAGCGTGAGTGTTGACACCGAATTCGGTAGTGGCGACTCCTCGGATCTCGAATTTGGCCTGCACCTCGGTACCGAGTGGATGGTCAACGACATGATCAACCTCTACGGTGAGTTCCAGCTCGACGGTAACGACGGTTTGTTCCTGGGCATCGATTTCAACGTCATGTAACGCGCAGCTTTAGAAAACGAAGTACTATAAACCACGGCCCCGGCCCGTCCGGGGCTGACTTGTATGACCTACCTCGACGCCCTCATACTCGGTATCCTCCAGGGACTGACCGAATTCCTTCCCGTCTCGTCGTCCGGCCACCTTGTCATCGGCCAGGCGCTGCTCGGCGTGAAGCAGCCCGGTATGTCGTTTGAAATCACGGTGCACGTCGGCACCCTCCTGGCCGTGCTGGTCTATTTCCGAGTACGCATTTATGGCCTGATCGAGGCGCTCTGGAAAGCCGATCGCACCTACCAGCGACGCGTGATCTTCTACATCATCATCGGCACGCTGCCGGCAGTGATCGTCGGTTTGACGCTGAAGGACTTCTTTGAAGGCGCTTTTTCCAACCCCCTCATGACTTCGTTCATGCTGCTGGCCACCGGCGCCATACTGCTCTCGACCCGGTTCATCCGTAATGCCACCGGCGGCCTGACACTGCCGCGCTCGGTCCTCATTGGTATCGGCCAGGCGCTGGCGATCTTCCCCGGTATCTCACGTTCCGGTACCACGATCGCTGCCGGCATGTGGGCAGGTGTCAAGCCGCAGGAAGCGGCCGAATTTTCCTTCCTGCTGGCCATCCCGGCCATCGCCGGCGCCGCCGTGCTCGATGCCGCCGATATGGCCGCCATCCCATCGGAACTGATGGTGCAGTACATAATCGGCTTCGCCTCGTCGTTTGTCCTCGCCCTGGTAGCCGTCTACCTGGTGCTCGAGGTGGTCAAGCGTGGCCGTCTTGATTATTTCGCCTATTATTGCTTTGCCCTCGGCGGCGTCGGTCTGTATCTCTTCTGGTAATGGCACGCCAGGGACTCATAATCAGGTTCAGCTCGCTCGGTGACATTATCCTCACCTCACCGGCCGTGCTCAATCTCAAAATTCGCTATCCCGACCACAGCATTCGGTATCTCACCAAGGAGCGCTTCGCACCGGTCGTGCGAATGATCCCTGGTGTCGACGATGTCCTCACCATTCCCGATGACGCCTCCACCGGTGACCTCTTGACGCTCATCCGCACGCTGTCCGACGAAACCTTCTCGTTTGTCGCCGACCTGCACGGTAACCTGCGCTCCTGGTCGGTGCGCAAAGTACAAACCGCCGATCGTATAGCTGTCTATCCAAAGCGTCGACGCGAACGTCGCCAGATCGCTCGCACTCACCAGATTCCGTCGCAATGGCCGCATACTATCGATCTGTACAACCGGTGTGTGAAGGAGCTTGACGGTACGATCCACGCCTCCCGTCCGTTCCTTGCAACGACGTCGGATTCGGCAATGCTCCCGTTTGCTCTCGACAGTTATGTCGTCATCGCGCCGGGAGCCGCCCACGCCAACAAGAAGTGGCCGGTCGAACGGTTCGCGATGGTCGCGTCCGACCTGCACCGCAACTACGATCTGAATATTGTCTGGGCGACCACCTCGTCAGAAACCGACACCCGCCTCCCCGACCTCGACATTCCGAAGTCATCCGTCTACGAACTGACAGATGCTCCCATTTCCGAACTTGCATCTGTCATCGAGCAGGGGAGACTCACCATTGCCAACGATTCAGGCATCGCCCATCTCAGTTCGGCCGTCAATACTCCCGTAATCGCCCTGTTCGGACCGACCCATCCCGCACTCGGCTTCGCGCCGCGCGGACGCTTTGATCGGATTGTCTCGGTCGATGAATACTGCCGGCCGTGTTCCATTCACGGTGATAAACCGTGCTTTCGCGACGAACGGTATTGCTTCACCCGCATCGACCCGGACAGCGTCGTCGACATCGCAAGAGACATCCTCGACCGTTCCACCGGCCAGCATCCCGCCCTGTTCGTTGATCGCGACGGCACCTTGATCGAGGACAGGCACTTCCTCTCGGATCCGAACGACATTGAGCTTATTCCCGGCGGCGTCGACGCTCTCAAGGAGGCCCGTCGGCGCGGCTACAAGATAGTCATTGTCAGTAACCAGTCGGGTGTGGCCCGCGGCTATTTTGACCGAGAAACAGTCGAGCGCGTCCACCAAAGGCTGCTCGACATGCTGATGGCGGCGGGGCTTGAGATAGACGGCCTCTATTACTGTCCGCACTATCCCGGGGGAGAGGTGGAGCAATTCGACCGCCGCTGCGACTGCCGCAAGCCGTCACCCGGCATGGCCGAGCAGGCGGCGGCCGACCTGCATATTGATCTTCGCCGGTCGGTTGTGATCGGTGATAAGCTCGACGACCTCTTCCTGGGGCTGGTCATGGGTGGTCGCTCCGTCCTGGTCCGGACCGGCTACGGGTCGACTCATGAGAGCAAGCTCCACGGCCTTGACGCAGTTCCCGGAGTTGCCAGAGCCGACACCCTCGCCGACGCTGTCCAGGACCTGCTCAAATAGTCAACAGATCATCCGTTACCGATTTGGCCGGCGGCCGAATCGCCGATATCCTTAAGGAAACACCGTTCACAACAGGAGATTGGACAATCGGGGAAACTCGACCGTCTATACAAATGTTAGTGGGGTACAGGGGGTAGGAAGATAAGGAACAAGCCAACTGTGACCAGTCAATCGTCCAACACTGATCGCTCACGTTCCCTCTTGATGCTTGTCATGACGGTACTTGTGGTATCGTTCTGTGCGTCCAGTATATCCGCCCAGTTCTATTTCGGTAAGAACAAGGTCCAGTATACCGAGTTCGACTGGCAGGTCATGACCACCGAGCATTTCCGGATCTACTTCTACACCGATGAAACGCAAGTCGCCCAGATGGCCGCCAAGTCGGCCGAGGACAGCTACCGGGTGCTGGCGAAAAAATTCAATCACGAGGTGCTCGAGAAGATCCCTCTGATCATCTACTCCTCGCCAAGCTATTTCAGCCAGACAAACGTCATCCCCGGCCTTCTTCCCGAATCGGTCGGCGGTTTCACTGAATTCGCCAAGGGCCGCGTGGTTGTGCCGTATCATGGTTCTTACCAGGCGTTCGATCACGTCATTCGCCACGAGTTGGTCCACGTCTTCACTCTTTCCAAACTCGACCAGCAGCTCGATCGCAACGGCCCCATGCGCGCCACCTATCCGCCTCTCTGGTTTACCGAGGGGATTGCCGAGTTCTGGTCCAAGACCTGGGACACCGAGGCCGACATGATCGTGAAGGACATGGTGATCAATAACCAGCTGTTCACCATTCCCGACCTCTGGCAAGTGCGCGGCACCTATTTCATGTACAAGCTCGGAGAGTCGATCTGCACCTTCATCGATTCCACCTACGGCTCCGATAAGCTCACCCTGATATTCGAGAACTGGACCAAGGGCCGCGACTTCGACGAAGTCGTCAAGCTCACTCTCGGCGACGATCTCAACGAGGTCTCCCGCAAATGGGAGTACAGCCTCAAGAAGCAGTACTTCCCGCAGATCGCCGACCACGATCTGCCGAAGATGAAAGCCAGGCAGGTCACCTACGACGGCTACTCCGTCAAAGGTGTACCCGTGAAGTGGGACGACGGTACGGGGGAGAAGGAGTGGGTTGTTTTCAAGGCCAACCGCATGGGCTACTCCGGTATCTACATGCAACCGCTGAAGGGCGGCCGTCAGGAAGTAAAGTCCCTGATCGAGGGCGAACGTTCCTCAAAGTATGAATCGCTTTACCTGTTGCGCTCGGGTATCGACGTTACCGACTCCGGCATCGTCGCCTTCTCGTCGAAGTCGAAAGAGCGCGACGTTATCTACGTGTACAGCCTCGAAAAGGGCTCCGTGGTCGAACGATATGAATTCGATTCCCTGGTCACCATCCGTTCGCCACGCTTCTCACCCGACCGCGGCTCGATCGTCTTTCGCGGCATTACCAAGAACGGCCTGGCTGACCTCTATCTGCTGGATCTCGCGTCGGGCAGCTACGAGCGTTTGACCAACGACGTATACAACGATTTCAATCCAACCTTCACGCAGGATAGCCGTGCTATCCTGTTCGCCTCCGATCGGTGCGCCGATGGTCCGGCCGGCCATACCAACCTGTACCGTCTCGACCTGCGCAGCCGTCACCTGGTCCAGCTCACCTTCGGGCCGTACGCCGACCAGTCGCCGATCGCAACCCGGCACGGCATCTTCTTCGCATCCGATCGCGGGGGAACCTTCAACCTCTTTTTGATGGACGAAACCGGCGCGATGACGCAGCAGACTCATTTCATCACCGGCGCCTTCCACCCGAGGTTGTCATCCGACGGCAAAGCGCTGGTCTTTACCGGCTACCAGAACCTCGGTTTCCAGATCTTCCACATGGACTTGCCGGAAGAGCCGAAGGCGGTGCCACAGGAAGATATCTTTGTCGATGCCTCTGCGTGGTACCCCGATACCGTCCAGGCCAAGCACGTCGACGCATCCGTTGACTACAACGCCGACTATTCGTTCGATATCGCCCAGACCTCGCTGGGCTGGGACCCCGTCTACGGCGCCCTCGGCGGCTTCCAGGCAGTGCTTACCGATATGCTCGGCAACCACCAGTTTTATTTCCTGCTGGCCAACACTGCCGAAACCAAAGATGAACTGCTGGAATCGTTCAACGTCGGTGTGACCTATGTCAATCGTGAGCACCGCATCAACTACGCGCTGGGCGGCTTTCATCTCTATGATGAATATTTCAACGACTATGATCAATACTACTTTGAGCGCAACGCCGGACTCCACGGCTCGATATCATACCCGATATCGAAGTTCCATCGTATTGATCTCGGCGCGTTCGTTCGCTACTCGTTTCGCGATAGACGGTTCGGTCTGCCCGACCGTGAAGCCATCCTCTCGACCAATACCCTGAGCTGGGTGTACGACAATTCGCTGTGGGATATTACCGGGCCGATCGACGGTCGTCGCTACAACCTCACTGTCGGCGCTACCACCGCCCTCGACGAAGCCCGAAGCTGGAACCGTATCGCCCTGGCCGATATCAGGCACTACTTCCGCCTCGGCCGCTTCTCCGCTTTCGCCAACCGTCTGTTCTACTACACCTCGAGCGGCTTTGAGCCGCAGCGCATTTACTTCGGCGGCTCCTGGTCGTTCCGCGGTTTCGATCGACGCGAATGGTACCGGCGCAATGTCGTATTCGCCTCCAACGAGCTCCGTTTCCCGCTGATCGATCGCCTCCACATCGGCTTCCCGTTCGGCGGTATCGGCTTCACCGGCATTCGTGGCGCCCTGTTCTTCGATGTCGGCAATGCCTGGGACGAGGAATGGGATCAACTGCTCGGCTCCTTTGGTGCCGGCTTCCGCGTCGCCCTCGGCTACTTCCTGGTGCTCCGCTTTGACTTCAGCCGTACCACCGACTTCGACGAAATCTCGCCCAACACCGACTTCGATTTCTTCTTCGGGTGGAATTTCTGATGAAGCGGATTGCTTCCATACTCATACTCGCCCTGCTGGCTGTCGGCTGCGGCAAGACATACAAGATGGATGCCGCCATCTCGACTGCGGAACGCCCCTGGCCGTACTTCCGCGGCAGCCAGATGGCTGCGGGCGCGGTCCACGACGGTTCTTACAGTGGACGACTCGATATTATCTGGGAGGAAGGCAGCAACGATAAACCGTCCGGCCCGCTCACCCTTTCGCAGGAAGCACTCGTCTATCCGTCGAGCCGCAAGCGTATCAAGATGTACGCCATAGACAACGGCGAATACCTCGGCCGTATCAACACCAAGGGCTGGCCTGACGGCGGTATGGCGGTCTGGCAGGCGCTCGGATGGTATGTCGTCGGTCACAGGAAGAACGAACTGCGTGGTGTCGACCTGACACGGCGCAAACAGATCTGGGCAGTCGACCTGTATAACCCGCTGCCCGGTGTGCTTTTCCTGGAAGACAAAAAGGTGATCGCCGGTTCGGTCGAGGGCTACCTGATGGCCGTTGATCATTTGCAGGGAGAGCGAATCTGGAAATTTCAAGCCGACGACCACCGCTTCGGCCCGCCGCCGATTTATACCGGCAGCCATATTGTCCAGGCCACCGACAACGGCATTCTCTTACTGATCGATCCTGAAAATGGCTCCGAGATCGGGCGGATTGAGTTGGACGGCGCTGTCGTGTCACCCATGGCGGTCGACAACGGTGTGTTGTACGCCAACGATCTCGATGGTGGTGTTTATGCAGTCGATATCGACAGCCGTGAGATCATCTGGAAACAGCAGATTGAAGGCCCCGTCTGGACCTCTCCGGCGGTCGCTGACGGCTTCCTGTATGTCGCCGGCAGTACCGGGTCGCTGCTCGCTTTCAACGCCGCCACCGGCGCCCTGCGCTGGTCCGTCGAGATCGAGGATGTCATCGGCGCCTCGCCGATTGTGGCCGGCGATTACGTCATTTTCGGCAGCAAAGCCGGCACATTGTACAGCCTGCGGACTGCCGACGGCAAGGTGACGGCGCGACGCCAGTTCAAGGGCTCGTTTTCGGTCAGTCCTGTGACCAACGGCGACTTCATATATATTGCGACAGATAAGGGGGAGATCGCCTCTCTCGGCACCGCCACAAGGCCGGGGATTCCTTTAGGCACAATGTCAGCCGGTGGTACGGTGGTTGACGAAGAAACTGGTCAGCCAATCGCCGGTGCGGCTGTCATCGTACAGGGGACAAGCCTTGGTCAACTCACTGACCAAAACGGCACTTTCGAGTTGACGGACCTTTCCTCAGAGATGTCCTTATTGACAGTCAGTGCGATTGGGTACGCACGTAAGGAGGTCAGGATAGACCTCGGGAGCGGTAGCGTGAAGTCGATTGTCATCAAACTTGAGTCTGATGACGCTCTGTTAGAGACCGGCCCCCGCGGCGTTGCGGCACGACCGGATTGATTCTATCGTCCGTGGGCGGCAGCCGTCCTCGTCTGCCCCTCCTGTCTTAACCCGATCTGCCAGCAAAATGTGCAGCGTGTACGTCCTCGTGCACGCTGTATTGCTTTCATCTGAATTTGTAGCCCCGGAATGTCCGCAGGACTTCCGGGTTCTTTTCTAATCATTGAAACCTCCCGGAACTCTCATCCGCCTCCGGCGCCTTCGAGATTCCGGGCTGCAACTTCTCTCCCCAACTGCCACTCCAACTACCAATCCCTGCCATCATGACGCACATTGACTGCCATATGTGCTGCATAGTATGACAATATGGCAGTGCGGACCGGGCCGCTCCCGCATCCAAATGGATAACCCATTGTAATAAAACGGCTTGCAGCCGTTGGCACGGCTCTTGTTCTATATCCGGGCGTAATGCAAAAAAGCAAACGCAAACATAACCACACAGGAGGTACCAAAATGACTAAGCTGACAGTTTCCCCGAATCGCGTCGCCCGCGACATCGACTCCATGTTCGACGAATTCTTCCGTGCCCCGCGCCTGTGGGCCAACGGTGACACCAATTTCGTGCCGCGCGTGAATATCTCGGAAAACGACGATCTCGTCCGGATCAACTTCGAAGTCCCCGGCATGGAGAAGAAGGACTTCAAGGTCACGATCAAGGACAAGGTTCTCACGATCAGCGGCGAACGCACCTTTGAGACGAAGGAAGAGAAAGAGAACTGGGTCCGTACCGAAATGTCTGCCGGCCAGTTCAGCCGTTCCTTCACCCTGCCGGAAACGGTCGATGCCGAAAACGTCAAAGCCGACTACAAGAACGGCATCCTCGAGCTGACCCTGCACAAGAAGGAAGAGTCGAAGCCGCGCGAAATCGATGTCGAGATTTCGTAACCGATTGACGCGAACTAACGAACACGTCATAGGATGATTGCAGAGGGCCGGTCGCAGTCGACCGGCCTTTTTGCCGGATAGTATTGACGACGAAAAGCTCGAAATAAGAGGAGAGCGACTATGAAGAAGATAATCGGAATCGACCTCGGTACCACCAACTCGGTGGTCGCGGTCGTGGAAAATAAAGAAGCGAATGTCATCCCCAATGCCGAGGGTGGACGGACCACTCCCAGCGTGGTGGCGATCGACAAGAATGGCGAACGTCTGGTTGGCGCCTCGGCCAAACGTCAGTCGGTAACCAACCCGATGAACACCGTCTTTTCGGCCAAGCGACTGATCGGCCGGAAGTACGACGAAGTCAAAACCGAAATCGCCAACTTTCCCTATAAAGTGAAGGCCAACTCAGCCGGCGAACCGGTCATCGAAATGCAGGGCCAGGAATATGCCCCGCAGCAGATCTCGGCGATGATCCTCGGCAAAATGAAGAAGACCGCCGAAGAGTATCTCGGTCACAAGGTCGACGAAGCCGTTATCACCGTCCCCGCCTACTTCAACGACCGTCAGCGCCAGGCCACCAAAGATGCCGGCAAAATCGCCGGGCTGAATGTGAAGCGAATCATCAACGAACCGACCGCAGCCGCGCTCGCGTACGGTCTCGACAAGAAGAAGTCGGGCAAAGTGGCGGTGTACGATCTCGGCGGCGGTACCTTCGACATCTCGATCCTCGAACTGAGCGACGGTGTCTTCGAAGTATTGTCGACCAACGGTGACACCCACCTCGGTGGTGACGACTTCGACAAGCGCATCATCGACTGGCTCATCAGCGAATTCAAGAGTGCCGAAGGGATCGACCTGTCGAAAGATGCCATGGCGCTGCAGCGGTTAAGAGAGGCGGCCGAGAAGGCCAAGATAGAACTGTCGAGCGCCATGCAGACCGATATCAACCTGCCGTTCATCACGGCCAACCAGGACGGTCCGAAGCACCTGAACCTGACGTTGTCGCGCTCGAAGTTTGAGCAGCTCGTCGACGATCTGCTCGAGCGAAGCATGGCGCCGGTGAAAGCGGCGCTTGCTGATGCCAAGCTGCAACCGTCCGATGTCGACGATGTCATCATGGTCGGCGGGATGACCCGCATGCCTAAAGTACAGGAGTTGGTCTCGAGCTACTTCGGCAAGCAGCCCAACCGTTCGGTCAATCCCGACGAAGTGGTTGCGATCGGCGCCGCCATCCAGGGCGGTGTGCTCGGCGGTGACATGGATGATGTGCTGCTTTTGGATGTTACCCCGCTGTCGCTCGGTATCGAGACGCTTGGCGGCGCGATGACCAAACTGATCGAGCGCAACACCACGATCCCGACGAAGAAGTCACAGGTCTTCTCGACGGCGTCGGACAACCAGTCGCAGGTCGATATCCATGTCCTGCAGGGGGAGCGCGAAATGGCCGCCGACAACAAGACGATCGGGCGGTTCGTGCTCGACGGTATTCCGCCGGCCCCGCGCGGTATGCCGCAGATCGAGGTGACGTTTGATATCGACGCTGACGGTATCCTCAATGTGTCGGCGAAGGACCAGGCGACCGGTAAGGAACAGCAGATCCGTATCGAGGCCTCGTCCGGCCTGACCGAGGATGAGATCAACACGATGGTCGACGATGCCAAGGCCCACGAGGCCGAGGATAAAGCGAAGAAGGAGAAAGTCGACGCCCGCAATGCAGCCGATGCTGCGGTCTTCCAGACCGAGAAGCAGCTTAACGAGTTTGGCGACAAACTGGATGCTTCCGCCAGGCAGAAGATCGACGCGGCCGTCGAGCGCGTGAAGAGTGCTATGAACGGCGACAATGTCGCTGAAATGAAGAACTCGGTCGAGGATCTGAACAAGATCTGGCAGGAGGCATCAGCCCGGATGTACCAGGCGGCGGGGCCGCAGCCAGATGCTTCTCCGGAATCGGACTCGAGTGACGAGGCTGGCTCCAGGAGCGAGCAGGATGACGCCGTCGACGCCGAGTTCGAAGAAGTGAAGTAACCGCAGGGCAGATCCGGAGTTCGACGGCTGCCGGATGACGCACCTGCCATGATGAACATGTGGGCGGCAGACGTCCTCGTCTGCCCCTCACTCAATATGGTGACTATTATTAAGGATGCAGATGGCAGCCTCCCGGGGCTGAAAATGCCCTGCGACGACTTGAGACTTGGATGTCGGCAACATGAATCTGGATCGAGCAAATGTTGCCTGCTGTTCACGCGGTGGCCGGCTAACCCCGGCCATCGTGAAAAAAACGATGGAAGACGGTGATTGCAGGTCACCAGCCCTGTGCTCGTGACAAGAATGCCGGCAGGTCAGAACCCTTGTGGTCCTGACCCGAATGCAAAAAAGATGGAAGACTGAACGACAAAATTGTGTTAAGATATGGTGCATGATGCAGGCTCGTCCTCAATGTAAAACAACCGTCTCACCAACGCATCGCATTGTGGGCACCTGCCACGCACCAGAAAAATTGATGTAGTAGGTTCGTGGGCGGCAGACGTCCTCGCCTGCCCCTCGAACAACCGGTGGCCTACCGCTTGTTGTTGGTGGCGTCCGGTACCAACCGGTCACATGGGTAACACGTTAGACCGGAGACATGGGTAACAGTGTCTTACGGCATACGAAAGGAGGTGATACGCTATGGCCATGACTGACTATTACAACACCCTCGGCGTGAGCGAATCGGCATCACCCGACGAAATAAAAAAAGCCTTTCGCGCCCTGGCCAAGAAGTATCACCCCGATCGCAACAAGGGGGATGCCTCGGCCGAAGCGAAGTTCAAGGAGATTTCTGAAGCGTACGACACGCTCTCCGACCCGAAGAAAAAAGAGCAGTACGACATGATGCGCA
>CAZJCK010000016.1:35331-51069 GCA_964544635.1 uncultured Ignavibacteriales bacterium | reverse complement strand
AGGTTATTCAGTGTCCGGGCGATTTCCGGTTCATCCCCAAGCTCCTGCTTCAGGCGAATCGACAGCTGGTACAGGTTGATCGCCCGCTGGTAACGTCCCCCCATACCGTACATCGAACCGATATTGTTGAGTGTCGAGGCAATGTCGGAAGTAGCACCGAGCTGGCGCTGGATGCGCAACGCCCGACGGTAATTCAACAGGGCACTGGCCAGATCGGAACCAACCCAGTAGATGTTGCCAATATTGTTATAGGTATGCGAGATCTCCAGCTCGTCTCCCAGTTGCTGGTAAATCGCCATTGCCTGCGACAGCGCCTCCAGTCCCTCCGCGAAATTCTGGCGGGCCTTGTGAAGGTCACCCAGCGCCTTGTAGGCCGACGCCAAGAAGGCGTCCACCTCAATACCGTCATACAATGCGAAAATCCGACGGAAACAGGCCAGCGACTCAGTCGCCTGTCCCATTTTCTTCAAGCACTCCGCCTTATTCAGCAGCACCTGCCGAACCGCAAACAGGTTGTCCGACATCTCCGCGAGTTCGATCACCAGGTTCATCGTCCCCATCAACAGCTTATCAGTCTGCGGCTGCACTTCCCCGGCATATGCCGCCAGCACACAATCCACGGCATCCGCAAGGAAACCCGCCTGGCAATACAGCCGGGCGGCAAGGGTATAGCGTTCTTTCTCCTTCAGCAAGGGAGCCAGCGTCGCCGAGTAACGTTTGACCAGCGGTTGCGACAGCAAGGGGCGCAACAACTCGACCAGCGTGGGGGAGAGGCTCGTGATGTCATCCTGGCGCGCTAATCCGACGTCGACAGCCGCGTCGGCACTGCCCACGATTGCCGACAGGACAGCCCGGCGCTTCATACCCCAGGACTGCTTCGAGAATTGCATTAGATGCTGACGGCGCAGCCACGACGGCAGGTATACTTCCTGACGCTGCCAGACAAACTGGCCCGGTTCATACTTCAGGTTGCCGCGACGGTAGTTGCTGCCGAGGATCAAACGCAACCGCTTGCTGTCTCCGTTACTCAACGACAACAGCCGCGACTGTGTCCTTTCGTCGATTCGAAGCGCCTCCGGAAGGCTGCCATCGTCCGCCAGCCCACCAACCAGGTGGCGCGGTTGCAGTGCCCGTTCGATCGGATAGGTGGCACCGGCCGTGACCAGGTCGGCAGCAACGGTCCAGGCGTCGCTGTACCGCTCGTGCGGCTTCTTGGCCAGAAGGCGATGAACGATTCGGCTCACCGCTTCCGGAATCTCTGGATTGACCTCGTGCAGCAGCGGCACCTCTTCTTCCTGTACCCGGCCGTTGATCACCACCGGGTCGGTCTCGCCGGTGAGGAAGGGATGCTCTCCCGATAGGAACCAGTGCGCCATCACACCGTAGGCGAACAGGTCGGAGCGATGTGTTGTCGGCTCGCCGTCGATCGTTTCCGGGGCCATGTAGCCGACCGTACCCCGGCCGGCTCGCGCCGATTCCGGTTCGCTGTCGGTCCGGCCCATCGAGAAATCAGCCAGCTTGGTAAAAAACAGGTTGCCGCGGTCACACCGCCGCCACAAGAGTGGCAGGAAGATATTGTGCGGTTTGATATCCCCGTGCACCAGGCCGCGCATTCGCAGATACTCCAGGCTCACGGCCACGCTCGCCAGCACATTGAGCGACAGCGTCAGGTTACCCGTCCAGCCGACATCAAAAAGCGTCCGGCCCTTGCACAACTCAATCAGGATATAGGGTGACTCGGTATCGAGATCGGCGCGGTAGCAGGTGACGATTCCGGGATATTTGAGCGATCCGATAAGATTGAGTTCACGCTCCGCCAGATGCCGAAACAACTGCGCCGATACCGGCGCCGACTGGAGCGGCTGCTTGAGCGCACATTCACGCTTGAGTTGGGGGTCAAAGACACGGATGACTTCGGCGGTGCCGCCGCGGCCAAGAGGGCCGAGGATCTCCAGTCCCCCTGGATGCATCCTCTTCGTCATGATCAGTCGGTCTGATTGGCGGTCGATTTCTGGGGTTGATGGCGCGGCAGCAGGAAGTGGAAGGTCGTGCCTTCACCCTCGGTCGATTCCGCCCACATCTCACCATGGTGCGACTCGACGATCTTCTTGCAGTTCGCCAGCCCCAAACCGTGGCCGCCCTTCTTGGTCGTGAAATGGGCCGAGAAAATTTTATTCAGCGTCTCTTCGCTCATGCCGATGCCGTTGTCGGTCACCGTCACATGTACCGTCTCCTGCTCCTCGTCATGCTCGGCGCACAGGCTGATCTCACGTTTGAAATCGTTGCTCGCTTCTTCCTTGATGGCTCGCTCTTCGATGGCGTCGGCGGCGTTGTTCAAGAGGTTCATCAACACCTGTTGAATCTGGCCCACATCCATCTCGACAATCGGTATTTGCTGGCCCAGGTCGATCGTAAAATGTGTCCGCTTGAAGCGCGGCTGCACGCGCAGCGAGAACAAGAGGTCCTCGATCAGGTGGCGCATGTCGTAGCTGATGAACTCCGTTTCCGGCTTCGAGAAGTCCATCAGGTTGTCGACGAAGCGTTTGATCTTGTGAATGTTTTCGGTAATCGACTTGGCATTGAACTTGGCCTTGTCGAATTTCTGGCGATCGATGTTCATCCCCAGCAGCTCGGCATTGTTGGCCACGATGGCCATATAGTTGTTCAGTTCGTGCGCGATCGATGCCGCCATCTCGCCGCGAGCCACCAGCTTCTCCGAGAGGATGACATACTTTTCCATGATGACCTTCTCGGTGGTGTCCTCGATCGTCATGATCAAACCGTCTTCATCCCGCGCTAAACCTGACACCGGGGAGATCTTCAGCGACAACGCCTTCTCCACATAATTGGTGTTGTGGAAATACCGCGGGTCGGAATACTCCTGCCCGGTCGCCAGCGCCGTGTTGATCATATTCTGCCAGCGCATCCGCTCTTCCTGCGGCAACAGTTCGACAAACGTCGACGGTTTCGTATCCTCGCCCACCACCTGGATGGTATCACGGTTCAGATCGAAGATCTCCAGCGCCACCGAGTTGATCGTACTGATTTGGCCGTGAGCATTCAGCGCCACTATGCCCACCGGCGAATTGCTGATCACCTGCTCGTTGTACTGCTTCATGTTCAACAGGCTGTCGTAGATGCCGGCATTGTGCAGGGCGTTCGACACCAGCTGCGCATACAACTCGAACAGGTACAGGTCCGACTTCAGAAACATCTTGGCTTCGCTGGAATTGTCCAGGTAGATCACGCCGATAGTGGTGTCCATAACCTTGAGCGGTACACACATGATCGAACGTAAATGCAGCTCAACCACCGAATCCTGCTTGGCATACCGCTCGTCGGAAAGCGCGTCCGAGGTATAAATCGAGCGGCCGGAATTGCACACCTGCTGGGCAATCGAATTCGAAATCTTGAATTGGTGCTGCGCCATCTCCTCTTTGCCGAGGTTGTAGGCCGAACGCACCTTTAAGTTGTCATGATCATCCAAGAGCATGACAAAGCCGCGCTGCGCCTGCATCAGCTCGATCGCCTTCTTCATGACCATCTGGAGCACGTCATCGAGGACCAGCGACGAATTGATCGACAGCGAAACCTCGAGCAGCTCGCGAAGATCCGAGACCGACTTACCGCCCGCCTCGGAGCCCGACCTCAGGCGCGGGTTCGATTCCGCAACCTCATCCAGGGTCGCCTCCAGATCAGCGAACAGATCGTCCGGCTGTGTCTGTGAATCCCCCTCTTTCTTAACCGGGACTTTCCCCGAGCCTGTCAGAAACTGTGTCTTCTTCGAGTCAGCGTTGGCCATCTGATTACTATCCTTGGTGTGCCGGTTAGCTGCTAATTGTATCGGCCACTCGACAATTGCTTTTAACTCACGGACGGACAAAACATTACATTTTGTCCGCACGGCGAGATCAACACCACTGTCAAATTATGACAGCCGTACTACCTATGTCGGCCGAATTGTGCAGACTATTAACGGTTGTGCAGCAGGAAGACAGAAAGCAGCCGTCAACGGTTTGCCCGAAACCGGGACGGACGGGCTAATATATTGAAAGAGAGATAGTTACCGATCAGAAAGTGTGGCTCAGGCGAACCCACAAGCGAGGCTCATCATCCGACGCGCCGTCCAAACGTTGCGCTAATCCGATCCGCAGATCGCCCACATACGCCGCTACCCCCACCGATTGCCTGACCTCGATGTCGCCGTCCAGTTTCTCATCATTGGCCACCTGGGCGACATCATAGTACAGCCCCCCGGCCAGCCCGTAGCGGTCAAAGGAAAACCGGTACTCACCATTGGCCATCCAGAACCTGGTCCCCACAAACTCCTTAATCTCATACCCCTCGACCGTCGACAACCCCCCGATATACCACCGCTTGTGCATTGGCAGGTAGCCGTCGCTGCCACCAAACACTCCGCGCATGAGCAGCATGCCGCGCTCATGCACCGTCTGGTACCGACGCGCCATGATTCGGTACCGGCGGTAATCATAGTCGGAGTCCAGGTCCGGTGTCGACCACTCCAGCTCGCCGGTGACGTGCCAGGCCGACGAGTCATAAATCGCCGGCACAAACCGTGTATCCCAGCCGACATCGACATACAGGAAGCCGTTGTCGGCCCCGTTCAGCACTTCGATCCCCTCTTGTCGCAGCTGCGGCGGCGCTGTACTGTAATTGGGCCGGAACTCCTCATCGCCGCCAAACAGCGACCACAGCAGGGGATGGGCATCGAAGTATCTCGTCTCTTCGAACTGGTAGCCCAGCTCTACCTCAATATTGGCCAGCGGCCGCGCACTTACCCAGCCGCGCCCGCCCTCAGCTTCGTAGTAATCGCGATAATCCTTGTTGGCCAGGAGCGGGTAGACGAAGTGCAGCGCCGGATCGACAATCCAGTCATCCTCGTTCGCCAGCTCCCGAAAGCCTTCGGCGCCGACCGCGATCGGGAGATCGCGCCACAAAACCTGTTCGAATCCGATACGATAGCGCCCCCGCTCCGACTCAAGGGCATACGAGGCCTGGAACCAGAGCGACGGTATCAGCGAATCGCTGTCGACAAATTGCGCCCCCAGCCCCAGCGTAAGACCGTCAACCCGATTATAGTCGAGTACTTCAATGGTCGAGACCCCCTCCTTGAAGCCGGCCGCCACCTTGCTTCGACCCAGCACATCGGGCGCAAAGGTGTCGCCATATACCGAGGCTTCGCGGCTGATTTTGATCCGCCCGGTCAGGGCGACCACATCCCCCCGCACCACCGCCGTCGGACCGATATCAATATCCCCGGCCAGCGAGATGACATCCTCATTCACCTCACCGTTTATCTTGATGTCCCCCGCCCCGGCCAGCACGAAGCCACGGACGAATTCCGTCGGGCCACAGATATAATCATCCCTTACGTTGACAACATTGCCCATCCGGGTTCGCCGTGCCCGCTCGTCATCCTCGAGTGCCCGGTAGAACGTCAGCTCCACCATAGCCTCATTCGCCGGATCTTCCGCCACCCGTATCCTGGTGATCAGGTTCAAATCGAAGGTATCCTTCCCGACGGTCAGCATTTCGTCGGTCAGCCGCCAATTTGGCTCCATTTTGGTGCTGCCCAGCTTGGATAACGAGGCCGGGGGGAAGTTGAAGATGTTGTCTATCGTATCTGCCCGGTAGACCGTCAGGCGGAACAACTCGGCGCCGTACTTGATGCGGAACCATTTGATATCGCGCTTCGGCCGTTCGTACGTCTGGTACTCCGGCTGAGCCGACGCCGACGGGACCGCCGTCAGCACGACCGCTGTCAATATCGCGTATACTACCAATCGCTGTAAGTTCATTATTACCAAGACACGCACACTAAGCGAATGAAGTCAAGTCTCAACCTGGTCTCACTGCTGCCGATCACGGATTCTTTCGCGGTAGTCGGCAATTGCCTGGCGGTGGGAAACAAAAGCGATCTCCTCGGGGATCTCGTCGAACCGAAAGAATGCCACGTCCAGGGCATCATCCGCCGCCTGGAGAGTTCCCCCCACCCGTTCGGCCAGGTACAACAGCAGCACCGCGTTGGCCCGCGGGTCGTCATCCCCCGAATACACCTCGAAGAACTCGGTCAGCCGGATCTCGAGGCCGGTCTCTTCTCCGACCTCGCGCACTGCCGTCTGTGTCGGGTGTTCTTTCCACTCCATGAACCCGGCCGGCAGACACCACCAGCCCACCCTCGGCGGATGCGCCCGTTTGACCAGCAGCAGACGGTCATCCTCGACCACGATTGCGCCGGCCGCCGGGATCGGGTTCTGGTAGAAGATGAAGCCGCACTCGTCGTCGGCACACATCATCCGCAAAACGCCGTCAATCTCCCGCTCCAGCAATTCAGCCCGGCACCGCGGGCAGTAGCGATAGCCCAGGTGCGCATTTTTCAGCGCAAACAACTTGTCGGCATCAAACTTTGAATAATCAACCATGCGAACGGCTGTTCCCCAGTATCTTCATCGTGATGATCGTCGTATCGTCACGCGGCGGTTCGGTCGGATCATGCTGCCGTACCGCCCGCAGAATCGCCTGCATCATATCTTCCGGTTCCTGCCCTCTCAATTCTATCACCATGCTTCGAATCCGGTCTTCGCCAAACTCGTTCTCGTCGGCATCCATCGCCTCGGAAACACCGTCCGTGAACATGAACAACACATCATCCGTCTTTAGTTTCACCTTTTTCGACGCGTATTTCATATCGGGCAGGGCGCCGATAATCGGCCCACCCTCCTGCAGCAGTTCGAGGTTGCCGTTAGCCCGTGCCAGTACCGGGTAGTTGTGACCGGCATTGGAGTACTCCAGCTCTGCGGTCTTCACGTTCAATTCGGCGTAAAACAGCGTCGCATAGCTTTCCGACGCACTCGATGTCAGCACCAGCCGGTTCATGTTCGACAGAATTGTCCCGATATCGTTACCGTTATACACCTCGCTACGCAGGATGGCCTGTATCTGCGCAATCATCAACGCGGCCGGCATCCCCTTTCCCGAGGCATCGGCAATCACGATACCGAGGCGTTCATCGTCGACCGGGATGAAATCATAGAAGTCGCCACCAACCGTGCGCGAGGGAGTGGAATAGACCGCGATGCACGAGCAATCGACGGTCGGCGGCTTCTGCGGCAACAGGCCCAGCTGGATCTGGCGCGCCATGTTGACTTCTTCCTGCAAACGCAATCGCTCGATCGACTCGACATACAGCCGCGCGTTCGTCAGCGCCGTCACCATCTGGTTCGACAACACCCCCAGCAGGCTGATGTCTTCAGAGGAATACTTGTAACCGGCCGCCTTCTGGGTCAGGCCGACAAACCCCAGCAAATGTTTGGCGTCCTTCATCGGCAGCACCAGGTGCACTTTGCGCTCCGTCAGCAGTTCCGCCAGCTTCGAATCCTCGCGGAACTCGTTTAACGAACGCATGAACGTCGGCGAATCAAGCAGGTTAATGCCCCGCAGCATCAGGTCGTTTCGGTCCAGCACCACCCGCGTGACGTAATTCTCCGACGGCATCAACACGTACTCTTCAACCTCGTCGTCGAACAGCACGAAATACACCCTGTCGACCAGCAGCGCCGTCTTGAGCGTCTCTTCAATCGCCGCCCGCAACCGCAATGGATCGAACTCCGAAATGACCTGTCGCGAAAAACGCTCGATCACATTGCGATGGTCGGTTCGGGTTCGAATAAACATCGAGCGAATCGCTTCATCCAGCCAGTTGTTGATCGGCTGGAACAGCATCAACACCAGGATGATAAAACCATAGCTCACCAGCTCCGCCTGTTCGCCAAACAACGGCTGCAACATGCTCTGCGACTTCATAACCACCAGGATGTATAATCCGACCAGTGCCGCCGACGTCAGGGTGTATACGAACGACTGCCGGAATACCAGCTGGACATCGAGGAACTGGTGACGGATGGTGGCATACGCAAACAGCGCCCCCGACAATACCAGCCCGAACAGGAGAATGTACCGCTCCAGCACAAGGGAGAACTGCCACGGCAGGACAAACCGTCCGACCCACGCCAGGATAAACGCGAGCAATCCGAGCCGTACCGCCCACATCACTACCCGTACCTGCGGGATGATCTTGGGATTGCTCAGCGAGCGGCGCCCCGTCTCCAGGAAGAACGCCGCCATCGCCGCGTACGCTACGTTGATCGCACCGAAGACCAGTTCGTTGTACGTCCGTACCACGTCGAAGCCGACCGACACCCATGCAAACAGGTCGGACAGCGGCCGCAGGATGATCGCCCCGAACCCTTCGGCCTCGGGATCGACCTGCAGGCTGTCTAAAAGCGACGACATGTCTTCATAAAACAGCACCAGCAGCAACTGGGCGACCTGCGGGATAAAAATCAGGTAGCGCAGGCGGGGGTGCTTGAAGTCGCGCAGGCGGTCGTGCGGGAAAATCCACGAGAACAACAGCAGGATGGGGAAGAAGAACTGCCAGACATAGTGCAGGTGGTACAGCACCGAATCTTCGATCGCCACCGCCTCCGGTGTCGACTGGCGCACGATCGTCCCCAGCGCCATGAACACCGGCCCCAGGCCGGCAAACCCCAGCATGGCACCGGTCACGCGGTTGAGTCGGTTGCCGAAATTGTCGCGGGTAATGGTGATGGCCAGGAATATCAGGAAGCCACCAGCCAGAAAAGCGACAATCGTCTGTACCAGATCAGCACTCATACACTATTCACTTTTGATCCGGTTCTGCTGTTAGTGAATTGACTTGGTAATGGTAATACGCGTACCGTCGCTGGTGAGAGAGATGTCGACTTTGTCCATGAGACTTTCGACGATAAACATGCCGCGCCCCGCTTCCTTCAGCAGGTTCTCCTTCTTCCGGGGATCGTCTATCTTGTTCGGATTGAAGCCGCCCCCCTGGTCGGTCACGCTGATCACGACATCACCGTCCGACTGCATGACCTCTATCTCGACCTGCTTGGAATTGTCTGACTTGTTTCCGTGCGTGACGGCGTTGTTTATCAACTCCGATACCGAGATCGCAATGTCGGCAATATCGGTATCGGCCACCCCGAACGAACGTATCTTTCCCTCAACGAACTCATCGACGGCGGCAAGATAGTTGAGGTCGGAGGGAATCGTCATCCGGTTGCCGTTTATCGTCGGCTTATCCATTATGAAACGTTCTCCTATACAAAAAACAGGCAGGACAACTACGGCCTACCTGTCGGCAATCATATTCGCTGCGGTAGTCGCTTCCGCCTCAACTATTTGAACGAGGCCAGCGCTTCGTCGACTGAATTGTACGATTCAAACACCGTCCCGAGCTTGGTGATCGTCAGGAGCGACTGAATCTTTTCCGTCACGTTGGCCAGCTTCAACTCGCCCTCGTGATTGCGCATCGTGGTAAAGGTGGAAATCAATATGCCCAGACCGGTCGAGTTCATCCAGTCCACCTCCGACAGGTCGATCACTACCTTCTTGGTGTCGGCCTCGAGGTATTCCCGCAGCTTGTCATGCAGCAGGCTGGCATCGGGACCACCCATGATCTTGCCCTTGGGTTGTAAGATGACTACGCCGTTCTCAGTGCGATCCGTTAATTTCATCGGCTGGTTCCCAGGTTGGCCACTCATTGCTTTAAGTGTACGTCTCTTTTGTCCTCAAGTTGCGACCCGCCGGATGTCACCCGACCGCCGCCACACCGGCGCTTGGACCAGCCTGCTCACAGCAGCGGTCAAAACGCTCACATCCCTGTAATCAGGCCGGAAACAGGGGGTAAGTCAAGGGGTTTTTGTCCCGGCACGACCGGGGTATCTCCTTGCCCGACAAATAATTGTCAAAATGCGATAGTCACCCCGACAAATTCTTTGTATTATATGCTGCACAAATGAGCAGCATCAGGCGACATAATAACAGGTGGCCTGCCCGGTGGGTGGGATACGACGAACGGACGCACCGATGCCCACCCTGTGGATGGGATTTGCGAGCAGCCAATCACCCCGTAGGTCAGGACCCCTGCGCTCCTGACACGGCAAACATGTAACGATACGCCCGAAGCGAGACCAATATGCAACCGACACCCATGTCACCACAACAACTCAACCGCCATCTGGCCCAACAATGGCCCGAGGCCTGCGCCAACCGTCCCTGGCTCGGCACCCTCTTCACCACCGGCCTCGCACCGTTCGACACCCTCTTCGAACAGGGCGGTATTCCCTACGGCCAGATTGTCGAAATCTCGGGGGGGCCGTGCAGCGGCAAGACCGGTTTCCTCTATCGTCTCATAAGCGGTCTCAGCGCCCGTGAAACGATTGCCTGTGTCGATTACAGCGGTAGCTTCTTTCCACCCGCCGCCGCTGCCGCCGGTATCGACCTGACCAATCTGTTGCTGCTCACTCCCGACAGCCTGGCCGACGGTTTGCGCAGCGGCGAACTGCTCTTCCGGCAGCGTCGGATCGCCGTGCTGGTCCTCGATCTCGCCGACAACAGCCAGTCCCTCCCCATGGTCCTGCTGCACCGTCTCCGTCTCGAAGCGATCCGCGGCCGCGGCCTGGTCATCCTCCTGACACGACAGACCGACAACACCATCCCCCAGGTCCCCGGCAGTATGGTTGCCCTGCGCCTCGATGTGACCACCGAACCATCCACTCACTGGCGCATCACTGTCACCCGCAGCCGTCTTTGCCGCGAACAGATCCAATTCACCTGCCCGCGCAGCGAACGGCCCCGTGGTCCGGCCGGACGGTTTGAACCTGTCCATTAAGGAGAGTCTGTTATGGCTGCCAAACAACAACCGATCACCTGGGCCTGTGTTCGCCTGCCCGCCTTTTCACTGGCGGTTGTGCGACGTTTCCAGCGTGTTCCCAAAAGCCGGCCGCTGGCGGTGGCTGACAGCGCCCATGAAACCGCCCTCATCATCGCTGCCGACCGTGCCGCCACAAGCGGCGGCGTCAGCCTCGGTATGACCACCGCCCGCGCCCATTCCTTCTGCGCCGACCTGCTGGTCGTGCCGCGCAACACCGACCGCGAAATGATCGAGCTGGGTAAACTGTTCACCGGACTCCAGCAGTTCAGCCCGGTCGTTGAAGAGGACGATCACGCCCGCTTCTTCCTCTCGCTCACCGGCATGGGCTATCTCTTTCCCGACCCCAGGGCAATGGCCAAAGAGATCATCGACATGATCCACATCGCCGGCTATGCTGCCGCTGTCGGTGTCGCACCCAACCGTCCGGTTGCACGCATCGCCGCCCGTACCGCCGCCCCGCGCGAGTATGAAGTCGTCGCCCCCGACCACGTCCTCGATTTCCTCAACCCGATCACCATTGCCCACCTCGAGCTGTCCGACGATATCAACGATACCCTGCACGACCTCGGTATCCGCACCATCGGCCGGCTGCTCGCCTTCCCCGTCAACGAACTGGCCCAGCGCTTCGGTCGCGCCGCCTGGCCGCACCTCTGGTCGACCATCCGCGAACTCCCCGCTGTCGAGACCCAACCCAGCCTCGACAAGAATGACCTGGTATCGTCGGTCTCGCTCGAGTACGGCCTGGCCACCCGCCAGGATCTCCTCAAGCATGTTCGCGAACACCTCTCGAAACTGTTCGAAACGCTGCGACGTTTCGAGCTTGGTTGCAGCGCTCTCGAACTCGAACTGCGCACCGAAAACCGCAGGGAGTATACCTGCACCGTCACCATGGACCGTCCCACCCGCTCGATCGTCACCGTCATCCGCCAGGCGACCGTTGAACTGGAACAACTGCCGTCGCTCGGACGCATTGTCGATATCACCATCCGTGTCAGTCGCACCGAACGTCTTTTGGCACCGCAAACCAACCTCGGCGACACCTCCGCCACCGAGACAAACTCGTCGCTGCAGCTCCCTTCGAGACTGCACTACCCGCGCCTCAACCACGCCCTGTTGCCGGAGGAAAGTTTTAAGCTCGATCCGGATCACAAATCGACCAAACGATTCTCAGTATTGCCGGAGCCGGAGCACGGTCAGTTGTATGCGATGGGGGAGCTGTCGGGCCTCCGGTTGTACCGTCCACCACAACCGGTCACTGTGCAGGCCGAACACGGTCGCCTGCGCAGCCTGACCGCCAACCGTCGCACCGAAAAGATCACCCGGCAGTACGGTCCGTGGAAACTGTCCGGCAACTGGTGGAGCGGTTTCGTCAACCGCGCCTACTACCAGGTGATCACGTCCGACCGGCGACGTTGCCTGTTGTATTACGACCGCACCCGCTCACGCTGGTTCCTCCACGGTGCCTTCGATTGATGAGGTATGATGTGAGGCACGAATATCCGTAGGGCAGCGTCCTGATGCCCGGCGGCTGCCGGATGAGGGACCTGCTATCGTATGATGACGATGATGTTACTTCCCGCAAACGGCAGGTCCGTCGCAACGCTCCGTGTTTCTCCGGACCTGCCCTGCGAAAACTCGTGTACTTTTCCACGATATCTCACCCTTTGGTGCGATGTAACGAAACCCAAAACACCCTACCGCAAGCGGAGGGCTACCGAATATCGTCATGCTTTCAAACTTGTTCCATATCTCTCCACGTCATCCCCGCCCTCCTTTACGTCATCCCCGTACTCTTTTACGTCATTCCCGCGAAAGCGGGAATCCAGAACGTCATCCCGCCCTCCTTTACGTCATCCCGGCGAAGGCCGGGACCCACTCGTACAACTCAGTACGACCACGCGGTATGAAAGACGGACATGCGATCTGTCCGGAATGACACATTGAACGAAACGTACGCCGCTCCCATGTACACCGAACTCCACTGCCATACCAATTTTTCGTTCCTCGACGGTGCCTCGCACCCCGAGGAACTGGTCGCCCGCGCCGTACAACTCGGCTACACGCATCTCGCCGTCACTGATCACAACGGCCTCTACGGTATTGTCCGCTTCCACGAAGCCGCCCGCACCGCCGGTATCAAGCCGAACATCGGCAGCGAGATCACCCTCGACAACGACCGCCATCTCGTCCTTCTGGTGCGTGATCCTGTCGGTTACACCAACTTGAGCAGCCTGCTCACCCGCGCCAACCTCGAGTGTAAAAAGGGGGAGACCCGGGTGCGCCGCGACCTTCTCGAACGACATGCCGACGGTTTGATCGCCCTCTCCGGATGCGTCGAAGGAGAAATCCCGTACGCCCTCACCAGCGGTGACACCGAAACCGCCGAACGCATGGCGTCATACTACCGCAACCTCTTCGGCCCCGACAACTTCTTCCTCGAACTGCAGCACCACAACCTTCCCGTCCACGAACACCTCTGCAAACAACTCACCGCAATGGGGAAGAGGCTCGGTATTCCCACCGTCGCCACCAACAACGTCCACTACGCCATCCCCGACCGCCGCCGGCTCCAGGATGTCCTGGTCTGTATCCGTGAACACGTTACGCTCGATACTGCCGGGCGGCTCTTGTATCCCAACGGTGAACGGTTCCTCAAGTCACCTGAACGGATGAGGAAACTGTTTTCGCGCTATCCCGAGGCCGTCGCCAACAGCATGTGCATCGCCGAGCGCTGCAACTTTGCCCTCGCTTCACTCGAAACCTCGCTCCCCGACTTTCCCGTCCCGGGGGACCACGACGACGATTCCTACCTGCGTTTTCTCACCTACACCGGCGCCCGCCGTCGCTGGGGGGGCGTACTCTCTGGCGCCCAGCGACGCCAGGTCGAGCATGAGCTGGCCATCATCAAGCACCTCAAGCTGGCCGGCTATTTCATCATCGTCTGGGACATCGCCCGCTTCTGCAAAGAGAACCGGATCCTCTGCCAGGGTCGCGGCTCCGCCGCCAACTCCGCTGTCTGCTACTGCCTCGAAATCACCGCCGTCGACCCGATCAAACTCGAACTGCTGTTCGAACGCTTCCTCTCCGAGCAGCGCCGCGAACCTCCCGACATCGATCTCGACATCGCCAATAACCGCCGCGAAGAAGTCATCCAGTATGTGTATGAAAAGTACGGCCGTGAACATGCTGCCATGGTCTGTGAAGTCATCACCTACCGCGGCCGTTCAGCCGTGCGCGAGGTCGGCAAGGCCCTCGGTTTCATCCCGGCCGAGGTCGATCGCATCACCAGGCTCCTTGGTCACTGGTCCAACGCCGATGAAATCGCCGCCCAGCTGGGCGAAACCAACTTCAACCTCAGCGACCACCGCGTGCAACTGCTTGCCGATCTCTGCGCCCAGATCAAGCGTTTCCCGCGCCATCTCGGTATCCATGTCGGCGGTATGATCGTGACGAAGAAGCCGCTCTCCCATGTTGTCCCGATCGAAAACGCCACCATGCCCGATCGCTCCGTCATCCAGTGGGATAAGGACGATGCCGAGGATACCGGTCTCATCAAAATCGATCTGCTCGGCCTCGGTATGCTCACGCTCATCGATCTCGCTTTTAAACTGATCGAAAAGCACCATGGGAAAAAGATCGACATGGCCGAACTGCCGCACGACGATCCGAGGATCTACGAGCTGCTCAGTTCCGCTGAAACGGTCGGTATCTTCCAGGTCGAGTCGCGCGCCCAGATGAACACCCTGCCGCGCCACAAACCAGGCTGCTTCTACGACCTCGTCGTCGAGGTCGCCCTCATCCGTCCCGGCCCCATCCAGGGCGGTATGGTGCATCCTTACCTGCGACGTCGCAACGGTGAGGAGGCGGTCACCTATCCGCATCCCTGCCTCGAGCCGGTCCTCAAGCGCACCCTCGGTATACCCCTCTTCCAGGAACAGGGGATGCGCGTCGCCGTCACTGCCGCCGGCTTTACACCGTCCGAAGCCGACGAACTCCGCCGCGCTATGGGCCACAAACGGTCCCGCGAGAAAATGCAACGTATCTCCGAAAAACTGATCCACGGTATGATGCAAAACGGCATCGAACATGCCGTCGCCAAACGCATTTTCGACCAGCTCGCCGCCTTCGCCGACTTCGGCTTCGCCGAATCCCACGCCGCTTCGTTCGCGCTTTTGGTCTATGTCTCCGCCTGGCTGAAAGTGTATTATCCTGCCGAATTCTACTGCTCGCTGCTCAACGCCCAGCCGATGGGCTTCTACACACCGTCGACCATCCTCTACGAAGCCCGTCGCCGCGGCATGCGCATCAAGCCGGTCGACGTCACCAAAAGCGAATGGGATTGTACCGTCGAAGATGGCGCCGTGCGCCTCGGCTTGCGCTATGTCCGCTCGCTGGGCGACCACGCCGAAGAGAAAATCACCGCCGCGCTTGACGACGGTCCGTTTGAGTCGTTGACCGATTTTTTCAGGCGCACCCGGCTCCACAGAAACAATCTCGAAGAACTGGCCTTAGTCGGCGCCTTCAACTGTTTCGGGCTTACCCGACGCCAGGCGCTGTGGGTTGTTCTCTCGATGCAGGAAGACAGTCAGCCGCGCCTCGAACTCACTACCAATGAGCGCGGGGGAGAGCTGATCGACAGCATGACCCTCCCGGAACGTCTCATGGCCGATTTCAAGGGGATGGCCCTCACCACCGGCCCCCATCCGATGAGCCTGATCCGCAACGAACTGAAAAAGCGTAACATCCTCTCGGCCGCCGATCTCAAGAACGTTGGCGACAAGCAACTCGTCACCACCGCCGGCGTCGTCGTCATCCGCCAGCGCCCCGTGACGGCCAGCGGTTTTTTGTTCATCACCCTTGAGGACGAAACCGGTTTTTCCAACATTGTGGTCAAACCTCAACGCTACGAAAAGAACCGCCTGACAGTGGTGCAGTCGAAAGCGCTGCTGGTAAAAGGACAG